>JAEUNM010000007.1 GCA_016791105.1 Rhodocyclaceae bacterium | reverse complement strand
CATTCTTTGATCGTTTAGGTCTGGTGTCGCTGCTCGATACGATGCGACGATTCCAGTGTGTTCAATGAACCGCCGGATGCGGAACCGCACGTCCGGTGGTGTGGGAGGACGGTAGGGGCAACCCTACCTCCTACCCGATCGCAGCCGCTGTATCGCAGTTGGGGCAGACGTAAGCTACCAAAACCGCAATCACTGGCGACGGTCTTACAGTTCGTTTGCTTGATCGGGCACGCGCAGGCGCGTCACAAAGAAAGTAGTCCGGGCTAGGCGCGCCGGCGTAGCGGTGCGGGTGCTTCGCACAGGCGGGCGGGTTCGCCGGCCAGGAGCGGCAGCAGAACGGCGAGCGACAGGATGTCGTCGCGATTGTGCTGCGCCAGGGCGGCGAGCCAGTCGGCGCGGCGTTCGCCCAGCCAGCGGGTCCAGGCGCGCGGAGCCAGTTGTCCGGGCAAATCGTCCTTGCGGGTCAGGCCGAGCAGGGCGGCTTCGGCGCTTTGCAGTCGGCAGTTCGGCAATTGGCCGGCCGCGGCGCGGCGCAGGGCATGCAGCAAATCCAGGTGCGGCAGGGCCGCGAGCGGATCGGGCCGGCGGGCGAGTTGGCAACGCGTTGCGATGAGGGGCGCATCGAAACTGCGGCCGTTGAAACTTACCAGCACGCTCTCTGCGTAAATTTCGCCAGCCAGCGCGGCGAGCAGGGCGGCTTCGGCGGCGAAGTTCTGCATGAAATATTGCGTCAGCACGAAACTCGCGCCGGCCAGCCGGCCAACGCCGACCATGAATGCCAGGGTGCCGCTGCCGCCCGCCAGTCCGGTGGTTTCGGTATCGAAAAACAATAAGCGTTGCGGTGCGATGCGGCGCGGCCAGCGCAGCGCGCCGGCATGATCCTGCGTGCAGGCGGCGAGCTGGCCCAGGGCCTGGTCACCGTGCCGATGCGTGAGCGGATAGTTGCGCCGCACGCGCACTATGCCGCCCTCCAGCAGTTCACCGTCCAGGGCAGCGGCGAGCTCCGCTACGGGGGCGGCGGCGGGCGCGGCGAGGTGCTTGCCGCCGTGCAGGCGCTCGATGCGGGCGATCAACTCGGTCAGCGCATCGACGCCCGGCGTCGCCGCGCCGTGTGCCGGCGTGGGCGGCGCGGCGGCCGGCAGCAGGCGCGCCATGCGTTGGGCCAAGCTGGCGCTCACGGCAGGAGTGCCAGCAGGTGCAGCACGGCCAGCGCCGATTGTTTGGGCGTCAGTCCGCGCGCGACGCCCAGTACCGGGCCGACGCAGGCCGGGCAGCCCTGCGTGCAGCCGCAGTGCTGCACGATTTCGGCGGCGCGCGTGACGATTTGCCGCCGTGCGTCGAAGAGCGGTGCGGCCAGGCCGATGCCGCCCGGATAGTTGTCGTACAGGAACAGGGTGGGGCGAAAATGCCGCTCGGCGCGCAGCGCCAGCTCCGATCCGTCAGCGCCGCGCAGTACGCCGCGCCCTTCCGGTCCGACTACAGCGGACCAGGTGGCAGCCCCGTCGCCGACCGCGCGCCCAATGTCGCGCAATTCCGACAGTGACACCAAAGCGGCGACGTGATGCAGGGCGTGCGCGGCGCCCAGAAAGCCGTCCAGCGCGTCCTGGCGTGACGCGAACGCGGCGCATAACGCGGCTTCGTCCAGTTCCCACCACAAGGCGGTGGTGTGCATTTCATGGTCGGGCAGGTTGACCGGGCCGTAGCCGATGTTTTCGTGCGTGTAATAGCGGATTTTCTTGTAGCCCGCCACGCGCCGCACCACATGCACCTCGCCGTGCGCGCTGTGGCCGGCGGGGCCTTGGGCGCGCTCGAAGTCGTCGAGAATTTTCAGCCGCGTGTAGTCGATGGCGTCGGTGTAATAGTCGGCGCGGGTTTTGGTTACGAAGGCCTTGCGGCCGCTCCAGTCCAGCTTTTCGACCTGCCAGGGGCTGGCTTGCACCAGATAGATGGCGCCTTCGTACAGGGTGAGCGGGGCGCTGGAATAATCGACTTCGGCAATCACGTTGCGCGCGCCGCCGGTGGTGTCGATCACCACGAAATTGCCGTCGGCGACGGCGCGCAAACTGACAGCATTGGCCGGGTAACTGTCGGCGATCCAGTGCCAGGTGTCGCCTTCGCGGTGTAGTACGCTCTGGTGTTCCAGATAGCCCAGCATGGGTTCCAGTTCTTCGCCGCCAAAGAGTTCGCCGCTGCGGAACGGCAATTCGAATGCCGCGCAGCGCAGGTGGTCCATCAGGATGAGCAACTGGTCGGGGTCTATGCGCGCGTGTTCGGGCGAGGCGCCGAGCAGAAATTCCGGATGCCGCGCCACGTATTGGTCGAGCGGGGCGCTGGTGGCGACCAGCACGCCCAGCGCGGCGCGTTCGCGGCGGCCGGCACGGCCCAGGCGCTGCCAGGTGGCGGCGATGGAACCGGGATAGCCATTCAGTACGCACACGTCCAGGCTGCCGATATCCACGCCCAATTCCAGCGCCGAGGTGGATACCGCGCAATCCAGGCTGCCGGCGCGCAGTTTCTTTTCCTTGTCGCGCCGCTCGCTGGGCAGATAGCCGCCGCGATAGGCGGCCACGCGCGGCGCTTCGCGCGGGTCGGCATCGAAGCGGTCCTTCAGGTATTTGGTGAGCACTTCCACTTCCAGCCGCGAGTTGGCGAATACCAGGGTTTTCAGCCCGTGCTGCACGGCCAGCCGCGCGATGTGCGAAGACTGCGAGCGCGCCGAGGCGCGCAGGCCCAGATCGGCATTGACGATGGGCGGGTTCCAGATCATGAGCGTCTTTTCGCCCTGCGGCGCACCGCTGGCATCCACCAGCGCGACCGGTGCGCCCAGCAGCCGCTCCGCCAGTTCGCGCGGGTTGGCGATGGTGGCGGAACAGAATATGAAGGTGGGGGAGGCGCCGTAAAACGCGCACACGCGGGCCAGGCGCCGCAGCAGGTTGGCCATGTGGGCGCCGAATACGCCGCGATAGACGTGTAATTCATCTATCACCACATAACGCAGGTTTTCGAACAGGCGCGCCCACTTCGGGTGATGCGGCAACATGCCCTGGTGCAGCATGTCCGGATTGCTGATCACCACGTCGCCATGACTGCGCACCACACGGCGCGCGTCACCCGGCGTATCGCCGTCGAAGGTGCAGGCGCGCAGGCCCAGGCCGCCGGCGCGATTTAGTTCCAGCAGTTCGGCAAGCTGGTCCTGCGCCAGCGCCTTGGTCGGGAACAGGTAGAGGGCGCGCCCCTGGCTCAGCGCCGCCGCCAGCACGGGCAGGTGGTAACAAAGCGATTTGCCGGAAGCGGTGGGCGTGGCGACCACCACATGGCGGCCGGCCAGGGCATGATCCATCGCCTCGCGCTGGTGGGTATAGAGCCGCGCGACGCCGCGTGCGGCCAGCGCTGCAAGGATGCGGGCGTCCAGACCGGGCGGAAAGGCGGCGTAGCGCGCCGGGCGTGCCGGCTGCACCAGTTCTGCGCAAATGCGCCCGGCGCCGCTGGCGTGCAGATCGGCAGCCAGTGCGAGCATGCCCGCGGCGGCGGGGCGGGGCGAAGCTTCGGCGGCAGCGGGGCTGACGGCTTCGCCGAACAGGTCGGTCTGGTCGAGTACGGAAACAATCATGGCGGCGCTCCCGGCTAGTGAATATACATACAGTCTGCAGTACGCAAGGCTCACCAGGTGAGCCAGCCGAAATTATGCGAATCGGGTAGTCGTGGCGGCGCCGCGCGCGCGCTGTCCGGTTCGTGCTACGCTCGTGCGGCCCAATTTTCGCGGAGTTTCCGGCCATGCCCGTATTGAGTTTTGGCGCTGCCTGCCTTGCCTATGGCGATGTCGCGCTGCTGGACCACGCCAGCCTGGTGCTGGAACCCGGCGAGCGCGTCGCGCTGATCGGGCGCAACGGCAGCGGCAAAACCAGTCTGCTCAAGGTAGCGGCCGGCAGCATAGATCTGGACGACGGCGAAATCTGGCGCGCGCCCGGCTTGCGCATCGCACATGTGGCGCAGGAGCCGGAATTTGCGCCGGACGCGCGGGTATTCGATCTGGTGGCGGAAGGTCTGGGCGAAACCGCACGGCTATTGATCGACTATCACGATCTGAACGCCCGGCTGGGCAGCGGCGCGGCTGCCGAGGCCGATCTGGCGCGGCTTGCCGAATTGCAGCACGCGCTGGAACACCTGGACGCCTGGCGCTACGAATCGCGCATCGAACAGGCATTGCAAATGCTCAAGCTGGCGCCCGAGCTGCGCGCCGGCAGCCTGTCCGGCGGCATGCAGAAGCGCGTCGCACTGGCGCGCGCGCTGGCCGGCGAGCCGGAATTGCTGTTGCTGGACGAACCCACCAATCACCTCGATCTGGACGGCATCGCCTGGCTGGAACAAATGCTGCAGGAATTTCGCGGCGCGGCGCTGGTGATTACGCACGACCGCCGCTTCCTGGACGCGGTGGCCACTCGCGTGGTGGAACTGGACCGCGGCCGCATCACCAGTTATCCCGGCAATTATTCCGCCTACGCTGCGCGCAAAGTCACCGAACTTGCGGCCGAGGCGCTGGAAGCCGCGCGCGCCGACAAATTGCTGGCGCAGGAAGAAATCTGGATACGCAAGGGCGTGGAAGCGCGCCGCACGCGCGCGCAATTTCGCGTGCGCCGGCTGGATGCCTTGCGCGGTGCGCGCGAAGCGCGCCGTGAGCGCATGGGTAGCGTGCGCATGGGGCTGGATCGCGGCGAGGCCTCGGGCGACATGGTGGCAGAACTGGAGGGCGTTACGCGCAGAAACGGCGACACTCTGGTAGTGGAAAATTTTTCCTGCCGCATCATGCGCGGCGACAAGGTGGGCATCATAGGCCCCAACGGCGCCGGCAAAACCACGCTCATCAAGCTCATGCTGGGCGAAATCGCGCCGGACGCCGGCCGCGTGCGTCGCGGCAGCCGCATCGCAGTGAGCTATTTCGATCAGTTCCGCAGCGCCCTGGACCCGGAAGCCACCCTGGCCGAGATTATCAGCCCGGGCTCGGATTACGTCGAAATCGGCAAGCGCCGCGTGCATGTGATCGGCTATCTGGAAGATTTCCTGTTTCCGCCGCAGCGCGCGCGCGCCAAGGTGAAATCCCTGTCCGGCGGTGAAAAGAACCGATTGTTGCTGGCGCGCGGCTTTGCCCGCCCGTCCAATCTGCTGGTGCTGGACGAGCCGACCAACGACCTCGACATGGAAACCCTGGAACTGCTGGAAGATTTGTTGCAGGAATTCGACGGTACGGTGCTGCTGGTGTCGCACGACCGCGCCTTTCTGGATGCCGTGGTGACGCAAACGATTGCCTACGAGGGGCGCCCCGGCGCCTGGCACGAATATGCCGGCGGTTACGAAGACTGGGCGCGCGTGGCGCGGCAGGCGGCGGAGCCAATGCGGCCGGCGGCAAAGGTGGCGGTGGCGGCGCCCAAAGCTGCTCCGCAGCCGGCGCGCAAATCCGGCCTGAGCTGGAAAGAGCAACAGGAACTGGCAGCCCTGCCAGCAACAATCGAAGCGCTTGAAAACGAACAGCAGGTGCTCGCCGAGCGGCTGTCCGATCCGGCGCTGTACCGTGCCGATGCGCAGCAGGCGCAGGCGCTGGCGGCACGACTCAAGGCGGCGGAAAGCGAACTCGATGCGGCCATGACGCGCTGGCTCGATCTCGACAGCCGCAGCGCCTGAAGTGGCCGGCGACGTCAAGCGCGGCGGGTGAGCAAATAATTGCAAAAGCGCCGGGAATTCCGCCGACGCGCCAGAATTGCGTTGATAATCCCGCTGCTTGTGCAGGGCTGGCGCGAACGAGCAAGTTTTGCGGGTGGCAACTGGCGCCCGCGCGATAGTGTCACGTTGCTTCCGTCCCTCTGGCACGTGGCGCCGGCTTGACCGTGTGCGCGCGTGGCGCGCATCATTCGACCCAGACGGGTGCATGAGGTTTATAGGGAGAGCGGTACCTGCCGGCAGTGCCGGCGCTGTACCGCACAACGCGGCCGGTGACTTAGTCGCACTTTAGGCGGATTACGCGGCGCCTGGAGTGGCCGGCATGAATGGCGAAAACACGAGTGCGTCCTATGGCTTCCGAACCGGCTGACGAAACCCGGCGCGCCGCAGCGGCGCCCGCGCTGTGGCAGCTTTTTGTGGACCTTTTATTGGTGAGCGCCACTTCCTGGGGCGGCTTTGCCGTGATGGCGGCGGCCGAGCGCAAACTGGTCCAGCAGCGCGGCTGGCTGGCGCCCGGCGCCTACGCCAATGCGATCGCACTGGCCTGGTCCATGCCCGGCGCGGTAGGTGTCAATGCGCTGGCGCGCATGGGCTACGCGTTGCGCGGCTGGTGGGGCGCGGCAGCCGCGCTGGTGGCCGCCGCGACGCCGGCCTCGCTGGGCGTCGCCGCCATTGCCGCGGCCTATGCCTACCTGGGCGGCGGACTGCACACAGCGCCCATCGTGGCCGGGCTGGTGCCGGTCATTTGTGCGTCCATCTTTTCGTCCGGCATCAATCAGGCGCGCAGTGCAATCACGTCGCGCCGCAGTGCCGCACTGGCCGCCGCCTGTGGCCTGGCCATCGCGCTGGCACAACATCTGCTGGTTCCATTGCTTAGTCTGCTGGCTTGTGCGTTCGCGGGCATGGCCGCGCGACGGCCGGACGACACATCCGATGCCGCCGCCGCGGCACCTGGCAGCCTGCGCGCGCCCGTACTATTCGTGCTCGGCGCGCTGGCGCTGTGGATACCGGCGGTGGCGCCGCTGCAGGCTGGGCTGACCGATCTATTCCTGATCCTGGCGCGGCTCAGCCTGTCCTTATTCGGCGGCGCGCTCATCATCGTGCCCTTGTTGCAGGACTTGTTCGTGCGCGACTATCGCTGGCTGGACGGTACCACTTTTGCAGCCGCACTCGCCGCCTCCCAATCCAGCCCGGGGCCGCTCCTGTCCAGCGTCGTATTCATGGGCTTTACACTGCATGGCTGGGCCGGGGCAGGGGTGGCGGCGCTGGCGGTATTTGTGCCGCCGGCGCTTGCCATCGTGGTATGCGGGCAGGTGGTGGATGGGCTCATGCATCACGCCAACATGCGTGCGGCGATGCGCGGCGTGCGGGTGGGCGTGGTCGGTCTAACCTTCGCCTCGGCCGTCGCGGTCGGCCGTCATGCAAAGTTCTCCTGGGTGACGCTGGCGATTTTTGGGGTGTCCATGTTGCTATTGCAGCGCACCCGCCTGCCGCTGGCACTGCTGTTCGTGATCGCAGGGGGGGTGGGGTGGCTGGGCTTCTGAATACTGGCATGGGCGGGGCGGCGGCGTGAAACATCAGGATTTACGCCGCCTGGGCGACCGCGCTTTCGTGATCGAATTCGGCGACTCGATAGACGAGGGCATCAACTTGCGCGTGCATGCCTGCGCGCACGAACTGGAGCGCCTGCGCCTGCCCGGCGTGTTGTCCGTCGTACCGACCTTCAACGCCGTGACCATCCATTACGACCCGCTACGCCTGGCACGCTCGGGCGCGCAGCGACCTTCGGAAACCATGCGTCACGCACTGCAGGAAATGCTGCTTGGCCTGCGCGACGAAATCGATGCGCCGGGGCGCGATGTGGAAATTCCGGCACGCTTTGGCGGTGCCGACGGTCCCGACATGGCCGAGGTGGCGGCCCACGCCGGGCTGACCGCACAAGGCGTGGTGGAGTTGTACTGCGCGCAAAGTTACAAGGTTTATATGATGGGTTTCGCGCCCGGCTTCGCCTATCTGGGCGGCCTGCCGACCCGCCTGCACGTGCCGCGGCGCGGCACACCGCGGCTCAAGGTGCCGGCCGGCAGCGTCGCCATAGGCGGTGCGCAAACCGGGGTGTATCCCATGGATCTGCCGGGCGGCTGGAATTTGATCGGCCGCACCGGCGCGCGCCTGTTCGACCTGGCCGCCGATCCGCCCTGCCTGCTGCAGCCGGGCGATCGGGTGCGATTCATTCCCGAGCCGGCAGAGTGAGTTTCGTCATCGAAAAATGCGGCGGCCTGTTGCTCATGCAGGGCCGCGGACGCTGGGAGTACCAGCACCTGGGCGTGCCGGTGGGCGGTCCGGTGGATCACGTTTCAGCCCGCCTCGCCAACTGGGTTTGCGGCAACGAGGACGACGCCAACCTGCTTGAAATTGGCCTCGGTGGCTTGCGCCTGCGCGCGCTGGGGGATGTCCGCATCGCCGTGGCGGGCATAGGCGCCGAGATGGATTTGCGCATCAACGGCAGTGCCGTGCCGCCCGGGCGCATGCTCTGGATGGAAGCCGGCAGCCTGTTTGAACTGGGCTACATGGAGCGCGGGCGCTGGGTGTATATCGCCACGCCGGGCGGGTTTGCGGCGGAACAACTGTTGGGCAGTGCCGGCAGCCTCACTCGCGCCGGGCTGGGACGCAGCCTGGAGGTGGGAGACCCGATCGAAACCTATGCGCGCGACGCGCACCCGCCCGGGCCGCGCTGGAAGCCCATGCCGGGCGGTGCGCTGGCGCCGCGCGGGGCAGCTTTGCAATGGCTGCACCTTCAGTTCGCTGGCGAACGGGCCATACGCGTGGTGCCGGATGCGCGTGAAGACCTGTTTTCGGCTGCGGCGATCGCAGCGTTTTATGACACTACCTGGCGCCTGTCGCCGCAGATAGACCGCATGGGCTACCGGCTTGACGGCACGCCGCTGCCGGGGCGGCGCGAGCAAATCATTTCCGGCGGCGTGACCTTCGGCACCATACAGGTAAGCGGCGACGGCAAGCCCATCATCCTGATGGCGGACCGGCAACCTACCGGCGGCTATCCCTGTATTGCGCACGTGGCGAGCGTGGATTTGCCGCGCGTGGCGCAACTGAATTTCGGTGAAGCCATACAATTCGAGCGTATCGACAGCGAAAGGGCGGAAGATTTGCTGCTCGTGGCCGAAAGCTATCTGGCGCAAATGCGGGAAAGCTTGCTGTCGCAGGCTGGCGCGGACGCGTGAATGGCGCGGTATGAGGCGGCACTGCGTCGGAGTGCCAGAGCAGCGAAAAACGCGCGGCACATGAATTTCCTGGCCCACTTATATCTTTGCGACGGAACGCCGGACGCCATGTTGGGCAGCTTGATGGGGGATTTCGTCAAGGGGCCGCTGGCTGGCCGCTACGCCGGGCCGGTGGGCGAGGCGATCACCCTGCACCGCAGCGTGGATAGCTTCACCGACGCCCATGCCATCGTGCGCGCCAGCCGCGGGCGCATCAGTCCGCCCTATCGGCGTGCCTCCGGCATACTGGTGGACATGTTTTACGACCATTTTCTGGCCCGGCTGTGGAATGAATACAGCAGCGAGGCGCTGGGCGATTTTGCTGCCAGGACGTACGCCATGGTGCGTGCGCGCCAGGCCGACATGCCGGCGCCGATGGCGCGCGTAATGCTGGCGATGGCGGAACACGACTGGCTGGGCGCTTATCGCGATGTGGCTGCGGTGCAACACGCAATCGAGCGCATGAGCGCGCGCCTTGCGCGGCCGCAAATTTTGCGCGGCGGCGGGCAGGAACTGGACGCCCACTATGACTTGCTGGAAGCCGATTTCCGCGCATTTTTTCCGCAGCTTGCGCGCCACGCGTCGACGCTGAGCAGCGGGCGGACGCCAGCCGGGTCCGGCCATTGAAAATATTAGCAGTTGCTAATATAATACTCGCCAAATTCAAACTTATGCTGCGTCCAGGTCAGTTTGCGGGCGCGCTTCATATTCAGGATTTGCCCATGCTTTCTGCAAAATTCGGCGCGCGCGCAATGTTGTTCTGCGCGTCGGCCTGCGCGCTGCTCGGCTTAGGCCAGGCCGCATCGGCGGCCGAGCCGCTCGCCACTGCCGCGGTGGAATATCGCAAGGTGGCACAGACTTATGCTGCCGAAGGCGTGGTGGAAGCGGTCAAACAATCCACCGTGGCGGCGCAAATTGCCGGCCGCATCGTGCAGATCAATTTCGACGTCGGCGATTACGTCGAAAAAGGCGCGGTCATTCTGCGCATAGACGAGCGCGAAGCGGCACAGGCGCTATCCGGCACGCGCGCGCAGGTGGCGCAGGCGCAAGCCAATCTGGCGCAGGCGCGCGCGGCCTACGAGCGCACCAAAACCCTGGTGACGCAAAAGTTCGTGAGCCAGGCCGCGCTGGACAAGGCGCAGGCCGACTACAAAGCCGCCCAGGCGCAGGTGGAAGCCACGCTGGCCGGCGCCGGCCAGGCCGAAACCGTGAAGGGCTTTACGGCAGTCACTGCCCCTTATTCCGGCGTGGTGTCGGCGCGGTTGGTGGAACTGGGCGAAATGGCCGCGCCGGGCAAGCCGCTCATGAGCGGCTTCGACCCGCACGAATTGCGCGTCGTGGCCAGCATTCCGCAATACATGCTGGGCCGCATTCACAGCGGTGCCCCTGCGCGGGTGGAAATTCCCAGTCTGTCGCGCTGGATCGAGGCGAAAGAAGTGGTGGTGCTGCCGGTGTCCGACCCGCGTTCGCTCAGCACACGGGTGCGGCTTACGCTGCCGGAAAATTTGCGCGACGTGTTTCCCGGCGTATTTGCCCGCGCCCATTTCGTGATCGGCGAAGCCGAGCGCCTGGTAGTGCCGGCATCTGCGGTGTTGCAGCGCAGCGAAGTGACCGGCGCCTTTGTCGTAGCGGCCGACGGCGCGATACGCCTGCGCCAGATCCGCCTCGGCGAATTCGCCGGTCCGGATGGCTACGAGGTGCTGGCCGGACTGGCGGCGGGCGATCGCGTTGCGCTCGACCCGGTGGCCGCCGGGCTGGCGCTCAAACGGCAGGCGCACTGATTCCATGGGTATCGCCGGCCGCATCGCGCGCCTGTTCCAGGACGCCGAACTTACTCCGCTGATTGCGCTGACGGGCCTGTTGCTGGGCCTGTTCGCGGTGCTCGTGACGCCGCGCGAAGAAGAGCCGCAAATCGACGTGACCATGGCCAACGTGTTCATCCCTTTCCCCGGGGCGAGCGCGTCCGATGTGGAAAATCTGGTCACCACGCCGGCCGAACAGGTGTTGTCGCAAATTACCGGAGTCGATCACATCTATTCCGTCACGCGGCCCGGCATGTCGGTGCTCACGGTGCAATTCAAGGTGGGCGAAAACCGCACCGCCGCGCTGGTGCGCCTGCACGACACGCTGCAGTCGCACCGCGACTGGGTGTCGCCCTATCTGGGCGTGGGCGAGCCCATCATCAAACCCAAGGGCATCGATGACGTGCCCATCGTGACGCTGACGCTGTGGACGGCAGACCCGGCGCGCGGCGCATTCGAACTGCAGCAGGTGGCGCACGCCGCCGAAATCGAGTTGAAGCGCGTGCCCGGTACGCGCGAGGTGTACACGCTGGGCGGGCCGGACCACGTGGTGCGCGTGCTGATGGACCCGGAGCGCATGAACGCGCACGGCGTGACCGCGCAGGATTTGCGCGACGCGCTGCAGGTGGCTAACGCATCTAACCCGTCCGGCACGCTAACCGCGGATAACCGCGAGGTGCTGGTACAGACCGGCACCTGGCTCGCCAGCGCGCGCGACGTGCGCGAACTGGTGGTGGGCGTGCGCGAAGGGCGGCCGATATTCATGTCGGACGTGGCGCGCGTGGACGATGGTCCCGACCAGCCGGCGCGCTACGTCTGGTATGGCACCGGCGCGGCCGGCAAGGGTGAGCCGGGCGAATATCCGGCGGTTACCCTGGCGGTATCGAAAAAGGCCGGGGAAAACGCTTCTACCGTGGCCGAGCGCGTGATCGCGCGCATGGACGAATTGCGCGGCAGCGTGTTGCCGGATGGCGTGGAAGTACGTGTGACGCGCGACTATGGCGCCACCGCCCGCGACAAGGCCATGAAACTCATCCAGAAACTGGCGTTCGCGACGCTCTCCGTGGTGGGGCTGGTGTGGCTGGCGCTGGGGCGGCGCGAAGCCGGCATCGTCGGCGCGGCGGTGGTGCTCACACTGGCGCTCACGCTATTCGCGTCCTGGGCCTGGGGCTTCACGCTGAACCGCGTATCGCTGTTCGCGCTGATTTTTTCGATAGGCATACTGGTGGACGACGCCATCGTGGTGGTCGAGAACATACACCGCCACCACGCCCAGTTCGGCGGCTCCTTGCGCGATCTGATCCCGTCCGCCGTGGATGAGGTAGGCGGCCCGACCATCCTTGCGACGCTCACGGTGATTGCCGCGCTATTGCCCATGGCTTTCGTGAGCGGGCTGATGGGCCCCTACATGGCGCCCATTCCGATCAATGCCAGCATGGGCATGATGCTGTCGCTGGGCGTTGCATTCATCGTCACGCCCTGGCTCGCGCAGCGTTTCATGCCTGCGCATGCCGACGCGCCCACCTCGAAAGAAGCGCGCCTGCACCGGCTGTTCGAGCGCCTGCTGGCGCCTTTTCTGCGCGGCGATGCGGGCCGCCGTGCGCGCCGGCTGCTGGGCGTGGCAGTGCTGGGCGCCATCGTGCTGGCGGCACTGCTGCCGGTGGCGCGGCTGGTGGTGCTGAAAATGCTGCCTTTCGACAACAAGTCGGAATTCCAGGTGGTGGTGGACATGCCGGCCGGCACGCCAGTCGAGCGCACCGCCGCCGTGCTGGGCGATCTGGGCGCCTATCTGCGCACAGTGCCCGAAGTGACCGATTACCAGGCCTATGCCGGCACCAGCGCGCCCATCAATTTCAACGGTCTGGTGCGCCAGTACTACCTGCGCGCGGGCGGCCAGTACGGCGATCTGCAGGTAAATCTGGTCGATCGCCATGCGCGCAAGCGCCAAAGTCACGCCATCGCGCAAGCCGTGCGGCCGGAGCTTGAAGCAATCGCGCAGCGCCACGGCGCCAAACTGAAGGTGGTGGAAGTACCGCCGGGGCCGCCCGTCATGTCCCCCATCGTGGCGGAAATTTACGGTCCCGACCAGGCCGGGCAAATGGCGCTCGCCAAGCGCGTGCGCGACGAATTTGCGGCCACCGCCGACGTGGTCGGCATAGACGACAGCGTTGATGATGCCGCCCCGAAAATGCTGCTCAAGGTGCAGCAGAACAAGGCTGCGCTGCTCGGCGTGGCGCAGGCCGACGTGGTGGCCACCATGCAGATGGGTCTGGGCGGCCTGGACGTGACGCCGCTATTCGGTACCGGCGCCAAATACCAATTGCCGGTACGTCTGGAACTGCCGCCGCAGGCCCAGGCACGTCTGGCGGATTTCCTGAAGCTTTCGATTCGCGCCCGCGACGGCACGCCGGTACGCCTGTCCGACCTGGTCGAAGTGGCGGAAGTGGCGCGCGAGCGCAGCATTTACCACAAGGATTTGCTGCCCGTGGTGTATGTCGTGGGCGACATGGCGGGTAGCCTCGATAGTCCGCTCTACGGCATGTTTGCCATGCGCGCGCGTCTGGCCGGCATGAACATTCCGCAGGGTGGCAGCTTCACGGAATATTTCACCACCCAGCCGGGCGATCCCTATGCGTCCTATGCCTGGAAATGGGACGGCGAGTGGCAGATCACCTACGAAACTTTTCGCGACATGGGCATTGCCTACGGCGTCGGGCTCATCCTGATCTATCTGCTGGTGGTGGCGCAATTCCGCTCGTATTTCACGCCGCTCATCATCATGGCGCCGATCCCGCTCACCATCATAGGGGTGATGCCCGGCCACGCGCTGCTGGGCGCGCAATTTACCGCGACATCGATGATAGGCATGATCGCGCTGGGCGGCATCATCGTGCGCAATTCCATTCTGCTGGTCGATTTCATAGGCCTGGAACTCGCGCGCGGCGCAAATTTCGAACATGCCGTGATCGCCGCCGGTAGCGAACGCGCCAAACCTATCGTGCTGACCGGCCTGGCCGCCATGCTGGGCGCGCTATTCATACTGGATGACCCGATTTTCAATGGCCTCGCCATTTCGCTGCTGTTCGGCATTGCGGTGTCGACCGTGCTCACCCTGGTGGTGATCCCGGTGCTGTATTACGCCGCCAACTACAAGCGCATCGCGGCCGGCCAAATTGCCCACACCGTAGTGGAAGGAAGCCTCGCATCATGAACATCAATCGCTGGATCCGGGTAATCGCCGGCAGTTTCATCCTGCTGTCACTGGCATTGGGCGTGGAAAGCAGCCCGCTGTTCGTACATCGCAACTGGCTCTGGTTTACCGCATTCGTGGGCCTGAACCTGCTGCAGAGCGGCTTCACACGCTTTTGCCTGATGGAAATTTTTCTGCGCAAGCTGGGCGTGCGCGACGCCTGAGCGAACTCCGCCCCAAGCGGCGGGCGTGCATCGTGTTTGCTTTACGCTGCAGGGCGCTTCTGCCTCCGGCCACCCGATACGGGGGTGATAAGTGTTTTTTTCGTGTCAGGCGGCGGGGGCGCTTCCCGTGCTTGCGCCGGGTAAGTTCGGGGCCGCTGCGTGCAGTACACCCGTTCCGCCTACTAATACCCGCTTCACGGTATTCTCCGCCGCGCCAATCTGCTAGCAACTAAGTATTGCTTGGCGCAGGCGCGCACGCTATCCAAAATAAATATGAATGCTTGCGGGAGTCTTGCGAGATAGCTTCCAAAAGGACTGCAACGTAAGGAATCTGGCTAATTTGAGTTGATGCTTTATGGATAATTTCGGTGCGCCCGGTGATTCGTCACAGGCCTCGGGCGCCGCCGCGAATGG
This sequence comes from Rhodocyclaceae bacterium, assembly GCA_016791105.1. Lineage (GTDB taxonomy): Bacteria > Pseudomonadota > Gammaproteobacteria > Burkholderiales > Rhodocyclaceae > JAEUNM01. Next base: position 28,632 of record JAEUNM010000007.1, on the reverse strand, counting down.
AGTCCGCCGAGCGATGCAGAAGTCACATTCGCCATGTCGGAACGGCGGCATAATCGGGTCTTGCGCAATCAAGCGGTGTTTGCCGCGGTTGCGCTGAATTTCCCGATCGCAGTGCCGCACGCGAAGTTTGGCTGACAGGACATGGCAAAAAGCTTACCGATGATCGCGCCGCTATTGGCCGCCGCAGCCATCGCCGCGGCAACGGCCAACTGGTTGCGCGCCCCGCAGGCCGCGCGGGTGCCGGTAGCTCAACACCTGCCACCGGCGCTGCAGGCGGGGGAGGGGGTACAGCGGAAGCAACTCGTGCAAGTGCCTCCCGAATGCGAAAGCGCGAAAAAAGAACTGGCGGAAATGTACAGCATCGCCGACAGTGCACTTTCCTCGCAGGCCGCCAAAATTCACGTACAGGAAGCTTGCGGAAGTTAGGCCGCAAGGTTTCCCGTCAATCACGCAAGCCTGACGCGCCCGGTTGAAACGCTGACGCGCACCCAGCGCCGCCGCTATCCCCCGCCGCCGCCGCGCCCAAGCAACTTCTCCAGCCAGGACTGTCGTTCAAGCAGCTTTTTGCGCCAGATCGGTGCGAGGCCCGGTGTTTGCGCGATGGCGCGCAATTCCTCGGCGCGCGGCCGATGCGCGCGATGAGCCTGCCACAGGCGCGCCAGCGAAACCGGGTCGGCATTGCGCGCAATCAATTCAAGCCGCGCCTCGGGCGTGATCGTGCCGCCTTCCAGCACGCGGTAATACCAGCCCATGAGGGCTTGTTCGGCGATGTGGCGCGCGACGTCCGCAACGCCCAGTTTGTGGTCGATTTTCCAGCACGGGCTGCGCGGCTGGCTCACCTGCAGGCGGCAAGTTCCCAGCGCGAACACGTCGCCGATATGCACCGTCGTTTCGTCCCATCCGCTGCAACTCAGGTTTTCGCCCAGGCTACCCGGCGCCAGCGCATTTCGCAGGGCCGGAAATTGCGCGGCGAGACGTCCGTAATGCTGTGCGGGAAAATGGCAAAGTGCTTTTTCCGGTCCGCCGTGGGCCTTGCGGTCGGCCTGTATGTCGCCGGCCAATCCATTCGGTCCCAATTCGATCGGTAAGCTGATCCGGTGTTTGAAAATGCCGCTGGGCGTGCCGTCCGGCCCCAGCGCGCCCAATGTTCCCACGAATACTTCGATATCAGTCATGGCCCCTACTCCATCCTTCCGGCCGGATTTCTAGCACATCCGCGCCTGGCCCGGCGTGACCGTCGCAAGGGCATCCGGGCGAGTTGCCCTTCCCGACGGGACCGGCAGCTTCGTTGAGGCGGCTTGCGCGTGCAGCGCTCACCCTGGATGGAACGGTCGCGCGACGGCCGGCCGGAACTACGGTTTGTGGAATCCGTCCATCGAATGCCGCTATCCGAAGCGAGCCCTGGCCAGCCGGTAGGCGCGGCAGATCGAGGAGATCAGCATGCATACTTTCCGAATCACCGCAGCAGGGATCTGTGCGGCTTTATTCGCGGCCGGGTTGGCAACCGCGGCGCACGCCGGCAAGCCTGAAAAACATGATCTGAATGGGGTGACCTACGTGACCGGAGGCGTGGGCGAGCGCGAGCAGGACAGGCTGCAGCAGCAATCGAACGACTACAACCTGCGCCTCACTTTTGCCGAGCAGGGCAGCGGCGCATACCTGGCCAACGTTCGAGTGGTAATCAGCAAAGGTGAAAACGAGCAAGTGCTGGCGGTGCTGACCGATGGGCCATTTCTGATGGCCGCATTGCCGCCGGGACGGTACAGGATGGAAGCGACCTACCATGGGACCACCCAGGCGCGCAGTATTTCCGTGGCGGCAGGAAGCGCGACCAGCCTGGCTCTGTACTGGCCGGCGAACTGATTCCTGGCCGAGCGATGCGGCGTCCGCGGGTTGGTCTGGGCACGTGGCCCGGCCTCGTGCCGCCGTTCAGGCTTACTCGATGGGCGGTTTTCGCTGACGCCCGGCGCGGGTGGCTGTTGGCCGTCATGTGTTCGGTTGCCGTAATGTCACTGAAATCCGCGCCCAGTTTGACCTCCAGCGGCAATCGCTCGGGCCGCTGAGCGCTGAGCCATTCCATCGTGAATGGCGGATTTCCACGTTCCGGCCATACGGCCTCGGTAGCGCGCAGGTCGAGTGACATCGGTATTTGCGCTGCGTGCTGCCGCTTCGCTTGCGAGGCGAAAGTCGGTTTGCCGGGGTTCGCAAGCTCACCCCAGCCTATGGGTGATACCTGCCGGACGGGATTTGCATGTTTCAGGCATCCGGCGTTCTTGCGGATGACGATCCACGCGCCCAAATCGGCGGCTGCATCGCCCTCCGCGCCGACCGCGGCGCTTTCCTCTAACATGCACGGCTGTTTTGCACGCTGCGCGCCCGCCTGCCTTGAAAATTCCCCGTCTGAAAATTTTTACCCTGTCGTTCGCGCTGTGCTGGGCGCTTGTCGCAACGGCCGGCGAATTGACCGTATCGGCCGCGGCTAGCCTGGGTGCGCCGATGCGGCAGATCGCCGCTTTGTACGAACAACGCCATCCGGGCGAAACGCTGCAGTTGAATTTCGGTGCTTCGGGCGCGCTGCTGCAGCAAATCGCCAACGGTGCGCCGGTCGATGTGCTGGCGACGGCGGATCAGGAAACCATGCAGCAGGCGGTACAGGCGGGTCTGGTCGATGCTGCCGCGCGCGTAAATTTCATCGCCAATCGGCTGGTGCTGGTGTTGCCGGCGCAAGCGGCTGCACTGCCGAAAGACTTGGCCGATCTTGCCGGGGCGTCTTACCAGCGCATCGCGCTCGGTCAGCCCGCCAGCGTGCCGGCCGGCCGTTATGCGCGTGCTGCGCTGGAGCGGGCAGGGCTGTGGGAGCGGCTGGCGCCGAAATTGATTTTTGCGCAAAACGTGCGCCAGGCGCTGGATTACGTTGCGCGCGGCGAAGTCGATGCCGGTTTCGTCTATGCGAGCGATGCCGCCAGTGCCGGCGCGCGCGTAAAACTCGCCTTGGAGGTGCCGCCGGGATCCGCCATCGTCTATCCCGCCGCGCCCGTCCGTGCCGGCGCACGACCGCGCGAGGCGCAGCGCTTCGTCGAGTTTCTGCGTTCCGCCCCGTCCCGCGAAGTGCTGCTGCGGCACGGCTTCAGCGCGCTGTGAGCGGTCATGCAAGGCGCCTGGATTCCTCTGCTGCTGTCGCTCAAGGTCGCCGGACTGGCTACCCTCATCAATTTGCTGCTGGGTGTGGGTACGGGCTACGCCGTGGCAAGGCTGCGCTTTCCGGGGCGCGATTTGCTGGACGCTGCGCTCACACTGCCCATGGTGATGCCGCCTACGGTGCTGGGTTACTATCTGCTGGTGCTGGTGGGGGCGCATGGGCCACTGGGATCCTGGTTGTACACCCAGTTTGGCATTCGGCTCATTTTTACCTGGCAGGCGGCGGTGATTGCGGCAGCCGTGGTGGCGTTTCCGCTGGTGTTCAAATCGGCCCGCGCTGCGTTCGAGTCGGTCGATGCCAAGCTCGAAGAAGCCGGGCGCACGCTGGGGCTGAGCGAAGTGTCGGTGTTCTGGCATATTTCGCTGCCGCTTGCCTGGCGCGGGGTGCTGGCCGGCCTGTTGCTGGCGTTCGCGCGCGCGCTGGGCGAATTTGGCGCCACGCTGATGGTGGCCGGCAGCATACCCGGCAAGACACAAACCCTGGCCATCGCGGTTTATGAGGCGGTGCAGGCGGGCCAGGACGACGTGGCCAATTTTCTGGTCGGCATTACGTCGGTGACCAGCATCGTCGTGTTGCTGGCAGCCGGGCGGCTGATGCCGGGGCGCCTGCCACGCCGCCATTGAGGTGTGATGGGGCGGCTACGGCTAACGGCTGGGCTGTTCGAATGAATCTTGAATAAAAGGAAGTGGCTTCATGAAGTACTGCATTTCGATTTTTCTGCTCGCGGCGGCATTCGGTGCCGGGGCAGCGGATGTGACCCCCCCCGTGGCGGGCGCTTTTGGTGGGCCGGATTTTAGCGGCGTTTATGACTGCACCGGCCAGGATCAGCATGAAGGCGCGTATTCCGGTACGGTGACGCTGCAAATCGTGCGTGCGCACAGCCAGCAGAAATACGGCGCCTATATGTTCAAGCTGGAAGCGCCGGGCTTCGGCGCCTATGTCGGCGAGGGGGTGGCGCAAGGTACGACGATGGCCGTGCGCTTTGCCCTGGACGACGCCGGCAGCAAGGATTACGGCACCGGCATCGCCAATTTCACGCGCGCGAAAAATGGCCGCTGGTCATTTCGGAAATACTACTTCGAGCCGGAGTACAAAGGCGGCAATCACGGCTTCGAAGATTGCGCACAGCGCTGAGCGCGGCGCGCGGACGGTTTGACGCCCTCGGCCAGCGCAAGACCTGCTCAATGCAATACGGTGATGTCAGCACGGCGGCGCGGCAAAATTTCGTAGTGTTCGTCGTAGCGGCCGACGAAGCCGCGTACCTCGAGCAGGGCACCGGGCAGGATGAAACCGGGTCGTAGCGGGTCCACATGGGTGGAGGCGGCGACGAACACCAGTACCGCGCCGCTGCCATCGTCCAGGTGAAATTTATATCCCCACGGCAAATCCGCGCTGGGTGGCGCCACCACGCGACCGCGTACGCGCACGATAAGCCCGGCCGTGGCGGCACCGATATCGCCGCTACGCCGCGGCGCGGCCTGGGGCAGGTGGCGCCCCGGAATTTGCTTGATGGCCTTTGGGCTGGCGGGCTTCAGCACGATCTGGCCGTGGCCGTCATCTTCGATCAGCCCGCGCACGCGCATCAAACTGCCGGTGGCAAGCTGCATGCGGCCTGCCGGGCTGACGTAAATTCCGCCGGATGCGTCCTGAATTGCGAAGCCGTGGTCACCGCTTGAAGATTTGAAGCGGCCAGGTTCCACACTCACGTAGCCCTCCACCAGCACCAGGCTGCCGAGCGCGAGCGCGCGCGCTTGCGCGATGGGGCGCGTGGCTTCGGCACGCGCTCCGGCGAGGCCCAGGGTAAGTACAAGAAACAGCCAGATTCGTATGGCAAGCATCTCTTATTGCATTTCCGAAAAGTCCGCGCGGGTTTGCCGGCCGCGCGCTTCCTTGCGGGCAGGCGCGGAGTTCAGCCCGCTTTGCGTAAGGTGAGGTTGATGCGACAGCCGCCCAGCAGTGCATGCTGGCCCGGTGCCAGTGCCGCCACGCCATGATAGTTGAGGCGTGAAGCGCCGCCCCATACCACGATGTCGCCGTGCTGCAGGGCGAGCTTGCAGACTGCATCCTTGCGACGCTGCCCGCCCCACAGGAAATTGGCGGGCAGGCCCAGAGACAGCGATACGATGGGCTGCTTGAAGTCGCGTTCGTTGCGGTCCTGGTGCAAGGAAAGATGGGCGCCGGGCAGGTAGCGGTTGATGAGACAGGCGTCCGGCGCAAATTTGGTGTAGCCGGCGGCTGTGGCGGCTTCTCCGGCAAGCCTGGTCATGGCTGCGGGAAGTTCCGGCCAGGGCCGGCCGGTTTGCGGATCGGCGGACGCATAGCGATAGCCGCTCAGGTCGGATACCCAGCCCAGTGGGCCGCAATTGCTCATGGCCGCCGACATGGTGTGGCCGCCCGGTGTCTGCATGTGGCGGAACGGCGCCAGCGCACAAATTTCGTCCAGGGCTGCCAGCAGTTCTGTCACGTAGGGCAAGGCGAAGCCACGCAAAAGCGCGGCTCCCGGCGCAAAGAAGAACGGCTCTGCCGCGGCGGCTTCCAGGTCGGCGAACAGATCGGGCGTGCTGCCGCCCCACGCGGGCTGGGCGCAGGGGTTGTCCGGATGGGCGGCCGGGAGGGCAGGGCCGGCTAGCTGTCTTGGTGTGGTCATGTGCGGTTTCTGTCGGCGCCATGGCATCGCCTTACCTGCGTAGGATAGCCGCTTCAGGATTAATGCCGTGCCGGTCGCGGCGCCAGCGGCTGCCGCTGACGAGGTGCTTTTGCGGGCACCCTGCACGGGGAGTGGCGCGCTTTGGCGACGCCTGCACTCAGCCCCATCAGTTCGGTGCCCTGTTGCATCCTGGACGAAAGGCCCACGCGCCGCTGCGCCAAGCCAGATGCTAGGCTGTAGCATAATGCCGCGCCAGCGGGCGGGTAACATGCCGGCGTGGGGGATGTCAGCCGCAAGGGCCGGCCGGCGTCATGCGTATGGCATGAGTGCGGCGCTGTCGCGGAGGAGGGGCCGATGACGTGGGGGCTTGCGAGCCGGTCGGGTAACCGGTTCCGTTGCGGCACGTGGGGTGCCGGGTGAGCACAGCCGCGCCGCTATTTCGCCTATCGCGTCTCGCGGCCTTATTGCTTGCCGCGCAGATGGGCGCGCTGGTGCTGCTCACCTATATGTTGCTCAACAAGCACCGCGAATTGCTCATCGATCTGGCTGTGTCACGCGCCGCCATCGCGGTCGATAGCGTGCGCGGCGTGGTGGCGGGCGGTTATGCAGCCGGGCTCACCTTGCCCGAACTGGACGCGGTGGGGAATTTGCTGCCGCGTCTCGCTCGTGCCGAGGACGTGCGCGGCGTGGGCGTCATTTCCATCGACCGCGATGGCGCGCACGTGCTGTGGTCCGCCGGAGAATTTCCCGCCTCTTCCATCCCGCCCGATTGGCTGCGGCAAACGCGCCGCAGTGCTGGCGTCTGGTCCAGCAGTTCGGGCCCGCTGGGAATCGTGATGGGGCGCCGTTTGAGCGACAGCAATGACGAAGTGGTCGGCGCTTGCGTCATGCTCATTGCGGATACGGGCATTGCACGCCAGTCGGATGCCGCACGCCGCTCCATGTTGCCGGTGCTGGGTGGCGCCATGCTGGGCGCCTGCATCCTTCTCCCGCTCATGCTGTCCGGTGCGGCGCGCCTGCGCCGCGGGCGCCTGAGTACGCGCCTCCTCGTTGCTGCACTCATCGCGGCTTGTGTGGGGTCGGCCGGCGTATCACTGCTGGCGGTGCGGCAATTTACCGCCCACATCGAGCCGGCCGTGAATGCCAAAGCCGAAACGCTGGCGCAATTCGTGAGCGGTCAGGTAGACCGTGCGCTTGGCCTGGGCATCCCGTTCGAAGGCCTGACCGGCGTGGAGGCATATTTCCGCGATTTGCTGGCACAGCACCCGGAGGTCGTGCAACTGCGCCTGGAGGCGCCCGGCGGCGGCCGCAGTTACGTGCTGGCGCGCGATAGCGGTACGGGTATCGCGGCGGTTGCGCCAGTGGGCGCGGTCGGCAGCGTGACGGCCGAAATGCGCGTGGTGGCCGATGCCGGGCTGGTGGCGCGCCGCGTGTGGGAAATCTGGACAGATATCGCGGTGCTGCTCATGGTGTCGGTGGTGGTGTTCAACGAACTGGTGAGCGGCGCGCTGATCGGCATGCGCGAAGCGGGTGCGGCGGACGTGCCGGATGTCCTGCCGCACGAATTGGCGCGGCTGCGGCTTGCCATGTTCCTGCTCATATTGTCGGAAGAACTGACGCGCTCTTTCCTGCCGCTCACCATACGCGATCTGGCCGGCGATCTGCAGACCGTGGCCGGCATGAGCGCCATCAGTCTGCCCATTTCGGCTTACATGCTCTGTTTTGCCCTGGCGACGCCCTATGGAGGCAATTGGGCGGACCGTTACGGCAGCCGGCGCATCATGTTCGTGGGGTGTGCGCTATCGGCGGCGGGGTTTTTCTGGGGCGGGCTGGATGCACACTATGGATCTTTCGTCGCGGCACGTTGTCTGTGTGCGGCCGGCTATGCGCTCGCCACCCTGGCGGCACAGCGCAGCATCGTGCATCAGACCACCCCGGCTACGCGCGCCCAGGGTCTGGCCATGTTTTTGGGCGCCGCCAGCGCGGCGGCAATTTGTGGCGCCGCGATAGGCGGCGTGCTGGCGCAACAGTTCGGACGCCAGACGGTATTTATCGCCTCGGCGGCGGCGAGTCTGGCGGCCCTGGCTGTCGCAAGTGCCACGCCGCCGGTGCGCGCGGCGCAAGCCGATGCACCGCTGTCGATCGCAGCGCTGCTGCGCCTGGTGGTGCATTGGCGTATGGCGGCCATATTTTTCGGCGCGGCGATGCCCAACAAGTTCGTATTAACCGGTTTTTTGTTTTACCTGGTGCCGCTCGCCATGATGACAGAAGGGTATTCGGCGAACGATGTGGGGCGCGCCGTGATGATATACTTTTTGCTCAATGCTGCCTTAAATCCGCTCGCTTCGCGCCTGTCCGACCGCTACGGCTGGCGCGCCGGCTTGGTGGCGCTGGGTGCCGCGCTGGTCGGCGCCGGCGGGCTGGCCGGCTGGTGGGGCGGCGCAGCCGTGCTCTACATCGGCATCGCCGCGCTGGGCGCCGGCACCGGGCTCATGTCGGCGCCCTTGCAGGCGCTTGCGGTGGAAGCCGGGCGTGAGTCCGGGGCGCCAGGTGCCTCTTCGGTCATGGCCGCACTGCGCACGGTGGAGCGCCTGGGCGCCATGCTGGGGCCGCTGGTGCTCGGCGCCCTCAATTCGCGGCTCGATTACGACATGGTAATGGTCGTTACCGGGGCCGGCGTACTGGCCTGTCTGGTGCTGTTCAGTGTTGCACAGGGGCGCACGCGCGCTGCGGAGGGATGCACGCCATGATGACCCGGAACTTGCGTCTGGCGGCAAGTCTGCTGCTGTGCCTGTGGCTGGGCACTGCGTGTGCCGCCGGCGACTCGCCTGCGGTGGCCGCCGCAGCCGGCAAGCCTTATGTGATTTACATGGCGGTGTATCGCGGCTGCGAAGAAGCGTGCCGCGGCTTTCAGGATTATTTCCGCAAGCGCGGCATTGCCGCTGACTTCATATTGCGCGATGCGGCGCAGGACGCTTCGAAAATTCCCGACTTCGTTACCGAAGCGAAGCGGCTGCGGCCGGATATCGTGGTCACCTGGGGCACCACGGTTACGCTGGGCATGGTGGGTAACTGGCGCAAGCCGGACCCGGCGCGGCACATCACCGACTTGCCCGTCATATTCATGGTGGTGGCTGATCCGGTTGCGTCGGGCATCATCGAGAACGAGCGCTCATCCGGCCGTAATCTTACCGGCACGCTTACGCTGTTGCCCATGGAAACTCAGTTCAAGAGCGCACGCAGCTATCTGAAATTCAATCGGGTGGGCTTCATCATCAACCCGACCGAAAAAAATTCGCTCGACGCGCGCGATCAGTTGCGCGTGGTGGCAGAACGCGAGCAATTTAGCGTGATCGAGCGCGAACTGCCGGTGGACGTGAGTGGCCGCCCCGATGCGTCGGCCATACCCGATCTGGTCGCGCAACTGGTGGCAGAAAAGGTGGACCTCATTTATCAGGGGCCGGACACCTTCCTGATTACGCGCGCCCAGGCATTGACCTCGGCTGCGGTGGAGCGTGGCATTCCTGTGTTTGCGTCCAACGAATCGCCGGTGGTCAATGCGCGCGCGCTGTTCGGCATTGTGAACAAGTATGAAGATTGCGGCCGCTACACGGCGCGCCAGGCGCTGCGCATCCTGCAGGACGGCGTGCGGCCGCAGGAAATTCCGATCGAGCTGCCGCGGCATTTTTCCTACCTGGTCAATCTGCCGGTGGCGCTGGAACTGGGGCGCTATCCACCGCTCAAGCTGCTCGACGTGGCGGAAATCGTCGGGCAAAGAAATTTGCCTCGTTAATTAAACTGACTACCGGCCATCACGCTCGCCGCATGAAGTTCACCCGCCACGTTTTCATCAGTTACGCGCACATCGACAATGAGCCGCTTACGCCGGACGAGCGCGGCTGGGTGAGCTTGTTTCACCTTACCCTGCAGACCATGCTGACGCAGCGCCTGGGCCTGCGCGCGGAAATCTGGCGCGACGAAAAATTGCGCGGCAACGACGTGTTCAGCGATGAAATACTCGACCAGTTTCCGCGCACCGCGCTGCTCATTTCGATACTTACGCCGCGCTACCTGAATTCGGAGTGGTGCACGCGCGAAATTCGCGAATTTTGCCGCGTCGCGCAAGGCAATCTGGGCCTGGTGGTGGAAAACAAGGCGCGCGTATTCAAGGTAATCAAATCGCCGCTGCCGGGTGAGGAAAATTTGCCGGCGGTGGTGAGCGAAGTGCTGGGTTACGATTTTTACGAATTCGACGAAGATCAGACCCCACGCGAACTGGACCCGGCTTACGGCGACCGCGCGCGCTCGGAATTTCTGCGCAAAACCAATAAACTCGCCTGGGATATCGCACAACTGATCAAGCGCATGGAGGCGGCGGCCGAGGCCACGCCAGCGGTTTCCGCTGCCGCCGCCACTGCGGCGGCGGGCGGCGCCGAGCTGCCGGTGATCTACCTCGCGGAAACCAGCCGCGACCGCCGTCAGGCGCGCGAGGTGCTCGAAACCGAATTGCGCCGCCTGGGCTACCGCGTGCTGCCCGAGCAAAAATTGCCGACGGATGAGAGCGACTACGTGGAAGCCGTGCGCGCACTCCTGGCGCAAGCAAAATTGTCAGTGCATCTGATCGGCAGCGGCTACGGCCTGGTGCCGGACGGACCCAGCCAGCGTTCGGTAGTCGTACTGCAAAATGCGCTCGCCGTGGAGCGCGCGCGTTCGCACGCCCTGCAGCGCGTGGTGTGGCTGCCTTCCGGTACGGAAGGAGAACAGCCGGCCCAGCAGGCTTTCATCCGCTCCATGCACGAAGACGGCGAAACCCAGTTCGGCGCGGACGTGGTGGGCGGCGATCTGGAAAATCTGAAAAGCGCCGTTCATGCGGCGTCGGCGCGCCTGCGCGAACGCCGTTTGGCGGCGCCGCCCGCTGCGGCCGCGGCCGCGCCGCTGGTCTACATTTTGTGTAGCGAACAGGACAGGCGCGACACCCTGCCGTTATTCAAATATTTGAAGGCGCGCGGCCTGGACCCGAAGCTGCCGGTATTTTCGGGCGATGCCGCCGCCGTGCGCGCGGCCAACGACAACTTGCTCGCCTCCGCCGACGCGGTGCTGCTCTATTACGGCAGCGGCGATGAGGCCTGGAAATTCCACCAGCAGAACGAAATTCGCAAAGCGGCCGCAATCGAGCGCGCACGGCCGCTGCGCGGCGTATTCACCTTGGTTGCAGCGCCGCCCAACGATGACAAGGAATTTCTGATCGCGCTGGGCGAGGCGGATACTCTGGACGCACTGCAGGGCTATTCCGATGCCGCGCTGGCGCCGCTGGCGGCGCTTTTTGCTGCGCCGGGGCAAGCATGAGCGCACCGGCAGCCCCGCAGATTGTGCGCCCCGACAATGAAATCTGGCCTTATCCGGGGCTGCGGGCGTTTTATCCGGACGAGGAATATCTGTTTTTCGGCCGCGAAGCCCAGGTCGACAGCATGGTCGACAAACTCGCGGCAACCCACTTTTTGGCGGTGGTGGGCACGTCCGGTTCCGGCAAGTCTTCATTGGTCAATTGCGGGCTGCGTCCGGCGCTGTATCGCGGACTCATGGCGGGTGCCGGGTCGCAGTGGCGCATTGCGCAATTTCGCCCCGGCAGTGCGCCCATCGCGGCTTTGGCCGGCGCGCTGGCCGAAGCCGGTGTGCTGTATGCCGAATTCGATGCCGGGCCATTCAGCCTGTCGGAATTGATTGAAACCACGCTGCGCATGAGTGCGCTGGGGCTGTGCGACGCGCGCGATGAAGCGCAATTGCCCGCGGGCTGTAACCTGCTGGTGGTGGCCGATCAGTTCGAGGAGCTGTTTCGCTATCGCAGACTGGGCGCCGTACGCACCCGTTCCGACCAGGCCGCGGCAGAAGAGGCGGTCGCGTTCGTCAATTTGCTGCTGGCCGCGGCGGCACGGCCGGAAACGCGGATTTACGTGGTCATTACGATGCGCTCGGATTTTCTGGGCGATTGCGCGCAATTTACCGGTCTGCCCGAAGCCATCAATCGCGGCCAATATCTGGTGCCGCGCCTCACGCGGGACGAATTGCGGCGTGCCATCACCGGACCGGCGGCGGTGGCGGGCGGCGAAGTATCGGCCCCGCTGGCCACCCGGCTCATCAATGACGTAGGCGACGATCCAGATCAACTGCCCATCCTGCAGCATGCATTGAAGCGAACCTGGGAGCGCCGGCTGCATGGCGGCGGCGTCGGGGCGCTGCAACTGGAACATTACGAAGCCACCGGCGGCATGGCTTTGGCGCTCAACCAGCATGCCGAAGAAACTTACGCCGAATTGCCCGGCGACGACGATCGCAATGTCTGCGCGCGCCTGTTCAAGGCGCTGACGGACAAATCCACCGATACGCGCGGCATCCGGCGCCCGACACGGCTTGCCGATCTGTGCGCCATCGTGGAAGCCGAGCCGGCGGCGGTGGCGGCAGTGATCGACCGCTTCCGCGAGCCCGGGCGGTCATTTCTGCTGCCGCCGGCGAAAGTGCCGTTGGCGGCCGATACCGTCATAGACATTTCGCACGAAAGCCTCATGCGCGTGTGGCAGCGCCTGCGTGCCTGGGGCGACGACGAATGCGAATCGACACGGCTGTTCCAGCGCCTGGCAGAAACCTCGCGCCTGCATGCCGAAGGTCGTGCCAGCCTGTGGCGCGACCCCGACCTGCGCCTCGCGCGCGACTGGCAGCGCCGCCAGCAGCCATCGCCCGCCTGGGCGCGCCAATACGCAACCGAATTGCAGCCGGCGCTGGACTTCCTGCAAGCCAGCCATGTCGCGGCGCAGGCGGCTGCCGAGGCCGAACGGCAGAGCCAGGAACACGCGCGCCAACTCGATGCCGAGCGCCGCCGCACGCGCCGCTTGCGTAGCGCTGCAACCTTTAGCGTGCTCGCCACCCTGATCATCGTGGGCGTATTTTTCGTGCTTTGGCGGCGTGCCGAAGTTGCCGGTGATATCGCACTATCGCGCCAGCTCGCCGCACAGGCTGAGAACGAATTGTCCGGGCACCGCTTCGACACCGCGCTGCTGCTGGCGCTGGAGGCGAACCACGTCAAACCTACCTTCGAGGCGCGCGATACGCTCATGCACGCGCTGCAGCTGGCGCCCGACGCTTATCTTTGGGGCATGCAGGGTGCCGCCGCGACGGTTGCGTTCAGTCCGGACGGCAAGCTGATTGCCGCGGCCGGCGCCGACGGCCGCGTGCTGCTGTGGGACGCCGAAACGCGGAAGCCGGTGGGGCAGCCCCTGGCCGGGCACGCCCGGCGCGTGGCGAGCATTGCCTTCAGTCCGGACGGCAAGCTGCTGGCCTCGGCCGGCGCCGACGCAAACGTCATCCTGTGGGAGGTGGCGAGCGGCAAGCTGCAGGCCAAGCTTGCCGTACATCGCGGCGCCGTGTTGCGCGTTGCATTTTCGCCGGACGGCAAACTTCTGGCGTCGGCCGGCGACGATGGCACCATACTGCTTTGGGATTTGGCCGCGCGTGCGCCACAGGGGCCGCCCATGAGCGCGCATCGCGATGGGGTAACCGCGCTGGCTTTCGATGCCGACTCGAGCCTGCTCGCCAGTGCCAGTTACGACGGCACGGTCCGGTTGTGGAATTTGCACGACCGGGGCGATCAGCCCGTCACCCTCGCGTCCTATGCCGATCCCATCTGGGCCATCGCCTTGAGTCCGGACGGCCGCACCCTGGCGGTGGGCGCGCCGGACGAAAAAATCGAATTTTTCGATCTCGCCAGCCGCAAAGCGGAAGTCAGTATCGCCGCTGCCGTACATGGCGACGTAAATAATCTGGAGTACAGCCCGGACGGGCGGCTGCTTGCGGCGGCAGGGTCCGACCATCTGGTGAATCTGTTCGACACCGGCACCGGCAAACCGGCGCACGCGCCGCTGGCCGGCCACCAGGGCCGCCCTAGCGCGCTGGCGTGGCGGCCGGATGCGCGTAAACTGGCGACGGTAGACGATTTGGGTGGCGTCATGCTGTGGGATGTGCGCGCGCCTACCGCGCTGGCCGAGCGGGTAGCCCGCGCGCCCGCGGTGGTCATGCAGTCGGTGTTTTCCGCGGATGGCGGGGAGCTTGCTGCTGCCGGTTACGCGGCAGGCGCTGAGCTTCTGCTCTGGCAGCTCGGCCAGCCGGGGCCGCCGCAGGCGCTGGCTGGCGCCCACGACGATGCGTTGCTGGGCGTGGCCTACAGTCCGGACGGCAGTCTGGTGGCCACCCTCGGACGCGATCGTGTGCTGCAGCTTTGGGACCGTGCCACGCGTCGCGCGCTGCCCGGCGCTCGCATGGAGCTTGCCGGGGAGGCACGCGAATTTGCGTTCAGCGCCGACGGCAAGCGCATCGCCGTGGCGAGCTATGGGACCGGCGTGCAGATCGTCGATGTCGCGGCGCGCAAGCTCGAAACCGCGCTAGCGCTGACGCCGGGCGAGCAGGCGTTCAGCGTGGCCTACAGTCCGGACGGCAAGTGGCTCGCAGCCGGCAGCGGCGGCGGCAAGCTCAATGTCTGGCATGCCGACAGCCTGCAGCCGGTAGAGAACGCGCTGGATACCGGCAAGGGGCCGATCTACAAACTGGCTTTCAGCGCCAACTCTGCGCTTCTGGCCGCGGCGTCGCGACATTCCGGCACGGTACTGTGGCAGGTGTCGAACTGGGTGCGTGCCGGCGAACCACTCAACGCCAAGCAAGGTGCGGTGTTTGGACTGGCGTTTGACCAGCTCGGACAGCGCCTTGCCAGCGCAGGTGAGGACGGCACTCTGGTGCTGTGGAATGTTGCCGAGCGCCATCGCTACCGGGAACCCGTTCTTAAATCCGCGCACGCCGTACTGAGCGTCCAATTCAGCCCGGATGGGCGCCGGCTTGCCGCGGCCAGTTGGGGTGACGGCCTGATGCTCTGGAACGCCGATGTCACGGAATGGGAAAAAGCCGCCTGCCGCATCGCGAATCGGGATTTGAGCCGTACCGAGTGGACAGAATTCGCCGGTGCGGGTGAGCCATACCGGCGCATCTGCGCCAGCGCCGATCACTGAACACACCCGGCGCAACATCTTTCGCGCGCTACGCCGGTCCCCGCGCCGCAAACCTTGCGTGCGCCTTGGCGACGCTATAACCTGAAAGCAGTTCTTGCCTCTACGCCGGCTTGGCACGAAAATAGGGCCATGCCAAAGTCGCCCGTTGCATCCATGAATCCAGCAAACAAGCGTTTTATTGCGATATTTCTGGTGCTCGCAGCGCCCCTGGCTGCCTGGTTGGTATATGCCTTCCTGGTGCAGACGGATCACCAAACGGCCAAGTCGGGCGACGTCGCCAAGTCGGAAGCTCCGGTACCGGCGCCGGCTGTGGCGGCGACACCTGGCGCGGCGGCGGCGCCTGCCCAGGCGCGCTATGCCGAGGCCGCTGCGCCGCCGGCACATGCCTACAAATGCCGCTCCGCGGCCGGCACACGTTATTCCGGCGAACCCTGTACGGCCGGCGAACGGCAGCAGATACTGCGTCTGCCGGCACATGCAGCGCCGGCGCCGGCAGAACGTCCGGTGCTGCTGCAGCCAGCGGCGGCCAATGCCCATGCGCCGCGCGCAGTACCGGATTTGCGCAGCGATACGGCCAGCACCGGTTCAGTGGCCGCGCTGATCACGGCACAGGCCTCCACCGACGCCGTCGACTGTGTGCAGATCGATGCGCGCATTGCCGCCATAGACGCGCTCACCCGGCAGCCGCATGGCGCCCGTGAGGCGGATGTGTGGCGTGCCGAGCGCCGCCGCCTCACCGATCTGCGCTATTCGCTGCACTGTTCGGGCTGAATTTGCGCCGGGCTTCGCAGCGCGCCGATCGCGTGCGTGAAAGTGGTACTCAGGTCCACAACGGAAACTCCAGCCCCTGCACGCGCCCCTCGACGCAGGCGGTAAGGATTTGCGCCGAACCGCAGGCCAGTGTCCAGCCCAGCGTGCCGTGTCCGGTATTGAAGTACAGGTTTTTGATGTGGCTTCTACCTATGATGGGCACGTTGCCGGGCGTGGCCGGGCGCAGGCCGGCCCAAAATTGCGCGGCCGCGGCCTCGCCGCAGTGTGGAAACAGGGTTTGAGCACGCTCGAGTATGGCGCGCACGCGCGGCAGGTCGATCGCCGTGTTGTAACCATCCAGTTCGGCGGTGCCGGCAATGCGCAGGCGGTCGCCCAGGCGCGCCAGCACGATACGGCGCGATTCATCGGTAATGCTCACCTGCGGTGCGCCACTGCCTGCCGGCAGGGTGACGGAATAACCTTTCACGGGATAAATCGGCAGACGTTCGCCGTAGCGTGCCGCAAGCAGGGTGGAATAGGGGCCCAGCGCGCACACGAAGGCATCGGCGCGATACTGCCCGCGCATGCCGCGCCCGCTCACGACGTTTACGCCGCCAACGCTGTTTCCCAATACGTCCAGCGCCTCGATTTGCGTGTCGTAGAAAAATTGCACCCCGCGTTCCGCGCAGGCCGCCGCGAGCGCCTGCACGAATTTGTGCGCATCGCCGCTCTCGTCGCTGGGCGCATGGATACCGCCCACGAAGGGGCTGCGCGAATCTGCCAATGCCGGCTCGATGTCCAGGCAGTGCCCGCGTTCGCACAGTTTGGCTTCGATGCCGTAGGATTCGAGCCGGCGTGCCCGCCGTTCCGCGGCGCGCATTTCGGCGGCATTGAAAAACAAGTGCAGAATGCCGCGTGTGGATTGGTCATACTGCAGGTTCAGGTGCGCCCGCAGTTCGCGCAGCGCGGCCAGACTAGCCACGGCCAGACGCGCGATGGCGTCGGTGTTGCGCTCGCTGCGGCGGGCGGAGCATTCGCGCAGAAATGCCAGTGCCCAGCGCCATTTGGCGCCGTCCGCACCGCGCAGGCGGAATTTGAGCGGTGCATCGCTGCGGCCGAGCCAGCGCAAGATTGTCCAGGGCGCCGAAGGATTGGCCCAGGGCTCGGGGTGGCTGACGGAAATTTGCCCGCCGTTGGCATAACTGGTTTCCATCCCAGGCGCGCTACGGCGCTCGAGCACGGTAACTTCGTGCCCGGCGCGGGCCAGATACCAGGCCGAACTCACCCCTGCCAGGCCGGCGCCGAGTATGATTACCTTCATGTCGTTACCTGCAGGGTGTCTGTAGCTTTCGTGCCGCAAAGGTGTTGTGTGGCGGCCAAGTTGGTCCCAATATTCGTTTTGATTGAATGCTGTCCAAATTAAACATCGCGTGACCGAGCAAATTCCATCGCAGCCCCCCTCGCGTATAGAGCTGGAACGGTGTTATCGCCTGCCCGAGCGCGATGCCCTGCAAGCGCTTGCCGAATTTCGCCTTGACCCGGAACAGGCTTTCGCCGCCGATGCGCGTGCACGTGCGTTGGCACAGGCATTGCGCGCGCGGCGCAGTCACGGCAGCGGTGTCGATGCACTCATGCAGGAATTTGACCTCGCCAGCCGCGAAGGGCAGGCTTTGATGGCGCTGGCGGAATCGCTGCTGCGTGTACCGGATGCCGCAACCCGCGACGCCCTGCTCGCGGACAAGTTGCAAAGTGCGAACTGGGGCACGCATCTTTACCGCAGTCCGTCACTATTTGTCAATGCGGCGGCACTCGGGCTTTCGCTCGCCTGCCGCATCGCGCGCGCTGCCAAACCCGATGTTGGCGGCATGAGCCACCTGTTGGCACGGCTTTCCGAGCCACTTAACCGTCAGGCCGTGGCGCAGGGGGTACAGTTCCTGGGCAGCCAGTTCGTGGCCGGTGAAAATATCGCCGAGGCGCTAGGCCTGGCCGCCGAGCGGCGCGCACGATACGGCTGGCTCTATTCTTTCGACATGCTGGGCGAAGCGGCAGTGTGCGCCGACGACGCACTGCGTTATTACGCCGCCTATTCGCACGCTGTGCGCAGTCTGGGGTTTCAGCCCAAGGGCGACCCGGTGCATGGCCGCCACGGCATATCGGTAAAACTGTCGGCTCTGCACGCGCGTTTTCATTGGTCGCAGAGTGCGCGCGTGCATGCCGAACTTTATCCGCGCCTGCTCGAACTGGCGCGCTTGTCGGCCGCCTGCGGCATAGGCCTCACGATTGACGCGGAAGAGGCGGACCGCCTCGACTTGTCGCTGGACCTGTTCGACCGCCTGTTGGCAGAGCCCGATCTGGCGGGCTGGTCAGGCCTGGGTTTCGTGGTCCAGGCGTACCAGAAGCGTGCGCTCGCGCTGGTGGATTATCTGACCGACAGTGCGCGCGCCGCACGGCGCTGCATCGCCATACGCCTGGTTAAGGGCGCCTACTGGGACGCCGAAATCAAACGCGCGCAGGTGGCGGGGGCGGTGGATTATCCGGTCTATACGCGCAAGGTGCATACCGATCTGTCCTATCTGGCCTGTGCGCAAAAGCTTCTGGCCGCGCGCGATGTCTTGCACCCGCAATTTGCCACGCACAACGCGCATAGCGTGGCGGCGGTACTGGCGCTGGCCGGCGATGCACGCGGCTATGAATTTCAGTGCCTGCACGGTATGGGCGAATTGCTGTTCCGGTGTCTGCACGAACTGGACGCGCCATCGCCGATGCTGCGCGTGTATGGACCGGTGGGGCGCCACGCCGATCTGCTCGCCTATCTGGTGCGGCGTTTGCTGGAGAACGGTGCCAATGCCAGTTTTGTGCATCGCGTGCTGGACTCTCGCGTCGATCTGGACAAGTTGCTGGCCGATCCCTACGCGGCCGCTGCGGCGTCCGGCTGGACACCCAATCCGCGCCTGCCGCTGCCGCGTGATCTGTACCCGCAGCGACTCAATTCGCTCGGGATTGACCTGTCCGCGGCGAACGAGCGCGCCGCCATGTCGGAATACATTGTGCGCGCCTGCGACACGCTACGTGAGGTGCGCCCCATTCTGGCGGTTCCATTGCAACAGGCTGTTGCGCCCAGGGCGATGCTGTCACCCGGCGACTGGAATTGCGCGGTTGGCGCGGTATATGAAATCGGGCACAAGGATGTGACGCCGGCGGTGTGTGCCGCACAGCGTTCGGCGTGGCCGCAAACGGCGGCGCACGAACGCGCCGCGGTGCTGCATCGCGCCGCCGATCTGATTGAAGACAACGGCCGCGAACTGGCCGCGCTCATCGTGCTCGAAGCCGGCCGCACCATACCCAATGCGCTGAACGAGGTGCGCGAGGCGGCCGATTTTTGCCGCTATTACGCGCAACAGCTCAAAAGCGGCGTCGCGCTCGGCCTGCCGCTGGGGCCGGTGGTTTGCATCAGCCCGTGGAATTTCCCGCTCGCCATTTTTACCGGCCAGATCGCTGCCGCTTTGGCCGCCGGCAATCCCGTGCTGGCCAAGCCGGCGGAACAGACGCCTTTCGTCGCCGCGCGCGCGGTGGGCTTGCTGCATGCCGCCGGCGTGGCGCGCGATGCCTTGCAGTTGCTGCCAGGCGACGGCATGGTGGGAGCGGCGCTGGTGCGTGAGCCGGAGGTGCGCGGCGTGCTATTCACCGGCTCCTGCGAGGTGGCGGCGGAAATCAATGCCACGCTGGCGGGGCGCTTGCCGGAGGTGGTGCTGGTGGCGGAAACCGGCGGTCAGAATGCCATGATCGTCGATTCGACGGCGCTGCCGGAGCAGGTGGTGGCGGATGTCGTGGCGTCGGCCTTCGACAGTGCCGGTCAGCGCTGTTCCAGCTTGCGGCTTCTATGTCTGCAGTCTGACGTGGCGGATCGCATCATAGACCTCCTGATCGGCACGCTGGACGAAATGTCCGTCGGCAATCCCAAGGCCTACGCCACGGATATTGGGCCCGTCATAGACGCCAGCGCGCGCGAACGCCTGAGAACTTACGTCGAAGCACGGCGCCGGGCAGGGCGTATGCTGTGGCGAAAAGACCTCGGACAGACCGATTTGTACGGTGAGTTCGTTGCCCCGGTACTGTTGCTGGTAGACCACCCGGGCGAACTGACGCAGGAAGTGTTCGGCCCCGTGCTGCACGTCATGCGCTACCGCACGGCGGAACTGGACATGTTGCTCGACGCCATCAATGGCCTGGGTTACGGACTGACGTTCGGCATCCAGAGCCGCATGGACACGCTGGCCGAACGGGCCGCCGCGCGCGTGCGCGCCGGCAACGTGTACGTCAATCGCAACATGATAGGGGCGGTGGTCGGCGTACAGCCTTTCGGCGGGGAAGGTCTGTCCGGCACCGGCCCGAAAGCTGGCGGGCCGCTGCTATTGGCGCGTCTGACGCGCAATGCGCCGCCGCCGCGCCTGGGCCGCCCGGTGCTGGCGCTGCCGGAAGCGTTTCGTGCCCTTATCGCGTGGGGTGAAGCCACGGCACCCGGGAGTGCCTGGCTGGCACGCGCCCGCCGCTATGCGGAGCACAGCTTGTGGCCCACCCGGCTGGAACTGGACGGTCCCGAAGGCGAATCGAACCGGCTTGGATTCGCCTCACGCGGCACCGTGCTGCTGATCGCGGCGGAACCCGACGAATATCTGGCCGCTCTGGCGGCGGCGTTGGCAACCGGAAATCGTGTGCTGGTCGATCGCGCCGCACCACTGCCCCTGGCGCAGTTGCCGGATGTGGTACAGCGTGAAATCGGCCTCGCCGCCGATGCGCTGGCGGGCAGGTTCGATGCCGTACTGTGCGCAGCGGAGCCGGAACGCGCCGCGCAATTGCGCAGCGAACTGGCCGGCCGGCAGGGGCCCATCATTGCCGTACTCGAGCGCGGCGCGCACGATTGGCCCCTGGAGCGCCTGGTGGTAGAACGCTCGGTAAGCGTCAATATCGCTGCCGCCGGCGGCAACGCGACGCTCATGGCGCAGGTGGAATAACACCGGGCAGTCCTAAAACGTATAGCCGACGCGGGTTTCGCGCGGGTCCAGGCGGTCCAGCAGTTTTGCCAGCGGATGCAGTTCGCGGTAGCGCGTGGCGGTTTTGCGCAGGTATTCGAACACCAGCGGTAAATCTTTCAGGTAGCCGTCCTTGCCGTCACGGTGATAGAGCCGCGCAAAGATGCCCAGCACCTTGAGGTGGCGCTGCGCGCCCATCCACTCGTAGTCGCGGTGAAATTCCGCAAAATCGGCGCGCACCGGCAGGCCCGCCGTGCGCGCGCGCTCCCAGTAGCGGATCAGCCAGTCCAGCGTGCGTTCTTCGTCCCAGGCGATGTAGGCATCCTTGAACAGGCTGGCGAGATCGTAGGTAATGGGGCCATACAGGGCGTCCTGAAAGTCCAGCACGCCGGGGGCCTGTCCGGTCACCATCAGATTGCGGCTGTGGTAGTCGCGGTGCACGAATACGCGCGGCTCGGCCAGATTGACGGTGAGCAGGCGCTCGAACATTTCGTACAGGGTGTCGGCTTCGGCACCTTGCGGCGCGCGGCCGAGGTGGCGACCCATGTACCAGACCGGGAATAATTCCATTTCCACCAGCAGGCGCTCGCGGTCGTATTCAGGCAGCACGCCGGGGCGGCTTGCGCCCTGTATGCGGATCAGCGTGTCGATCGCCGCCAGGTAGAGCGCGGACGCATTGCCTTCTTCCAGCGCGTTCAGATAAGTCGTGTTGCCCAAATCCGACAACAGCAGAAAACCGCGCTCGACGTCGGCCGCGTGCACCTTCGGTACGTGGGCGCCGGCAGCTTCGAACAACTGCTGCACGGCGAGCCAGGCGCGGCAGTTTTCGCGCTCGGGCGGCGCGTCCATCACGACGAAGCAAGTTTCGTCGGGAAAACGAGCGCGCAGGTAGCGGCGGAAACTGGCATCTTCGGACGCCGCAGTCAATTCGGCCGTGGCGCCGGGAAACAGATCGGCGAGCCAGGCGGCGATGGCATCCTTGCGCGGATCGACAATGGTGGTGGGTGTGGTGTGCATGGACGGAGCGGGGTAGGGAAATGCTAATATCGCGATTTTAACAAGGCGGGCACCCACCGTTCGCTGCCACTGTTCCGGATGTGCCGGCACAGGGCGTTTGCGGCACTACCCGCCCTTGAAGGCAAGCCCGGCCCGCTTTTCCCTATGCCAAGCAGACGCCGCAATAAACCATACTTGCAGCCGAAATACCTTTCACTCGCGCTGTGCTGCCTCACGGGCAGTTTCTGTTCGGCGGCGGAACTGCCGCCGCTGCAGGTCGATCCGGGCCTGCTTGGGCTGGCTCCAGCGGCGCCGCAGCCTGCAGCGGCAGATGCGTCTGTAGCGCAAGCTCCGGCTGCGCCGCACGCTGCGGCGGTGCAGCCCGTTGCCCCCCCGGCGCCGCTTGCACCCGCGGTCGTCGCGCCCGCGGCTGCTATGACCGACACCCCCAAAACGGCACCGGTCGCGCCGACGGAATCACCCAGGGCGGCCGTGGCGCCACCCAAGCCGGCCGCGGCGCCCATGCCTGCGCCATCGGCTGCGCCAGCACCGCCGGTGCCGGCCGCTGCGGCCGTTGCGCAGGTCGCTGCCGCGCCGGCTGCCGCAACTGCGGCGCTTGCCGCGCGCCCGGCTCCCGAGGCGCCGAGCGCGCCGCCGCCGGCGCCGGTGCTGCCCGCCCTGGCATTGCAAAGTTCCACCACGGTTGCGCCGACGAAGCGCGGCGATGGCGCGCCTGTTTATGTGAGCGCCGATCGTATGTCCGGGCTTATCGACGAAAATCTGCATCTGGAAGGTGCGGTCGAACTGCGCAAGGCCGATTCCACCCTGCGCGCCGACGACGTCGTGTACCAGCCGCCCAGTGACGAGGTACATGCGCGTGGTAACGTGGTCTTGCAGCGCGGCCCGGATACCGTGACGGCACCGGAATTGAAGCTGCAGATCGACCGCTACGAGGGGTATGCAAATCAGGCGAGCTACGAAATCCTGCGCGAGCCGCCGCCGAATTCGCGGCGTCAGGCCACGCTTGCGCAGGGTACTGCCGAGCGTATCGAGTTCCTCGGTGAGCGCCGCGTGCGGCTGGAAAATGCCGATTACTCCACCTGTCGTGCCGATCAGCGCGACTGGTACGCGCGGGCCGACGAACTGACGCTCGACTATGACCGCGAAGTCGGCGAGGGCAAGTCGGGCAAGGTGGTGTTCAAGGGCGTGCCTTTGTTCTATTCACCCTGGCTGGACTTTTCACTAAACAATCAGCGCAAGAGCGGGCTGCTGGCGCCGACTTTCGGCAGTTCCAACGTGGTCGGGCTGGACTATACGCAGCCGTTTTATTGGAATATTGCGCCCAACCTGGATGCCACGCTCGCGCCGCGCATCATGACTCGCCGTGGTGTCATGCTGCTTGGCGAGACGCGCTATCTGGAGCCTGGCTATCGCGGTTCGCTGCAGTTCGGCTACCTGCCGAACGATGCCGTAACGGATACGCGGCGCTCGACCTACGCGTTCAATCACGTGCAGGAACAAGGCCGCTGGACGGGGACCGTGTCATTGAACGGCGCGTCCGACGGCAGCTATTTCACCGATTTCGGCACTCATCTGATAACGACGGCGCAAACCAACCTGTTGCGCCAGGGGCAGTTACTGTATGAGAGCGACACCTGGCGTGCAAACCTGCTGTTGCAGCGCTACCAGACGCTGCAGGATCCACGCCTGCCGGCGGTAGTCACGCCTTACGCGCGCCTGCCGGCGCTGGCGGCAAGTTATCTCAGCCCGCCCGAGCGCTCCATCCTGCAGTTCGGTGTGGATGGTACGTACGTCGATTTTCACCATCCGACACTGGATTCCGGGCGGCGTCTGGTGCTGTATCCTCAGATATCATTGCCGTTGCAGGGGGCCGCCTACTTCGTTACTCCGAAAATAGGTGTCAATTACACGCGTTACGATCTGACGCGCAAGAGCACCGTGGGAGCGGACGCCATAACGCGCACATTGCCCATCGCCAGCGTCGATGCGGGCATGATATTCGAGCGTGATTCCGACTGGTTCGGGAAAGGTCCCGTGACACAAACACTGGAACCGCGCCTCTATTATCTGTACATCCCGAACAAGGATCAGTCCAACATACCGGTGTTCGACACGGCCGCGGCAGATTTCAATTTTGCCCAGATTTTCTCGGAAAACCGCTTCGCCGGTGCGGATCGCATAAACGACGCAAATCAGATCACCGCCGCCGTGGTGTCGCGCTTCATCGACGTATCCAGCGGCGCCGAAATCGTGCGCGGCGCGATCGGCCAGCGCTATTATTTCCGCGATCAGGTCGTCAGACTGCCGGGTGAGCCGGCGCGTACCGCGCGCGCTGCGGATTTGCTCATGGCCGTATCTGGGCGGCTGCTGCCCAGAACTCAAATAGACGCGGGCTGGCAGTACAATCCGCACGATTCGCATACCGAACGCGCCAGCCTGGGCGTACGCTATCAGCCGGAAAGCTATAACGTTCTGAATGCGTCCTACCGCTTTACCCGCGGCAGCTTGCGCGATGTGGACGTGTCCGGGCAATGGAAGCTGGGAGGCGGCTGGTATGGACTGGGCCGCTACGACTTTTCGGTGCAGGACGGTCGGCTCGTAGAGGCCATCGCGGGCGCGGAATACGATGCCGGCTGCTGGATCGGGCGATTCGTCGTGCAGCGTGTTGCCACGGCGACCCAAACCTATAACACGGCGATTTTCGTGCAACTCGAACTGAACGGATTTTCGCGCGTCGGATCCAATCCGCTCGAATTGCTCAAGCGCAGCATACCCGGCTATGGCGTGATCAATCAACCCGTGGCCGATCCCGTATTCGGCAGCAATTACTGATGGTGCGGCCTGCTGCAGGCAGTCTGACCGGAAACTCATGGCACTGAAAAAACTGTTACTGCTTGGCCTGCTGATACCGCTTGTGGCGGCTGCAGCGCAAACGCCCATCGTCGAAGTCGATCGTGTGATGGCCGTGGTCAACGAGGAAGTGATTACTGCGCGCGAAGTCGGCGCCGGTGTCGCGCGCGCGGAAGGCCAATTGCGAGCACGCGGCACGCCGCTGCCCGCGCCTTCGGTGCTGGAACGTCAGGTGCTCGAGCGGCTCATCAATGACCGCGTGCAACTGCAGTTCGCCAAGGAAGTACAAATCCGCATCGACGATGCGGCGCTCGAACAGGCCTTGCAGCGTATCGCCGAAAACAACGGCTTTTCCAGCGCCCGGCTGCGTGAGGAAGTCGAAAAGGAAGGAATGTCCTGGGGGCGATTTCGCGAGGACATACGCACCGAAATCACCATCGCCCGGCTGCGCGAACGCGAGGTCGATGCGCGCCTGGCGATTACCGAGGGTGAAGTTGACAACTTCATCGCCGCCCAGGCGGCAGGTGGCGGTGCAGAGGAATTGCTCGTGTCGCATATTTTGCTGCGCGTGCCGGAACGCGCCAGCCCGGATCAATTGCTGCGCATACGTGGGCGCGCCGAGGCTGCGCTCGAGCAATTGAACCGTGGCGAAGATTTTGCCAAAGTGGCAGCCAGTTACTCGGACGCGCCCGATGCACTGAGCGGCGCGTCGCTGGGCTGGCGTGCCGCGGATCGCTTGCCTACGCTGTTTGGCGAACAGCTAGCCGCAATGAAGCCGGGTGAGGTGAGCCCTGTGCTGCGCAGCCCGGCCGGTTTCCACATCCTCAAGTTCGTGGACCGTCGCAGCAGTGGTCTCAACCAGAAGTTGCAGCAGACCCATGTGCGCCACATCCTCATCAAAACCAGCGAAGTGGTGTCGGATGCCGAAGCGCGCCGGCGGCTCCTGGGCCTGCGCGAACGTATTGCGAATGGCGCAGATTTTGGCGAACTGGCGCGCCTCAATTCTGCGGATTTGACCGCCAGCAAGGGCGGCGACCTGGGCTGGATATATCCGGGCGATACCGTGCCGGAGTTTGAACATGCGTTCACCGCCCTTGAACCGGGCCAGCTGAGCCAACCTGTCCAGACCACATTTGGCTGGCATCTGATACAAGTCATCGAACGCCGCGTCGCCGAGGCATCGACAGACCGCCGCCGCATGGCGGCGCGCGCGGCGCTGCGCGAACGCAAGTCGGACGAGGCCTACCTGGACTGGTTGCGCCAGTTGCGCGATCGCGCCTACGTCGAATACCGGTCGGAAGACCGCTAAATTACCGGCGGCACCCCGCCGGGCTGCGGCGTTCCGCGAAAGCACTGCGCGAACACAGGGCAAGCATGCGAGGCAAACCGACCATAGCCATTACCAGCGGCGAACCGGCCGGAATTGGCCCGGATCTTTGTGCCGCGCTCGCGCGCCGCGACAACAGCGCGCGCCTGGTGCTGCTGGGTGACCGCGAATTATTGGTGGGGCGCGCGCGCGCCACCGGGGTGCCGCTGGTGTTGCGCGATTACGCGCCCGACAACGCAGCCCTGCCGGATATCATCGAAGTGCTGCACCTGCCGCTCGCCGCGGCCGTCGCGGCCGGGCGCCTGGACCGCGCCAACGCCCGCTACGTGCTGAGCCTGCTGGATCGCGCCATCGATGGCTGCCAAAGCGGCGAATTTGCGGCTGTCGTGACGGCGCCGGTTCACAAGGGCATCATCAACGAGGCTGGCATCGCGTTTAGCGGCCATACCGAATATTTTGCCCAGCGCACCCAAACTGCCCGTGTGCTCATGATGCTCTGCGGTGGCGGCATGCGTGTTGCACTGGCAACCACCCACATGCCTCTGGCCCAGGTGGCGGCGGCCATCACGCGGCCGGATCTGACCGCCTGTCTGCGAATTTTGCGCACTGATCTGCAGCGCAAGTTCGGCATCGCCGAACCACGCATCATCGTGGCGGGCTTGAATCCCCATGCCGGCGAGGGCGGCCACATGGGACGCGAGGAAATCGACACCATACAGCCGGTATGCGATGCACTGCGCGGCGTGGGCTGGCGCATAGACGGGCCTTTGCCGGCGGATACCCTGTTCGTGCCGGAGCGACTAAAAAATTGCGATGCGGTGCTTGCCATGTACCACGATCAGGGCCTGCCGGTTCTCAAATACGCAAGTTTTGGCCAGGGCGTGAACATCACGCTGGGGTTGCCGCTGCTGCGCACCTCGGTGGACCACGGTACGGCGCTGGATCTGGCCGGTAGCGGGCGCGCCGACGCGGGCAGCCTGTTCGCCGCGGTCGATATGGCAACGGCTTTGGCGGCCGGAGCCACAGCGCGGTGAGCGAGGTCGGCGGGCATAGGGCGCGCAAGCGCTTCGGGCAAAATTTCCTGCAGGATCGCCATACCGTCGAGCGTATCGTTGCCGCCGTCGCGCCCCACGCCAATGACAATGTGGTTGAAATCGGGCCGGGCCTGGGCGCGCTGACGCTCCCCTTGCTGGCCCGCCTGAACCATCTGCATGTCATCGAAATCGACCGTGACCTGGCAGCGCGCCTGCGCGAAATTGATGATCCGCAGCGCCTCAATGTGCATGAAACCGATGCGCTCGCATTCGATTTCGCCGTGCTCGGACCGCGCCTGCGCGTAGTGGGCAACCTGCCATACAATATTTCAACACCGTTATTGTTCCACCTCAGTGCGGGAGGCTTAGATCTTGTCGATATGACCTTCATGCTGCAAAAGGAAGTGGTTGACCGCATCGTGGCCGCGCCCGATACGCCAGCCTATGGTCGCCTGTCGGTCATGTTGCAGTATCGCTTCATTTGTGCGAAATTATTCACCGTTCCGCCGGGTGCGTTTCGGCCGATACCCAAAGTGAGCTCGGCCATCGTGCAATTGAAGCCGCATGCGCGGCCCTTGCTCGCGGCGGATATGGAAGCTACGTTTGCGGATTTGGTGCGTGCCGCGTTCGGCCAGCGCCGCAAAACCTTGCGCAATACTTTGCGTGCGTGGCTTATGGAACAAGACTTTGCGCGGCTCGGGATCGATTCCGGCCGGCGCGGTGAAACACTTGCAGTCGGCGATTTTGTAAGCTTGACTGAATTCGTGGAGGGGCGCGGCCGGATGTAATTAACACACGGCCACGGGCAAGGCAAGGGCGGCCGAGGCGGCTGCGGAGGAATGTCATGGACCGAAATGCGATCTGCACCAAAACCGAGAAAGGCCTGGACGAACTTACCCACCGCACATACAAGCTGGGATTTCGCATGCGCCAGGTTTTATTCATGGTGGATGGGAGCAAAAGTGCCGGCTTTATCACCGACAACCTGGCGGGTGATGTAGCCGCCATGATGGCGGAATTGCTCGCCGGTGGTTTCATCGCGATAAGTGGCGCGGCTCCCGCCACGGCAGCGGCGCCTCCGCCGCGGCCCGCCGCGCCGCCTGCTCCGGCGGCTCCGGCTGCGCCCGGCGCAGGGACCACGGTCAGCCGCGAAGCGTTCGAGCGCGCGCAGTCTTTCATGGTCAATACCGCCCGCATGTACGGTGGCGTGTTCGCCTCCCGGCTGATCGACAGACTGGAAGCCTGCGATGATGCCGCCGGCTTGCGCGCATTGACTGACGAGTGGTATGTCGCCATCAACGGCTCGCGCGACGGCAAGCGCGACGCGCCGGATCTACTGCGCAAATTGCGTACCACCCTGAATTGAGCGTCGGCGCGCGTGCGGGCGACAAGTGTCGTGCCGGCCGGTGCGCCCCGTACACATTGACTAATCTGGCGCTAATCCGGTCCTGATCAAGCTGGCCGACTGCGGCAGGCTGCGCGGCAGGTCGGCAAGCCCTGCGCCGCCTGCTTCGTTCCGCATGAATTTTTACCGATTCGGCAACCGTTGCTGTATGCCGGCTGCCGCGCTCCGTTTCTTGGCGCCGCATTGCGGATTATCCTACATTCCTCAGTTGGACGCGCCTGAGGGTGCGGCGGGCGCGTTGCCTGCCTAGGCGCGACGAGGCGGCAGGGCCGCCCCCTGCAACGAGGAGCAACAACGGCAGGCGGCGCGCCCGTCGTGCCATCGGG
>JAEUNM010000129.1 GCA_016791105.1 Rhodocyclaceae bacterium | reverse complement strand
GCGGATTATCCTACATTCCTCAGTTGGACGCGCCTGAGGGTGCGGCGGGCGCGTTGCCTGCCTAGGCGCGACGAGGCGGCAGGGCCGCCCCCTGCAACGAGGAGCAACAACGGCAGGCGGCGCGCCCGTCGTGCCATCGGGTGCATAGCGGGGCGCACCCGCAAGGTACGCCCTTAAGTTGCTGAAAGTTTATATATTTCCGGGCGTTATCGACGCATCGAAGCGGTCAACTGGGGAATGTAGGATTGTGGGCCATGCATGCTTTCGCGGCTACGAATTCGTTACCGGCGGGGCGAGTTTGTATGCCCCAGGCTCAGCGTGGGGCGATTGCGCCATAGGGCTATCAGACATCCCGATGCGGGGGATCGCCACCCACGGCGGGATGCGCTGCGTATTGCCACCCTACGTGGCGAGAGGCTGCGAGCATCGCACCCGCAGCTTGCGGCCGCAGCAATGCGAGGCGGGCGCAACGCCCGCCTCCCGGGATGCCTTGGCTCAGTTCGAAACGATCAGGCGGCAAGCGCCCAATTTTCCTGATGCTCCAGATGCGGCAGCAATTGCTGGGTTACGGCAAGTTCGGACGCGGGGGCTGCGTCCGCTGCCGGCGCGCTGCCGGCGTCCGCCGGGGCGGCGCCCAGATTTGCGAGCAATTGCTCGATCTCCGGCGCGGCGTCTGAAAATAGCGCGGCCAGCGCATCGGCCGCATCGCCGCGGACAAAGAATGCATCCACCAGGTCGGCGGTATTGCCGTCGGCCTGTGTGGCGCTGGACCAGTCCATCAGCACGTTGCCATTTTGCTGCCCGCCCGACCAGCCGGCGCGCGATTCGAAATCAAGATCGAGCGATACGATGCCGTGGTCGATCAGGGCGCTTAGTTCGCCCGCATCGGTGAGGCCGTTGGAATTGGCGTCCTGCCAGATGGCCAGGTCTGCGTAGCCGGCATCGGCCGCATCCAGCTTGCCGTCGCCATTGGCATCCAGTAGCGCGAGCTGGCGGAAGCCGTCGCCCGGATTGTCGCCGCCGAACATTTCCGCGCGGCTTTCTATCGTGCCGCTGTGGTTGTCGTCGTGCACCAGGAACCCGTCTTGCGCGGACAACCAGCCGGTGGCCACGCGCGTGCCGTCATTGTCCATGTCGAACTGCACGCCGGCCGACAGGCCCAGGGTCTTCACGCCGTCGCCATTCAGGTCGACCACGATAGGACAGCTATACGCCCCCATGTCCCAACTATTGTCCACCTGACCGGAAATAAGCGTCGTATAGGCGGTAATCCCGTCGTTGAGATTGGCGTCGGAATCCTTGTTGTTGTCGCTCACATAGTTCTGCTTGGTGACGCTATAACCCGAAGGCAGCGAATTCACCATGAAGTCGATCATGTAAGTACCCGGATTCAGCCCGGTAAATTTGTAATTGCCGTAGCTGTCGGTATTCGTGCCGGCAATGATGTTGCCGTTGGCGTCTTTCAGATCCACATGCACGCCGGAAATGCCGGTTTCGCCGGAATCCTGGTAACCGTCACGGTCGGCGTCGTTCCAGACTCTATCGCCTATCGACGCTTTCTTGAACAGGCCGGCATCCACGCTCAAATTGTCCGTACCCCCATTGAGCGTGATGACGGCAGTCGTGCCCGCGCTGTCCATGTCGGAATCGGTGGCGTCGTTGCCGCCCTGATCTTTCGGCGATACGTAATAGCCACTGGGCGCCACCACCTGCACTTTATAGTCGCCCGGATTCAGATTGCTGAACAGATAATGGCCGGTGGAATCCGTCGTGGTGGTGGCAAGCAGCGTGCCGGCAGCACTGAGCAACTTGACGGTAACGCCGGATAGCCCCGACTCGCCCGTGTCCTGCACGCCATTTCCATTGAGGTCGTGCCACACGAAATCGCCGAGCGACCCTTTGAGGGTGGCGGAGGCGGTGCACACGGTGAGGGTCTGCACCTTGAACATGTCTTCCGGCGTGGTGTCGGTGGTATCGGCCGCGATCACGATCACGTTGCCGAATAGGCCACCGGCATTCAAGTCGGCCCAGCGCGCGCTGGTCAGCGTGGTGGTATTCACCTCGCTGAACCCCATCCCGGCAAGTACCGAATCCGATAACGTAATGTGGTTGGAGATCGGGTTGCTGGCCGTACCTATCCAGACCTGCATGTCGCTGTCGTTGACCACATAGCCGAGGAAGGCCTGGTCCAGTTGCACCAATTGCGAGAACTCGAACAACAGGTAATTATCCCGGCCGCCGGTGTTATCCACGGTGTGCGTGTTGTTGCCGCCGCTTCCTTCGCCGCTATCCGTTACACCCAGTCCGCCGCCGTATGAACCCACGTAGGCGCTCGCCCAGGCCGCGCTGCTCTTGTCCCGGCTGAAGGCCGTTACGTTCACGTTCATGCCGTCGAAATTGAAGCTGCGCATATTGCCCAGGGTGCCGTAAGTGGACGACGAACCGCTGAAGTCCAGGTTCATGCAGGCGCAGGCATTGAGCAGCCCGGCATCCCAACTCAGGTCGTTTTCGCCCGAAGTGAGTGTGGTCAGGACAGTTTTGCCGCTGACCGGATCGACGTCGGAATCGGCTGCGTCGTTAGTGCCCTGGTCCTTGGCAGAAATGCTCATGCCTGCCGGCGCCACGACCTGGATCGCATAGTCGCCCGGGGTCAATCCGCTGAACAGATAATTGCCGCTGGCGTTGGTGCTGGTGGTGGCCACTACGCTGCCGCCGGCATTGAGCAACTTTACCGTCACGCCCGACACGCCGGCTTCGCCCGCATCCTGGATGCCATTGCCATTGGTGTCCTGCCACACGCGATCGCCTATGCTGGCTTTCTGGTACAGGCCGGCATCGACGCTCAGGTTGTCGGTGCCGCCAGTCAAGCTGACCACGGCGGTGGTTCCACCGGCATCGATATCGGAATCCGTGCTGTCATCGCCGCCCTGGTCTTTCGGCGCCGCGGTGTAGCCGCTGGGCGCTGCCACCTGCACTTTGTAATCGCCGCCATCGAGGCCGCTGAATAGATAGTGGCCGCTCGAATCGGTCGTGGTGGTCGCAAGCAGCGTGCCGGCGCTATCGAGCAGTTTGACGGTCACACCCGACATGCCGCTCTCGCCCGCATCCTGCACGCCATTGGCGTTGAGGTCGTGCCACACCAGATCGCCCAGCGAAGCTTTGAGCCCGTTGCATGGCGTGCACAGATTCAGGATTTGCACCTTGAACATGTCTTCGGGCGTGGTGTCGGTGGTATCCGCGGCGATCACGATCACGTTGCCATAGACGCCGCCAGCGTTCAGATCCGCCCAGCGCGTGCCGGTGAGCGTGGTGGTATTGACTTCGCTGAAGCCCATGCCGGCCAGTACGGAACTGGACAGGGTGAGGTGGTTGGAAACAGGCTGGTTGAATGTGCCTATCCACACCTGCAGATCGCTGTCATTGACCACATAGCCGAGGAATGCCGAATCCAGTTGCACCAGTTGCGAGAACTCGAACAGCAGGTAGTTGTCGCGACCGCCGGTGTTATCCACGGTATGCGTATTGTTGCCACCGCTCCCTTCGCCGCTGTCGGTAACGCCCAGGCCGCCGCCATAGGCACCCACATAGGCGCTCGCCCAGGCGGCGCTGGTTTTGTCCCGGCTGAATGCGGACACATTGACCTGCAGGCCGTTGAAGTTGTAACCGCGAATATTGCCCAGGCTGCCGTAGGTGGACGATGTGCCGCTGAAATCGAGACTCATGCAGGCGCAGGCACTGGTCAGACCGGCATCCCAGGTAAGGTCGTTCTCGCCAGAACTGAGGGTGGTCACGGCAGTTCTGCCGGTCACGCCATCGATGTCGGAATCGGCCGCGTCATTGCCGCCCTGGTCCTTCAGCGCAATGCCCAATCCGGCCGGCGGCACCACTTGTATCGCGTAATCGCCCGGGTTCAGGCCGCTGAACAGGTAATTGCCGCTCGCATTGGTGGTAGTGGTAGCCAGTACGCTGCCGGAGCCGTTCAGCAGTTTTACCGTCACGCCGGACAAACCGGTTTCGCCGGCGTCCTGGATGCCGTTGCCATTGGCATCGAGCCACACGCGGTCGCCTATGCTGGCTTTCTGGTACAGACCAGCGTCCAGCGTGAGGTGGGTCACCCCTGCCGGCAGGCTTACGAGCGCTGTCGTTCCGGTCGCATCGATGTCGGAATCCGTGGCATCGTTGCCGCCCTGGTCCTTGGGCGACGTGTAATAGCCGCCGGGCGCAACCACCTGTACCTTGTAATCGCCAGCACTCAAATTATTGAACAGGTAATGGCCGCTGGCGTCGGTGGTGGTCGTCGCCAGCACCGTGCCACTACTATTGAGCAGTTTGACGCTTACGCCGGCAATGCCGGATTCGCCGTCGTCCTGAATGCCGTTGGCGTTGAAGTCGTTCCACACGAAATCGCCCAGGGCAGACTGGGCCGCCAGGGTGTCGGTATCGGTGGACGCGTTATTGCCCGGGTTGGTGTCGTTGAATGTTGCCGGCGGGGTGACCGTAGCCGTATTGGTTAGCAAGGCATTGGCGGTCGAGGCTTTCCACACCAGGTAGTCATTATTGGTGCCCGCTGCATTGGGACCGGCGACGAAGAACACATATTTGGCCGACGCGTCGAATCCGGCCGGATTCAAGGTCAGTATGTCGCCTTCGGCCTCGTTGGGACCAAAGTCGCCGTAGTGGAACGTAAATTTGGTCGTGAGCGCCGACAAATCCGGCGTGGCGCTATTGGACCAATACACCGTGCCGGTTTCGGCGCCGCCGGATCCGCCCGAATCGAGCGAGGACACCCACAAGGAGGTCCATTGGTCGGCGTCCGCTTTGGTCAGGCGGATGACTTCATTGTTGAGCTGGTTGCTTATTTCGTTGACGTCGCCGCCATTGACCACAGGGTCCGGCTCGCCATTCGACCACACGCCTATGCCGTGGTCGTCGGCGACATTGCGCTCCCACAAGACCGTATTGGTGGTTTTGTAGCCGGAACTGATGTAGAACGCTTCGGCAGTGACGCCATTTACGGTGATGGACTGGCCGAGATTGGTGTTATTGGCACCAAACGCAAAGTCCGAAACTTTAGTCGTGATGGCGCCCGCCGCAACCGTGGCATTCACGGTATAGGTAATCGTGCTGCCGGCCGCCATGCTCACGTAGTCGCTGATATTTCCGCTGCCGGCAAGCTGGTTGTCGGTGGCACCCGCGGAGGCCACGC
This sequence comes from Rhodocyclaceae bacterium, assembly GCA_016791105.1. Taxonomy (GTDB): domain Bacteria; phylum Pseudomonadota; class Gammaproteobacteria; order Burkholderiales; family Rhodocyclaceae; genus JAEUNM01. The sequence continues at coordinate 1,610 of JAEUNM010000129.1, read as the reverse complement.
TGGTCCAGGTAACCCCCGTCAGTTGTGACGGGAAATTATCCGTAACCAGCGCATTGGCCACATTGCCGGGGCCATTATTGGTCACCACTATCGTGTAGGTGATGTTTTGCCCCGGCGACACGGTGGTCAATCCATCGGACTTGACTATGCTCAGGTCGCCGTTCTGCACCGTCGCAAGCAGGCCGGCATCGAGGGTGGGGTTGTTTTCGCCGGAGGCCAGAGTGACGATCTGGGTGTAGCCCAAGGCATTGGCGTCCGAATCGGTGGCGTCATTACCGCCTTGATCCTGCCCGGTGAATTGGTAGCCGGACGGAATGTCGCCAAACTGAACCTGGTATTCGACGCCGGGCGTCAGTCCGGTGAACTGATAGAAGCCGTCCGCGCCGGTGGTGGTCGTGGCGGTGGTGTCGCCTACGCCATTAATGAGTCCGTCCGCACCGCCGCCGATCAGGGTGACCGTGCGGCCCGACAGCCCGGTTGCGCCATCGTTCTGGATGCCGTCGCCGTTGGTGTCCACCCATAGGCGGTCACCCAGGCTGGCGGTTTGATATACGCCCGCGTCCAGCGTCGGGTTGTTTTCGCCGGAGGCCAAGGTCACGATCTGGGTTTTGCCGGTCAGCGGATTCGCGTCGGAATCCAGCGCGTCATTGCCGCCCTTGTCCTGGCCAGTGAATTGATAGCCGGCAGGCAGGTCGCCGAATTGAACCTGGTATTGCACACCAGGGGTAAGGCCGGTGAATTGATAGAAGCCGTCCGCGCCCGTGGTGGTCGTGGCCGTGGTGTCGCCTACGCCGTTAATCAGGCCGTCCGCGCCACCGCCGATCAGGGTAACCGTGCGGCCCGACAGCCCGGTCGCACCGTCGTTCTGGAGGCCATCGCCATTGGTGTCCACCCACAGGCGGTCGCCCAGGCTGGCGGTTTGGTACACGCCTGCGTCCAGCGTCGGGTTGTTTTCGCCGGAGGCCAAGGTCACGATCTGGGTAAAGCCGGCCGCGTTCGCGTCCGAATCCAGCGTGTCATCGCCGCCCAGGTTCTGGCCCGTGAGTTGATACCCCGCCGGCAGGTCGCCGAACTGCACCTGATATTCGACGCCCGGCGTCAGTCCGGTGAACTGATAGAAGCCGTCGGCGCCCGTGGTGGTCGTGGCGGTGGTATCGCCCACGCCGTTAATCAAGCCGTCCGCACCGCCGCCGATCAAGGTGACCGTGCGGCCCGACAGCCCGGTCGCACCGTCGTTCTGGATGCCGTCACCATTGGTGTCCACCCACAGGCGGTCGCCCAGGCTGGCGGTTTGATACACGCCGGCATCCAGGGTCGGGTTGTTTTCGCCGGAGGCCAAGGTCACGATCTGGGTAAAGCCGGCCGCGTTCGCGTCCGAATCCAGCGTGTCATCACCGCCCAGGTTCTGGCCCGTGAGTTGATACCACGCCGGCAGGTCGCCGAACTGCACCTGGTATTCGACGCCCGGCGTCAGTCCCGTGAACTGGTAGAAGCCGTCGGCGCCCGTGGTGGTCGTGGCGGTGGTGTCGCCTACGCCGTTAATCAAGCCGTCCGCACCGCCGCCGATCAGGGTGACCGTGCGGCCCGACAGCCCGGTTGCGCCGTCGTTC
>JAEUNM010000038.1 GCA_016791105.1 Rhodocyclaceae bacterium | reverse complement strand
GGCAGGCAGCACGTACAGATTTTGCGCGACCGGGGTTTGCCGGGCCAGGCCGGCCAAAGCCGCAAAATCCGGCCGGCTGTTTTTGGGCTGCGCCTGCCACGCGATGAGCCACTCGAAAAAGCCTTGTTGCGGCGGACTGGCGGGGCATAGTTTGCCTATGCGATGCAGGCCCGGCGCTTCCACGTCCAGATCCCACAGCAAGGTTTTGCCGCGCCGCGCGCGCAACAGGCCGATATTGGCGGCCAGCAGCGTGCGCCCAACCCCGCCCTTGTAGCTGGAAAAAGTGATGGTGTAGGGATAGTCGTACATGGTGGCGGGGGGTGGCGGCAATTTCCGGGCGGGTGCGCGCCGTGGCCTGCGGCCTAGGCGGCTTCGGCTTCGAGCCAGGGGCGGTGTTCCTGCACCACCTCGACGTTGGTCCAGAATCCGCGTCCATGCGCCTCGGCAGGCGAGGCGGCCGGCTTGGCGGCGTATTGCGCGGCCTGCTCGCTCGCCCGGAATCCGTCTGGATGGGGCGCGGGCGCCGCAGCGGCCGGCGCGGGTGCGTACTTCGCCCCTTGCTCACTGAGCTTGAGCCGGTTTTCGCGGCCGTCCTTGCGCTTTTCGAGCAGTCCGTGGCTTTCCATCAGCGACAGCAGTTGCGACAGCCGGCCGGGCGTAATGTCCACACCCTGGCCGGACAGGGCCGCAGCCAGATCCGATTGGGCGGTTTCTTGCGCGCCCAGCATGCCCAGCAAGGTTTGCACGTGCTTGCGGCCCAGGATCAAATCCGGATCGCGGCCTTGCAGCCCCTGGCGGCGCGATTCGAGCATGTCGCTGGCGGCTTGCCAGCGCGCGCGCCAGGATTCCGGCAGCGTGGCGGCATTGCGCGCCCGCGTGCAGGCGTAGGCTAGCGCGGACTGCAATTCGGCAATGCCTTGTTCGTCGCTGTGGCGCGCGATGGCGGCGGCCGACCACACGATGAACAGCCGGTCCAACAAGCGCAATGACCAATCCGGCCAGGGGTCCTCGGCGCCGAGCTGGCGCAGCGCATCCACCACTTCTTCGGGCGAAGACGACGCGACCAGACGGCCAGGGTCGGGATGATTGAGCAGGTGTGGAATCATGGCGGGATAGTAAACCCTGCTAAACGGTTTGCACCAGGCAAACTTTACTACTGTTTAGCTCGCGGCGGCCGCTTTTTCAAGTCTAGCGGGAGCACCCGGGCCGACGGGCGTTGCACGAATAGCGACTGGATTTGCAAGCTTTGCCAGCCGGGCACCTCGGCGTGGAAAAATTGGAACGTGTCGGCTACGGCCGCTGTGCGCGGCATGGGCTGGTTGGCCACCAGCGTGCAACTACCCAGGCGGCGCCGGAATTCGGCGGCCTGACGCAGGTGCGGGTCCATGCTGTCGCTCATGCTGGGCACCACTATCCAGTCCGGCTCGCTGAGGTTCAGCATGTCGCGCACGCTGCCGTCGAAATAGTCCTTGCAGATGGCCAGCGCCAGCAACCCCAGCGGTGAGGCCAGCGCTTCGAACGGGTCGCACGGGTCCAGGGCTTCGGCGCGTTCGTCAAACGTAACCGCGCAGCGCTTTTCCACCGCCACGAGCAGGCTGCCGTCGGCCGCGACCAGTTCGCCGCGATTGCGGAATTTGCCTGGCGGCTTTTGTTCGTGGAAGCTGCCCAGCATGACAAGGCCGACCTCGTGCAAATGGCTTTGCCGGCTTTCCCGCAGCAACTGGTCGCACAGATCGGCCCGCAGATCGGCCGGCAGTGTCAGTTCCGGGAATATGAGCATGTCCGCCTTGCACTCGCGCGCCCAGGCGAGCGCGTCCTGCGCAGCGCGCAGGCGCACGCCGGGCTCGGCGAGCCCCGACAAGGTGAAGTGCAGCCCCTGGTAACACGGGGCAATGTTTTCCGCGACCCCGTCGGCGAAGGCGGCCAGCGCGATGCACAGTTCTCCCTTGCGCGCCAGGCGGTCGAGCACGGCGGCGGCGTTGCCCCTGGCCGCCACCACACGCAAAGGCATGAGCCCGGCGGGTGCGGCAGGCAGCACGTGGTGGTAGCGCAACCAGCGCGCGAGATTTCCGAATTGACGCGCCACATAGCCACGGCCTGCATCCGGCCGATGGCGCGGCACGAGCCAGAAGGTCTGGTCGCCATCGCGCACGGCGCGGTCCGCGCCACGATCGCCCGGCAGCGTTTCGCCATGGACGAATGCATCCAGCGCGGCAAGCCACAGCAAGGGCGCGCCCGCAAGTTCGGCTGCCGTAGGCGGCGCGCCCTTGTCCAGGCGGTCCAGCGCATCGCGCAGGGGGGCCGGTTCATCCGCAAGCGGGCAGCGCAGTTTTTGCCAGTCGTCCAGGGCCTGCTGCCCATTGCCGTTGTTCTCGCGCGCGAGCCGGGCCAGGCGCACCAATGCGCAA
>JAEUNM010000120.1 GCA_016791105.1 Rhodocyclaceae bacterium | reverse complement strand
CCGCTAGGCTGGGAACACATCAACCTGACCGGCGATTACCTCTGGCGCAGCAGCGCCAAGATCGGCGCGGGCAAGTTCAGGCCGTTGCGAGCATTGCAACCGGCTTAACGTGCTTTATTTTCCGAATTCTGAGACGACCCCTGCTTGTCTTGTCGGGCTAAACCCTTTGGCCGCTATCGTCCCAGGTAGTGGGTGGTCACGTCTTCCCGGCTGTGGCCAAGCTCTTCCGACACAGCCAGGCGCGCGGCACGGTCGCTGTCGCGGTCGTGGCCGGCCAGTGTGCCGCCGCGTACCGGCGAGGCTTCTCCACTCAGACTCTGGTAGCGGTCGTTGGCGTATCCATGGCGCAGGCCGTGACTGGTGATGCCGTCCTCGCGCGTGATGCCGCAGGCGCGCACGACTGCGTAGTAGTGGTTCTTGACCTGGGCCAGGGTTTTTTGCGGGTCGCTGGTGCTCGCCATTTTGGAGGCTGCGAAGGTCTTGGCGCGATCCAGGAGCGCCCGTTTTTCCGGGGTGTCGATGGGTACTACCCGGTCGCGGCCGCCCTTGGTGCCGACATTCACGGCGAGGTAGGTGCCTTTGTCGGCGACATGGGGCCGGAGCTGCATGGCCTCGCGGGCACGCAGCCCAAAGGCGGCCTGCAGTTCGAGCTGCAGGCCGATCCGGGCATCCCGTGCGGTGACCTCGGCGATCTTCGCTGCGGTGTCCACGCCCTGGGCCGACCAGCTTTTGTCTTCGGTGTTGACGCTCGATCGGCTGGCGGCGCCGGCGGACACGTATTTGTCCGCTTTTTCGATCATGCCGGTCTTGCCGATCCATTCGGCGAAGGTGCGGAAGATCGAAATGTTGTTCTGCAGGGTCGAGGGCGCGAGCCCGCGCGCCTCCCAGGCTTTGGCCAGGGCGATGAGGTGCCGTTCGCCGAAGGACTGGACGGTGTCCAGCCGGTAGCCCAGTTCGCGCAGTTCTTTGAAGCCGGCGAATAGGATGTCCGAGCGCTTGTCCTGGGTGGCGTAGGACGCGACGCTACCATCGAGCTTGGCGCCGTTGTGCGCCTTCAGGACGGACGCCAGGGACTTCTTCCAGCCACCGCTGCTACTTTTTCCCATACTGTCTCCTAAAACCTGCGTATTGCGCGTTTAGGCCTGTTCCCGGGCCTAGGCGTACTTGAGCGTTTACATGCTGCCTGGGCAACGGTTTCCCGCTATCCCCGGCACCCTTGCGGGCGTCGCCTTGCGGCGCCGGCCGGTCCCTCCGGACCAAAATGCTGTGCTACCCGACCTTGCGCTCCAGCCTGCCACCGGCTGGAAGATCGGTGATGTGCTCATCAGCGGGCAAAACCCCGTAAGGGTCCCAACCCGTGATCCGCCCCGCTTTGCGGGCAGACGCACACCTTGGCGGCGTCAATTACTCCCGTACACGCGCTGGCCCAAGGCTTTCACCCTGGCCGCGATGTCCGGCACGTCGGCCGCTGCGAGCAGCATGGCCGAGGCGCATAGGGAAAGTTCCGGTCGCATGCCGATCGCTTTGGCGGCGGCAGCGCGAACCTCCTTGACGGCTTCAAACGCTTCTTCGGTCACAGGTAATTTCTTCTCCTGAGACGGTTCCAACTCCACGAAGTCGTGGCCATTGAACTGATACAGCCTTCCTTTCTCGAAAAGTGGTTTGTCAGATGGGTCTTGCGGTTTTTGCATAAAGGCGTGCTCCTGGTCAGTCGATCAAAAACCCACGTTCCCGGTTGCCCGGACGGCGTTGGATGCCGTTGTGAGACGCCACGGACTGCATGACGCCTTGAGTACCCGGCCACAGCCGGATTGGAGGCACCCTGAGAGGCACCTGAGTTACCCGGCCGAAGCCGGGATCAATCCGAAGCCAGGGGTTACCTGGCGCGCTCATCCCCGGCAAGCCGGGAGACTCGGAACGAAGCGCAAAGGGAAGGTGCTCAACGCTGCACCTAAACGGGCCGGTTTGGGTCGGCCAACACCACAAAAACTTATACTTCACTATATGTGATTATTTTATATTGTGCAATTATATCCTGTGAAACATTGCGTCTGATACAGGATGAGACCACTCTCTTTTGGCAAGCCCAGCCAAAAGAGAGTGGCACCCCCACCGCTGCAGCAGGTTTTGCGCCACGCGCTTCCCGTTTCGAGCGCGAAACCGGAAGCGCAGCCAGCGCGTCAGCTGCGGCGTGATCGGGCAGGGCGGAGCAGGTTCCGGCAACGGAGGGCACGCGCCTCGTGCCACGACCTCTGCCGGAATCCGGCGTGGCGGCGGCCGAGAAATCTGGTTAGCCGGGTAACCCAGCTTCGCCGACAAACACTCTGTACTGCTCGTTGTCCATCCCGCGTGTGATCTGATCCTGCGCATCCAGGATGAAGCGCTCAAGCATCGCGGCCTGCGACAGGCCGTGGTGGCGTGCAATCCGTTCGAGCGCGCGTTTTACGCGCACCGGTACCAGAAGATGCAGGCGTTCCCGGTCCGCCTCGTCGCCTTTGATGTGCCGGGCGCGGAACGCGGCTTGTTTTTCTCGGTTGGACATGGCCATTTGCTCGCTCCTAATAGTTACCCCGGTAACTATAGAAGATTAGCATACGGGTCGTGGGTTCAGCTGGGAGGGGCATGTTGGGGACTTCGGACGGCATGGTGCTTAACGGTTACTGCGGTAACCAGGTGGCGCTTTGTTTGAGTGTCGCCGACTGCTTAGCTGTGCGTGGCAATGTTCATCTGCCGGTCATAGGCAAAGGATCCCAGTTCATCAGCGGCATCGCCATCGATAGGGTGATGGCTATTCCAAAAACCCGCTGCTCGCGCCAGCGACGACAGGCACCGCCGGCCTATTCGCCAGTCGGAAACTGCGGCGTAAGGATTGGGGTGGCCGGTTGATGTGGATTAGCCAGACCAGGTTTGGCAACCCCTTCACGCCCACCCAGGGCTTCGAGCCTGTCGCCGTTGGTGGTGCAGATCTGCCGGAAGGGCGCGCTGATGCGTGCATCGGAGGCCGCGCGCCGCCAGAAAGCGAGCGCCCCATGGAAGGCACGCCCCCAGGCCGGGCGTTGCAGCGGCAGCGGCAGTGGTGGCGCAAAGTCGCGAGACGGTACTTCGCCACCGGCCAGCGGCGCGTAGAACATCGGCAGCATGTCGTAAGTGGGCGCGAGGGCGAGCCGTGGCGATTGCCCCGGCACAGGTTGAAAGCGGAAAGAGAGGTTACCCAGGTGCATGTCGGTGTTGCCGATCAGGCGGCCATACCACCAGAGCACATCAATGCTTTCTCGCAGAGTTCCATCGATCAGGCCGTGCTCGAGGAGCCGTAGCCCAAGTCCTGGCCAGTTAGTTTCCGCGGCGCCGATGAGGGCGCCGTTAAGGGCATCAAGCGAAACGACGGCACTGCGGCCCCAGAAACCGTGGCGATCGAAGCGTTCGGTCTCGAGGTACGTGCGCCCCTGGCCACCCAGGATGCGGCTTCGCACACTGGAGAGGCCGCAGGCCTCGCGCAGGGTTTCGAGCGCCAGGTGTTCGCAGGTCAGTAGATCTGCCCAACGCACCACCGTGGCCGAGTCCTCGGCACCGGAAAACTTGACGATCACATGGGGCGTGGCAGCGCTATCAAGCTCCCGGCAAGCGGTGAACTTGGGGAATTCGCCGCCGGCGGAAGAGCCCGGAACGCCCAGGTTGGCCACTTCCTGGGCGATCTGAGCATAGTGCTCGACGGTGAGATCGGCCGCAATGGGGACAAACGGTTGCGTCACGGTATCGAGAAAACGCTCAAAGGCACGATCACCGACGATCAGATTGCCGATTGTGTCCGCCCCCCGCTGCGAGAGCACGTGGGCGATATCGTCGTCGTTCCAGTCGGTGGGGCTCTCCGGCACCGCCAGATCGCCATGGACCCAGCGGGCGAAGTTTCGCCCCAGGAAGCCCTGGGGGCGCATGTCGTAAATCGGGTAGGGGAGACCTTCCCACCATCCGCTGGTGTCCTTCAGTGTCGGCCACCCCATGGCGCGCAGATCCAGAAAGGATCCTCTGGGGGCCACCATCTCGAGGGTGCCGGCCAGGTCGCCCTGGCCCACCTCATTGATGCGATAAACCGGCAGGGGCGCGCGCTGGCCGCGCAGGGGGCGCCGCACGGCATAGCGCCGATTGCTTGAGCCGCCCACGCCAAAGATGTCGGCGCCGTACTCCTTCATCATCCGATGCAGCGTGGCTACCCCCACCCGCAGGCGGGCGGCCACCACCCCCGCCCGGGCGGGGGTGGTACGCTGGATCTCCTCCAGCAGGCGGGCACGGGCTACGGTGTTGATGGGGCGCATGTGGCAGTTATGAATCGAGTTATGATAAGAAATTGTATATTGTATTAGCAATAAATCAATGTGATAGAAACTTTTTGCGTTTTGTTTTGAGTAGAGATGTGAAGCGTGCTTAACCCCGGGGCGTCTCAGAAAACGGAAAAAATCGTACGCTAAGCCGGTTGCAGTGGCCGTAGAGGCCTGAACTTGCCCGCGCCGATCTTGGCGCGGTCTGCGTCGTCACCCTTGATGTGCCGGGCACGAAACGCGGCTTGTTTTTCACGGTTGCTCAGTGCTACTTGTACATCCTTTCACAGTTACCCCGGTAACCGTGAAGGCTAGCATACGTGGTGAGGGTTCAGGGTTCAGCCGGGAGTGTCACGATGATTTCGGACAGATAATGGTTTCACCCTTGATTTGCTCACAAAAAAATTCCAAAACACGCAACATTTTCAAGCTACAGTTTTTCAAGCAATGTCAGTTCGCCAGTTGAAGAAAAAAAACCCGCCAAGTGGCGGGCTAAGTGGTGGCGCTTCGTTGCTAGAGAATGTGCTTCAGGCCTTCCAAGCAGTAGCACACTCCCAGCACCAGATACGAAGCGGCCATCAACAATTCGAGGTTCATGGCCTTCTCCTATGGCGACAGCGAACTGGTAGGGTCGCTGCTTCCCTGTTTTCCCCCTGACTGGTAATCAGGGGTTTCTCTTAACAGCCCTTCCCAATCCTTATATGCCATTTCCGGCACGTTTGCCCTCTGTGCCAACAGGACTGAGACAAAACTTCCCAATGAAATTACCCTAGATGGGTGGAAATAGGGCTAATATTTCAAGGACTTGAAATGTGTCTCGGAAAACGGGTTGTCGTTGGAAATGTATGCCCGGCGCGGTTTTTTCATTAATGCGACTTCCGCCCCAAGCTGTTCGAGCCGGCGCGAAAGCCTTACGTTTTCCGCTTGCAGGGTTGCCAGTTCGCTATGTAACGCCGCCACCGTGTCAGGGCGGGCCGGCCCGCCCGGCTTGGGCTGGCGTGCCAGGCTGTCTGCTTGTTGCCGCCACTTCGCAAAGTCATTGACACATTCCGTACCATGCGCCCTTCTATGAGGGCTCGTAAGTCAAGCGTCTTTTCTGTCATGGATCACCATTTTTCGCTTGGGTAAGCGTACCTCGGCGGCTAGCGGGGCAGCGGGCCGCACGTGACGCGGTATGCTCGGCAGGAGCGCGGCCGAGATCTCGGGTATCCGCGTCGAAGTCGTGACGCCGTAGCTGAGGGAGGCCGGTCGGCCCGGCCGAGCGACCCGCGGGTACAGGCGACGCCGTTCGCTCGGGGCGAAGCGTTCCAGCCTTCCCCTTCTGCAAGCCAAACGGCCGTCGGGCAGCGACCCGGTATCGGTGTGGCCACGGCCTTGCGGCAGTGATTGGTTGGGTGCGGGTGAGACGGGCCGGCGTGAGTAGGCGCACCAGTGCGCACAGGCACCACGGGTTCAAGCGATGTATCGGCTGGCCGAAGTGTGTCGGGCGGGGGCTATGCCGCCAGAGCGACCTTCTATCCGTGCCGAGCCGGGTGTGGCTCGGACACCTAAAACTGCATCCGTAAGTCGGTGCCAGTACAGCCATTTGAACGAACGCCCCTTCTACAAAAACGGGCGGCGGCGCGTGCCGTCCCCGGGCGCAATCCGGGCGTTCGTACCGATCGATCTGCAACCTCATGTCGCCATCCTGTTCAGGCCTGGGCCAGGTTCACTTGCGCGTTCAAGCCGCTTTGAGACGGGCGCCCTCGGGCACCACGCCGCTGTCCAGGTATCGCCACAGAGCGATGAGCAGGCGGCGCGCCAGCGCGACGATTCCGACCCGCCGCCGGCGTGCTCCGTTGGCTGCGAATTTGGCACCGAACCACCGGCTCAGCGCCGAATCCGGCTGGTAGCGCAGCCAGGCCCAGGCCATTTCGGCCATCACGGCGCGCACGCGCTTGTTGCCCGCCTTGCTGATGCCCAGTTCGCGCGACATCGTGCCGCTGCTGTACGGCGTGGGCACCAGTCCGACCGCGCCGGCCACTTGGCGCCGGTTCGAGAAGTGGCGCCAGGCGAACAGTTCATGCACGAGCACCTGGCTTCCCCGCAATCCGACTCCGCACAGCATGAGCAGCGCATTGATCAGCTTGCCGGTGGCGTTTTCGGTACTTGACTCGGCGCGGGCCTGCGCTTCCAGGATGTGCAGTTGTTGCCGGGCCAGCGCCAGACGCGCGCTTTCGCGCTGTACCTCGGCGTATAGGTTCGGCGCCAGGCGCTGTTTCAGGGCTTCCATTTGCTTGCCCCAGTCGCGTCCGCCGATCACTTTGGGCCGCTCGTTGTGCAACACCAGCAGTGAGCGGATGCGGTTGCGGTGGCCGGTCATTTCTTGTTTCAGCCGTCCGACCTCGCGCTCGGGCCGGCGTGCGTCCTCTTGCGCCTCGCTCGGCACGTGGACGACTTTCCACACCCGCTTTTCGCCCCGGTCGTAGCGCAACAGCATGGTGAGCAGCTTCTCCCGGTCGAGTTGGTCGGTCTTGGCGCGGCGCATCTGCCGATTCACTTCGATGCTCGCCGCATCGACCTCGATGTTCTCGATGCCTTGCGCGCACAAGGCGCGATGCAGCCAATGTCCGTCGCGGCCCGCTTCGTAGCAACTCATCACGCGTGCGTCCGCACTGAGTCCGAACTTGCTCTTCGCCGCCACGATGCGCTTGCGCAGTTCGTCCACGTCGCCACTCACTATCGACCCATAGCTGCGACCGCTACTGCCGTCCGTAAAACCGAGCAGCCACGTCTTGTTCGACAATTCCAGCGACAAGTACAGCGTTTTCTGATCTACCATTTCACAGTGCAGGGCTTCCATTTCTCTCTCCTTCTACCGTGGAAATCTCCCCTTTCGTTTCGGTTTAGAACAAACCGCTCGGGAGGGGCGCCCTGCATAGTTTCTACTCCCACCCAATCACAGCTTATTATTGATAACATATTTTATCAATACTAAAATCACAGCATGGACTCCATCCCCGACCCCCCCAAAAACCTACCCGCCACGACCACCGGCCGCCTCCTCACCGCCGAGGCCTTCCAGAGCCTGGCCGACGTGCCGCCGGAAATCGAGTGGTTTGCGAACCTGGGCAATGCCGCGACGCGGCGCGCCTATGAAGCTGCGCTCGCCGACTTCATGCGCTTCGCTGGCATAGCCCGTGCCGATGAATTCCGCCAGGTAACCCGCGCGCACGTCATCGCCTGGCGTGACGACCTGGTCGGGCGCGGCCTCGGCGGCAGCACCGTGCGCCACCGCCTGGCGGCGCTTTCGTCCCTGTTCGAGTACCTCTGCGACAAGAACGCCGTGACCCACAACCCCGTCAAGGGCGTGCGCCGTCCGCCGGTGGACAGCTACGAAGGCAAGACGCCAGCACTCGGCGACCACCAGGCGCGCCAACTTCTCGCCGCACCGGACGGCGATGGACTCAAGGCGCTACGTGATCGAGCGATCCTGGCCACTCTGCTGTACCACGGACTGCGGCGCGAGGAACTGTGCCGCCTGAAAGTGAAGGACGCGCACCACGAACGGCGCGGCGTCGCGCATCTGAAAGTTTCTGGCAAAGGCGGAAAGACCCGCTACCTCCCCCTGCACCCGGCCGCAAGCGGCCTGATCCATGATTACCTCCAGGCCGCCGGCCACAGCGAAGACGCCAACGGCGCCCTGTTCCGGCCGATCCGCAACAATGTCACCGGCACCTTGGCAAAGCCAATGACGCCAGATGCTGTATACAAATTGGTGAGAGGCCTGTCGGCGGCATTGGGATTTGAAGTCGGCGCCCACGCCCTGCGCGCCACAGCTGCCACCAACGCCCTTGACCACCAGGCCGACATTGCCAAGGTCCAGGAATGGCTGGGCCACGCCAACATCGCCACTACCCGCATCTACGACCGTCGCAAATCTAGGCCCGAGGACAGCCCGACGTTCAAAGTCGAGTATTAGCCGTCAGGCAAGCAAGGAACCCTGCCCTTTCAGTTCAAGCTCCAGGTGAACGACAGCTTTCCGGACCGGTGGCCTCACACTTTCGAGCCATTGCTGTCCTTCCGGCTTGCACTTCCGAACGTGTGGAGATTACCGGAATCCGGTCACTCGCGGTCAGTGCCCATCTCATGGCGTCAGTCTTTGCCGGACATTGAGGATTCAAAGTGGATTGCACCAACCGCCGGCCAAGGCCCTGATAGGATAATGGGCGACCTTACTTGCATAAAGAGGTTAAGCCATGACCGAGCAGCCCCATTACAACGACCAACCGATCAAAAGTCCAGACGAGGATCGCTTCGGGGTCGATCCATTTGCGCGCGCCGTTGCCGCTAGCGTTCGCAAAATGCAGTCACCCCATGGGGCAGTGATCGGTCTCAATGGTCCATGGGGTTCCGGCAAAAGCAGCGTGGTCAATCTTTGCAAACACCATCTGGCCAACGCGGACGAGGCTAACGAGTTTGTCATTATCGACTTTGCCTGCTGGTGGTTCAGAGGCGAGGACGCCCTTGCACTTGCCTTCTTCCGAGAATTGTACGCCGGCATAGGACCAAGCCTTGGCGATACGATCAAGAAGAAGCTGCCAAAGCTTGGGGCGCGCCTACTTCGGGCCAGCGCGCTCGTCGGGAAGGTCGCTGAAGCCGCTGGTGCGGTTGTCGCTGGCGGCATCGCCGAAAAGGGCATGGAGTGGCTAGCGGGCATGATTGAGCAAGACGAAAGCGTCGAGGCACTCCACGCCGATTTGTCAAAGGCCCTGCGCGAACAGAAAAAGCGCTTTCTCATCGTCATCGACGACATCGATCGGCTTGCGCCTGACGAGGCCTTACTGATTTTCCGGCTGGTCAAGTCCGTCGGCCGCCTGCCAAATGTCATGTACCTGCTGGTCTATGACCGCGCGCTTGCCGAAAGGATTGTCAGCGAACGGTACCCTTCGGAAGGCCCGCACTATCTGGAAAAGATCGTCCAGGCGGCTTTCGATCTGCCCGACCCATCAGCGTTCGATGTTCAGCAGCAACTGTTGTCGCAGGTCACGTCGATTTGCGGCAACCCGGCGGAGGCGGACTTGGTCCGCTTCATGAACATCTTCTATGAAGGAATTTCGCCAGCGATGCGCACGCCGCGGGATGTCACACGCTTCACCAATTTGCTGAGCGTGTCATGGCCGGCCGTCGCTGATGAAGTGGACCGAGCCGATTTCCTCGCGCTTGAGATGCTCCGGCTATTGCAGCCGACCATATATCGAGCCATTCGCCAAAACAAGGAACAACTGTGCGGCATCTGGAAGGCGGAATGGCGTAATCGCGATGTGGTGGCCAAGCGTTTCGACGACCTGTTCTTCGGAACCCTGCCACAGCTTGACGTCGACAGGATGCGTCGGCTGCTGATGCGGATGTTCCCGGCGCTGGAAGCTGTCTGGGCCAATATGAACTACAGCGGTGGGTACGCGCAGCAATGGGCGATGGAACGGCGCGTATGCTCGGCAGACCATTTTGATTCCTACTTTCGCTTCGCGATAAGCGATGAAGTGCTGACGAGCACTGAGTTGGACGCGTTCCTAGCCCGCGCAGATGACCTCAAGTTCGTGAAAGACACGTTACGCCACGCTGTGACGGTAACTCGCCGATCGGGCGGAACCAAGGCTGCCGTGTGGCTTGCAGAGTTGAACACGCATTCAGCTCGCGTAGATAGTGGCAAAGTTCAACCGCTCCTAACCGCGCTATTCGAGATCGCCGACGAGATCAACGTTGAAACGGATTCGGCGAAGGGCTTCAGCATCGTGAACAACGAATTTCGTCTGCATTGGCTGCTGCGTGCACTGACGAAGGAGCGCATACCCCTGGACGAACGCTCCGCCCTCTTTCGGCAGTCATGCGCCACGGCTTCCCTGGGCTGGCTTGCCGACTTCACAACTTCGGCCTGGACCGACTATCATCCTCGGGAAGGCAAGGAATGCGAGCCGCCGGAGAATTGTCTGACGACGGAGGCAGATGCGGAGCAACTCCGCATTCTCCTGCGTTCGCGAATCGAGGCAGCAGCAGCCGACGGCACCCTGCTCGTACATAAAGATATGTCATTTCTCTTGCACTCGTGGGTGGATGTAACGACAGACGATGGCGCTGCGGTCCGGGCATGGACTTCGGCAGCCTTCGCGACCGATGACGGAGTCCGGTACCTTGCCAAGGCATTTACCTCTCACGGATGGACTCAAGGGATTGGTTTCGCCGGCATGGGCGACGTGGTCGCGAAGCGTGTGACGCGAGTTAGGCCCGAAGGTTTGGCTCGATTGATTGACAAGCAAGCATTCCTGCTCCGCGTCGAAGCCGTTGCTGCCAAGGGCGGAGATCAAGAAGTCCAGGAATTCCTGAAGGCTTGGAAGCGCGCTGATCAGGGCAAGAATGAGTAAACCCAACCGCCCAGCACGTTGACCGACTGGTCTCGGATTACGTGTCGTTCATCGACCAACTCGCGAGCGTCGCCAGTCGATTTTGAAGCTGACGTTCGGTTCTGTGGAGTTGAAAGGCAGTTCATGGCCGAATGCTGCCTCCTGTTCGTGCAGCCGCCTCCAGAAAACAACAAACGTTACCGCGGTAACCGTTGCGAGCGCAAAAAGTGTCCAAAAAACGGTGGTTTTCTGGACAGATGCAAATCGCGCCGCGATTCCCTCTGCGTATTCCGCCCAACCTGGACAGGTTTGCGTAGTTGCGCGGGCGGTTGATTTTTACCCTGAAGGGTTACACGTTGTCAAAAAGCCGACTGAGTTTCTGCCTTCTGCCTCAGTCGGGAGGTGGAACATCGGCGTTACGCAGTAACCTGCTGTTCAGGAAGTAGTCATCCTGAGACGCGCCCCCCACTTCGACAAGTGCGACGAGTGACGAGTACAGGCCTCGCTGCGCAGCAATTGCCCGATCGCACCGGGTTCGCGGCACTGCCCTGCTCGCTCCAGGATCGAGCGTTTGTACTTTGTACGGGCCGTAAAGCGTCGGCGTACCGGCTTGTCACGAGCCTCCGGGTCCGGGCACGCCGGCCGCTCCACTCCGCTCGGGCTCGCTACGCTCGCCCTCCCTGCGTTGCGCGAGGGCCGGATGAAGGAGCAAGGCGTTTGCCCTGCCCTTCGGGTTACTCCTTTGCGAATTAGACCGACTCGTCGTCATTGCCAGACGCTAGACGCATAAGTTCTATTTCTCGCCGCACCTCCGTCGGATACTTCTCAATTAGCTTGAGATATAGCGCAATAGGGCGTTCCGGGACGCGCGTTCCTTGCTCCCAATTTCTAAGACTTGCTAAAGAAAGCGCATATACCTTTGCGAACTCATCCTGAGTCATATTGAGTGACTTTCGAATTGATCGAACATCAACAACTCGTGAAATTTGAACCTCGTATGAGGTTCCAGCCTCACAATTTTCCACTCCGGTCGGCTTCTCAGCCGTATCAACAATTTTCATCAATTGCTCATCGCTTGTTAGCGGCTTTCCAACTTTCTTTGGTGACATTGCAACACGTCCGCGCCGGTTCATCTCAATATCTCCTAGACGCGAAAACTTTTGCATTGAATGGTCTGTACTGCATTCGCTCACTTCGCTCGCCAGACCACGATTGCCTTTACCAGCTATCACCAGGTGCATTTGCGGCGGCTGATCACCATTGCTATCCGTGGCTTCCGAGCCAGCCAGTAAGCAAGAATTGGAGTAGTTTTCGACCAAATGCCGCCGGAGATCAATGCGACGTCTCCGCTCAAAAATAGAGCGCTGCGATAAGCCCGCTACCGGATTCGTCCTGACACCTGAGCTTACTTGTTCGATTTCATTTCCAAACTTTTTCCAGCGTGCCGACGCCCGTAATGGTCGGCGAGTGCTGGTCCTGGGAACCATCATGTGTGCGCCCAACTTGCCGGAATGCATGAACCACTTCGGTGGCATGGCAACGAGTTGCGGTCGATTCCAGCTCGGAGCGCGAGCGTCGCAACTTGAGACACTAGTATATTCCTCGTCGTCAAAACAGTTCTCGCCACCGACGCCAACCATGATGGATTGATCTCTCCGTAACAAAATTGATCCTTTGCCAGAGACAGCAGTACTCACTAATTGGTCGAGAAAGAAGGAATTGTCAGATAAAACTTCTCCATCCATAAAACAAAGTTCCCATTTCAAGGACGTGACATATCTAAAGTGCGGGATAGTAATGTTATGCGTCTCGCTCAATCTATCCAATGTATCTTTCACGGCACCCACATGGATAGCCTCCAACGTAGCGCCATTGTCGTGCATGATTGGTCTTTCTGGGACGACATTAATTTCCAAGCCATGCGGCCTGGCCAGGACGTCAAACCAACCAACTCTAAGCTCTTGACGTCCTTCTTTTCCCATTCCAGAACTGCCAAGTACCGGCCGGAATTCGATGTACTGGTCTTCAACACTAGCATTGACAAACACTAACACTTCAGCAAGAAGCCGAATGCTATCGTGTTGCACGTTCACAGACGGAATAAATATTTTTGAATAATTAACAGTGTTGCTGCGCGTATAAACGGTGCCATGTAGTGAGAAATTATTTTGTCTAATCAAAGACAAATGATCAATTGCGTTATCGATAACCCATCGGACGAGTCCGGAAACACCACCTGATATGACGACATCTAAAAATCGGCGCTTATTGGGCGATGGTGGAGGAGGGTCGGCGGAATCGGTGTGTATGGAGTCGACAAGCAGATATCCACCCAACCGTAGGTCATAGAATCGGAAGTGGATACGGAAAGCCGTAAGCTGCTTCAGGGGAATGCCGGCCCCCTCTTCAAGAGGGATAGCATCATCGGCGTGGTCGGCAACATATTCACAAATATGTTGCCGTTCCTCAATACTACGACAATGGCTTTCGAACTTCGTCAAGGCCTGCGGTGTGAACACGACAGTAATCTTGATCGGAACAATATTCGGTTTTCCCGGCGAAGACGGTTCTTCATCCCCTACTTTTTCGGTTGTGGGCGGCACCGTTCCTGACGAACCCGGCGTTAGCATCTGTTGATTCATTGGAAAGCTCCTGCATGGGATGGATTGGACCGCCGTTACGATACCATACGTCAACGACGTAGTCGTGACAGGTGTTCAATCCGAAAAGTTCCCAATGGCCAAGGTGGCCAGCTGTGGCGTTTCCGCTGGCTTTCGGGTCTGTGCACCGATCTGTCATGACGCGACTCCAGGACGATCACGCTACCGACGTGTCGTGAGCGGCCTGGCGTACTTGGAGGCGACGCGGCCAGGCCGTTGACATCCCGTTCCTATGTTTTCATGAAATAATATATTCAATTCATAATGAAAGGAGGAATTCATGAAAACAGTCGTTGTCACGTCCCAAAAGGGCGGCAGCGGAAAAACCACGCTGTGTGCCCACCTAGCGGTCGAAGTCGAACGATCCGGCGACGGCCCGGCCTGGTTGATCGATACCGACGTGCAAGGTACCTTGAGTCAATGGCACGAGCGGCGCGAAGTCGATACGCCGCAGCGAGCAGAAATGCCATTTGGCCGAATGGCGCAGGGCTTGGCGAACATGGCCGCGCGCGGCGCAGCTTATTGTTTCATCGACACCGCGCCGACCATTTCGACGCAAAGCACGTCGCTCATCGACCTCGCCGACCTAGTTCTGATCCCGGTACGTCCCTCCCCTGCCGATCTCTGGGCGGTTTCCGAAACCGTCGCCTTGGTCAAGAACGCGGGCAAGCCGTTTCTGTTTGTCATCACCCAAGCCAAGTCCCAGGCCAGCATCACGGCCCAGACCATCGCCGCCCTGTCGGAACACGGCCGCGTCGCGCAGGCGTTCATCGCCGACCGGGTGCCTTACGCAGGAGCCATGACCGGCGGCCGCACCGCACCGGAACTGGCTCCCAAGAGCGTCGCTGCTGAGGAAATCGCGGGCTTGTGGCGCGACGTGAAATCATGTTTTAATGAAAATAGCAAAACAGCAAAAAAGGTGATGTATGGCTAAAGCCGTCGCTGTGACCGCCGCCGACCTCGCGCCGATCAAACCCCGTCAGCAGACCGTCACGCGGCAACGGGGCGTTGTGTCGTCCGCCGATCTGGTACCCCTGCAATTTCGCATGTCCCCAGAGTTCGTGCGCGCCTTCAAACAGGCCGCTCTCGACCGCGACATGAAGCTAAATGAATTGCTGAATACATGTTTTCATGAATTCATGAAAAACGCATGATCATGACTGCTGCAAGTGCCGTGACGGGAAGGGGGCAGTATGGCCGCCAAGGGCGATAAGGAGATCCTGGCCAGCATTGAACGGATGAAGGACAGCGCACGCCTCCGTGAGGCATCCCAGATCATCCAACTCCCACTGTGGCCCGAGCCGAAACGTGGCACCCCGAACAGCTTCATTCGCTCCGCCCTGTTCGCCGCAATCCAGAGCAAAGACCGGGTTTTCTTGAAGGAAAGCACGGTAGCTAGTCAGAAGGGCATCACAGTCAAATTCACCGGCGAGCAGCTCAACCAGGAAGATTTGAGCGTCTGGGAAACCCTCGCGCACCTAGCGCGTGAGCATCCCCTTGGCCACCTGTGCGAATTCACGGCCCACGGGCTGCTGAAGTCGCTGGCGATGCACACTGGGTTGAGCCAGCACAAACAATTGCATTCGACCATCCTCCGCCTTACAGCCTGCGCTGTAGAAATCACCCATGAGGGCAAAACCTACTTCGGCCCGTTGGTGAAAGCCGGGCTCAAGGACGAACTCACGAGCCATTACCGCGTTGAGCTGAATCGCGAACTGATAAGGCTGTTCGGCGAAAACCAGTGGACGGCCCTGGACTGGCAGCAGCGGCAGCTGCTACGCGGCAAACACCTAGCGCAGGCACTGCATGCCTTCTATAGCAGCCACAGGCAGCCGTTTCCGATCAAGATCGACACCCTTCGCTCCTATGTCGGTAGCAGGAATGCCCAAAAGGCTGGATTCAAGGTCAAGCTACGGACCGCCCTCGATGAACTGGTGAAAATCGGATTTTTAACCAACTACGCCATCGATGGCGATATCGTCGCCGTCGACCGTACGACACCCTCCCTGACAAACAACGAAGGGTAGAGTAGGGCACGGCATCCGAGACACATGGCACGGCATCCGAGACACATTTGGCACGGCATCCGAGACACATTGGCACGGCATCCGAGACACATCTATGCCTGTGGATAAAAACGTTTTCTACAACAATAACAATGCCTTATAAACCACCAGCCAAGCACGCTAATCTTTTTATAATCGTTTTTTTAATCAAAAGAACAACCCATACGGCATCCGAGACACCGTAGAACGCTCAACATCCCAACTTAAAGTGATCGGGCGTCGCCCTCACAAACACAATGCGCAGCCCTTCCGGGCTACCGCCTTCAAGCTGGGGCCTACGGCCCCTCTTGCCGCACAAGGCGGCCATTCACCCCAGGTCAAGTGGAAAATCCACACCGCGCGGCTCACGCCGCGCAAGCATTCCTCGCGCTAGACATACGCTACCTGGCACGGCATCCGAGACACATCCGTCCGAGGCAAGCCCCAACCTCAATTGATCGCGCTACGCGCTCACAGTAGGAATGCCGCCCGTAACACGGTCGTCAAGCACCCAAAACCTCAAAAACAACCCCCAGAAATCGCACCCATTCGCAACGGCAAGCCAGCCCCGCCCTCCAAAACTCCTCACTCCTCCTCAAATCCATGACCGCTCACCCCACCAACTCCGAAACCTCAAAAACCCCCCACCTCCTTTTTCCCCAACCCCACCGTATTACCGCAGCAGGTCTAAGCGGCTCAGGCCGCGAGCGGCCTGACCTGGCCGCTCGCGCGGCCACCCGCAAGCGGGCGCTAAGACCGGGATAAATCGCGCCCACGGCGACCGCTACGCGCTCACCGCGCCCGCTCAACCCGGACCGTGTGCGGTCCTGCTGTGATACGTGGTCGGTTTCTCTACGTCTTTTTGGCTTGCAGGAAGAAAGGCAAGGTCAGGTGAGACCGTCATCGACGGCATACTCACCATGCTCGGGAAGGGTTCAGGAAACACCCACATTCCTACGCTGCGTACCCCGAGGCGGCCATGTCGCCTCGGACGCCCGGGGGATGTCACCGATGCTTTTCCACACCTTGCAGTGATCGCATGCGCTGGATGCGTCAAGCTCGATCCGTCGGCTGCGGCTTTTGGGCAGGCGTCGGGCGGGCTTGATGCCGCGCCATACAAGTACGCTACCGGTAGTCGGGGCAGGGGGATTTTTCACCTGCCCCGACTGCCTCCGCGGCGAGCGGTTTGCTTGGGGACGTCTCAGAAAACGGAAAATAAAGCACGTTAAGCCCATTGCAGACGCTAGATATTGACGAGTACGTCGGGTTTTCTCTTGTTTGAGTTGCCTCTCGTGGTAAGATAGTAATCAATTACTATCTTACAAGGAGTGCTCGTGGACACCCATCCAAAGCATCTGCCGGCCGATGAACGTCGTGCCGTAACTGTCGAGTCCGTCGTGGCGCTTGCCGGTTCACAAAACCCAAGCGAGATA
>JAEUNM010000119.1 GCA_016791105.1 Rhodocyclaceae bacterium | reverse complement strand
GTGCAACGGCACTGGCCGGAGGAAATGGGCGGGATGGGCTTTTTGCCCAAGCCTGACCGAAGCTATCAACAAGGGCTGTAAGGTCAGGCGGGAGAACCTCCGGACAGTGTGCAAGTGCGGTCATTTCAAGACGCCCAACGTAAAGCTTAGGGGCGCGTAGCGAAGCGGAGCGTCCCTTTGAGCGCCATGTTAGGCATGCGGCACCATGGTGGAAAGCTCCAGCACACCGACGATAGATATACCGCCGATAAGGTATAGGAAAGGACCATCCCACGTATGCGGGGACAAAGCCTCCGCTAAGGTCATCGTAATTGGTACGATGCCCAGCGTGAGCAGAAACTGTACTTCGTTCAAATGCTGCCGAAGAATAAAGGTCGCCAAAATGGCGCTAAGAAAAACGCAGGCGCTGCCTTCAAAGCTTCTTGTGTAACAGCGGTCAGTGAATAAGGCTTTCACGCGATACTTCCGCTTACCAAAGCGAACGCCAACCGGTTCGGCGAGGCCGTCTCCTATGCCAGCCACGAGTACTGCAATGTAAATGAGTGGCTGCTTCCCGTAATGCGCAAGCCAGACAACCATCAAGACGATGACAAGATAGGTGGCGACAACCTGTGTCGAAACCCACAACAGGGTGAAAGGACGATCCTCGGGCCGATCTATGGCCGCGTAAGCAGTGGAAAGAAAGGAGGACCTTGAGCGCAGGGGGTAAATGAACGTGCCGATACTGAACAAGAAAATTGCTCCGCTCAGGAGTGTCGTTGTCGTTGATGCTTGGAAAGGCAGATGGTCGGCGAGAAACAGGGGAAAGAAAAACAGAATGAAGTGGAATATCTTCCGAGTGTAGTTGACCCGGATTCCGTGTTTGATTACCCAGAGGCCAAGAAAATACGCAGAGCCGTACAAAACGACAGCCTTGAATAGTTCATTGAGCCAGAAGTTATCCATCGGATGAAATGCCTAACGTGGAGCTAAGGGGCCGGCCGCTTGCGGACGGTCCCGCTTGAGCGCCGGGTTGGACGAAGCCGCTACGCGGAGAAGTCGTGCCCGGAAACGTGGTAGGTGATTCACAATTGGCCGCCCCTCGACGGAGGGGATTTCATGTCAAACAGTGAGGCCAATTTACCATGAACGCAAAAACCTGCAAGGATTTTGATAAACATTACGCCCGCCACCTGCAGCAACTCAAGCTCAAGGGGCTGCAGCCGAAGACGATCGAGGCTTATTCGCGCGCGGTGCGCCGTGCCGGGGACTACTTCGACGGCGACTTCGCACAGCTCACGGAACAGGACTTCGCCGACTACTTCACCGAGCTGACCGAAAGCCATTCCTGGAGCACCGTGAAGCTCGATTTCTACGGCCTGCGCTTTTTCTACGAGCACGTCTTGCGCCAGCCGTGGGTGGCGCCGGGGCTGGTCAAGGCGCCGCGCTCGCAGCGCTTGCCGGACATCGTGAGCGTCGAAGAAATGCAGCGCATTCTCGACGCCACGCGGCAATGCAGCTACCGGGTGTTTTTCTACACGCTGTACAGCCTCGGCCTGCGTCTGGGCGAAGGGCTGCGGCTCACAGTCGGCGACATCGACGCGGCACGCGCGCGCGTGCATGTGCGCGACGCGAAGGGCAATAAGGATCGCTTTGTACCCTTGCCCCAAGCGACGCTCGAATGCCTGCGCCGCTTCTGGAGGTTGCATCGCAATCCGGTACTTCTGTTCCCCAATCGCCACGGCGGGCTCGCTGGCGCGGCGAGCGCGAAGACGCCGCTCGATCGCGGTGGCGTACAGGTCGCCCTTCGCAAGGTCGTGGAGGAGTGCGGACTAAAAAAAAGATCAGCCCGCACTGCCTGAGGCACAGCTATGCCACACACCTGATCGAGGCCGGCGTCGATCTGATCGAAGTACAGAAATTTCTCGGCCATCATTCAATTCTTACCACCGCCCGCTACACGCATCTTACCGACCAGACCAAGCACCACGCGCTCACGCGCATCGACGATCTGATGCGCCAGTTTAACGTGACATGGGGGAAGGTCAAATGATGCGCCTGGCGGAAATCATCGATACTTACGCGGCGCAGTTCCTGCGCGAGTATGGCGAGCGGCTCGGGCCCGAGCATCGGCGCGCGCTATCGGCCATGGGGTTCTGTCGTCGCGACGGTGCTGTGCGCATGCACTTGCAGTGCCAGGACTGCACGCATCAGGCCTTCCTGCCGCACTCCTGCGGCCACCGCCATTGTCCGCACTGCCAACACCACGAAAGTCAGCGCTGGATCGAGCGCCAGATGCGCTGTCAGTTACCGGGCGACTGGTTTCT
>JAEUNM010000076.1 GCA_016791105.1 Rhodocyclaceae bacterium | reverse complement strand
GCGGCAACTATGGACGACCGCGACTGACGCAAGAACTGCGCGCCCAAGGGTACTCGGTAAACCACAAGCGGGTACGTCGGCTGATGTTGCGCGAAGGGCTGGCAAGCAAGCGGCGGCGGCGCTTCGTGCGCACCACAGACTGCGCCGGACGGGGCATGTTGCCCCGTCCGCATCGTTTCGCGCATTCCTATCCAGATCGCCCATTAGCTCATCGGGTTCCGAAACGCTCAGGCCGGGCTAAATACCCCGGCCCGCCGAGGCCGGACTAAGGCGCATAGGGAATTTGGCATTCCGTGTGCGCCGCCCGTACCCCACGCCATTTCGGAACGCGCACATACAAACGCACTTCGACGCGGACCGGCGCATGATGCGGCGGCTTCAACCGGCGCAATTCCCTGCGGCGGTTGCGCCCAACCCGCTGCGGTTGCCGGCGGGTCGCCCACGTATCAAGGCCCGGCGGCTACGATCGCGGGCGGGACGCCGGCGCCCCCAAGTCAGACAAAAAATTAACCGTGTAGCGGTTAAATGGCGCAAAGCCCCGCAGAACCCCGGAACCGTAGGGCGGAGAAGCGCAGCGCATTTCGCCGTATGTTGGCGCATAAGTTTTGAATAGTGCAATTTTTGCTACGTGGCCGCAGGCATCGTACTGCTTCTGCAAGCGGGCGAAATTCGCATCCCGCGTAAGTTGCCTGCTCGCGGCACCATAGGGCGGATTGCGCCTGCGGCTTATCCGCCCTACGCCGGTACCCGGATTCGTGAGTAGCGTAGGTTGGGGTGAGCCCGCGAACCCCAACACCGTGCGTCGATCGGGGCCGCCCGATGTTGGGGTTCCTTCGTCACCCCAACCTACGAGCTAAAACGCTCACCGCTCCAGCACTTCCGCCCCGACAGGACAATCTGTAACGCGCGAGCAGGAAGCGCAGGCGCGGCGCATTTCCGCGCACAGGCCGCTATCGCGCTGGTGGGAAAGTAGCACGATGGAGTGCTTGAGGTCCTTGATATTCGGAGAACTCAAATCGAAATGTCCCAAGTCGGCCAAAATCGCCGCCGCGAACTGGGCCTTTTCGCCATCCTCGGTCGATTCGTTTTCGAGATGCCGCGTCAATGCGCAATCAAGGGTATAGCTCCGCCTGGTATCCATGGCCGGGCCTGTGCGTGCGATGAGGTATCAGCCGCAGTGTGACAGCGATTCGAAAGGCCCGGCATCACCAGATCACAGCAACTTGTTAACCTGATCACGGGTAATTTTCCGCGTGTTTGGTCCGCGCCTATGGCTATCTGGAATTCGTCAGGCCATGATCCATCGCGAAGCGCGTCACTTCCGCGGTGCTGTGCAAATCCAGCTTGGCCATCAGGTTGCGCCGGTGTGACACGATGGTATTGGTGGCAAGATGGAGATGTTCGCCGATTTGCGCCGAGGTCATGCCGCTGGCGATCATGCCCAGTATCTGGCGCTCGCGCCGCGTCAGGCTGGCCGCCAAATCTTCCTGTTCCTTGCTGCGCGGCGCGCCGTCGGTGGCATCGCGTATGAGCGTTTCGATCTGCTTGAGCAGATTTACACCTTCTTCATTGAGCCGCTTGCGCTGACTGATGTCCAGCGCGGTTCCCACCATGCGCAGCGGCTGGCCGGCTGCATCGCGCTCGGTGATCTTGCCGCGCGCTTCCACGTGTATCCAGTGCCCTTCCTTGTGGCGCAGGCGATGTTCGCTGTGAAAACTGGCCGTTTCGCCGTTGAAGTGATCCGTCAATCTGCGTTTGAGCGCCGCCAAGTCCCGCGGGTCCACCAGTTGCCACCAGTTTTCTTCCGCCAGGCCCAATTCGTCCGGCTGATAACCCAGTATGGCGTGCCAGCGCTTGTCGCCCAGCACCTCGTGCGTGGCAAGGTGCCAATCCCATAGCGCCAGGCCGGATCCATCGAGCGCCATTTCCAGGCGTTCTTCATTGTCCTGCAGCGCCAGCTCGGCTTCCTTGCGCTCGGTAACGTCGTGCCCCATGCCGGACCACTCCACGATACAGCCTGCGCCGTCGATCACCGGTACGGCACGCATGCTCATCCAGCGCCAGGCGCCATCGTGGCGGCGAATGCGGAACTCGTTTGCGAACGGCTGGCCGCTTTGCAGCGCACTTTGCCAAGCGTCCGCCACGCTGGCCATATCGGCCGGATGCACGGCCTGTGCCCACCCGGCGCCGAGCAATTGTTCAGCACTCTGGCCGGTAAATGCTTCCCACACCGGCTGCGAACTTGTGTTCAGCCCCGATGGCGGGCAACGCCAGGTCACCACGCTGGTGGCAACCACCATGGTCCGGTAACGCTCCTCGCTGGCGCGCAGGGCGGCCTGAGCTTCGCGCTGGGCACTGATGTCGCGCTGTACGGAAATCCAGACCTGACCCAGCCCGGCCGAACGGTGCGAGATGACTTGCGCGTTGGTCCAGAATGTACTGCCGTCCTTGCGGCGGTTGAGCAGATCGCCCCGCCAGCCGCCGCTTGCATCAAGGCTTTGCATAATTTCCTGCGCAACTTGTTGCGGCGACCGCTCTGTTTCCGCATTCAGTACAGATGCGTGGCGCCCTACCAATTCGCCTTCGGCGTAGCCGAACATGGCGTCACAGGCGCGATTGGTAAAGCGAATGATGCCGTCGGCCGACACGACATTCACGGCGTCGGTAATGGCGGACAGAATTTCCACCTGCAGCGCGAGCTTTTCCACGGCCTGGCGAGATTCCGTTCTATCGACCAGGGTGGCGACGAAAGTATGCTCACTGCCATCCAGACGCGACATGTTCAGATCGAACCAGCCCAAGTCTCCACTCTTGCGCTGCAGCCGCAATTCGGCATGAAAGCGGCCGGATTCGTCGATCGCGGCGTTGGCAGCGCGCTCGAACGCGACATGGCTTAGTTCATCTGGAAACAGGTTGCACGTTGGCTGGCTGATCAGTTCGTCGGGCTCGTAGCCGAATGTTTGGTGGAAGGCTCGATTTCCCCAAATGATGGCTCGGTCCTTGACCACCGCCAAGGCGACGAATTCGCTGTTGAGTATGGCTTCGGATCGGCCAAGTGCGGACCGGAACATGGTCGGGATTCCTGGAAGCGGGAGGTGCAAGGTGCTAACCGGGAACATGCTACACCCGGAATACCGCGCTGCGGCTTGCGGATGCAGGCGGGCACGGCTTTGGCCGGGGCCCGGTGGGTCGCGGATGCGTCGTCGGGCCAGGACTTAGGTCAAGATCATGGGGCGGGATTCGCGGTCCATATCCGAGGCCGGGGCGGACGGCTGGCCGGCGCCGATGAAGGCTAATCGTTTGTCTGCTGCGAGGGATGCCTGGGGGAGATCGCGAGGCTTATCATACGGCGGAATCCGCTACGCTTTTCCGCCCTAGGATAATGCGCGCTACGCTGTGCCGTCCAACGCCGTGTCTAGCAGAGATTGCGACGCGACAGCGTCCAGATACGATTTTTAGATTTCGAATCCACCGACTAATGCTGCAGGCTTTCACGTTCCATTTCCAGATAAACGTTGTAAGCATTGCGCCGATTCGCCGCTTCGAATGCCGGCAGGGCGGAAAATTCCGACCAGTCGGTGCTGCGGTAAGCGGTTTCAAAATCCGTCATGTTGGCGACGGCTTCGCCCATCGTGTTGCGCAGGTATGTCAGGTAGCGACGTGTCAGTTGCAGGTCGCGCGCAGGCTCACGGCTGGCGGTGCCATGCCCCACTACCAAGACTTTTGGTTGCATGGCCAGCACGCGATCGATGGCTTTCAGCCAGGCGGCGGTGTTGGCGTCGCCCACGAAAGGCACGCGGCCCGCGAATAACAAATCGCCGGCAAAAAGCACACCTTCGTCCTCCACCAGCATGACCAGGTCGTCCGGCGCATGGGCGGGACCTATGTGGGTCAGGCGGAAATGCAGGTCGCCCTGCGTGAATCTGGCTTCGCCGTCGATGAAATGGTCGGGATCGACCAAGCGCGTGGTTTCATCCACCCAGGGCGCCAGCGACCTGCGCCGCTCGGCGAGGCGCGCCTGCGCGGCGTCCGTCTGCGTTGCGCCGCGCGCGCTGCGGTCGGCCCAAATTTCCGCCCCCAGCGCCTTGAATGCAGATAAACCGTAATAGTGGTCGGCATGGTAGTGGCTGATCACCACGCGCTTGATAGGCAGGCGGCTTTGTTTGCGCACACTGGCGATCAGCGCCTCGCCCAGTTCCGGCGTACCCAGGGTGTCGAACACCACCACGCTGTCGCGCGTCACGACGAACCCGGCATTCGAATTGAAGCCCTGATTGGCCGCGGACGCCGGACCGGAATCGCCCTGCACGTACCACACCGACGGGGAAACCTGAACCGCTTCGAGCGCGGTTTCGGCGGCACGGGCGGATGCGCCGAACAAGGTCGCAGCCGCCGCCAGTAAATGGATAGTGCGCAACAGTACGGGCCGCATGTCAGTCGGGGAAATACATTTTGGCTTTGGGCAGCCGGTAAGACCACTGCAAGCCGGCATTTTTCCAGCCATTCACGACGCGATGCCCGGCTTGCGGGCCGTCCTTGGCCACATCGCCTTCAAAGCCCTCGATCTGGTTATACACCTCGGTGAAGCCGGCACTATGCATGAGCTTGGCGGCATTGGCAGAGCGGTCGCCGGAACGGCACATCACGATCACCGGATCATTCACGCTCAGATTCATGCGCGCCAGCACGCGCTTCACGTGGGCAATGAAGTCACTATTGGGAACCAGAGCGTAAGTCGAGCGGCCGTCGTCCCAGGCGTTCAGAATTTCCGGCAACTGCATATAGGGCACCAGCGCGTCAGTGTCGTCGGCAAACCCGACGAACATGGCTTCGGACGGGGTGCGCACGTCCAGGAACAGCGCTTTCGCGCCCAGCCTGGATTTCAACTCGTGCGCCTGCACTGGCGTGAGATAAAGTTTGAACGGCGTTTGTTTGGGCGCCGCGACATGATCTTCCGTCACGCCGGTGCGGCCCTCGGCATGGGCCGCGGAAGCCGCGACTAAAGCCAGCGCACACAATAACTGCTTCAGCATGGCAAGCCCTTTCACAGCAAGCCCGGATTGCCCTGCATGCCCACCAGCTTGGGCTGGTTGATGCGCGGGGCCTTCAAGGCGGGATGCGCCTTCAAATATTGTTCGACCACATCCCAAATGAGCGGGCCGCCCTGCTTGCGCGCGTCTTCCGACACTGGCGCCCAGCCCGCCACCTTGTATTTGCGGCTGGCGTCCAGAGGCTTGCCGTCCAGGCGCATGTCGGTAATGCGGCCGCCCATGCGCGCGTTCGGATCGCAGGTATATTGCAGGCCGCCCACCCGCACCATGTCGCCGCCCTGCTGATAATACGGGTCCGGATTGAACAGGTTGTCGCACACGTCTTCCAGCACGGTCTTGATCTGTTCGCCCGTCATTTCGGTCAGCGTGGTTTCCGGATAGGTAATGGCGGTTTGCGACATCACGTCGTCGCGCGTGATGGCCTCGCCGGGCAGCAAGCTGGTGCCCCAGCGGAAGCCCGGCGAAAAGGCGATTTCCGCACCGCGCACGTCCATCAGCGCGTCGCAGATAAGTTGGTCCCAACTGCCGTTGAAATTGCCGCGGCGGAACAGCGTGCCCTCGCACACGGCGAGCTTTTCCGCCAGTTTGCCGGCATAAGGCGCGCGCACCTTGTCTATCAGCGCCTGCATGTCGCGGTCCGCGGGCAGCAGATTGGAAAATACCGGCAACAGGGTGTAGCGGAAGTCGCTCACCTTGCCGTCCTTGACCGAAAAATCCAGCACGCCCAGGAACTTGCCGTTGGAGCCGGCATTGGTAACCAGTGTTTTGCCGCCGGCATTGTTCACCACCACCGGCTGCGGCACGCCGTCATGCGTGTGCCCGCCCAGAATGGCGTCTATGCCGCGCACGCGCGAGGCCATTTTGATATCCACGTCCATGCCGTTGTGGGACAGCACCACGACGACCTTGGCCCCCTTTGAGCGGGCTTCGTCGACGGCCTGCTGCATGCCGTCATCCTGAATGCCGAACGTCCATTCCGGCACCATGTAGCGCGGATTGGCGATGGGCGTGTAGGGAAAGGCCTGGCCGATCACGGCCACCAGCACGCCGTTCTGCTCGCGTATCACGTAGGGCTTGAATACCGGATCGCCGAAATCGGCGGTTTTGACGTTCTGCGCCACGAATTCGATGTTGCCAGCAAAATCCTTATCGACGATCTGCTTCACGCGCTCGGCACCCAGGGTGAATTCCCAGTGCGGCGCCATGATGTTCACCCCGAGCAGTTTGCAGGCATCCACCATGTCCTGACCATTGGTCCACAGGCTGGTAGCAGACCCTTGCCAGGTGTCGCCGCCATCCAGCAGCAAGGCCTGCGGCCGGTCCGCGCGCAGCTTTTTAACCAAGGTCGCAAGGTGTGCAAAGCCGCCCACGCGGCCATAACGCACCGCGGCCTTTTCGAAATCGAGACAACTGAACGCGTAAGCTTCGGGCGTATTTGGCCGCACGCCAAATTGCTTGAGCAATTTTTCGCCCACCAGATGCGGCGGCTTGCCCAGTGCGTCGGCGATGCCGATATTCACGCTGGGTTCGCGGAACCAGATCGGCAGTAATTGGGCGTGGCAATCCGTGAAGTGCAGAAAGCTCACGTTGCCGAATTTGGGAACGGTGTACGGATCGCGTCCGCCGCCTCTGGCGGCAAGTACCTGCGGACTATCCAGCGCCATGCCGCCGGCGGCGGCAACAGCCAGTACCTGCAGGAATTCGCGGCGATTCATGCTCATTGCGTCATCTCCGGGGAATGCGGGCGCGCGGACGGACGCCCGCGCGAGCTGGGGTATGGTTTAGTCGCCGTTCACCGGGGATTCCGGATCCAGCAGGTAAGCCACTATGTGCGTGATTTGCTCCGGTGTTAGCCACGAGTGGTAGCCGAAGCGCGGCATATTGGTGCAGGCACTGAAGGCGTTCGAGTTATACACCTTGTCGTAGACGTACTTGATCACGTCTTCGCCATTGCCGCGGGTGCGGCCAAAATGCTTCAAGCTCGGGCCTATGGTGCCGTAGGCCACTTCGCGCGGCGACAATTCGTGGCAGGCATAGCAATTACCGCCGCGCGGCGTGCCACGCGGATCGGGCTGGATGAAGCCGATATGGCCGCCGCGGCCGGACGAGGCGAGTTTTTCTCCCTCCATCCAGTCGCCTATCAGTTTGCCGTCCACCGGGTAACGTATGGTCGCCATTTCTTTCAGTTGTATCTGCTGGCGAATTTTGGCTGGCGGATTATCCTTGTAGGTGCTGCACAGCCGCATCGCTTCATCCTGCTCGAGGCGGCGCATCCAGTACTTCGGATTGTCGCTGCGGAACGATTCCAGAAACATTTTCTCGGCCTGTTTGGCAACCAGGCTAGCCGTTTCTGCGGCGCCCGCGCCCACGCTCATGCCTGCCAGTGCCGCCAGCACGAATAGTTTGTATCGCATGCTCTTATCCTCGCTCCGCGTCAGCGCTTGATGCCGGGGGTTTGCATCACGGTACCGTTGGCCTTGCCCTGCAGGTACACCTCCAGTGCTATCACAGCGTCGGACAGATATTTCGGCTCCGGCCAGCGCGCCTGGCGCATGCAGTCTATGAGCCGCCGCTGCATGGACCACACATTGCCCTGCGACACGCGATAAGCAGGAAAGCTTTTCATGGCCGTGCCGGCACCTTCTTTGGTGGTCAGATTGCCCAGTTCCTGCAGGCGGATGCGTTTGTTGTCATTGGCGTGGCATATCGCGCAGGAAAAATCCTGCGGGCCGGCGCGGCGATAGAAAATGTATTCGCCCATTTTCGCCATTGCGGCTTCCTGCGGATGGCGGTTCGCCACGTTGATGGGCTTGCCGTTGGAGCGCGCACCCACAAAAGTAACCAGCGCTTCCATATCGGCTTCTTTGCCCGGCTTGGTAAACCAGGCCTTGGTCACTTCCGCTTCGGTAAAGCCCTGCAGCGTGGTCATGCAATACACCAGCCGCGCTTCGAGGTCCATTACCTTCTTGCTGTCGGGGAAATACTTGGGCAATTGCGCGTAGGCACCATCCACGACGCCGGGCCCCAGGCCCAGGTCGCATTGTTCGAGCGATGCGTTTTTGGGGCCGCGTTTGGCTTTCCAAAGTTCTTCGCCGCGCAACTCGACCAAATCCGCGGGGTTGCCGTCAGCCAGCATTTCACGGTACTTCGCGACTTCGTCGCCGGATTTATCCTGCGCCCGGGCGGCCATTGCAGCAGACGCCAGGACACAGCCGGCCAGGAGCGCCAGCAGGTGTCTCATGTCACACATCCTCCTCGGTGTTTCGGACGGAAATGCTGGCGCTGCGCGCGGGTGCGCGCGGCAGCGCCCGGGACAATCAGGCGATTTTTGTTTCGTCGGTGCGCGTGTCGCCCTTGTTGTCCACCCAGGTCACGCTCACCGCGTCACCTGATTTTGCGCCTTTTACCTTGAGCGCGAGGTACGGGTCTTTGGAGACCGCCGCCCCCCATTCCGCCGTCACCACCGCCTTGCCATTGAGCGCAACCGTTACTTCCTGGATGTACCAGGCCGGAATCACTGCACCGGATGCATCCTTGCGCTGTCCGGTTTCCATGTCGTGACGCATCAGCACCTTCACGTCGGCCGTCTCGCCGGACAGGCTGGCGCGAATTTTCATTGGGCTTCCCATATTCGCTCTCCTTGTTCAGCCGCCGCAGCCGCCGAGGGTAATCTTGATTTCCTTGGTGGCGGTGTAGAACTTGCCATCCGCCTTGACCAATGCGATCACGTTCGAGGTTTGCCCCATCTTGACGCGCATGGTCACCTCCGGCACCGCCGCTTCGGTCAGGTTATAGCTGGCCGACAGGGGATTCGGATTGCGCTCCACCAGCAAAGCCACCATTTGCGTATTCGGCAGATTGCTCTTGATGCCTATCGGCACCACGGCGCCGTTTTCAGCGATATCGGAAGCATTGATCACGACCTGATCCGACACCGCCGGCGCGCTCACGCCCAGCGCCTTGTAGGTTTCGTCCAGGGTTTTTGCGTCGAAAGCGCCCTTATTGACGGCCGCGCGCGCTTGCTGTGGGGAAATCAGCCCCACCGACAGCAAGGCGGACAACAGGCCGAAGCCGGCCCCCGCCTTGAGCGCCTTGCGGCGCTCGAGGTTCAATGCTTCTCTCATTTGAGGTTTCCTCCGCAGTTGGCGGCGCTGTTACTTCGCGCCATTTAGAACGAATTGCACCATTTGCCGTAGTTCGGCGTCCGGCACCTGAGCGTGCGCGGGCATGGGGATGGCCCCCCACACGCCGGAGCCGCCGGCCTTCACCTTGGCCACCAGTTTATCCTCGGCACCTTCCGCACCTTTGTACTTGGCCGCCACCTGATCCCAGGACGGGCCCACCACTTTATTGGCCTTGGCGTGACAGGCCGTGCAGTTGTGCTTGCCGACCAGGCCGGCGGCCGGCGACGCAGGTTCCGCGGGCGTCGGCATTACGGCCGGCGCCGCAGCCGCACCCGCGGCATTGGCCGTGGGCGGCTTGGTGGTATCGGCGCCGCGCACCGGCCCGATGGGACGGTTCTGCTCGGCAATATTGCCGTGTGCGTTGCGCGCGAACTCAGGCAGGCGTGACGTGACTTCTGCACTCACCGGGCAATCTTTCATGCAGCTGGAGCCCTGCACATCCGGTTTGGCCTTGATGTCCCACATGCCGTGTGCGGTGGTCATGCCGTTGCGATTGGGCATGCGCTGCTGCACTTCGGCAATGGTCTTGTCCGACAGCACGAAATTTTCCGGAATGATTTCCGCCAGATTGAGCAGATAGGCCAGGACGCTATACACCTCGTCCGTCGACAGCGATTTCGGGCTGTTCCACGGCATTGCGCGGTTGATGTAATCGAACAGCGTGGATACCGTGCCCACTTTCATGATGGTGGTACGCTGCGGGACCGTGCCGGTAGCCAGCGCCTTGGTATGGCCGGTCTTGCTGTCGTCCGGGGTGGTGCCACCCACCAAGGGCGTGAATACCTCGTTGGATTCCGCGAACGTGCCGTGGCAGGACGCGCAACGTGCTTCCCATACGTCCTGGCCGCGGCTCACAGTGCCGGACCCGTTGGGCAATCCTTTGAAGTCGGGCCGCACGTCTATATCCCAAGCCTTGACTTCCGCTTCCGTGGCGGGCCGGCCCACGCCATATCCACCAGCGGGTGCTTTCGGCGCCGCCTGGGCAGCGACGCCTGCGGCTGCCAGCATCAAGCCGAGCGCGAGCGGGACAAACTTACGCTTGTACATTGAACACCTCCCCGCTTTCGCGTACCAGCCAGGATTGAATCGCATTATTGTGATAAATCGACTTGGTACCGCGCACCGCCCGCAGTGCTCGATAGCTGGGCTGAACATGGCCGCTTTCATCGACGGCGCGCGCCTGCAGGATGGCCGGCCTGCCGTCCCACACCCAGCCAACATTGAAGCGGGTAAGCGCCTTCGGCACCACGACCGAGCTGATGTCGGCGGCCTTCCAGTTTCGCCCGCCGTCAAAACTGACATCGACTTGTTTGATGCGCCCACGCCCGGACCAGGCCAGACCGGTGATGTTGTAGAAGCCCTTTTCCAGCAGCACCTGGCCGCCCGACGGCGTGGTAATGACCGATTTAACTTCCTGAATGCTGGTGTACTGACGGTGCTGTCCATCCGGCATCAGATCGATGTAATGCACCGCTTCGTCCTTGGTGGCATAGGGCATGTCGCCCACCTCGATGCGGCGCAGGTATTTCACCCAGGACACGCCCTGTACGCCCGGAACCACCAGGCGTAGCGGATAACCATTTTCTGGACGCAGCATTTCGCCGTTCTGGCCCCAGGCGACGATCACGTCGTCCAGCGCGCGGTCCAGCGCGATGGTGCGCGTCATGGACGAACCGTCCGCCCCTTCGGCCAGCACCACCTTGGCTTTTTTCAGGTCGATGCCGCAGTCGTCCAGCAGCGTCGATAGCAGCACGCCGGTAAATTCCGAGCAGGACAACATGCCGTGGGAATATTGCACGGTGGGCACCGCGACATTTCCCCACTCCATGCCGGTATTGGCGCCGCACTCGACGAAATGAATGCGCGACACCTGCGGCAGGCGCATCAATTCGTCCATCGTGTAGACCTTGGGCACTTTGACCAGGCCATTTACCATCAGGCGGTGCTTGGACGGATCGATATCCCACCAACCCTGGTGATGGCGCTCGAAGTGCAGGCCGGACGGGGTGATGATGCCGAACATGCCCTGCAGCGGGCAAAACGATACCGAGGCTTGTGGCACGCGCGTAAGCCCCGGGCTCTCGCGACGCTGCAGGCCGCCTTCCCACTTCGACGGCTGCCCGTAAGCACGCGCCGCAACGGGTTGCCCCAGTCCTTTGGTGTGTTCCGGCAGTTCGAGAATTTCTTTTTCGCCGGCCCCAGCGGCCGCCGCGGCGAGGGCGCTGCCGGCCGGTACCGCGGCTGCGACACCTGCGCCCATTGCGAGCGCTTTGGCCATGAACTGGCGGCGCGCGGTGCGCGCCTCTTGCAATTGTGTTTCGGTCAGGAAGTTTTCCGGAGCAAGCTTGATGCTGCCGCGACGGACGATTTCGTCGGCCATGTTTCCTCCTCTGCTTATTTTCCGCTCCGGCCGCACGGCACCGGACCCCGTGTTGCGCTTGTTGCCGATACGTGACTTTTGTTTTGCTCCGTAGAACAATATCAAAATACTCGAAACTAGGTATATTCGAATATTCGAATCAATCAATATATTCCTAGTGTGTTGCAGTCATCAAGCAAATTTCGATTTCCCGGTCGCGTGCACTGATGGATGGCTCGCCAGCCCTACGTAAGCTGTTGTTTTGTCTGCGCTTTGCGGCCGTGGCCTGGGTCGCCCTGTTGCTTGCGCAGCCCGCGTCCGCCACCCAGCATGCTAGCCTGGTGGTACTGACGCTGGACGACTGTCGCTTCTGCGCCCGGCTCATGGCGGAGCAGATCGTCCCCTTGAAGCGCGGCCCGGCGAAATCCTGGCTGAAAATTCTTACCACCGACCTGCGCGGCAATCGCCTCATCACCCTTGCCGGCGGCAAGCGCACCAGCGGAGCCGAACTGGCGCGTCTCGCCAATAGCAAGGTGGCACCTACCGTGGTATTCCTGGACGCGGCCGGAAATTTCGCCGCGCCCCCCCTGATCGGGTACAGCTCCCCGGACTTTTACGGAGCTTATCTGGACGAGCGCCTGCAAACCCTGGCGCACACCGGCGGCCGCCATCCCGGCGGCAGCAGCACTATCAAAATCAACAAGGAGGAAGGGAAATGAAGCAAAACACGATGCGCCTCGCCTGGCGGGGAGTGCTGCTGGCGACGGCGGGGCTGTTGGCCGCAGCGCCGGCGTTTGCGCAAACCAGCGTTGCGCGCAGCCTGGCAGCCACCTGCGCAAATTGCCACGGCACCGACGGCCATGCCAAGGACGGCATGAAAACCCTGGCTGGCAAGCCGGCGGATGAAATCATCAAACTGGTGAGCGAATTCCGTACCGGACAGCGTCCCGCCACCATCATGCACCAAATCTCCAAGGGCTATACGGAAGACCAGATCAAGATGGTCGCCGAATATTTTGCCCAACAGCCAGCCAAATAAGGAGACCGACATGAGCCAAACAATTTCATCGCGCCGCGGGTTTCTCAAGGCGGCTGCCCTGGCGGGCGCCCTCGCGGCAGTGGGTGGCTGTGCCTCCCTGGGCGGGTCCAAAGCCAAGGTAGTCGTGATCGGTGGCGGCTATGGCGGCGCAACGCTCGCGCGTTATCTCACCCTCTGGGGCGGCGGCAAGATCGACGTAAGTCTGGTCGAGCGCAACCCGAGTTTCATTTCCTGCCCGATGTCGAATCTGGTCATTGCCGGCTATCGCAAAATCGAAGACATCACCGTTTCCTACGACGGCCTCAAGGCGCGCGGCGTGCGCGTCATCCAGGGTGAAGTCACTGGCATAGACGCCACCGCGCGCAAGGTAAAACTGGCCGACGGCAGCGAACTGCCCTATGACCGCCTGGTCGTATCGCCGGGCATAGAATTC
Organism: Rhodocyclaceae bacterium; assembly: GCA_016791105.1. Lineage (GTDB taxonomy): Bacteria > Pseudomonadota > Gammaproteobacteria > Burkholderiales > Rhodocyclaceae > JAEUNM01. Next base: position 3,535 of record JAEUNM010000076.1, on the reverse strand, counting down.
ATGTGGAACGACGTCGGCGGCATGGCCACCGCCGCGGCCCAGGAAGCCATACCGCACGCCTGGAAAGCCGGCACCCAAACCCTGCTGCTGCAAAAGCAGTTGATGGCCATGAAAGATGGCGGGGTATTCGCAATTTCCATCCCGCGCGCGCCCTATCGCTGCCCGCCCGGACCTTACGAACGCGCCTGCCTGGTGGCCGACTATTTAAAGAAGAACAAGCCCAAATCCAAGGTGCTCATCCTCGACGCCAACGAAGACGTGGTGTCGAAAAAGGGCTTGTTCACCAAGGCCTGGCAAGGTACTTACGGCGGCATGATCGAATACCGCAACAATAACGAACTGAAGGAAGTCGATGTGGCCAGCCGCACCGCCATCCTGGAATTCGACAAGGTGAAAGCCGACGTACTGAACGTGGTGCCGCCGCAGCGCGCTGCCGACATCGCCCGCACGGCCGGCCTCATCAACGTGAATAACCGCTGGTGCGACATAGACTGGCTCACGATGGAATCCAAGGCGGTGCCGAACGTACACGTGCTGGGTGATGCCACCTTCCCGGCCCCCACCATGCCCAAATCGGGCCACATGGCCAACCAGCAGGCGAAGCTGGCAGCGGCGGCCCTGATCGACCTGTTCGACGGCAAGGCGCCCAACGCCAACCCCATGCTCATGAACACCTGCTACAGCTATGTAAGCGAAAAGCAGGGCATACACGTGAGCAGCGTGCACCACTATGACGCGGCGAAAAAAACCATGCTGCCGGTAACGGGTTCCGGCGGCGTATCGGTTGCGGCCAGCGTGATAGAAGGCGACTTTGCGGCCGCCTGGGCACGCAATATCTGGGCCGACTCGCTGAGCTAAGCCCCTTCCACAGCCGGTTCCGGCAAGGCCGGGACCGGCCGCACATTCTGGAGCTTCCATGTTTCGACCCAAGCTATCGAACCTTATCGGCCGCGTCGCGGCCATGACCCTGCTGGCCTGGCTGCCGGCGACCGGCGCGCTGGCTGCCGATAGTCCGGATAAAACCGGCGCACTGGTCAAAAAAGGCGAAGAAATCGTATCCGGCCGCTGCTTCGTCTGTCACGGCATGGAGGGCGAAAGCGCAACCGCCCTGTTCCCGCGCCTGGCCGCCCAGCACGCCGGTTACATCACCAAACAGTTGCACGACTTCCAGACCGGACGCCGGAAAAGTTCCACCATGCAACCCATGGCCGCGGAACTATCGCTGGATGACATGCAGGCCGTAGGCGCTTATTTCGAAAGCCGCGCGGCGCACAACAGCGCGCAGGCCGACAAGGAACTGGCCGCGGTAGGCGCTTACATATTCACCAAGGGCAACACTTTTTCCGGCGTATCCGCCTGCGCCTCCTGCCACGGCCCCAACGGCCACGGCACCGCTGTACTGCCGCGCCTGGCCGGCCAGCAGTCGGCCTATATCGAAGCGCAACTAAAGCAGTTCAACAAGCGCGAACGCACCAACGACAACTTGGTCATGCACTCCATCGCGTCAAAACTGACCGAACTGGAAATTCACGCGGTGGCGGAATATGTGAGCGGCTTGCAATAAGGTTTAGCCGGACCCGCTGCGGCATTGGCGGCGGGTCCATTGCAGTTCTTGCGCTCAGGCTGCAATTCGAAACCGCCCTGCCCCCTCGCTTCATAGCCTGCATCGAGCGCAGCGGAATTGATGTCCATCGAGCAGCGCCCGCCGGCTGTGGTGTGACCTCAATGCCGTTAAGTCAGGTTCGTGGGCGAACTTTAAGCCCGATTTCCCTCACTCCCTCCCCTCTCCGGCAAGGCGGGCGAGGGGCGCCCGCGCGTCGGGTGCTGGAAAGCAACGCCGGCTTCGGACAGGTGTTCGACGAGCCAGCGATGCACGGCGCAGTTCCGCTCGCTCGCCCGCGCGGGCTCGGAACTTGATGGCATTGGTGTGACACTGCGCTTGCCTCACTTCGCCGTAAGCGGTGGCCCTCCCCGGCCGGCGTCCGCCCATCCAGCATAGGCTGCCTGCAACGGCAGGCGGGCGAGACGCCCGCCCCCCCAGCGTCCGCCCCCGAGCGCCCGCCCTCCAGCGCCAGCGCGCGCGACGCGCCGCGGCCTCCCTCCACCGCGCCAGCCCGTCAAGCCCGCGTTCCAGGCAAATCCGGCCTGAAGCGAACTTCCAGTTTTGTACAAAACATCGCCAAGGATCGACAAGATTCGACCGCGGCAGGACCTCTAGAGTAGCTCCCAACACGGACAACACAGCCACTGTGCCGAGTTGCGGTGTTACGACAATTGCCCCGTGAGGCAGAGGGGCAAGCCAACAGGACCGAATCTGGAGGATTCCACATGATTACCGAAAAGGCTGGCAAGGCGCTGGACGACAATAAGGAGGCGTGCCCGCATCTTGACGCCGTGGTGATAGGCGCCGGCATCGCAGGCTTGTATCAGTTGCACCGCCTGCGCGAAATGGGCATGAAGGTGCGTGCCTTCGAAACCGGTTCCGGCGTGGGCGGAACCTGGTACTGGAACCGCTACCCGGGCGCGCGTTTCGATTCGCAGTCGGAAATTTACCAATTCTGGTTTTCCGAACATCTGTACAAATCCTGGCAGCCCTCGGAGCGCTTCCCGGCGCAGCCGGAAACCGAGCGCTGGCTCAATTACGTGGCCGACACCCTGGATCTGAAAAAGGACATCCAGTTCAACACGCGCATCGCCTCGGCCCACTTCGACGAGCAGAACGACCTCTGGCGCATCACCACCGCGCAGGGCGAAACGCTCACCACGCAATTTCTGATCGCCTGCTGCGGCATGTTGTCAGCGCCAATCACGGAGCGCTTTCCCGGCCAATCCACCTTCAAGGGCGAGCTGTACATCACCGGGCTGTGGCCGAAACAGCCGGTCGATCTGCGCGGCAAGCGCGTGGCCGTGGTGGGAACCGGGGCCACCGGCATCCAGGTGATACAGACCATCGCACCGGAAGTCGCGTCCATGAAAGTATTCGTGCGCACGCCGCAATACATCATTCCCATGCGCAACCCGAAGTATTCCCGCGAAGATTGGGAAAAATGGGGCGAGCGTTTCCATGAACTGAAAAAGCGCGTGCGCGAAACATTCGCCGGTTTCGACTATGACTTCGACGCCGGCCCGTGGGCCGAAAAAACGCCGGAAGAACGCACCGCGGTGCTGGAACGCCTGTGGACCGACGGCTCGCTGGCGCTGTGGCTGGCGTCTTTCCCGGAAATGTTTTTCGACGAGGCGGTGAGCGCAGTGGTGTCGGATTTCGTGCGCGAAAAAATGCGTGCGCGGCTGCAATACCGCGCCGATCTGTGCGATCTGCTGATTCCCGGAACGCAGGACTATGGCTTCGGCACCCACCGTGTGCCGCTGGAAAGCAAGTACCTCGAGGTATATCTGCAGCCCAACGTGGAAGCGGTCAATTGCCGCGCAACGCCCATCGAGCGCGTGGTGCCGGAAGGTTTCCAGACTTCCGACGGCAAGGTACACGAAGTGGATGTGATCATCCTGGCCGTGGGCTTCGACGCCGGTTCCGGCG
>JAEUNM010000039.1 GCA_016791105.1 Rhodocyclaceae bacterium | reverse complement strand
CTGCGCTTCTGGCGCCTGGACGCGGACGAATGGCTGCAGGCTGCCGCCGAACGTGCCGGACGCGAACTGGCGGCCGACGAACTGGCGCTCTACATGCCGGACGAAGCGGCTGCTGCGCCGGACTGAGCCGCGCCGCGGCGCTGAACTAAGGAGGAAATACTGAGGAAAGGAAATACTGGGGACAAATACTGGGGACACCCATTAGCCGGCCCGTGCCAAGCGCGCAAAGCACCCCGCGGCGGCGCAAGCCGCCGTTTTATAACCTCTTGCCGCGTGCGGCACTGTCGATCGCGCCCGTTTTCTCAGATCATCGAGGTCCGCGGAAAAGCGCGGAAAAGGGGTCAGGCTCGAATTATTTTTAACTTGTAACTTGAACAACAAGAAATCGAAACCGTGAAGAAATTAATCGACCCTGGCCCCTTTTCGCTTTGGGCACCCAGTTCGGCGACGCGCTGGAACGTCTTTCGCCTTTGCCCCCAAGCGATTTCCGCGTCGCGCGCTCCACAATATTCGCGCTGGTCGCGCGCGTGCGCCAGCTCGATAGCGCGTACAAGCGCGCCGGCGCCGTGCATGGCTGCGTACTTGCCGCCGGCAGCGAAATTCTGCACCACGTCGAAGACATCGGCCGCCACAACGCCGTCGATACCATATCCGGCCAAATGTGGCTGAACGGCGAGCGCGGCGACGACAAACTGTTCTACACCACCGGCCGCCTGACGTCGGAAATGGTCATCAAGGTAGTGGAAATGGGCATCCCGGTCCTGGTGTCGCGCTCCGGCACCACCGAAATGGGCCTGCAAGTCGCCCGCCGCTGCGGCGTCACCCTGATCGGCCGCGCGCGCAATGAGCGCTTTTTGGTGTTCAACGGCGCGGAACGCATCGGTTTCGGTGGGTGCTTGTGCGCCTGGCGTGCTTGTCTGCATGCTTGCGCAAGTTTGATTCCGTGCTGACCCCTGCGGCTTGACGCTTTTGCGCCTTATTGAAGCCGACAGAAAAATTGGGCCTTGCTGAAATTTCGGTCGAACACATGCAACTGACCGGAAAGACCACCCTTTCGCCGTTATTTTCGCCTGACTGTCCAGGCTTCTCGCCTCCGTTCAGGCAGGCGGTGACGGGCGGGCCGGAGCGCGCGCAATTCCGGCAATGCCTCTTGCTTTGAGGTCGTCGATAAACCGCAAAAAACGTGGTCTGTCCCGGATTTTCCGCGGATTTTCCGGATTTTCCTCGGTTTTTCCTTCACCGATTTTCCCCCTTCAAAAAACGTGGTCTGTCGCCGATTTTCCACTTCAAAAAACGTGGTCTGTCCCCGATTTTCCCTTCAAAAAACGTGGTCTGTCCCCGATTTTCCGGTCCCCGATTTTCCGCCCCGATTTTCCCCGGTCCCCGATTTTCCCCGATTTTCCGCCGATTTTCCGATTTTCCCACCGATTTTCCCAATCTGGCGCAAAAGGCGCAACTTGCCGCGCTGCTGTCCGGACACGGCATCGGGGCGCAGGCGCATCCCATGGCGCCTTTGTGACCGTAGCGCACGCCCGTGCCGCGCAACTTGCCGCCGCCTTGCGCACGCGCGGCATTACCGCGGACGCGCGCGGGCAGCACCTGCGCCTGGGCCCGGATCTGTTGAATACCGAGGCGGAACTGGCCCGCGCGGCAACGGCGCTGGGCGAACTGCTCGCTGCCGGCGCTTGAAAATATCCTTGCGTCCTGGCCCATGCGGATACACGCGCCCGCCGGCTGCCGAAAATTTCGCGTGCCCGATAAACCGCGCGCGGCAATTTCCGCCGAGTAAAACCCCATGGCGCTTGCGGTACCGGGCATATTTCGGGCGCGCAGTTTCGTGGGCGTGTCCGGCGCCAGTCGGGCAACTGGGCGTCGCGGCATTTTCTTGCGGCGAAGCTCAGGTGAATAGTGCCGTTCAGCCCTGTAAACCTGCATGGGCTGCACACGATACGCCGTCGACATCGCACGCCGGCGGCGTATTTTCTTTGGTCCGCATGCGTGCCGAGCAGGCGCACGCACCTGTCGTGCCGGCGCTGCGCTGCCAGCGGCGGCGCATGCTCTCCCGGTGCTTCGAAAAGCGCTCCATTCCTTGCAGTGTCGGATTTTCATACACGCACGAATGTGTGTCCCGCCCAGATCCGGTGGCCGAAAGCGTGGCCAATGGTTCTGATTAATTACGCCGCACGTGGCTGGCCGGATAAGCCAATAAGATATTAGCAATCGCGCCGCCGTTCGGGCCGGAGCGCTGGATTCGGGCCGCAACAGGCGGTTTACGGGGTGGCGAGGCGACGATATGGCTATTGTGGCGCCGATGGCTGCGCACATTCCTTGCCTGTAAAGCCGGCCGCCACGAAATTTGTGCGCCATGCAAATGGATTGGTCGTGTCGAAATTCTTTACAAAAAATGTGTGGATAGCCCCGCGCCTTGGCGAGAAAGCCCGGAAAATCAAAAACTTTCGTTTTGGTGGCATGGAACGTGCATTGCAGTGCCGGTGCAGACTTCGGTACTAACCACGCAAGGCGCTGACGCCCTGCGCGATCCCCGGGCAGGACTCCATCGCAGGGCCTGCGACATGCGCGGCAAAACGTGTGGGAGCGTTCAGGAT
>JAEUNM010000031.1 GCA_016791105.1 Rhodocyclaceae bacterium | reverse complement strand
TCGTCGGCGCGACCGTATCAAAGCCCTGTACTGGCATCGTAACGGGTTTTGTCTGTGGACCAAGCGGCTCGAGGCAGAGCACTTCGCATGGCCGCGTGCGGACCCCACGCAGACGACCTGTCAGATCGACATGCAGCAGCTTGAATGGTTGCTTGAGGGCTTTGATTTGTGGGCGCATGGGCCGCACAAAGCGTTGAAATTTACCTCAGTTAGTTAGCTTTGTGTTATCATTAGCACATGACTAACGTTGTTAAAAATACGCCAGTTCTAGCCTCTGTCAGTATCCGTAATGGGCTCACAGAAGAGCCCATTACGGATGATCCGGAGAAGCTAAAGGAGATGCTTTATGCGCTGCGCGCGAGTTTCGATGAAGCGCTCGCAGCGCACGCCCAGGCCTACGAGGCGAGCTTCGCGCTGCGCGTGCGCGAGTTGGAGCAACGCCACCAGCAGGCGTTAGCCGAACAGACCGCAGCCTTCCATCAGCGCATCCTCGAGATGTTCGAGGAGATACGCCTTGCGCGTCGGCGCATGTTCGGCCCCAGCAGCGAAGTGCTCTCGGCGCAGGGCCGCCTGTTCGATGAGGTGGAAGTCGAAGCGTCGCAGTCGACGCCTGCAGACGATACTGTGGCCCTGCCACCACCGGCGGCACCGGCAAACCCGGGCGCCGCGTCGGGCAAGGCCTCGACACGCCGTGGCAAGCGGGTTCCGCTGCCCGCCGATCTGCCGCGCGTGGAAGTCATCCACGATGTTCCGCTGGCCGAGCGCACCTGTCCTTGTGGTACGCCGATGGTCGAGATCGGCACCGATGTCAGTGAGCAACTCGACATTGTGCCGATGCAGGTGCGCGTGTTGCGGCATTTGCGTAAGCGCTACGGGTGCCCGCGCGGCGAGCACGCGCCGGTGGTCGCGCCGGTTGCGCCGAGCGTGCTGCCGCGCAGCAATGCCAGCGCCGGGCTGCTGGCGACCTTGATCGTCGCCAAGTATGTCGATGGGCTGCCGCTCGCGCGACTCGAATATGTTCTCGCCCGCCACGGGGCGAAGGTGCCGCGCCAGACTCAGGCGCGCTGGATGATAGGCTGCGCCCAGAAGCTGATTCCGCTGGTCAATTTGATGCGCGATTCGCTGTTCGATGGTTCGGTCATCTACATGGACGAGACCACGGTCCAGGTGCTCAAGGAACCGGGCCGGGCGGCGAGTTCGAAAAGTTTCATGTGGGTTCAGCGCGGTGGTCCGCCTGGTCGGCCGGTGATCTTGTTCGACTATGATCCAAGCCGCAGCGGTCAGATACCGGTGCGCCAGCTCGAGGGATGGTCCGGCTTCCTGATGACCGATGGGTACGACGGCTACAACGCGTTGGCTCGACAGCCGGGTGTCGAGCATCTGGTTTGCTGGGCGCACGTGCGCCGACGATTTATGGATGCGGCCAAGGTATTGCCGGCCGGCAAGCGTGGTCACGCCCATCGTGCGCTTGAACTGATCGGGCAACTGTACGCGATCGAACGTGAATGCCGTGCACTGTCCGACGCCGAGCGTGCCGCGCAACGCCAGGCGCGTAGCGATCCGATATTGGCCCAGTTGCGCACCTGGCTCGATGCGGTCTGCCCCAGCGTGCCGCCACAATCTACGCTCGGCGGCGCCCTGCGTTACATGCACGATTTCTGGCCCAAGCTCGTGCGATACACCCAGCGCGGCGATTTGCCGATCGACAATAATCCGGCTGAGAACGCCATTCGCCCGTTCGTTACCGGGCGCAAAAACTGGCTGTTTGCCGATACTCCCGCCGGCGCAACCGCCAGCGCCAGGCTGTACTCTTTGCTCGAAACCGCCAAAGCCAATTCGATTGAGCCCTACCTTTGGCTGCGCCACGTCCTCTCCCGCATTCCTTATGCCAACTCTCTCGCCGACTACGAGGCGCTTTTGCCCTGGAATCTGCGTGTGGAAGATTTAAGCGCGGAATTCAAATCCTGAAAAGGATGGGGTTGCTGGAGCGCTTACCTTCAACAGCAGTTCCGCCACGCACCCCGTTACAAAACGGGCGCGGCCGGGCTGTTCACTTTCGGCGCAATTCCGTGCTCGACGGGCAGGAGCACCCGCAGGGCCGCATTGGGATTACGCTGCGCTTCGCTGCGGCCAAGGTGATTGACGAAATCGCCCAGCCAGCGCGAGTCGGTCGCCGGTGCCGCCTTCTTCCGCGAAGCTTCGGCGTAACTGCCCTGCCAGTCGATGACCGGCTGTGCAGTCGGCGCCGCAGCCGCTGCGGAACCGAAGTTGGTGGCGAATGCGAAATCGGGCTGCGCCGTCGGCGTCGGGGCTGCGGCAGGGAGGCTTTCCAACACCGGCTCCAGCGTTCGCGTGCCCACCGCCAGGGTTTCGCCCATCAGGCCGCCCGCTTCGTGGTCCAGGCCGGCGGCGTGGCCCAACTCGTGGGCGACGACGGACAGCAGGTCCATGCGCTGCGTGGCCGGGCCAAAGTCGGCGAGGCCGTCGGCACCGAATTCCCGATCATCCCCGGGGGTCGGATCGACGAACCAGCCATTGCCGGCGGCATCGACATCGATCAGCACCGCGCCATCGCGGTACTCGCCGAGTTCGAGGCCCGGAAGGTCGGCCACCGACACGCTCACCGCCCCGAGCAGCGCGCGCTCGGCGTCACTCAACGGCAGGCGGCGCAGCGCCTCGGCCGTAACAGCCTGCAACTCGGCCTGGCTCGGTGCGGCCGGCGGCGCAGCGCTGTTATCCGCTTGCGCTTGCCCGTCGCTCGAGCTTGGCTGCGCTGCCGTCAACGCTTTTTCGTCATCGACGATGGTAACCGTCGCGCTGCCGGTAGCGATCGTCGCCCCGCTGGGGCTGGACAGCAAGACCTGGAAGGTCTCGTTCGATTCCTTGACGCGGTCGCCGATGATGGTGACGTTGATGGTTTTCGATGTGACGCCGGCGGCGAACGTCAGCGTGCCGCTAGTGCTCTGATAATCGGTGCCTGCCGTCGCCGTGCCGCTGGCGGTGGCGTATGCCACGGTGACCGTGCTCGCGCTCGGCGCCGACAAGCTGACCGTTACCGCAACCGTCTTGGTGCCGGTATTGCCTTCGGTGACCGAAGCCGACGCGACGGACAGCGTGGGCAGCCCGTCGTTGTCGGCGATGGTTCCGCTGGCCGACGCCGTGCCCACCGCGTAGCCGCTGCCGGCATTCAGGGTGAGGGTCACGGTTTCGGAAGGCTCGACCGCCGTGTCGTCCACCGGCGTGACCGTCAGTGTTGCGCCCGAGCTTCCGGACGCCAGGGTCAGGGTGGACCGATCGCTCGACAGCACGCCGCCGCTCACGCTGACCGTGTAGTCCGCACCGAGTGTCGCGCTGCCGGCCCAGGCCAGATTGACGACGATGTCGCCGACCAGATTGGCCGAGCGGTTCACCGTGAACACGATCGGGTTGGACGCCGCCTCGGCGCCCGTCGCATCGGTGGCTGCCACCGACACCGCAGGCTGCGCATCGTCGTTGGTGATCGTGACCACACCCGTATCGTTGGCCAGGGTCAGGCCAACCGGGTTGGACAGCACGATGTTGAAGGTCTCGTCGTACTCCCACTGGCCGTCGCCGATGATCGGCACGCTGATCGTCGCACTGGTGCTGCCGGCCGCGAAGGTAACGGTGCCCGAGCGCAAGCTGTAATCCACCCCGGCGATGGCGCTGCCATTCACGGTCGTCCAGTCCACCGTCGTGGCGGTCGTTGCTGCCTCGGACAAGGTCACCGTGATCTCGGCGGTCGTCGTGGTGCCCGCCGCCCCTTCAAGCATCACCGTGTCGCCCACCGACACCATCGGCGTCGCGGGCATCGCGCCCTGGAACGCCGGGTCGTTGGTGCGGATCGCGATGCTGTCGAAGGAGGTGTTCCCACCGAACGACACCAGACCGAAGCCGCCGTCCACCAGCGCCGAATTGAAGCCATAGGTACCGAGCGTCGCACCATCGGCCGACACGGTGATCGCCGCACCCGCGAACGACAACTTCAGCGCGTGCGCCGTCGTGTCGTCGAGCGTCTTGGCAAACGTCATGTCGATCTTCAAGCCACCC
>JAEUNM010000014.1 GCA_016791105.1 Rhodocyclaceae bacterium | reverse complement strand
CCGGTGGATTCCAAAAGCTCCAACCCGCGCGCCGCGCTGATGGAAGAACTGCTGGAACAGGGCCTCAACGAAATCGGCATCGGCCCGCAAGGCCTCACCGGCAATAACAGCGTGATGGGCGTGAATATCGAATCGTCCGCGCGCCACCCCTCCACCATAGGCGTGGCGGTCAATACCGGCTGCTGGGCGCACCGGCGCGGCAAGATACGCATCAACGCCGACATGTCCTACGAAATTCTGTCGCACGAAGGAGTCGTACTGTGAAAAAGATACTTACCACCCCCATCAAGGATGCAGACCTCGAAAGCCTCAACGTCGGCGACGTGGTCTATCTGACCGGCCGTCTGATTACCTGCCGCGACGTGGCGCACCGCCGCTTGATAGAGCAGGGCCGCGAACTGCCGGTAAACCTGGAAGGCGGCGCAATATTCCACGCCGGCCCCATCGTGCGCAAAAAGGACGACGGCAATTTCGAAATGGTGTCGATAGGCCCGACGACCAGCATGCGCATGGAAAAATTCGAGCGCGAGTTCATCAAACAGACCGGCGTGAAGCTCATCGTGGGCAAGGGCGGCATGGGGCCGGAAACCACCGCCGGCTGTCAGGAAAACAAGGCCGTGCACGCCATTTTCCCGGGCGGCTGCGCGGTGCTGGCGGCTACGCTGGTGGAAGAAATCGAAGGCGCCGAATGGCAGGACCTGGGCATGCCCGAAACCTTGTGGATCAACCGCGTGCGCGAATTCGGCCCGCTCATCATTTCGATCGACACCAAGGGCAATAACCTGATGCAGCAGAACAAGGCCAATTTCAAGGACAAGAAAAAGCCGGTCCTGGAGCGCATCAGCAAACAGCTTAGTTTCATCAGGTAGCCCGCCGGCTGGCCGGCTGCCAAAGTTGCGGCCGCGCCAGCGGCTTGGGCGCGGGCAATTCGCGGTGTCCGTCAGGATGTTCCGCGCGCTTTGCGCCGGCGCCGCGACGGCGCGGGCGTTGCGAAACATGGCTTGCGGGACCGTGGCCCTGGCTCAACGCGTGCGCGGGCTGTGGAGGCGCTGGCGCCACATTCCATGGGCGCCGCCGTGCCGGCTCACAACAGCCTGGCAGCGGCCGGCAGCATACCCATGCTGAGCTTGCAGATTGCGCCTGGCCGGCTGCCGGCGACAAATTTGGTATCTGTCGCCGGCATCGGGTCTAGAGGTTCGAGCACATTGGAAGGGAACGCGGCTGACTACTTCCGCTTGCCGGGTAAAACAAGGGTGTGCGACGTGGCCCCGCAGTTTCCAGGGCTAAGCCGGGCAGTCGGGCCTTGCGCCCGGAAACCGGCCCGATGGACCGGCCGGGATTTCAACGCTGCCGTGGGCGAGGCTGTGGGGAAAATAGGCCGGCATCGCCGCGTGCAAGTGCCCCGAGCCGAAGGACATCGCGGAGGAAACCGGGGTCAGAGTGAAGTAATTTCCATTTGCAAGCTCGGTACGAGCCGCCTGTTTCGGTGGTTGCACCAAAATACCTCACTCTGACCCCATTTTCCCCATTTCTGACCCCATTTTCCCCATTTTCTACACTTCCCTGCACTCTGAGCTAGCGGACGAACCGATAGGTGATATTCGGGAGGCGCGTGACTAGAACCAACGCCTGGGCATCTCACGCTTTCTCGACAGCATCGCACGGGCGGTCGGCGACAGGCGGGAGCCCGGCAACGTGGGCGGCCAAGAAAAGCGGCAGACGATGGAGGCGTAGCGTGCAAATAGTTGCCACTAAAAAATTTGAGCCTGCGCCTTTTCTCCAGCGATCTGCCTTGGGCGTAGCTGCAATGCGCGCTAACAGGCCGGGCAAACTGCGCCCGCTGGGCGATTAGATAAAAAAAGGTACATATTGATGCCGTCGGCCAAGGCGTTCCTATGACTTTGCGTTACGAGGCGGCGTGGGATCGGGGTCCGCGGCCCTGCTCACGCGGGGAGGGGGCGAAACAGTGTCGGAATCATGATTCGGCTCGTCGTTAGGACTCGCATCGGCCTGTTTGGCATCCAGGCGTTGGGCGATTCCGGCACGAGGGGAAACCGGGGTCAGAGTGAAGTAATTTCCAATTGCAAGCTCGGTACGAGCCGCCTGTTTCGGTGGTTGCAACAAAATACCTCACTCTGACCCCATTTTCTGACCTACCCCATTTTCTGACCTAAAAAACAAATTGAGCCTGGCCCCTTTATTTAGCGCGGTTTCGGCTGAGCATACAGTGCATCCAACAATGGTGAGATTGCGATGTTCCGAAGGGCATCAAGTACAGGCTTTTGCTTCCCAGCGTGAAGGATGGCCGGATCCAAGTACCTGTTCAGTTCACGAGCAATGTCTAGTGTTGCGTTCCCATACCTTCTTCCCTGCGGGTGACGCGCTTCCGCTTCGATAACTCGAGCAAGTACTTCTATAGTTGTATCAATTTGAACTTCGAGCTTCGTGAGGTGGGGGCATTCCTTCGCGGCAAGTGCCTTGACCTCTTCCAGAACTTTGGGCTTGAACCCTGGATCAATGATCATGTTCGACACTAACTGAACGGTCGTTGCTTTCACCATCAGAGCGTAGTCTTCGAAAAGAAGACCGTTCGCAGTGATGAGCTTCAACGCATTAATGAAAGAAAAGTAGCCGGGAAGAAATTTATTCACTTTCGTGAATTTTTCCCTGGCAGCTTCTCCATACGCATACAGAGTTCGCTTTGGGCCCTGAACTTTTGATTCGGAAATTACTAAATGCTGTTTCTGCGGGTCATAGGAGACAACATCGATATCGCTCCAGCCACTTTTGGGGGTCTGATATGGGTAGCGAACTCGCGTCCAGTAGCCACGAAGCAACCATTCCGCTTCGATGATTGATTCCGCTGTCATTGCCTCAGACATTTACACCCACCTCAAAGCAGCTAACGCTTAGCTGTGCGGCCTGCGCGGCTTTTTGCGCAGGTCCGAACGAGCGTTGTGTTATGCGGAGCGGTAGCCGAGAAAGGAAGAATTCGGCGAAAAGGGGCCAGGGTCGGTTAATTTCTTCACGGCTTTGATTTTCCACGGTTCAAATTCAAAATAATTCGAGCCAGGCCCCATTTTTCGAGGCCCCATTTTTCGATCTATACGTCTACGCCCATCATACTTGGCGCATGTGATTGCCCTGGCCCGGTGGAGCGAGCCAGGGTTAGACGCAATTACGCCCGGCGTCCCAACATCGCCTTGACGCCTTCGTTCATGGGCAACACGTAGTCGTAGACGGCCAATACCAGGTTGGTACCGGGTTGAACGACCTTCATGTTCAGATATACGGCGCGCGAGTCCTGTGCATAGGTGCCCAATACCACCGCCTGTGCGTTGTGCGTGCGCGCGGCTTCGCTCAGTTCGCGGGTAAGCACCAGTTCGCCTTCGCTGCGCTTCATGTACACCGAGTTGCGGAATTTCATTTCGACCATGCGATAGCCGCGCTGGGCGAAGCGGCCCGCGATCTGTTCGGACACGACACGACCCAAAGTGGACGATTGTTCCAGCGAATCGATGTTCACCACCGTCGCAGCAATAAGAGGTTGGTCAGCCCGGATGCGCTGGTCCAGTCGGGCGATCAACATATCCGCGGCGAGGTAATTGGCGGCGACGAATTCGCTATTCGCGACCGACTGATAGGTCGGCTCGGGCGGCGTGCTCGTGCAGCCGGCTATTCCCAGTGCCAGTGCCAAGGCGAGGGCAAATTTGCGCTTGCTCATCATTTGTCCCCCACGACTTTAAGTTGGTATAGCGGCAAGCCTTCCGCATACAGGGCGCGGTCGCCGTCGGCAACGTAATACACGTTGGTCGTGCGGGCCAGGTAGCGGTCGGTCGAAGTGGCGGAGAGGGTGATGGTGACTTCGTGCGTCGGCGTGGGCCCGGATGCAAATTCGGAATTGAGCCAATTCGCCGCGTCGATGGCGCCGAGCAATCCGATGCCTGCAACGGCTCTGTGCCCGGCACCGACCCATTGTCCGGTTAGCGCCCACAGGCCGGTGCCCACGGCCGTAACGCTCACGAAGCGGCCGCCGTCGGATGCCAGCGACTGCTGGCTGCGCGCCTTGAATTGCGTAAGTTGTACATCGATGGTGACTTCCGTGGCGCCGGTCGGCGCTTTCGCAACCGTTGCCCCCTTCGTGACCAGTGCGGTAATTACCTGATTGCGGAAGGCGCGCTCGAATTGAGTGGCCTGCGGACGTTCGACCACGTACAGACGATCACAATTTGCGCCGGGCTGACTACAGCCCGGCCCTTTGACCAGACCGGCCATCAGGCTGTCGGCGGTGGAATTGGCGATTACGCCCCAATGCGATGCCGCCTGCAGTTTGTGTTGTTTGGAATTTTCGAAATTCGTGGCAACCGGAGCGCCGCTATAAGGCGTCATGCACGCCGAGACGACGGTAACGGCGACAGCGCCTACAGCCAGACGCGCAATGGCGGATGGGGAAACCCCGGACTTGTGATCGTGGTGCATCGTAACCTCGCTTGGTATGCGGAACGCGGCAGTCTACCAAAAGGCAACTGATTTGTAAGCGACATGTAGGCTTGTGGCTTTTTGATGAATTTCCGCAAAGTACGTCAGGGCGGGCATTGACGGGGAGTGTAGGTGGCCGAAGTACTGTTTTTAATGAATGTTTCAGAATTTATAGCTAGATATAATTAAGTGCTTACAAATCAGCTTTTTAATGTATTTCTATTGCAAGCGTGCCGGATGGCTCTCGGTTCCATCGCATGGGATTCGCCGAACACCAACCAGGGCCGTTCTTCCCCAAGTTGCTTGGGTTGGATCTGTTTGAATTGAGCACGATTTTTTGCGGTGCGATCGACGCGCCTGCTTCTTCGGTATCGCAGTGCCTGGCAAAGCATCGGGCGATTACCCGTCTGCATCGCCTGGGTAGCAACTGTGCGCGGTGGGAACTGGACGTGGCGGGCCGTGAGCGTTGCGTATCGCGCGCCAGGATCTCGTGGCGCCAGCTTCGTCGCCACACGTTGCTAGGGCCGCAGGCATCGCAAATGCTGCGTGAGCAGCGCCGTCCGTTTGATTGCCGTTGTGGCGCGTAACAGCCAAACCCTTTGGGCAATTGATGGGAATGCCGGGATCGGTGGCGCAAGGCCTGGGGCGGCCGGTGGCGAGCCGCCCAGCCGCCCAGCCGGTCAGGCGGTGGCCTGGGCGAACTGCCCGACGGCGCGCAGGCCTTGTTCGAACAGGCGCACCAGGGCCGGGGCGAGGTAATTCATGAGCAGCAGCACCATCGCGAAGCCGGCGGCCAGGGTGACGGGAAAACCAACCGCGAACAGGTTCAATTGCGGCGCGGCGCGGGTGAGCACGGCCAGTGCGATATTGACCACCAGCAGCGCGGCGATCATGGGCAGGGCCAGCATGACGCCGGCTGCGAACATGAGCGCTGCGCCGCGCACGATGTCATGCAGCGCCGCGGCCGGGAAGGGATGGTCGTTGATGGGCAGCCATTTGAAGCTTTCGCCCAGCAGGGCGATCATCATGAGGTGGCCGTCTATGGCCAGGAATACCAGGGTCGCCAGCAGTACGATAAATTGCCCCAGCACCGGACTCTGGCCGGCCGTGGAGGGGTCGTAGAACACCGCGAAGCCCAGGCCCATCTGCAGGGCCATGACTTCGCCGGCAACTTCCAGCGCCGCAAAACTCAGTTGCAGCACGAAGCCCAATGCCAGGCCGATGAGCACCTGCTGCGCCAGAATCACCAGGCCCACGCCGGAGCCGGGCGCGGGGGCCGTGACGGGCGGCAGGTTGGCGATCAATGCCAGTGTGACCATCACCCCGGCCGCGACGCGCACACGCAAGGGCAGTGAGCGGTCATTGAATGGCGGTGCCGCGCTGAACAGGCCCAGCAGGCGTGCCAGCGGGAAAATCAGAGTGCCCAGCCAGGTATTTAGCTGGGCTTCGCTGAAACTGAGCATCAGCCTATCAGGCCCGGGATCGAGTCGTACAGGCGGCGGATGTAGTCGGTCAGGATGGTAATCATCCACGGCCCGGCCACGATGAGCGTGATGAACAGCACCAGCAGTTTCGGCACGAAAGACAAAGTCATTTCGTTGATCTGCGTGGCGGCCTGAAAAATACTCACGATGAGCCCGGTCGCCAGCGCCGCGATAAATAGCGGTGCGGATACCAGCAGCGTAATTTCGATGGCGTGGCGCCCCAGCGCCACCACCGTGGTCGGTGTCATGTCCTGTCCTCCTCGTTGCCTCGTGCGGCGCCAAATGAGCGGCGGCCGCTCCTACGCGAAACTATTGACCAAAGTGCCCACCACTAATGTCCAGCCGTCCACCAGCACGAACAGCATCAGTTTGAACGGCAGGGACACGATGACCGGCGACATCATCATCATGCCCATGGACATGAGCACCGACGCCACCACCATGTCGATGATCAGAAACGGGATGAATATGATGAAACCGATCTGGAATGCGGTTTTCAGTTCCGACGTCACGAAAGCCGGCACCACCACGCGCATGGGCAGTTCTGCCGCGCGATCCACCTTGGCCGTGCCGGACAGGCGTGTGAATAGCGCGAGGTCGTTTTCGCGCGCGTGGCGCAGCATGAAGGCCTTGGTGGGCACGGCGGCGCGTTCCAGCGCCACGTCGAAGCCGATGCGGTTTTCCGATAGAGGCAAGTAAGCGTCCGTATAGACTTTTTCTGCCACCGGCGACATGACGAAAAAGCTCAGGAATAGTGCCAGCCCCACCATGACCTGATTGGGCGGGCTGGTTTGTGTGCCCAGGGCGTGGCGCAGCAGGGACAGCACGATGATGATGCGCGTGAAGCTGGTCATCATGAGCACTACGGCCGGCAGGAAGGACAGGGCCGTGAGCAGCAGCAAGGTCTGGATGGCGACGCTATAGGTCTGGCCGCCGCCGGGCGCCGGGGTGCTGGTAAGTGCCGGCAGGGACTGCGCGAAGGCGGGCAGGGCCAGCAGCCACAGCAGGGCCGCCGCCGGGGCGCGCAGCCGGAATTTCATGGACGCTGCTCCGTGCGTTCGGCGAGGCGCGCCGCGAAACTGTTTTCGCTCGGCGCCGCGGTTTTTTCCGGCAGCGTGGCAAGCAGGCGCACGGAACCCGGGGCGACGCCCAGCACAAGGCGTTCGTGCTCCACTTCCACCACCACCACGCGCTCGCGCGCGCCCACCGCGCAGGCGCTTACCACGCGCAACATGCCGGCACCGGCGCGCGCACCTTGCAGGCGGCGAATCGCCCACAGTGTGGCGCCCAATAGGGCCAGCACGATGGCCAGCCCGATCAGCATTTGCAACAGGCTGGCGGCGGTGTCCGAAATATCCGCCGCGGCGCGCGCGCCAGCCGGCCACCAAGCCAGGCAGCATGAAACGGCAAACATGCGGTGCGGGAACTTCATGCCACTGAGCATACGGCAGCCGCCGTGCCGCCAGCGCGCCAACAAAGCCGGAAAATCCCGGCAATTCCGCGCCTGTGCGCGCAAAAACGCAGCACAAAAAAAGAGCGGCTCTGGGAGCCGCTTAACTCAACTACTTCGGAGGCAAGGGGTAGTCGAACCCGGCTACCGGTATCGGTGCGGGTTCATCAATTCATCGATTAAGTTTGCGCAGTCTTTCCGAGGGCGTAATGATGTCGGTGAGGCGGATGCCGAATTTGTCATTGACCACCACCACTTCACCCTGCGCGATGAGCGTGCCATTGATGAGCACGTCCATGGGCTCGCCGGCCAGTCCTTCCAGTTCCACCACCGAACCGTGCGCCAACTGCAGCAGGTTGCGGATCGAAATACGGGTGCGCCCCAGTTCCACCGTCAGATGCACGGGGATATCCAGGATCATTTCGAAATCGTGGATTTGCGAGGGCTTGTTGGCGGCGTCGCCAAACTGCTGGAATATTTGCGCCGGCTGCACACTGGGCTGGGCCGGCTCGGTGTCGCCCTGTTCCGCCATGGCCGCGGCCCAGTCGTCCTCGCTGATCTGTTGTTCGTCGGTTGTGGCAGCGTCCGTCATGTGTGCGTACCTGTTCCCAGGGTTTGCGCGAGTTCTTCGCGGTCGGCGAGAAAGCGCTCGATTTTCACCGCGTAATGCCCGTTCTGTAAGCCATAGCGCCCTTCCACGACGGGCACCCCGGAAACGGTGGCGGTGATCAGTTCCGCAATATTCAACGGCAGTACATCGCCAGGCTTTAGTGCGTTTACCTCGCGCAATGTGACCTTTGCACTGCCCAGTTCCACTTTGATTTCCACTTCTGCCTCGAGCAACTGCTTGGTGAGCATGTTGATCCAGCGCTTGTCCGAGGTGATGTGATCGCTCTGCATGGTCGAATAGAGCATGTCGCGTATCGGTTCCACCATGGAGTAGGGCAGGCAGATGTGCATTTCCGCCGTAACGCCGTTCAACTCGATCTGGAAAGTGGTCGCGACCACGATTTCCGAAGGGGTGGCGATATTCGCGAATTGCGAATTCATTTCCGAACGGATGTAGTCGAAGGTGATTTCGTATACGGGTTTCCAGGCCCGTTCGTATTCCGCGAACACCACCTTCAACATGCTCTGGATGATGCGCTGTTCGGTCAGCGTGAAGTCGCGCCCCTCGACGCGGCTGTGAAAGCGCCCGTCGCCGCCGAACATGTTGTCGACCACCAGAAACACCAGATTCGGATCGAATACCACGAGCCCGGTGCCGCGCAGCGGCTTTACCTGGATCAGGTTCAGGTTGGTCGGCACCACCAGGTTGCGGATGAATTCACCGTACTTCTGCACCCGTATCGGCCCCACCGAAATTTCGGTGTTGCGGTGCATGTAATTGAAAAAGCCTATGCGCAGATAGCGGGCGAAACGCTCGTGTATCAGTTCCAGCGTGGGCATGCGCCCGCGCACGATGCGTTCCTGCGTCGCCAAGTTGTACGGGCGTATGCCGTCGGTCGGCTCGTCGGCCGCGGACGGTTCGTCGGTTTCTCCCGTGACGCCCTTCAGCAGGGCATCAACTTCTTCCTGGGAGAGAAAGTCCTGCGCCATGAGGCAGCCTCATTGCACGATGAACGACGTAAAAAACACCGATTTGATCGGGCCGGTCGGTACTTGCGGTTTTTTCTTGGATTTGGGCGGCGGTTCGCCGACCACGCCATTGACCGCGTCTTTCAAATCTTCCGCCAGTTCTTCGCGCGATTCGGGCGCGCCGACTTCCGACGCCTTTTTCGCACTGAGCAACAGCAGGATGTGGTGCCGGATTTCCGGCATGTAGAGTTTTACGTTTTCGGCTTCGTGCTGGTCTTCGACCTTAAGCACCGCGACCACCTGCAAAAACTGGTCGCCGTTTCCTTCCGGGCGCAGATTGACCACGAAAGGTTCCAGATTCACGAATACCGGGGGTGCGCCGGGTTCGGCCTTTTTCTTGGGCTTGGGTTTGGGGGCTTCTTCGGCGTGCTCGTCACCTTGTTCTTCATCGGCGTGCTTTTTCACCAACAGGAACCATGCCGCCCCGCCACCCCCCAACGCGAGCACAAGGATCACCGCGATGATGATGATCAGTTTGCCTTTTTTCTTCGGCGGCGCATCGCCGGCTGCGGCCGGCACTGGTGCTGCTGCTGCTTTTGCCATGTCGTTTCCTTGCTTGCAGTGGAACTGTGCCAGCGCGCGCGGCGCAAGCATGTCGGAAATAACGACTTAAACCGCTCGGTATTTAGCGTTCCGACGGCAATATGGGGTTCGAGCCCCCGTCCTGCAGTGCGCATCGGGCTGCAGGCAGGGCGTTTCCGGCCTTGGCTGTGGCGGCCCTGGCGCGCATGTCAGGCGTACAGATCGACCAGCCCGCTGGCGCGCCGGGCAGGCGTGGATATCTGCGCGAGCGGGGCCTCTTGTTCCGCGCCACGCGGGCGCGATCTGGGCGTGCCGGCGTTGGCCTCCCCGGGCTGGCGCGAAAAACTTTCCGCACCGACCTGGGCTTGTCCCAAGGTGATGCCGGACTCCGCCAGCATGGCGCGCAAGTCCGGCAAGGCTTGCTGCAGCGCCTCGCGCACGGCGGGGTGCGGGCTTGCGAATTGCGCATTGGCCACATCGCCCTGTAGCGACAGGCTTACTTCTATGCGGCCCAGATGGGGCGGATTCAATACCAAATCCGCCTGCGCCTGGTGGCGGTTGGCCATCCAGGTAAGCTGGGTTGCCACGTCTTCGTTCCAGGTGCGTGTGCCGAAGGAGGATGCTACCGGCACCTGCGGCGTGGCCTCGCGAACGGGCTGTGTCGGGGCGGACTGCTGGGGCAGCGGCGCGACCGTGCTGGCGTCGCCGGAACTGCCGGAACTGGCTGCTGGCGAGTTCTGGACGGTCAATTCGCGCTCCGGCCGGGGCGCGTCGGTAGCGCCGCGCGGCGCGGTGAGTTCCGGCTCCACGGCTTGCGGCGTCGCGGCCGGGCCATGGGATTGTTCACTTGGCACCGCAGCCAGGGCGTGCTCACTCGGGCGATTGCCGGGGGCCGCGCGTACTATGGTTTGGCCTGCGCCAGTCGCCAGTGCGTCGCTGCCTCGGGCGGCGAGCTCGGCGGATTTGTCTGCAAACTTGGCGCCAGCCGCTGCCGTCTGGGCCTGTGCGGCGGCAAGTTCTGCCGGCGCCACGTTGCCGGCGGTAATTTCGGCCGGCGGGATGCCGGACTGCCGGCCCAGAACGGCAGGCAATCCACCCGTGCCCGCGATGTCGATATTCCCTGCCGGCGCTGGTGCGACGGTGCTTTGTTCGACGGCGCTATGTTCGGCGGACTGCTGGGCCATGCCGGTTGCGGCGCCGGATTGTGCTGCCAGACAGCAGGCTGCCTGTTGGGCCGCGATTTGCGCGCCTGGCAGGCCCGACTGCTGCGCCAACTGGGCCAGCAAATCCGGCCCCCCCGCTGCGGAATCAGGCGTGGCGGCGCTGGTTTCGCGGCGCTCCTCCGTATTTCGCGCGCCCGCATCGCTGCCGGCGTCGCGCGCCGGCTTTGCGGTTTTGCCGCCCGCACGCTGAAATACGTTGGCGAATTGATGGTCGGGTGCTGCCGCGCCATCTTTGTCCGCCTCCGGCCGCGCTTGTACCGCGAGGGTGGGAGATACGGGGGCAGGGCTTAGTTGGGGCATGTTCAAGTCCTCGTAGCGAGTTACCCCAGTGACAGCAAATTGCGTTCCAGGGCGCCACTCGGCAGGGCGCAGGCTTTATGCCAGCGGCGGATGCGGGTGTTCAGGCGGATCGCCCGGACGTGAGACAGGGCAGGGTTTGAAGTGGTGGGGGTGCGAGCGCGGGCGAGACGCCCACGCCCC
Source organism: Rhodocyclaceae bacterium (assembly GCA_016791105.1). Classification (GTDB taxonomy): domain Bacteria; phylum Pseudomonadota; class Gammaproteobacteria; order Burkholderiales; family Rhodocyclaceae; genus JAEUNM01. The sequence goes on along the minus strand of JAEUNM010000014.1, from coordinate 730 downwards.
CAGCGCTGGGCTGCAATTGAGCGGCGAGGGAATCGCTCGCAAAGTGCCGGCCTGTGGTCACGCATGGTCCGCCTTATGGGTTGCCTTGCCCTCTGACCGGGCCGGTAATTTGGGCGAGCCCCGGCATGGATGCGGCAGGTGCGTGGGGAAATTTCAAGGCGCTGCCGCGTCGCCGCCGCCCAAGTCTGGGGGCGCGGGCGTCTCGCCCGCGAACTTGCCCCCCGTGGGTTCGAATGCGGGCGACTCGCTTGAGCATCCAGAACGCCAGGCCGAGCGCAGGACAATACCGCGCTTTGCGGCACGCGCGGGATAGCGCCTTCTGCTCATGCGCCCTGGCGCGAGTGTGCTTTGTCCGGCGGAGGTGAAGAACGCCCGCGTTCCCCAGGGAGGCGGTGCAGTGCCCGCCCGCAGCGCTTAGCCGTGGCTTTCCGATTCCCGCGCTGCTGTTCGAAGTGGTGGGGGTGCGAGCGCGGGCGAGACGCCCACGCTCCCAGCGCCGGGCTGCAACTGAGCGGTAAGGGGATGGCTCGCCGAGTGCCGGCGTGTGGTCACGCATGGTCCGCCTTATGGGTTGCCTTGCCCTCTGACCGGGCCGGTAATTTGGGCGAGCCCCGGCATGGATACGACAGGTGCGTTGGGAAATTTCAAGGCGCTGCCGCGTCGCAGCCGCCCAAGTCTGGGGGCGCGGGCGTCTCGCCCGCGAAATTGACCCCCGTGGGTTCGAATGCGG
>JAEUNM010000107.1 GCA_016791105.1 Rhodocyclaceae bacterium | reverse complement strand
CCGCGGTTCAACCCGCGCTATGTGGACTTCGCCCGCCACTGGGGCTTCGACATCAGCCCGTGCAACGTCGCCCGCGGCAACGAAAAGGGGCGTGTCGAGAATGGCGTCGGCTACGTCAAGAAGAACTTCCTGAACGGCCAGAACTTCCTCGATTTCAGCGCCGTGAATCCGGCCGCCGAGCTATGGCTGGCGACCATGCCAATGTCCGCATCCATGGCGAGACGCACCAGCGGCCGGTGGACCTGTTCCGGCAGGAGCAGACCGCCCTGCGGCCGCTCAATGTCATGCCCTACGACATCGGCCGCTGCAAGAGCCAGCGCGCATCGAGCCAGTTCCGCGTCGAACTCGACAGCAACCATTATTCGGTGCCGGCCGAGTATGCCGGCCAGCGGGTGATGCTCAAGGCCTATCCCGATCGGGTGTGCATCTACTATCAGGACAAGCTGATCGCGCGCCACGTCCGCAGTTACGACCGCCACCAGGATATCGAGGACCCAGACCACCCCAGGGCGCTGCTGGCCCAGCGGCACTCGGCCAAGGAGCAGCGCCTGCTGATGCGCTTCCTCAGCCTGTCACGCGAGGCTCAGGCGTATTACGAGGGACTCGAACAGCGCCGCGTGAATCCGCGCCATCATCTGCGCAAGATCGTGGCCTTGAGCGAGATCTACGGCGTGGAGGCGGTGGACCGGGCGATCCGGGACGGCATCGTGTTCGCCGCCTATAGCTGCGAATACATCGCCAACATGCTGGAAATGCGCAGCCGCGAGACCACCGAGCCCGGCGCGCTGCATCTCACCCGGCGCCAGGACCTGCTCGATCTCGATCTGGACGCGCCCGACCTGTCACTGTACGAGGGGCATGGCGATGAACCCTGAACGTCCGAACCCGCCCGCCCGCCCGGGGGCCGATCCCCTGGGCGCCCACTTGGCAAGCCTCAAGCTATCGTACGTGGCGCAGCACTTCGAAGCCCTGGCCCGCCAGGCCGCTGCCGAGCAGTGGCCGCATGTGGATTACCTGGCGCGGTTGGTCGAGGGCGAGGCCCATCGGCGCGAAGACCGCTCCATCCAGCGCCGCATCGCAATGGCCCGCTTTCCGGTGCACAAAACCCTCGATCAGTTCGACTGGGGCTGGCCAAGGAACATCAACCGACCCCAAATCCAGAACCTCTTTCACCTGCGCTTTATCGAGGACAAATCCAACGTCATCTTCATCGGCAACGTCGGCCTGGGCAAGACCCACTTCAGCATCGCCCTCGGCCACGCCGCCTGCCTCGCCGGCTATCCGGTGCTGTTCACCACCGCCGTGGAGTTGATCAACTCACTTTCCGCCGCCCAGGCCCACGGCAACCTCAAGCGCGAACTGCGCAAGTATCTCCAGCCCCGCTTGTTGCTCGTCGACGAACTTGGTTACCTCCCCATCGACAAGCACGGCGCCGACTTGTTATTCCAGGTCATCAGCGGCCGCTACGAGCGCGGCGCCCTGCTCCTGACCACCAACCGCGCCTACAAGCACTGGCCGGAAATCTTCAACCACGACGCCACCCTCACCTCCGCTCTCCTCGACCGCGTTCTACACCACGCCGAAACCGTCCTCATCGAGGGCAAAAGCTACCGCATGAAGGATCAGATCGAACCTTGATCCGCTCCAGACGCCCAGCTCCACGGCCATACACCCTGACGGATTTCAAAACGCCTAAATTCGTCGGAATTCGGGCTGTCGGCCACAACCATGCCGACATGGTGGTGGTAGTGGTGAACCTGGACCCGCACCACGCGCAATCAGGCTGGGTAAGTTTGCCGGTGGATCGTTTCGACCTCGACGACGCCCGCCCTTACCAAATGCACGACCTGCTGTCCGGCGCCCGCTACCTGTGGCACGGCGCGCGCAATTTCGTGAGCCTGGATCCGAAACTGAGCCCGGCCCATATTTTCCGCCTGCGTCGGCGCGTGCGCACGGAACGCGACTTCGATTACTTCATGTAAAGCGGGGACCCCATGGACGACAACGGCAACGAACGACTCGCCGGTGCGGGCGATGCGCCGGAGGTGGCCGCAGCCGAAACGCCGCTCTGGTACAAAGACGCCATCATTTACGAGCTGCACATCAAGGCCTTCTACGACAGCAATAATGACGGCATAGGTGATTTCGGCGGGCTTATCCGCAAGCTGGATTATCTGCATGATTTGGGTGTTACCGCGCTGTGGCTGCTGCCGTTTTATCCGTCGCCTTTGCGTGACGACGGTTACGACATCGCCGACTATCGCAACGTGCATCCGAATTACGGCACGCGCGCGGAATTTCGCCAGTTCGTGCGCGAAGCGCACCGGCGCGGACTGAAGGTGATCACCGAACTGGTGATCAACCACACCTCGGACCAGCACCCCTGGTTCCAGGCCGCGCGCCGCGCCCCGGTCGGCTCGCACAAGCGCGACTACTATGTGTGGAGCGACGACAACAAACGTTATTCGGGCACTCGCATCATATTTACGGATACGGAAAAATCCAACTGGACCTGGGACGAGGTTGCCAAACAGTATTACTGGCACCGCTTCTTTTCCCACCAGCCCGATCTGAATTTCGACAACCCCAGCGTGCGCAAGGCCTTGACGCGCATCATGCGCTCCTGGATGGACATGGGCGTGGACGGCATGCGCCTGGATGCGATTCCTTATTTGTGTGAGCGCGAGGGCACCAATAACGAAAACCTGCCCGAAACCCATGCCGTGATCAAGGAATTCCGCGCCGTGATCGACGCGCACTACAAGGACCGCATGGTGCTTGCCGAAGCCAACCAGTGGCCCGAGGACGTGCGCGACTATTTTGCCGACGGCGACGAATGCCACATGGCTTACCACTTCCCGCTCATGCCGCGCATGTACATGGCCATTGCGCAGGAAGACCGCCACCCCATCGTGGAAATCATGCAGCAGACGCCGGACATTCCGGCCAGCTGCCAGTGGGCGATCTTTCTGCGCAACCACGACGAACTGACGCTGGAAATGGTGACCAGCGCCGAGCGCGACTACATGTACCGCATGTATGCCGCCGACAAGCGCGCCCGCATCAACCTGGGCATACGCCGGCGCCTCGCTCCGCTGATGGATAACGACCCGGACAAAATCAAGCTCATGAACGCGCTGCTCATGTCCATGCCGGGCACGCCCATCCTGTATTACGGCGATGAAATCGGCATGGGTGACAACATTTACCTGGGTGACCGCGACGCTGTGCGCACGCCCATGCAATGGACGCCGGAGCGCAACGCCGGGTTTTCGCAGGCCGATCCGCAGCGCTTATACCTGCCGCCCATCATGGACACGGTATACGGTTATTCGTCGGTGAATGTGGAAGCGCAAAGCCGCGATCCTTCCTCGCTGCTCAACTGGACGCGGCGCCTGCTCGCGGTGCGCAAGGGACACCTGGCTTTCGGCCGCGGCTCGATCGAATTCCTGCGCCCGGGCAACCGCAAAATTCTGGCCTACCTGCGCGAGTACGCCGACGAGGCGCTGCTGTGCGTCGCCAACCTGTCGCGCAGCGCGCAGCCGGTGGAACTCGACCTGGCCCGTTTCAAGGGCCGCACGCCGGTCGAAATGCTGGGCCGTACTTCTTTCCCGCCCATCGGTGAATTGCCCTATCTGGTTACCCTGCCGGGCCACGGCTTTTTCTGGTTCCGCCTCGCCAAGGGCGAAGAGGCGCCGGTGTGGCACCTCGAGGCGCTGGCGCGCGAAGAAGTGCCGGTGCTGGTGTTTTTCGACGGCTGGCACAGCCTGTTCCGCGACCGCGTGGTGCCCTGGCGCATAGGCATGGCGGAGCGGGTGCGCAAACAGTTCGAACGCGATGCGCTGCCGCGCTTCGTGGCCGGCCAGCGCTGGTTCGCCGCCAAGGGCGAAAAGCCGGTGCAGGTGGCGCTGCGCGATCAGGTGGAATGCGGCGAAGGCGCCGGCAATTTCATGCTGGCGCTGTTCGACGTACCGGGTGCGGCCGGCCCCGCCGGCTATTTCATTCCGCTCTCGCTGGTGTGGGAGGACGACGAGGCCAGATCGCGCGCGATGCGTGCCGCCAGTGTTGCCCAGGTGCGCCAGCAGGCCCGCCTGGGCGTGCTGGGCGATGCCTGCGCGGACGAGGAATTCGTCCGTTCGCTGGTCGCGGCGATAGGCGAAGGCAAGGAATGGCGTGGCGCTCACGGCAGCATACGTTGCCGCCCCGGCTCGACCTTTGCCAGCCTGGCCGGCCGCGATCCAGCTGCGCTCACCGTGCGGCCCATGATGGCGCAAAGCACCAATACCACCGTTGCGGTGGGCGACAACCTGTTCCTGAAGGTGTACCGCCGCCTGCATTCAGGCATAGGGCCGGAAATAGAAATCGGCCGCTTCCTGACCGAAGTGGCGCACTTCAGCCACAGCGTGCCGGTGGCCGGCACCGTCGAATACGTGGCGGCGGACGGCAGCGCGACGGCCCTGGCCCTGTTGCAGGGCTATGTGCCGAATCAGGGCGACGGCTGGACATTTACCGTCGATTACCTGGAGCGGGTGCTGGAACAGGGGCTTACCGTCGCCGCGGAATCCGCCGCCGACGCGCACGGCGGCTATCTGGCGCTGATCGCCACGCTGGGCCGGCGCAGCGCGGAACTGCACCTTGCCCTGGCCACACCGGCCGGCGATGCGGCCTTCGATGCCGAGCCGCTCGCGCGCGCCGACCTGGACGCCTGGATGCAGCAGGTGGCAGCCGAGGCGCGCGCCTCACTGCACCAGTTGGCCGGCCGCATGGCCCAATTGCCGGCCAGCGTGCAGGCCGCGGCCGGGCGCCTGCTGGAGCGGCGCGACGAACTGCTGGCCCTGTGCGCGGCCCAACTGCCGGACCAGGGCGAGTCGCGCAAAATCCGCCACCACGGCGACTATCACCTGGGCCAGGTGCTGCTGGCGCAAAACGACTTTTTGATCATCGATTTCGAAGGCGAGCCCAGCCGCAGCCTGGCCGAACGGCGCAAGAAACGTTCGCCGCTGCGCGACGTGGCCGGCATGTTGCGCTCTTTCGACTATGCCGCGCGCTGTTCGCTGGAGCGGGTTGCCGGCGAGCGCGACAAGGATTGGGCGGTCTTGGCGCCCATCGCGGAGGGCTGGTACCGCGCGAGCTGTCAAGCCTTTCTGGATAGCTATGCGGAAACCGTGGCCGGCCAGCGCCTGTACGGAGACTGGGCAGCGGCACTCAAGCTGCTCGATCTGTTCGTGCTGGAAAAAGCCTGTTACGAACTGCGTTATGAACTCGACCACCGGCCGGACAAGGTACAGGTACCTGTGCACGGGCTTCTGGCGGCTCTCGAGGCGCCTTGAGTAGCAGTGCTCCGACTGACCGCGCCGATGTGGGAATAAGTGCCGGAGAGCGTCAGATGTCTCACATTTGCCAAGACACGCCTCGGCTGTGCGCGAACGCGCGAAGGTTTGAATTACGCCGAACCTGGGGGCGCAGGCGTCCCGCCCGCGGGATCAGGCGGGGCGGAAATTGCGCGGGCGAGACGCCCACGCCCCCAAAGCGGTGCGCCATCGCGCGGCGGCTTGAATTACGCCGAACCTGGGGGCGCGGGCGTCCCGCCCGCGGGATCAGGCAGGGCGGAAAATGCGCCGGCGAGCCGCCCACGCCCCCAAAGCGGTGCGCCATCGTGCGGCAATTTGAATTGCGCCGAACCTGGGGGCGCGGGCGTCCCGCCCGCGGGATCAAGCCGGGCCGAAATTGCGCGGTCGAGACGCCCACGCCCCCAAAGCCGTGCGCCATCGCGCGGCAGTTTGAATTACGCCGAACCTGGGGGCGCGGGCGTCCCGCCCGCGGGATCAAGCCGGGCCGAAATTGCGCGTGCGAGACGCCCACGCCCCCAAAGCCGTGCGCCATCGCGCGGCAGTTTGAATTACGCCGAACCTGGGGGCGCAGGCGTCCCGCCCGCGGGATCAGGCGGGGCGGAAATCGCGCGGCGGAGACGCCCACGCCCCAAATGGTGTGCGCCATCGAGCCTCAGCCCCGGCCGCACAAAGTGAGCGATGCAGTCTCGGGTGCATCCAACTTAGGAATGTAGGTTTAATTAGGAGAGCAGACCATGGAACCCATCAGTATCGCCCTCGAACCCCTGCGGGCTCTGCTCGTCGAAGTTGGCGCATTCCTGCCCAAGTTGATGGTCGCCGCAGCCGTCGCGGTGGCCGGCTGGCTGGTCGCCAAGGCGCTGCGTTTCGCGCTCGTCAAGGCGCTGCGCTCGATCAATTTTCACGTCCTCACCGAGCGCGCCGGCATAGACGCCTTCCTGCAAATGGGCGGCACTAAGGCCGACACCACCGCGTTATTGGGGCTGTTGGTGTATTGGCTGGCCATCGTCGCGGCGCTGGTGCTCGCCTGCAACAGCCTGGGGCTTTCTTACGTGACGGAACTGCTCGGCCGCATCGCGCTATTCGTACCGCGCGTCATGCTGGGCGTGGTCATCCTCGCTTTCGGTGCCTACTTCGCCAATTTCGTCGATGGCGCTGTCACTGCCTACCTCAAGAACGTCGGTCTGGACGAAGCCTCCGTACTGGGCCGTCTGGCGCGCTATGCGGTCATGCTGTTTGTGATCCTGATCGCGCTGGACCAGCTCGAAATAGGTGGCGACATTATCCGGCTGACTTTCCTGATCGTACTGGGCGGCATCGTGTTCGCGCTGTCTTTGGCTTTCGGCCTGGGCGGGCGCGAGTCGGCGGCGCGCCTGCTGGAGCACTGGATGCCCCAGGGCGATGCCGGCGAGCGGGACCGTTCGGCGCAGAAATAGCCGCACCCGGAGCGGCACGCGGCCGGCGCTGGGGTCTCGCCCGCCGCGCGCTGTCGCAGTGTGAGCACCATTGCAGGACGGGACGCAGTGTCAGAGCGCTGCGTACTGCCGCCTCGCGGGCACCGATCGATTCACTGTCCGCGTCGCTGATCGTCAATTTGGTCGCCATGCCGGTGGCGCTTCCGCCACCCATTCCAGCACCTTGTACCCCTGTCCGTGCCATGACTTTAATGGCACGGCGCTGCAGTTCACATGCAATAAAGCTTTATCGTCAGAGGGGAGCGTCATGTTCATTAGAAAGTCTGCCATCCCCGTCCTGCCGCTGGCAATGCTGTTGGCAGCCCCGGTCTGCGCCGACCAGATCAGACTGAAAAATGGCGACCGCCTGAGCGGTACCATTCTGCACATGGCGGGCGACAAGTTGCGCTTGCGCACGACTTATGCCGGAGAAATCGACGTGCGCTGGTCTGCCATCGAAAGCCTCAGTACCGACGGGAAGGTGGGGGTGGTACTGGATGACGGCTCGAGCATGAAAGCCCGGCTGGCGGAAGCACCCGAGCGGGCGGCGCGGCTTGAACCGGGGCAGGCGGAAGCGACGGTGGTGGCGCTGCCGCGCATACGTTTCATCAAACCGACGCCGGAAGAGTCGGGCATAGGCTACCATCTGCTGGCCCGTGCCAATGTCGCCATGAGTTCGAACCGCGGAAATTCCTCGGCTGACGTATTGCATACCGACGGCGCGGTACAACTGCGCACCAAGGGCGAGCGTTTCATCGCCGGGGCCGAAGCCAACCGCAACCGCGAAGATGGTCGCGTATCGGTCTGGAACTGGAGCGTGCGCGGCAATTGGGACCATTTTTTCCGCCCGCGCCAATTTATCTATGCCGAAGCTTCGTTCGAGAAAGATCGCTTCAAGGACATACGCCTGCGCAGTACCGCGGGCGGCGGCTATGGTTATCAGATCTATGACGACAAAATGACCTCGCTGGCACTGCGCGGCGGCTTGCTCTACGTGCGTACCGAGCGCGAAATCGTCGACAGCAACAGTTTCCCGGCGCTGGGCTGGGGCCTGGCGTTTCGCCACAAACTGTCGGAAACCTCGCTCGAACTGTTCGCCGATCAGAACGGCATACACGCCCTGCAGAGCGGTTCCGGCACCGTGGTGCATACCCGCACCGGCCTGCGCCTGCCGCTCGGGCGTTCGCTCACCGCCACTGCCGGCCTGAACGTGGATTGGGAAAGCACGCCGGCACCCGGGCGCCGCGAGTTCGACTCGACGCTGCTGTTTGGTCTGGGATATGCGCTCGACTGAGCCGGACAGTATCGATGCAGAAACATTGATCGAAACCTGCGCGGTCGAGGCCCTGGCCCTGCTGCGCGAAAATCTGGGCCCGCTCGGCTTTCTGGCGGCGGCGCCTGGCGCTGCAGCACAAAGCCGCGGTTACGACCGCGTGTTTGGCCGTGACGCCGCCATTTGTGCGCTGGCCGCCCTGCATTGCGGTGATCGCGCCCTGGCCGCCGGGGCGCGGCTCAGCCTGGAAAGTCTGGCCAGCCGCCAGGCCGGCAACGGGCAAATCCCCAAATATGTGGATGGCCGCGGCGGCGCCGACTTCTGGTATCTGGGCTGCATAGACGCGACGCTGTGGTGGTTGATCGCCGTGCAGCACGCCGGGCTGATCGGCCACTTGTCCGAGCAGGTAGCGCGCGCACTGGACTGGCTGGCCTGCCAGGAGCACCCGCAATTTTTCCTGCTGCAGCAGAACGAAGCCAGCGACTGGGCCGACATCATGCCGCGATCCGGGTTCGTGCTGTATACGAACGCGCTGTGGTACCACGTCAAGCGCATATATGCCCTGCCGCACGCGGCAAAAACGCACGAGCACTTCAACTATCTGTTCGACCCTTTCGCGGACCTGCGCGCCACGCACAAGCGCGTGCGTCTCATGATGCATTACGTGCGCCGCCGGCGCCGCCATGCGTCGCCGCGCGAGCTTTATCTTAGTTTCGTAAATCTCGCCAGTTGGGGCGAAGAAGGCGACCTGTTCGGCAATTTGCTGGCCGTGCTGTTCGGCCTTGCCGGCGACCACCAGACTTGCCGCATCCTGGCCGCGATAGCTCGCAACCAGGCCGGCGCCCCCTATCCCATGCGCGTTACCCAAACCCCCATACAGCCCGCCGAGCCGTTGTGGCGGCCCTACATGGCGCGGCACAGGCAGAACCTGGCGCACCGTTACCACAATGGCGGCATATGGCCTTTCGTGGGCGGGTTCTGGGTAATGGCACTCGATCTTGCCGGCCGCCGCCGGCAGGCGGAAACGGTGCTGGCGGACCTGGCGCGCGCCAGCGCAGCCGGTGGCTGGCAGTTCAACGAATGGTTCCACGGCCTTACCGGAGAGCCGGAAGGCATGCCGCGGCAAAGCTGGAACGCCGCCATGTTTTTACTGGCCAGACGCAGCCTGTCCCTGCCGCTGTTCGGACGCGGCATTGGTAATGCGTATTCTTTGCTTGAGGCTTGAGCCGCTTGGTTGCGGTGCGCTCGTGCGGCGCCTGGTTGGGGCCGAGCGGGTTGGCATCGCCCTTGGGGGCGCGGGCGTCCCGCCCGCGGGCGCATAGGCTGGGCCGCGATTGCGCGGGCGAGACGCCGGGCGGCAACCGCGCGGGCGAGACGCCCACGTCCCCAGCGCGGGGCGTTTAGTTTGGGCCGGGCGCGTACGCGCCGCCCCTTGGGGGCGCGGGCGTCCCGCCCGCGGGCGCACAGGCTGGGCCGCGCTTGCACGGGCGAGACGCCGGGCGGCAGGCGCGCGGGCGAGACGCCCACGTCCCCAGCGCGGGGCGTTTAGTTTGGGCCGGGCGCGTACGCGCCGCCCCTTGGGGGCGCGGGTGTCCCGCCCGCGGGCGCACAGGCTGGGCCGCGCTTGCGCGGGCGAGACGTCGGGCGGCAACCGCGCGGGCGAGACGCCCACGTCCCCAGCGTGGGGCGTTTAGTTTGGGCCGGGCGCGTCTGGGCCGACCCTTGGAGGCGCGGGCGTCCCGCCCGCGGGCGCACAGGCTGGGCGGCAATTGCGCAGGCGAGACGCCGGGCGGCAAGCGCGCGGGCGAGACGCCCATGCCGCCAGCGTGGGGCGTTTAGTTTGGGCCGGGCGCGTACGCGCCGACCCTTGGGGGCGCGGGCGTCCCGCCCGCGGGCGCACAGGCTGGGCCGCGATTGCGCGGGCGAGACGCCGGGCGGCAACCGCGCGGGCGAGACGCCCACGCCCCCAGCGTGGGGCGTTTAGTTTGGGCCGGGCGCGTACGCGCCGACCCTTGGGGGCGCGGGCGTCCCGCCCGCGGGCGCACAGGCTGGGCTGCAATTGCGCGGGCGAGACGCCCACGCCCCCAGCTAGGAGCGGTCAGTTTGATCTCGGCGGACCTACGCCGGCACAGCGGAGGCACTGGCGTAAGCGCTGCCCAGGTCGGCCCGGATCACATCGAGTATGTCGCCATCGACGCGGCCCTGCGCGAGCAGGTCGTCGAAAAACGCCAGTACTTTGTCCGGACTCAGGCCGCGGCGGTAGGGGCGGTCCTGCACCATGGCCTGAAAGATATCGGCCACGCGCAATATGCGCGCTTCCAGCGGCAGATCGGCGGCGTGCAGCCGGAAGGGGTAGCCGCTGCCGTTGGGTTCTTCGTGATGCCAGGCCGCCCAGGGGGTGATTTCTTCCAGGCCGCGTATGTTGCGCAATATCTGGAAGGTTTCGAAACTGTGGGTGTGCATGATCTGGCGCTCGCGTTCGTCGAGCGGCCCCGGTTTGTCGAGTATTTCGTCGGGGATGCGCAATTTGCCGAGGTCGTGCAGCAAACCGGCGATTTCGAGTTTTTCGCATTGCGCGCGCGGCAGGTTCATGCGTTCGCCCAGGTAGCGCGCGAGTTGCGCGACGCCACGCGAATGTTCCGCCGTGAAGGGGCTTTTGCTGTCGACGATGCGGGCGAATAGCCGCGCGAGCTGCTGCAGTTCCGCCAGGGTGGCGCGGTAGGGGGCGCGCCGCGCCGCCATGTTGTGCAGCACGGCGCCCAGACCGCGCGGTTCCAGTTGCAGCCAGAACGCTTCGCAGGCGGAGGCGTGCAGGAATGCTTCGACCAGATGCGGGGCGAAATAGGTGCCGGCGTGGGTGGAAATTTGCGCGCGTATGTGCGCCGCGCCGCCCAATATGCCGCCGCCCGCGTAATGCGGCGCCGCCAGTGCATCGACGCGGTCGGTGAGGAATATAAGATTGGCCTTCAGTGCCGTGGGGCCGTCGACTTCGTGCGCGTCGGCCAGGCGATCCCAGCGCGTGTGGTGGTAGCGCACGGGCAGGGCCATCGCCGCCAGGGGCGCAAATTCGCGCAGCAGGGCATGGCCGTGCTCACAATGCACTTGTGAGCCGGTCCAGTCGAATTCTTCCACCAGGCGATTGTGCGTGCGCGTCGAGGACACGCCTATGTCGTGCAGCAAGCCGAGGTCGAACAGGAAATTGCAGTCGTCCTCGCCCAGCCCGAGCGGACGTGCACAATCGGCCGCCATGGTGCCCACCCGCTTGCCGTGGTGGACGTCGTCCACGCCTACCAGGTCGAGCGCATCGGCCAGCGCGTACACCACGTCGCGCAGGTCGACGTGCAGCACCACGGAGTCGGTGGCCGGCTGCGCGGGCTGCATCGCCTGATTTTCGCGATCCGATGTGTACATGTGGATTCCCCAAGTGCCAGGCGCGAATACGCCGCGCGGGCATTTTGCGCGATTGTAACGGGTGCGGAAAACCGCCGGCCGGTGCAGGCGCACCGACCCCACGCCGCAGGCCGCGCCGGCAGCAAGTATGGACTGGCGCGCAGCCGGCCGGTAAGCCTGCCTTCAGGGCGCGGGCTGCGCGCGGCCGGACCCGAGCGGGCCGTCGACGCGGGCCAGACCCGCGCCGCCAGCCCTGCTCAGGCGGTGAGGCGTTTGCCTGCCGGTTGCGCGGCCGCCGCAGCGCTGGACGCTGCCAGCATGGAATCGCGCCCGCCCTCGATGTGGGTGCGCATGGCCAGTTCGGCCGCGGCAACGTCGCCGCGGCGCATGGCGTCCATGATGCTGCGGTGCTCGACCAGCGATCTGGCGAGGCGGCCTTCCACGTCCAGCGAATGGCGGCGGTTGAGCTTCACCACCTTGCGCAGGTCTTCGATCATCTGCATCAGCCAGCGATTGCCGCAAAATTCCTGCACGCGGCGGTGAAACTGCTGGTTGATTTCGAAAAACCCGTCGATGTCTTCGCTGGCGGCGCAGCGTTCGAGTTTTTCGTGCAGCTTTTCGAGCATGCGCAATTCGTCGGCGCGCAAACCACGCGTCGCATCGGCCGCGCAGCGGCCTTCCAGCAACGCCAGCACGGCGAATATGTCGGCGATGTCGGCATCGTTCACCTCGGCGACATAACAGCCGCGCCGGGGTTTCAGATCGACCAGGCCTTCCGATGCGAGCACTTTGAGCGCCTCACGCAGGGGGGTTCGAGATATTCCGTATTGGGCGGCGATGGCTTGTTCATCTATCCACCCGCCGGGCGGGAATTCCTGATTCAGGATGCGTATCCGCAGCCGCTCTGCCACCTCCTGGTAGAGCGCGCGGTGTCGAATGTTGTTTTCGTCCATTTTTCACTGGGATTGGTGTCGGGTTATGTTGTAATCGGATATTGCATTCATAATTATGAATAAAGTATTATCTCCGTCAAGCGCTTTTGCCGGTCTCGTCGCGGGTTCCCGCATCCGGCCGCCCCCAAAAAAATTTGCGTCGGGCCTGCTCGCTCCAGGCAAACCGGCTCGCATCAGGAAAAGGACAAATCCAATGGCTGATCTGCACGATTCTTCCAAAACGGACGCGTGGCTCAAGGCGGCCGCCAAATCGGCACCGGGCGGTGACGTAAGCAAGCTCGATTGGGTCACGCCGGAAGGCATACGGGTGCGCCCGCTGTACACGCGCGCGGACGTGGCCGGCCTGGCCTATGCGGATACCTTGCCGGGCTTTGCGCCTTTCCTGCGCGGCCCGCAGCCCACCATGTACGCGGTGCGTCCCTGGACCATACGCCAGTACGCCGGCTTTTCCACTGCCGAAGCGTCCAACGCCTTCTATCGCAAGGCGCTGGCGGCGGGTGGGCAGGGCGTGTCGGTGGCTTTCGATCTGGCTACCCACCGCGGTTACGATTCGGACAATCCGCGCGTCGTGGGCGATGTCGGCAAGGCCGGCGTGGCCATCGATTCGGTGGAAGACATGAAAATCCTGTTCGACGGCATCCCGCTCGAAAAGGTATCCGTGTCCATGACCATGAATGGCGCGGTGCTGCCCATTCTGGCCGGCTATGTGATCGCGGCGGAAGAGCAGGGCGTGACGCAGGACAAACTGTCCGGGACCATCCAGAACGACATTCTCAAGGAGTTCATGGTCCGCAACACCTATATCTATCCGCCCGAACCGTCGATGCGCATCATCGCCGACATCATCGAGTACACGGCGCGCAACATGCCGAAGTTCAACTCGATTTCGATTTCCGGCTACCACATCCAGGAAGCCGGCGCCACGCAGGCGCTGGAACTGGCATTCACGCTGGCGGACGGCAAGGAATACGTGCGCACGGCGCTGGCCAAGGGCATGGACGTGGACGAATTCGCCGGGCGGCTGTCGTTCTTTTTCGCCATCGGCATGAATTTCTATCTGGAGGTGGCCAAGCTGCGCGCGGCGCGCCTCTTGTGGTGGCGCATCATGAAAGAATTCGCGCCGAAAAATCCGAAGTCGCTCATGCTGCGCACGCACTGCCAGACCTCGGGCTGGACGCTCACCGAACAGGACCCGTACAACAACGTGGTGCGCACGGCCATCGAGGCGATGGCGGCGGTATTCGGCGGCACGCAGTCGCTGCACACCAATTCGCTGGACGAAGCCATCGCGCTGCCGACGGAATTTTCCGCCCGCATCGCGCGCAACACGCAACTCATCATTCAGGAAGAAACCCACATCTGTAACGTGATCGACCCCTGGGCCGGTTCGTACATGATGGAAAAGCTCACGCAGGACATGGCGGACGGCGCCTGGGCCATCATCGAAGAAGTCGAGGCCATGGGCGGCATGACCAAAGCCGTCGAATCCGGCTGGGCCAAGATGCAGGTCGAAAAGTGCGCCGCCGAAAAGCAGGCGCGCATCGACAGCGGCCGCGACGTGATCGTGGGCGTCAATAAATACAAACTAAAGGAAGAGGCACCGGTAGAAATACTGGAGGTAGACAACCATGCCGTGCGCGAGGCACAAATCGCGCGCCTGGGCCGCATCCGCGCCACGCGTGACCAGAGCAAGGTGGACGGCGCACTGGCGGCTTTGTCCGACTGCGCCAAAACCGGGCAGGGCAACCTGCTCGACCTCACCATCAAGGCGGTGCGCCTGCGCGCCACGGTGGGCGAAATTTCGGACGCGCTGGAAAGCGTATGGGGGCGCCACGTGGCGCGCAATCAAACCGTATCCGGAGTTTACTCTGCCGTGGTCGAAGGCGAAGAAAGCTGGGAAACGCTCAAATCCGACATCGAGGCCTTTTCGGCCGAAGAAGGTCGCCGTCCGCGCATCATGATCGCCAAGCTGGGCCAGGACGGCCACGACCGCGGCGCGAAAGTCATCGCCACCGCGTTTGCCGACCTCGGCTTCGACGTGGACGTCGGCCCGCTGTTCCAGACGCCGGACGAAGCCGCCCGCCAGGCGGTGGAAAACGACGTGCACGTGGTCGGCGTATCCACCCTCGCGGCGGGACACAAAACCCTGCTGCCGCAGCTCGTGCAAGCCCTGCGCGCGCAGGGCGCCGAAGATATCGTGGTGGTGGCGGGCGGCGTGATTCCCGCGCAGGATTACGACGCCCTGTACGCAGCCGGCGCGTCCTGCATATTCGGGCCCGGCACGCCGGTGCCGCGCGCGGCGCGCGAAACCCTGGCGGCGATACGCAAGGCACGCGCGGCGGCCTGAGCAAGCGGCAAGCCCTGCCGTCGATCCAGACCAACCACAAAACGACATGATGCGCGAATTGCCGGAGGGCGACGCTAGGCTCATGGAAGGCGTGCTGCGTGCCGAACGCCGCGGCATCGCCAAATCCATCACTTTGCTCGAATCGACGCGGGCGGATCACCGCGCGCGTGCGCACGCGCTGCTCGAAAGCCTGCTGCCGCATAGCGGGCGCTCGCTGCGCCTGGGCATATCGGGCGTGCCGGGGGTGGGCAAATCCACTTTCATCGAAGCGCTGGGCATGCACCTGATAGGCCAGGGGCACAAGGTGGCCGTGCTGGCCATAGACCCCTCCTCCAGCGTGACGGGCGGTTCCATCCTAGGCGACAAGACGCGCATGGAAAAACTGTCCATGGCGCCCGAAGCCTACATCCGCCCCTCGCCCTCGGCCGGTTCGCTGGGCGGCGTGGCCGCCCGCACGCGCGAATCCATGCTGGTGTGCGAAGCCGCCGGGTTTGACATCGTGATCGTCGAAACCGTGGGCGTGGGCCAATCCGAAACCGCCGTGGCGGGCATGACCGACATGTTCGTGCTGCTGCAATTGCCCAATGCCGGCGACGACCTGCAGGCCATCAAGAAAGGCATCGTCGAACTGGCCGATCTGGTGGTATTCAACAAGTGCGACATCGATCCGCGCGCCGCCCAGCTCGCCATGAGCCAGATGCGCGGCGCCCTGTCCATGCTGCGCGCCCATGCGCCGGATTGGCGCACGCCGGTGATCGGCATGTCGGCGCTGGCCGGCGAAGGCCTGGACGGCTTTTTGGCCGAAGTGCAGCGCTACCGCGAACAGATGCAGGCCAGCGGCGCCTGGGAGGCGCGGCGCCGCCACCAGGCGGCGGACTGGACCTGGAGCCTGATCGACCAGGGCCTGCGCGCACGCTTTCACGATCACGCCGAGGTGCGTGCCCTGTTACCCGAGCTGATGCAGCGCGTGGAACGGGGCGACACTACGCCGGGGGCGGCGGCCGACCGGCTGCTGGCTGCGTTTACGGGCCGTGCCGGCCCTTGAAGTGAAGTTTGCAAGCGGCCGCACGCGCCGCAAGCTGAAATTCGGCCGCGCTGCTGCGGCGAGGCCGTAACACCGAACCAGAAAGGCGAATAAGGAACTTCCATGCAAGACATCATCCGGCAACTGGAACAAAAGCGCGAGGCCGCACGCCTGGGCGGCGGCCAGAAGCGCATAGACTCGCAGCACAAGCGCGGCAAGCTCACCGCGCGCGAGCGCATCGAACTGCTACTCGATGCCGGCACCTTTGAAGAGTGGGACATGTTCAAGGAGCACCGCTGCACGGATTTCGGCATGGAAAAGGAAACCGTGCCGGGCGACGGCGTGGTGACCGGCTACGGCACCATCAGCGGCCGTCTGGTGTTCGTGTTTTCGCAGGATTTCACGGTATTCGGCGGTTCGCTGTCGGAAGCCCATGCCGAAAAAATCTGCAAGATCATGGATCACGCCATGAAGGTCGGCGCACCGGTGATCGGCCTCAACGACTCCGGCGGCGCGCGCATCCAGGAAGGCGTGGCCTCCCTGGGCGGCTATGCCGAGGTGTTCCAGCGCAACGTGATGGCCTCCGGCGTGATCCCGCAAATATCGCTCATCATGGGGCCCTGCGCGGGCGGCGCCGTGTATAGCCCGGCCATGACCGATTTCATTTTCATGGTCAAGGAC
>JAEUNM010000017.1 GCA_016791105.1 Rhodocyclaceae bacterium | reverse complement strand
TCCGCCGGGTGTTGGGGTTCGCTAGCTCACCCCAACCTACGTTACTAACACGTCATCGCACCGATTTGTTCTTTTAGTTCCAGTATGCGGTCCTGCCAGTAACGGACCGTTCCAAACCACGGGAATGCGGCCGGGAATGCCGGGTCGGACCAGCGGCGGGCGATCCAGTAGGCGTAGTGGATAAGTCGCAGGGTGCGTAAGGCTTCGACCAGCAATAGTTCGCGGCGGTCGAAATCCATGAACAGGCGGTAGCCGCGCAGCAGGCATTCCCAGGCTTCGGCCGGCTCGCCCAGTGCGTCGGCCAGCATCCATAAATCCTGCACGGCAGGGCCGTTGCGGGCGTCGTCGAAATCCACGAAATGCGGGCCGTCCAGCCACAGTACGTTGCCGGCGTGGCAGTCGCCGTGCAGTCGGATGCGGGCGACGTTGCCGGCGGCGTCAAGGCAGCGCGCCACGCTTTCCAGCGCCAGGTCGACCGCGGCAAGCCAGGCCGGGCGTAATTCGGCCGGCACGAAGTCGCTCGCGGCCAGCCAGTCGCGCGGTTCGCGGCCATAGCTTTGTATGCCCAGCGTGGGCCGCTCGGCAAATGCGCGCACGGCGCCCAGGGCATGGATGCGGCCGATGTAACAGCCCAGGCGTTCCAGCGCGTCGCGGTTTTCGAGGTCCGGTACGCGGCCGCCCTGGCGTGGAAATACCGCATAGCGGTAGCCCGCGTGGGTGGCAAGGGTGCCGCCGCTGCCCAGCACCAGGGGCGCGACGGCGGGCACTTCGTGTTCGCTCAGGTCCGCCAGGAAGGCGTGCTCTTCGAGTATTTGCGCGTCGCTCCAGCGGCCGGGCCGATAAAATTTCGCCACCACCGGCGCGGCGCCGTCCAGCGCGACTTGATACACGCGGTTTTCAAAACTGTTCAAGGCCAGCAGGCGACCGTCGCCGTATAGTCCGACCGCGTCCAGCGCGTCCAGCACCACATCCGGCGTCAGGCCCGCATAGGGTGCGCTGGCGGAATTTTCGCGTTCTGCTTCGTCCATCCTCACCACCGGCTCCTTTCCAAGGCGCTGCGCAGGTAGACGCATTGAGCGGGCACGCCCGCGCCGCGCATGTTATCGCTTACTGCGCGCGGCGTCGGAAAAATTTCGCCCGCCCGCCCCTGCCCTTCAGGCCGCCGCCTGGGCGTCGGAATCCGGCGTGTAGGGCAGCACTTTTTCCTGCTCGGCGGCATCGTTGCGTGCCACTACCGCGCGCGCGGGTTCGCTGTCGCTGAGGTTTATCGCTTCGTGCGGAAGGTCGGGCGGGATGTAGAGAAAATCGCCGGCTTCGCTGATGACGCTATGTTCGAGCTGGCGGCCATAGCGCGTTTCGACGCGGCCTTCGAGTACATAGATGGCTGTCTCATAGCCCTGATGCAGGTGCGGCGCCGCGCGCGCGCCGGGCGGTATGACCACGATGTGCATGGCCAGCCCCTGGCTACCCACGCTATCCGCCGAAATGCCCACGAAATACGGCAGGCGCTGCCGCGTCATCACTTCGCGCTGCGGCCGCACGGCTTTCAGCCGCTCCGAATCGTCCGAATTGCGATCATCCGCCATGAGGGTTCCTCCGCTGGTTTAGCTGTCGCCGGGCGGGCCACCGCAGGCCCGCGGCATCAAGTATCGCGCGTCCGGGTTGCCGCGCGAAAGACGCAGTCGACCGCCCGCCGCGGCGCGAAGTGCCGCCGACGAGACAAACGGGGGTTTGCAGGTGCCAGGCGGCTAAGCCGGCGCGGATGAACAGCGCGCCTGACCCACACGCGAAGCCGGGCGCCGGCCCAGCACGCCGCTGATCCAGGCCGAACAGGCGAGCAACTGGTCGAGATCGACGCCGCAATCGATGTCCATGCCTTGCAGCAGATACACGACGTCTTCGGTGGCGACATTGCCGGACGCCCCCTTGGCGTAGGGGCAGCCGCCCAGCCCAGCCACCGACGAATCGAAGGTGGCCACGCCCATTTGCAGCGAGGCGTAGATATTCGCCACCGCCATGCCGTAGGTATCGTGGTAATGGCCGGCGACGCGCTCGACCGGCAGGTGTTCCAGCACGGCACCCAGCATGCGCTGGGTTTTGAGCGGAGTGCCGGTGCCTATGGTGTCGCCCAGGGTCACTTCGTAACACCCCATCTCATACAGTTTGGCCGCCACGGCAGCCACCGCGGCGGGCGCGATGTCGCCTTCGTAGGGGCAACCCAGCACGCAGGACACATAGCCGCGTACTTTCACGCCGGCCATGCGCGCGCCGTGCATGACGGGATCAAAGCGCGCCAGGGATTCGGCGATGCTGCAATTGATGTTGCGCTGACTGAAGCTTTCCGACGCCGCGGCGAATACCGCCACCTCCTCGGCGCCGGCCGCCAGCGCCGCTTCGAAGCCCTGCAGATTGGGCGTGAGCACCGGATAGGACACGCCGCTGCGGCGCGCGATGCCGGTCAGCACCGCCGCCGCATCGGCCATTTGCGGCACCCATTTGGGCGAAACGAAAGACGCCGCTTCGATGGCGCGCAGCCCGGCCGCGCCCAGGCGCGCGATCAACTCGATTTTGGTGGCGGTATCGACGCTCTGCTTTTCGTTCTGCAAGCCATCGCGCGGGCCGACTTCGACAAGTTTCACTGTTGCGGGGAGCGCCATGCGTGCGGGCCTCAGGCAGTACGGGCGTCGGTCAGGCCCAGTTCGCGCTTCAGTTGTTCGCGAATCTGGAATTTCTGGATTTTGCCGGTCACGGTCATGGGGAAACTTTCGACAAATTTGATGTAGCGCGGCACCTTGTAGTGCGCGATCTGCGCGCGGCAATAGTCCTGCACCTCCGCCGCGGTTAGTCGTGCGCCCGCACGCAGGATGATGAGGGCGCACAATTCCTCGCCGTATTTGCTATCCGGCACGCCCACTACCTGCACGTCCTGCACGGCCGGGTGCCCATACAGAAATTCCTCGATTTCGCGCGGGTAAATGTTTTCGCCGCCGCGTATCACCATGTCCTTGATGCGGCCGACGATGTTGCAATAGCCCTCGGCGTCTATCGTGGCGAGGTCGCCGGTGTGCATCCAGCCCGCCGCATCCACGGCTTCGCGGGTTTTGTCTGGGTCGTCCCAATAACCCAGCATGACGGAATAACCGCGCGTACATAGTTCGCCCGGTGTGCCGCGCGGCACCACGCGGCCGGCGAAATCGACGATTTTCACCTCGCAGTGCGGCTGTACGCGGCCCACCGTGGATACGCGGCGGTCGAGCGGATCATTAGTTCCGCTCTGGAACGATACCGGCGAGGTTTCCGTCATGCCGTAGGCGATGGTCACCTGGCTCATGTGCATTTTGGCGATTACGCGGCGCATTACTTCGACCGGACAGGGGCTGCCGGCCATGATGCCGGTGCGCAGGCTGGCGAGGTCGAATTCCTCGAAGCGCGGATGATCCAGCATGGCGATGAACATGGTGGGCACGCCATAACAGGCGGTGCAGCGTTCGGCCGCCAGGGTTTCCAGTGTGGCAAGCGGGTCGAACGCTTCGCCCGGATAAACCATGGTGGCGCCGTGGGTCAGACAGCCCAGATTGCCCATCACCATGCCGAAACAGTGATAGAGCGGCACCGGTATGCACAGCCGGTCGCCCGCCGCCAGTGCGATGGCGCTGCCGACGAAATGCCCGTTATTCAGAATGTTGTGATGCGACAGCGTGGCGCCTTTGGGCGCGCCGGTGGTGCCGGAGGT
The DNA here is from genome assembly GCA_016791105.1 of Rhodocyclaceae bacterium. Lineage (GTDB taxonomy): Bacteria > Pseudomonadota > Gammaproteobacteria > Burkholderiales > Rhodocyclaceae > JAEUNM01. The sequence goes on along the minus strand of JAEUNM010000017.1, from coordinate 52,447 downwards.
AAATTGGATATTCACGGCTTCGTCGAACTGCAGACCCTCGCCCAAAGCTTCCAGCGCCTGCAATTCGCCTGGCGCGGCCGGCGCCATCAGATCGTCGAAATTGAGCATGCCGGGCGTGCGCTCGCTGCCCAGGCGTATCACCCAGCGCAGGGCCTGCAGGCGCTTGGCCTGTAGCGCGCCGGGCTGGCTGGTAGCCAGTTCGGGTGCCAGTTCGCCCAGAATGGCGATGTAGTCGCTGGTTTTGAAAGCCGGCGACATGATGAGCGCGCTACAGCCCACCTTATTCAGCGCGTATTCGAGTTCGGAGCGCCGGTAAGCCGGGTTGATATTGACCAGCACCAGACCGGCCTTGGCAGTGGCGAACTGGGTGAGCGCCCACTCCATATTGTTTTGCGACCAGATGCCTATGCGCGCGCCGGGCTTGAGCCCCAGCCGCATCAAACCGCAGGCCAGCGCGTCGACGCGCGAACGCAATTCGGCATAGGTAAGGCGTACGTTCTGGTGGCGCACCACCAGCGCTTCGCGCGCCGCGTGGCGCTCACACGCCGCATCGAAATACTGGCCTATGGTCTGGCCTATGAGCGCCGCATCCGACGCGCCATGCACGTAACTCAGGGTTTCCATATCGTCTCCTCCGGTTTGCTGTCGTGTGCTGTTTTTTGTACCGCCCGCCTCAAGCCTGTTCGGCCGCGAAATCCACCAGTTCGGCGCCGTCACCCACCTGGTCACCCACCTGATGGCGAAATGCGCGCACCGTGCCGGCGGCAGGCGCCTTGATGGTGTGTTCCATTTTCATGGCTTCGAGTATCAATAGTGGCGCACCTTTGGCGACGCGGCTGCCCGGCTCGGCAATCAGCGCAATCACCTTGCCCGGCATGGGCGCCAGCAGGCCGCCTTCGGCGCCGCCGCCTTCGGTGGTCTGGTGCAGCGGATCGACACAGGCCAGTTGCCAGGCGCGGCCGTGCAGAAACACATGGCGCTTTTCGCCCGCCGCGATCACCGTGGCGTCCATGCGCGTGCCGTCCAGTTCCACGCGCAGGCGCCCGCGCCCGGCCGGCTCGCCGCGCGCCGCCACGCTGCCGCCATGCATGCCGAGCAGGAAAGCGTTGCTGCGATAGGCCACCTGCACGGCTATCTGCTGTTCGCCGCGGCGAAACAGCAATTCGCGCCACGCCGCGGCATTGAGCCGCCAGCCGTCACGCGCATGCCAGGGCGAAGCGGCATCGCTCGTGCGGCGCGCGGCTTCCTGCGCGCGGTGCGCCTCGCGCATCAGTTCGGCCAGCGCAGCGACGCGATATACGTCGTCCGGCACCGCGTCGTCCTGCGGAAACAGGTAGCCGGATTCGCGCTCGATCAGCCCTGTATCCAGGTCGGCCTGGGCGAAGGCCGGGCAGGCCACCAGCCGGCTCAGAAATTCGATGTTGTTGGCCACCCCCACCACGCGGTATTCCGCCAGCGCCTGCAACATGCGCGCACAGGCGCGCTCGCGGTTCTGGTCCCACACGATGAGCTTGGCGATCATGGGGTCGTAGTGCTGGCTGATGGCGTCGCCCTCTTCCACGCCGGTATCGATGCGCACATTCACGCCTTCCGGCGGCGTCGCAAGGTGCACCAGACGGCCGGTGGAAGGCAAAAAGCCGCGTGCCGGGTCTTCCGCATAAATGCGCGCTTCGAGCGCGTGGCCGCGGATCGCGAGCTGTTCCTGCGCCAAGGGCAGCGGCTCGCCGGCGGCGACGCGCAACTGCCATTCCACCAGATCGAGCCCGGTAATCATTTCCGTTACCGGGTGTTCGACCTGCAGGCGCGTATTCATTTCCATGAAGTAAAAGCTGCCGTCCTGCTGGGCGATGAATTCCACCGTGCCGGCGCCGGTGTAGCCCACCGCGCGGGCGGCATCCACGGCGGCTTTGCCCATCGCCGCACGCCGCGCCGCGGTCATGCCGGGTGCGGGCGCTTCTTCCAGCACTTTCTGGTGGCGGCGCTGCACCGAACAATCGCGTTCGAACAGGTACACATAGTTGCCCAGCGTGTCGCCGAACACCTGGATTTCGACGTGGCGCGGACGTGTGATGTACTTTTCGATCAACACGTGTTCGTCGCCGAAGGCGGAGCGCGCCTCGCGCCGGCACGAAGCCAGCATTTCCTGGAAGTCCTCGCCCTTTTCGACCAGGCGCATGCCTTTGCCGCCACCGCCCGCGGCGGCCTTGATGAGCACCGGATAGCCTATGCCTTCGGCCTGGGCGTGCAGATAATCCGGCGCCTGTTCGTCGCCGTGGTAACCCGGCGTAAGTGGCACGCCGGCTTTTTCCATGAGCTTTTTGGCTTCCGATTTGGAACCCATGGCGCGTATCGCCGCCACCGGCGGGCCCACGAACACGATGCCCGCCTCGTCGCAGGCGGCACAAAACGCCTCGTTTTCGGACAAAAAGCCATAGCCCGGGTGTATGGCCTGGGCGCCGGTCTGGCGTGCCGCGGCGATCACGTTTTCGATCACCAGGTAGCTCTCGCGCGCGGCGGCCGGGCCGATCAGCACCGCTTCATCGGCCAGGCGCACGTGGCGCGCGCCGGCGTCGGCTTCCGAATACACGGCCACCGTGCGCATGCCCATGCGGCGCGCGGTTTTGATCACGCGGCAGGCAATTTCGCCGCGATTGGCAATCAGTATCTTGTCGAACATGGGGCTTCCCCGTTCCCTGCGTCTATCGGGCCCGGCGCGGCACAGCCGGCCGGCGCGCGGATTACATGCGGAATACGCCGAATCGCGTCGGCGCGAGCGGCGCATTGAGCGTGGCGGACAAAGACAGGCCCAGCACGCGCCGGCTTTGCGCCGGATCGACGATGCCGTCGTCCCACAGCCGCGCCGTGGCGTAGTACGGGTGGCCTTGCCGCTCGTACTGTTCGCGCACCGGCGCCTTGAACGCCTCTTCTTCGGCAGCGCTCCAGGCGGCGCCGCGCGCTTCCATGGCTTCGCGGCGCACCGTGGCCAGCACGCTGGCGGCCTGTTCGCCGCCCATCACGGATATGCGCGAATTCGGCCACATCCACAGGAAGCGCGGCGAATAGGCGCGGCCGCACATGCCGTAATTGCCGGCGCCGAATGAACCGCCGATCAGCATGGTGAGTTTGGGCACGGCGGCGGTCGCCACCGCCGTCACCATTTTTGCGCCGTCCTTGGCGATGCCGGCGTTTTCGTACTTGCGGCCGACCATGAAGCCGGTGATGTTCTGCAGAAAAATAAGCGGGATGCTGCGCTGCGCGCACAGCTCGATGAAATGCGCGCCCTTCTGCGCCGATTCGGAAAACAGGATGCCGTTATTGGCCACCAGCCCGACCGGGCAGCCGTACAGGTTGGCGAAGCCGGTAACCAGCGTATTGCCGTAGCGCGCCTTGAATTCGTCGAAGCGCGAACCATCCACGATGCGCGCGATGATTTCGCGCACGTCGTAAGGCTTGCGCGTATCGGCCGGCACGCAGCCGTAAATTTCCTCCGGGTCGTATACCGGCTCTTCGGCGCTGCTGATCGCCATTTGGGCCGGCTTTACGCGGTTCAGGTTGGCAACGATGCGGCGCGCGATGTAGAGCGCATGGGCGTCGTTTTCAGCCAGGTGGTCGGCCACGCCGGAAATGCGCGTATGTACGTCGCCGCCGCCCAAATCTTCCGCCGTCACGATTTCGCCGGTGGCCGCGCGCACCAGCGGCGGACCGCCCAGAAAAATCGTGCCCTGGTTCTTCACGATGACGGTTTCGTCGCTCATGGCCGGCACATAGGCGCCGCCGGCCGTGCAGGAGCCCATCACCACCGCGATCTGCGGTATGCCTTTGGCCGACATGTTGGCCTGATTGAAAAATATCCGCCCGAAGTGGTCGCGGTCCGGAAATACCTCGTCCTGTTTGGGCAGGAAAGCGCCGCCGGAATCCACCAGATAAATGCAGGGCAAGTGGTTCTGCTCGGCGATTTCCTGCGCGCGCAAATGCTTTTTGACGGTGATCGGATAGTAGGTGCCGCCCTTAACAGTCGCGTCGTTGGCGACGATCATGCATTCCACGCCTTCGACCCGACCGACGCCGGCGATCACGCCGGCCGCCGGGGCCTCGCCGTCATACATGTCCCAGGCCGCGAGCTGGCCGATTTCCAGAAACGGCGTGCCGGGGTCCAGCAAATGGTCGACGCGGCTGCGCGGCAGCAATTTGCCGCGCGCCACGTGCTTGGCGCGTGCGGCCTCGCCGCCGCCCTGCGCGACCTGCGCCGCCTTGGCGCGCAAATCTTCCACCTGGCGCCGCATTGCCGCGGCATTGGCGCGAAATTCTTCGGATTTGACATCGACGCCGGTTTTGAGCGTGCTCATCAAGCGGTCTCCGCGAATAACTCCCTGCCTATCAACATGCGCCGGATTTCGCTCGTGCCGGCACCGATTTCGTACAGCTTGGCATCGCGCCACAGGCGGCCCGGCGCATATTCATTGATATAGCCGTTTCCGCCCAGAACCTGTATCGCTTCGCCGGCCATCCAGGTGGCTTTTTCGGCACTGTACAAAATGGCCCCGGCGGCGTCCTTGCGCAGTGAGCGCGCGTGCGGCGCGCGGTCGCAGGCGCTGCCTAGCGCATACACATAGGCGCGGCTGGCGCTCATGGTGGTGTACATGTCGGCAATTTTGCCCTGCATGAGTTGAAATTCGCCTATCGCCTGGCCGAACTGCTTGCGCTCGTGACAGTATGGCAGCACCTGATCCATGCACGCCGCCATGATGCCCAGCGGGCCGCCGCACAGTACGGCGCGTTCGAAATCCAGCCCGCTCATGAGCACGCGCACGCCGCCACCCACTTCGCCCAGCACGTTTTCGGCCGGCACTTCGACATCGTCGAAATACAGCGGATAGGTATTCGAGCCGCGCATGCCCAGCTTGTCCAGATGCGGCCCGGCGCTGAAACCGCGCATGCCTTTTTCGATGATGAATGCGGTAATGCCGCGCGGACCGGCAGCGGGATCGGTTTTGGCATACACCACCAGCGTGTCGGCATCGCCGCCGTTGGTAATCCACATTTTCGAGCCATTCAGCAGGTAGTGCTCGCCCTTGCGGTCGGCGCGCAGGCGCATGCTCACCACATCGGAACCGGCGTTGGGTTCGCTCATTGCCAGCGCGCCGATGTGCTCGCCCGCCACCAGTTTGGGCAAGTAACGGGCTTTTTGCGCGGGCGTGCCGTTGCGGTGTATCTGGTTGATGCACAGATTGGAGTGCGCGCCGTATGAAAGCCCGACCGAAGCCGATGCGCGCGACACTTCTTCCAGCGCCACGATGTGCGCCAGGTAGCCCATATTGCTGCCGCCGTATTCCTCGGCCACCGTCATGCCGTGCAAACCCAGCGCGCCGAGCTTGCGCCACAGATCGGCCGGAAACAGGTTGGCGCGGTCGATATCGGCCGCGCGCGGCGCGATTTCCGCCGCCGCAAAAGCCTGCACGCTGTCGCGCAGCATGCCCGTCGTTTCGCCTAGATTGAAATCCAGTCCTGGAAAGTTCATGCCGGCTCCTCCTGGTTGCAGTATGCGTTGTATAAGGCGGCTGATTGGGTACCGGGCGCGTGGCCCGATACGGCACGTCAAGGGCTGCAAATGTATGAAAAATCGCGGGACAGGAAACGCCGGCATGGTTGCAAATCCTGCCAAATGAATTAGATTGTTCTTCCCATGCGCTACGCCCTGCCCCCCATCCCCGATCCGGCGCGCGGAATCGCCGCCACGCCGGTCGCCTTCATACGCGCCATCGTCGCGGCGTACCGCCGCTACGGCGCCGACCCCGCCGATGCACTGGCGCGCGCGCGCATCGCGCCCGCCCTGCTGCACGACGCACAAGGCCGCGTCACGGCGGCGCAGATGGAGTTGATGTCCGCCCACGCCATGCAGGAACTGGATGACGAAGCGCTGGGCTGGTTTTCGCGCCGCCTGCCCTGGGGCAGTTACGGCATGCTATGCCGCGCGTCGATCACCGCGCCCGACCTGGGCGTGGCGCTGAAGCGCTGGTGCCGCCACCATCGCCTGCTCACGGGCGATTTACTGTACGGTCTGGACTGTGACGGCAGTCTGGCCACCCTGGCGCTGGAAGAGCGCTGCGAATTGGGCGAATTGCGCGAGTTCTGCCTGCTCACCAGCCTGCGCTATGTGCTGGGCTACGCGAGCTGGGCGGTGGATTCCGCCATTCCGCTCGCGCAGGTAAATTTTCCGTTTCCCGCGCCGCCGCACGCGCGCGTGTATGAGTTGCTGTTTCCGGGACCGGTGCGCTTCGGTGCGCCGCAAGCGGCGTTCAGTTTCGATTGCGCCTATCTCGACCTGCCGCTGTGCCGCGACGAAGCCGCACTGCGCGCCATGCTGCAGCGCGCACTGCCGCTCACGGTGTTGCGCTACCGCCGCGACCGCCTGCTGGCGCAACGCCTGCGCCAGTTGCTGCGCGCGCATCCAGAAGAAATCGCCTCGGCCGAATTGCTGGCGGCACGCCTATCCATGTCGGCGCGCACCCTGCATCGGCAATTGCTTGAACAAGGCACCAGCCTGCAGGCGCTCAAGGACGAACTGCGCTGCGAGCACGCCCTGCATCTTCTGCGCCGCACGCAAAAGCCGCTCAAACAGATCGCACAGGCGGTCGGCTTCCGCAACGAAAAAAGTTTCATGCGCGCCTTTCGCGGCTGGACCGGTATGACACCCGGCATGGCGAGAGCAAGCCCAGCGGCGATAAACAAGCAAATACCCGGGGGCGAACAGGATTCCGGCAACTGAACAAGTCGAGTGCAGGCGGGGTGGTTAAATCCACGCGACCCGCGACGCCCACCCGTAATGTGAAGGCCGCAATGTTGGTGTTCGTAGCGCCGCAAACGGCACGGCCGGGTGCCAATTCGCCCGCCGGAATCGAGCCAGGCGGCTAAAGCGCGGGCACGCGGAACCGGACATTGGGGCACAATCACGGACCGCGCGGCCCTGGCCGATCACCTCAAACTTTTACCTTTCCCGCAATGAGCCGAGCCGCCCCGCCCGATTCCGCCATGGCCGCGTTCATGGCGCGCCTGACCGCCGGCAAACTGATTCCCGACCCTGCCCGCATGTTCAATCCCTGGGGCGATCACGATGCCGAGCATGATCTGGCCGCAAGCGCTGCGGCCATTCGCGCCGGGCATTTACACGGCTATCTGGCGGCCCGTCTGGTACGCGCGCGCGTGTTGCTGGTGGCCGAGGCGCCAAGTTACAGCGGCGCCAAATTTTCCGGCATCGCCATGACCAGCGAGCGCGACATGCTGGCTGCCGCGGCAAATGGCGCCGGCGCAAACTATTTCGACGGACCCATTGCGCGCACAAGCCGTCCACTGGCCGCACTGCACAACCAGGCCGGCATGCTGGAGCGCACCGCCAGCATCGTGTGGTCGGCCATGACCGGGGCCGGATTTGCGCCGCAGGAATTCGTGCTGTGGAATGCCGTCGCCTATCACCCGCACGAAGCCGGCCAGGTGCTTACGAACCGCACGCCGACGCGGCCGGAAACGCGCGCCTTGCGCCCCTTGCTGGAAGATTTTCTGGCCCTGTTTCCGGGCCGGCCGGTCCTTGCATTGGGCCGGGTGTGCCAGGGTTCGCTGACCGACATGGGCATAGAAGCGGCGCCGGCGCGGCATCCCAGTTATGGCGGTGCGCCGGAATTCCGCGCCGCGGTGCTCGCGCTAAAACGGCGCCTGGATGTTTGACCCGGAAACCACAACGCCACCGGCTAAGGCCGAGGCGCTGCGCCGCAGACGCAAGTGAGGATGGGATGCCCCACCCGCCCGACCTTGTTTCCGCGCTATTGCCGCGCGTTGCGCAAATTGTTCGGCGGGCGCGCCGCGCAAGTGCTGCGAAACGGATTGATGTCCAGTCCGCCGCGCCGGGTATAGCGCGCGTAAATCGACAGTTCGCGTGGCGCGCAGCGCGCCAGGATGTCCATGAACAGCATTTCCACGCAGTGTTCGTGGAAACCGGCGTGCTGCCGGAAAGACACGATGTAGCGCAATAGCGCGGCGCGGTCCATGGCCGGGCCGGAATAGCAAATCTGTACGCTGGCCCAATCCGGCTGCCCGGTCACCGGGCAATTCGACTTGAGCAAATCCGAGCGCAGACACTCGCAGCACTCGGTCCCGCCAGCCGTCAATAGCGTGGGGTCGTAGTCGTAGGTATCAATCTCGACTTCGATGTCGTCTATTGAAATGCCCGCCAGCTCACCCATGCGGGTAGCGGCAAAATCGCCCGCCCCGCTCAGTTTCAAACTAACCGGGCCGCCACAGGCGGTGCTTAGATCGCGCTCGACGGTATCGATGAATTCATGCGCGCCGGCCAGGCGTTCCTGGTTGAAGGAATTCAAGTACAGCTTGAGCGACTTGGATTCGACCAGACAGGGCGTGTCGGCCGGTACGCTTAGTTCCGCCGTGGCGACCACCGGCTTGCCGCGCCGGTCCAGCCAGGATAGTTCGTAGGCATTCCAGATATCGACGCCCTTGAATGGCAGTTCGACGCCCAGCCCCAGCCCGGCGCGATTGCCGGCGCGCGCGATGGGAAATAGCAGGCGCGCGTCATAGCGGCTGGGGTATTCGGTAGCGCGGCCCAGCCCGGAAGCCGCCGCGTCCTGGTGTAGCGGCACGCCTTTATGCGCCTGCCGCTCAGTGCGGCATGCCGCCCGGGAACATGCCGCGCATGCCGCGCATCAGTTTTTGCATGCCGCCCTTCGAGAGCTGTTTCATCATTTTTTGCGTCTGCTCGAATTGCGACAGCAGGCGATTGACTTCCTGCACGCTGGTACCGCTGCCGGTGGCGATCCGGCGCTTGCGGCTGGCTTTGATCAGTTCCGGCTTGGCGCGCTCTTCCGCCGTCATGGAATTGATGATGCCCTCGATGCGCCGCACGGCTTTGTCTTCGACGCCGCCCTGCAGTTGCCCGGCGGCCTGCGAAAATTGCGCGGGCAGTTTGTCCAGCATGGCGGACAGGCCGCCCATTTTGCGCATCTGGGAAATTTGATCCTTGAAATCATTGAAGTCGAAACCTTTGCCGGTTTTGAGCTTCTTGGCAAATTCCTGCGCCTTTTGTTCATCGACCTGTTTGCGGGCTTCTTCGACCAGGCCAAGTATGTCGCCCATGCCCAGAATGCGGCCGGCCATGCGATCGGGATGGAATTCTTCCAGGCCGCTCAGTTTTTCGCCCACGCCGGCAAATTTGATCGGCTTGCCGGTAATGTGGCGCACCGACAGCGCGGCGCCGCCGCGCGCATCCCCGTCCAGTTTGGTGAGCACCACGCCGGTAAGCGGCAAGGCATCATTAAAGGCGCGCGCGGTATTGACGGCGTCCTGGCCCAGCATGGAATCGACCACGAACAAGGTTTCGACCGGATCCAGCGCGGCGTGCAGCGCGCGGATTTCATCCATCATGGCCTGGTCTATGGTGAGCCGGCCGGCGGTATCGACCAGCAGCACGTCGTGATAATGCTTGCGCGCCCAGTCGACGGCGCGGCGCGCGATATCCACCGGCGATTCGCCGGCATGGGACGGAAAAAAATCCGCCCCGGCCTGGCCGGCCACGGTTTTGAGCTGTTCGATGGCGGCCGGGCGATACACGTCGCAACTGACGGCCAGCACTTTTTTCTTCTGCTGTTCGCGCAGCAATTTGGCGAGCTTGCCGGTGGTGGTGGTTTTGCCCGCACCCTGCAGGCCGGCCATGAGCACCACGGCGGGCGGCTGCGCGGCCAGGTTGAGCCCGGCGTTGGTGCCGCCCATGAGGGCCGCCAGTTCGCCATGCACGACGCCGACCAGGGCCTGGCCCGGCGTGAGCGAGCCGATCACCTCCTGGCCGATGGCTTTTTCCTTCACGCGCGCGATGAATTCTTTGACTACCGGCAGGGCCACGTCGGCTTCCAGCAGGGCCAGCCGCACTTCGCGCAACATTTCGGCGACGTTGTCTTCAGTGATGCGCGCCTGACCGCGCATGGTCTTGACGACCCGCGCGAGGCGTTGCGTTAGGTTATCCAGCATGGCGGGGCAAGGGCAGGCTGCGGGGGGGTGAGTTGTTGGGCTTGCGGTAAACTGCGTCAATCATGCCGATTTTACTGCAACTCCTCCCGGCCGCCCTGTACGCGCTGCTGGCCGTGCATTTTTTCCGTTCGCGCTGGCTCAAGCCGGATCTGCAATCCATGCAAGGTCTGCAGCCCTGGGAGCGTAGCGCGCTGGCATTGGCGCTGGTCGTGCATGCCTGGGTATTGCGCGAGCAAATATTTCCGGCCGAGGCCATGCATTTCGGTTTTGGTAGCGCGCTGTCGGTCATGTGCTGGCTGGCGCTGGTGTTCTACTGGATAGAAAGTTTCAACGCCCGGCTCGAAGGCCTGCAGTCGCTGGCCTTGCCGCTCGCGGCCGGCGCCAGTGCGCTGCCGGCGTTCTGGCCCGCCCAGCACATCGTACAGAACGCCTCGAATATCGCGTTCCGGCTGCATTTTCTGCTCGCCATGCTGGCGTACAGCCTGTTCACGCTGGCCGCGCTGCATGCCGTGCTCATGTCGATTGCGGAGCGCCGGCTGCACAGCGCGCGCCTGACGCGCTCGCTCATCGCGCTGCCGCCTCTGCTCACGATGGAAACTTTGCTGTTCCGCCTGGTGCTGATCGCATTTGTGCTGCTCACGCTCACGCTAGGCAGCGGCATCGTGTTTTCGGAAGAATTGTTCGGACGCGCACTGCCGTTCAATCACAAAACGATATTTGCCTTTCTGTCCTGGCTCATATTCGGCATTCTGCTGCTGGGACGGCGTTTTCGCGGTTGGCGCGGCCGCGTCGCACTGCGCTGGACCATGGGCGGTTTCATCGTGCTGTTGCTGGCGTACGTCGGCACGCGCTTCGTGCTGGATTTGCTGGGTCGGTCGTAAAATCGGGGTGGCCGGTCGCGCGGGTGCGCGCCGTTCGACCCCTGCACCAAGAAAGGCGTACCGGGCACGCCCGGGCGAAACGCGAATTTGGACGCAATTCCCTTATCGGCGCTGATCTGGGCGCTCGTCGTGCTGCTCGCGCTGTCGGGCTTTTTTTCCGGCGCGGAAACCGCCATGATGGCCTGCAACCGCTACCGCCTGCAGGTCGCCGCCCAACGCGGCGAACGCGGTCCGCGTCTAGCGCACGAACTGCTGCAAAAAACCGACAAGCTGCTCGGCGTCATCCTGCTGTTCAATTCGCTGGTCAATTCCGCCGCAGCAACCTTGGCCGGGGTAATCACGATACAGTGGCTGGGCGAGGAAAAATGGGCGCTGGGCGCCGCCACGCTGGCGGTCACCTTTCTGATTCTGGTGTTTTCCGAAATTTCGCCCAAGGTGGTGGGTGCCTCGCGTGCCGACATGCTGGCGCCCAAGGTGGCCTATGTGCTCGCGCCGCTGCTGCGGGTGTTCTATCCGGTCATCTGGTTCGTCAATCTGTTCGTGATGGCGCTCTTGCGCGTGCTGCGGCTGAAGCCGCGCGACGACGCGGAACATCGCACCCTGTCGCCGGAAGAACTGCGCGCGCTGGTGCTCGAATCCAGCCATTTCATCCCGGCCTCGCACCGCAGCATACTGGTCAATCTGTTCGACCTCGAAGGCGTCACGATGCGCGACGTGATGACACCGCGGCATGCCGTGGAAGCCATAGACATGCAGGCGCCACTGGACGACATCCGCCAGCAGATCGCCACCAGCTACCACACGCGCCTGCCCGTCTATGACGGAGATCTGAACGCTGTATTGGGCGTATTGCACCAGCGCCGTGTGGTGAGCGCGCTTTCCGCCGGCGAACTGGACAAGGAAGATTTGCGCGGCCTGCTCGTGGCGCCTTATTTCATACCGGGCGGCACGGCCCTCTACACGCAGTTGCAGTATTTCCAGGAAGCACGCCAGCGCATCGCCCTGGTGGTGGATGAATACGGCGAAGTCGAGGGGCTGGTGACGCTGGAGGACATCATCGAGGAAATCATAGGCAAATTCACCACCAGCACACCAGGCACGCGTTTATCCCTGGTCTGGAACGACGACGGCGAGGCCATCGTGGATGGCGGAGCGAGCTTGCGCGAAATCAATCGCGCGCTGGGCCTAAACCTCCCGCTCGACGGGCCGAAAACCCTGAATGGGCTGATTCTGGAACAACTGCAGGATATTCCGGAATCCGGCGTGAGTTGCAAGATCGCGGGCGTTCCTATCGAAGTGCTGCAGGCGCAAAACCGCATGGTGCGGCGCGCGCGCATTCTGCGCCCGCGGGTTGCCGCCTGAGCCGGGCGGCTCGGCAGCCAGTCGGGGGCAACGAATTATCCCCCCACGTTTGGCGCCCAAGCTTGTGGAATATGCACCTATATGGCGTTTTTCCTTTACAGATCATGGGCTATGAGCGATCATTTCAAGTGTGTTCTAGCTCCGGCGCGGGTGCCGGGCGGCAACTCGGGTTGTGCTGGCCGGTGTCGTTCGGCTCGCACCGGCCAGGCCGGCCGCGTTTGAATGTGCGTCGCATTGATCAAAAGGAATAGGCTTTGCGCTTCGGGCTCCAGCAAGTTTCGCTTCTGCCGGTCATTTTGAACGCATGGCAGCCAATCCTGAATCGGCGCTGAGCGGGCTTGCGCGCGCGCTGGTGCAATACGGCCGCCTGGGCGAAGCCGAGGCCGTGGTACTGGCCGGCAATTCCAACGAATTGGGCTTTGCCGGCGCGCTGGTGCAAAGCGGCAAAATTTCGGCGCGGGAACTGGCCTCATTTGCCGCCGACACCTTCGGCTACCCGCTGCTCGATCTGAATTATTTCGACCCCACGCAACTGCCGCCCGAGGCGATAGATAAAAAACTTGCCCGCACGCACCAGGTGCTGGCACTGAAAAAGCGCGGCAACCGGCTGTCCGTCGCCATCACCGATCCGTCCAATCTGCGCGCGATCGATGAAATCCGCTTCCAGACCGGCCTTGCCGTGGACCCGGTGGTGTGCGAACTGGACAAGCTCGCGGCGCTCATCAGCAAGACACTGGAGTCGGTCGAAGATCAGATCAAGGTCAGTAACGACGAGATCGATTTCGACGCCGAAATCACCGACCTCGGCGCACAGCAGGAACAGGAAGCCGCCGTCCAGGCCGAGGTGGATGACGCGCCGGTGGTGCGCTTCATTCAAAAGCTGTTGCTCGACGCCATCAACGAGGGCGCGTCAGACATCCATTTCGAGCCCTACGAAAAGTATTACCGCATACGCTTCCGCACCGACGGCGTCCTGCGCGAGATCGTGCAGCCGCCGCTGGTGCTGAAAGAAAAGATCGCCGCACGCATCAAGGTCATTTCGCGCCTGGACATATCGGAAAAACGCATACCGCAAGACGGGCGCATGAAGCTTGCGCTCAGTAAAAGCCGCGCCATCGATTTCCGCGTCAGCACCCTGCCCACCCTGCACGGCGAAAAAATCGTCATGCGCATACTTGACCCCAGTTCGGCCATGCTGGGCATCGATGCGCTGGGCTATGAGCCGGAACAGCGCGCGGCACTTCTGACCGCCATCGAACGGCCTTACGGCATGATACTGGTGACCGGCCCCACCGGTAGCGGCAAAACCGTGTCGCTCTACACCTGCCTGAATTTGCTCAACAAGGCCGGCGTGAATATTTCGACGGCGGAAGACCCGGCGGAAATCAACCTGCCGGGCATCAATCAGGTCAATGTGAATGACAAGGCCGGCCTTACCTTCTCGGCCGCATTGAAGTCCTTCCTGCGGCAGGATCCGGACATCATCATGGTGGGCGAAATACGCGACCTGGACACCGCCGAAATCGCGATCAAGGCGGCACAGACCGGTCACCTGGTGTTGTCGACGCTGCACACCAATGACGCGCCGACTACGCTGGACCGCATGCGCAACATGGGCATCGCGGCCTTCAACATCGCCTCGTCGGTCATTCTGATCACGGCGCAGCGTCTCGCGCGGCGGCTGTGCACCTGCAAACGCCCCATGGAAATTCCGGTCGAGGCCCTGCTCGAAGCCGGCTTCCAGGAGGAAGAACTCGACGGATCCTGGCAGCCCATGGGTCCCGTCGGCTGCGATCGCTGCAAGGGCTCGGGCTACAAGGGCCGCGTGGGCATCTATCAAGTGATGCCCATTTCGGACGAAATCGCACGTATCATCATGACCAACGGCAATTCGATAGAGATCGCACGCCAGGCGTCCCTGGAGGGCATCAAGGATTTGCGCAAGTCCGGCTTGCTGAAAGTTAAACAGGGCGTGACCTCTCTGGCCGAAATCGTGGCCACCACGAACGAATAGAGCGCACGGCTCGATTGAGGAATCCGCATGGCTACCGCCGCTAAAGCGATCAAGAAAGAACGCCAGATCAAGGAATTCGTCTTCCAGTGGGAAGGCAAGGACAAGACCGGCAAGGTGGTGCGCGGCGAAATGCGCGCCGGCGGTGAAACCCTGGTGCAGGCCACGCTGCGGCGCCAGGGCATATTGGTAACGCGCGTCAAAAAACGCGCGTTCGGGCGCGGCGGCTCGGTTACCGAAAAAGACATCACGCTGTTCACGCGCCAGCTCGCCACCATGATGCGTTCGGGCGTGCCGCTCCTGCAGGCATTCGACATCGTCGGCAAAAGCGCATCCAATCGAGCGGTGGGCAAATTGCTGTCGGAAATCCGCACCGAGGTCGAAACCGGCTCCAGCCTGACCCAGGCCTTCCGCAAGTATCCGCAGCATTTCGACGCACTGTTCTGCAACCTGGTCGCGGCGGGTGAGCAGGCAGGCATTCTTGACAATCTGCTCGACCGTCTGGCCACTTATCGCGAAAAAATTCTGGCCGTCAAGGGAAAAATCAAGTCGGCAATGTTCTACCCGTTGTCGGTCATCATCGTCGCCATCGTGATCACCGCCGTGATCATGATTTTCGTGATCCCCGAATTCAAGAAGGTGTTCCAGAGCTTCGGCGCCGACCTGCCCGCGCCCACGCTCTTCGTGATCGCGCTGTCGGATGCCTTCGTCGCCTATTGGTACATCATATTCGGCATTGCAGCCGGGGCCATCACCGCGCTCATTTACACGTATAAACGATCGCCGCCCATGCAGTTTGCGCTGGATCGCCTGCTGCTCAAATTGCCGGTGATTGGCGACATCGTCATGAAAGCCACGGTGGCGCGCTGGGCTCGCACGCTATCCACCATGTTCGCAGCCGGCGTGCCGCTCGTTGAAGCGCTGGATTCAGTGGGCGGCGCCTCCGGCAACCAGGTCTATAAGGTCGCCACGCGGCAAATCCAGACCGACGTTTCCACCGGTACCAGCCTCACGGTAGCCATGCAGAACGCCGCCGTATTTCCCGTGATGGTGGTGCAGATGGTGTCGATAGGTGAAGAATCCGGCCAGCTCGACAGCATGCTGGGCAAGGTTGCCGACTTTTACGAACAGGAAGTCGACGACGCCGTCGATGCCATGTCCAGCCTCATGGAACCTATCATCATGGTCGTTCTGGGCACCTTGATAGGCGGCCTTATCATCGCCATGTATCTGCCGATTTTCAAGGTCGCTCAAGCCGTCTGAGGCATGCAGGCCGGTATCTGGTACGAAGTGCAACAACTGCTCGCGCAGCCGCTCTGGCTCGCGACGGTGGGTGCTCTGTTGGGACTGTGCATAGGCAGCTTCCTGAATGTCGTCATCCATCGTTTGCCGCGCATGATGCGGCGCGACTGGGAAGCGCAGTGCGCGGAATTGCGCGGCGAGATGCCGGCCGAAGCGCCGCCCTTTTCCCTGCTTCGGCCGCGCTCGCGCTGCCCGTCCTGCGGCCATGCCATTACGGCGCTGGAAAATATTCCGGTGCTGAGTTGGCTCATGTTGCGCGGGCGCTGCAGTGCCTGCCACACCCCGATCAGCGCGCGCTACCCGGCCATCGAGCTGCTATGCGCGCTACTCACGGTGGCGGTGCTGGCCAAATTTGGTGCCAGTGCGGTCGGCGGCGGCATGCTCATCCTGGTCTGGTGCCTCATCGCCCTGGCATTTATCGATCTGGACGAACAATACCTGCCCGATGACATCACCCTGCCGCTCGCCTGGGCCGGACTGCTATTCAACCTGGGTACCGACTACGTGGCCCTGCCCGCCGCGCTGATCGGCGCGGTGGCGGGCTATTTGAGTCTGTGGAGCATCTACTGGCTGTTCAAACTTGCCACCGGCAAGGAAGGCATGGGTTACGGCGATTTCAAGCTGCTCGCCGCGCTGGGTGCCTGGCTGGGCTGGGCCATGCTGCCGGCGGTCATCCTGCTGTCTTCGGTCGTCGGGGCAGTGGTCGGCATTTCGCTGATCGCGCTGCGCCGGCACGAGCGGCAGGTGCCGATTCCGTTCGGACCCTATCTGGCCGCTGCGGGCCTCATCGCGCTATTTTTCGGACGCGAAATCAATACCGCCTATTTGGGCACGCTGTTGCACTGAGTGAGCAACTGCCGGCCGCCAAGCCGTCCGCGGCGCGCAAGGTGGCGCCCCCGCTGCCACCACGAATTGCACGCAAACCAGGCGCCAGGAATCGCACTGGCGGCAAAGTCTTCGGGCTTGAATTGAGCTACTCCCGCCACCACATCGATGCTGCACAGGCTCGCGCCGCTATTGCCAGGCGGGCCGCATTTTCGGCTATAATTCAAGGTTTTATTGGAGGTGGCCATGCCCATCTACGAGTATCGCTGTTCCGACTGCGGACACCAGAAAGACGTGCTGCAAAAGGTCAGCGCGGCACCGCTCACGACTTGCCCGGCCTGCGGCAAGGAAACATTCGCCAAGCTCATTTCCGCGGCCGGTTTTCAACTCAAGGGCAGCGGCTGGTACGCCACCGATTTCAAGAGCACGGGTTCCGGCACCGCATCCGCCAAAGCTGCGGACAGCAAGGAAAGTAAGGACAGCAAAGATGGCGGCAGTACGGACAAGCCGGCAGCGGCCACCCCCTGCGGCGGTTCCTGCGCCTGCCATTGATGAAACGTTATTTCATCACCGGCCTTCTGATCTGGATACCGCTGGCGATCACGCTGGCCGTACTCGACTGGATCGTCGGCACGCTGGACCGCTCGCTGGAATTACTGCCGGCCTCGCTACACCCGGAAATGTTTCTGGGGTTTCGCATGCGCGGCCTGGGCGTGGTGCTCATGCTGCTGGTCGTATTCGTCACCGGTCTGATCGGTGCGAATTTTATCGGGCAGCGCCTGTTCCGCTTCTGGGAGGCCTTGCTCGGCCGCATCCCGGTGGTCAAATCGATTTATTACGGCGTCAAGCAGGTATCCGATACCTTGCTGTCGTCCAGCGGCGAGGCTTTCCGTAAAGCCCTGCTGGTGCAGTACCCGCATGAAGGGATGTGGACCATCGCCTTCCTGACCGGCCAGCCTGGCGGCGATGTCGCCAACCATCTGACCGATCACGTCGCCGTCTATGTGCCGACCACGCCCAACCCGACTTCCGGCTTTTTTCTGCTGGTGGCCAAACGCGACGTGATCGAACTCGACATGAGCATAGACGAGGCGCTCAAATACGTCATTTCCATGGGCGTCGTGCCGCCGCCGCGGCGACCGCCTGGGCACTCCGACACACAAACCAGCCCCGCCCTGCAAAGTTAAGGGCGCTGCGGCGCATCAAAACAGGTACAACCCATGCGTAGCACTTATTGTGGGCTCGTCACGACGGCCCAACTGGATCAGATCGTCACGCTTTGCGGCTGGGTGCATAGACGCCGCGACCACGGCGGCGTCATTTTCATAGACTTGCGCGACCGCGAAGGTCTGGTGCAAGTGGTTTGCGACCCGGACCGGCCGGACATGTTTCACGCCGCCGAGGCCTTGCGCAACGAATACGTGGTGCGCTTGAGCGGCAAGGTACGCCGGCGCCCGGCCGGCACGGAAAACCGCAATATCAAAAGCGGCGAAATCGAAGTTCTGTGCCACACGCTCGAAGTACTGAATGCTAGCGCGACGCCGCCTTTTCTGGCCGATGACGAGAACCTTTCGGAAACCGTGCGCCTGACGCACCGCGTGCTCGATCTACGGCGGCCGCAAATGCAGAAAAACCTCATGTTGCGCTACCGCACGGCGATGGCATTCCGGCGCTTTCTCGATGCACAGGGCTTCATCGACATCGAAACGCCCATGCTCACCAAAAGCACGCCGGAAGGCGCGCGCGACTACCTGGTGCCATCGCGCGTGCATGACGGCCAGTTCTTTGCGCTGCCGCAATCGCCGCAGCTATTCAAGCAATTGCTCATGGTGGCCGGCTACGACCGCTACTACCAGATCACCAAGTGCTTCCGCGACGAAGATTTGCGCGCCGACCGGCAGCCTGAATTTACCCAGGTCGATATCGAAACCTCTTTCCTCGGCGAGGACGAAATTACCGCGCTGACGGAAAACATGGTGCGCACCGTGTTCAAGGAAGTGCTGGAAGTCGATCTGCCCGAGCCCTTCCCGCGCATCACCTACGCCGAAGCCATGCGCCGCTACGGCTCGGACAAACCCGATCTGCGCGTCACGCTGGAACTGACGGAACTGACCGACGTCATGCGCGACGTGGCATTCAAGGTATTCAGCGGCCCGGCCAACGCGCCGAATGGCCGTGTCGCGGCACTGCGCATTCCGGGCGGCGCGGCGCTCACGCGCGGCGAAATCGACGGCTATACCGAATTCGTCAAAATTTACGGCGCACGCGGGCTGGCTTATATCAAGGTCAATGACGCATCCAAGCCGAACGAAGCCGGGCTGCAGTCGCCCATCGTGAAAAATCTGCACGAAGGCGCGCTCAGCGCCATTATCGAGCGCACTGGCGCCCAATCTGGCGACCTGATTTTCTTCGGCGCCGACAGCGCCAAAGTAGTCAACGACGCACTCGGTGCGCTGCGCGGCAAGATAGGCCACGAACGCAAGTTCCTCAGCGGGAATACCTGGTGCCCGGTGTGGGTGGTGGATTTCCCGATGTTCGAATACGACGCGGAAGACAAGCGCTGGACGGCCTGCCATCACCCCTTCACCAGTCCCAAGGACGAACACGTGGAACTGCTCGAATCCGATCCCGGCTCCTGCCTCGCCAAGGCCTACGACCTGGCGCTCAATGGCTGGGAAATCGGCGGCGGATCGGTGCGTATCCACCGCGCCGACGTGCAGAGCAAGGTGTTTTCGGCGCTGGGCATCGATGCCGCCGAAGCCGAGCAAAAATTCGGCTTCCTGCTGGATGCGCTCAAATTCGGCGCGCCCCCGCACGGCGGTCTGGCGTTCGGGCTGGACCGCATCGTCACCATGATGACCGGCGCTGAATCCATCCGCGACGTGATCGCCTTCCCGAAAACCCAGCGCGCGCAATGCCTGCTCACCAGCGCGCCCAGCCCGGTGGACGAAAAGCAACTGCGCGAACTGCATATACGCCTGCGCAATCCCACGCCCAACCTGGCATGAGCGGCCTGAAAAGCTTGCGCGCGCTTGCCGCGGCATGTGTCGCCGGCATCGCGCTGCTGGCGGCCCCGGCCCTGCCGGCACGCGAACTGGCTGCCCAGCCGGGCAGCATCGCCGAATCCGCACTGCCGCAGGAAGCCCGCGCAACGCTCACCCTGATCAAGCAGGGCGGGCCTTTCCCCTACCGCCGCGACGGCATCGTATTCGGCAACCGCGAGCGCCGGCTGCCCATACAGCCCTACGGCTATTACCACGAGTACACGGTGCGCACGCCCGGCGCGCAAGACCGCGGCGCGCGCCGCATCATCGCCGGTGAAGGTCCGCAGCGCGACGTGCGCAGTTCCGGCGAGTATTACTACAGCCCCGACCACTACCGCAGTTTCAAGCGCATCCGGGATTGATCCATGCAGCCATCGCCCCTCGCCACCCGCCTGCGCGATGCCTCGCGTGCCGGCGTGTTCTACGGCCAGCCCTCGGCACTGGGCCGCGCCCAGCGCGCCTCGCTGGAAGTAGGCATCACCATCATCAATGTCGACCTGCGCGCCGTCACCGACAAAGCCGGCCTGATGGCCGCAATGGCGAGCGCGTTTTCCCTGCCGGACTGGTTCGGCCACAACTGGGACGCGCTGGCCGACTGCCTGGCCGACCTGTCCTGGAAAGAAGCGGACGGTTACGCGGTATTCCTGCACGGCGCCGCAAAAGCGCGCGAACGCATGCCCGACGATCTGGACGAGGCGGTGAGCGTGCTGCGCGGCGCGGTCGAACACTGGCGTAGCGAAGGGCTGCCGTTCTGGGTGTTGTTCGACGCTCCCCTGCCCGACCTGATTTCGCTGTTTGCCGGCACCTGAGCGCGCATGGCGCACAAGTTGCCGCGCTCGGTGCTGGTGCTCATACACAGCCCGGCATTCGAAATCCTGCTGCTGGAGCGCGCCTCACACCCGGGCTACTGGCAGTCCGTCACCGGCAGCCAGGAAACCGGCGAAACCCTGCGCCAGACCGCGCAGCGCGAAGTGGCCGAAGAAACCGGCCTGGTGGTCGCCGCGTCGGCCCTGCGCGACTGGGGCCTATCCAATCGCTACGAAATATTCCCCATCTGGCGCCATCGCTACGCGCCGGGCGTCACCCACAACACGGAACACGTGTTCAGCCTCTGCGTGCCGCGCGACAGCCCGATACGCCTCGCACCGGCCGAACACCTGGCCTGGCGCTGGCTGGACCGCGATGCCGCAGGGCAAGCGGTGTTTTCGTGGAGCAACCGCGACGCGATTCTGATGCTGGGCTGCCGCGGCCCTTACGCGGCGGGCTGATCCGCCGCAGCCTGCGCGGCCAGCAGCTGCTGTAGACAGCGCCGGCACAGGCAGCGCATTTGCGCCGCATCCGGCCGCGCCAGCGGCGCTTCTACCGCGCACCAGCAGGGATGCACGCCCTGCTCCATGGCGCAATTGCGCGCCGCGCCGCAACGCGGGCAAGTACCCGGCGTCACCGCATTTCCACCGCATGTCTGGTCCATACCTCTCCCCACCCGGTTTGCGCCGCTACGCCTTGACCTGGATCAACGATAGCGCACGGTGCGCTTGACTATGCCGGCGCCGGCCCCATTTTCACATCAGACGGCCCCGCGCCGCATCACGTAACAGCTACAGGAGAAAGCAAATGGCAAACATCACACGTTGGGATCCTTTCGAGGACATGTTCAAAGACTTTGGCGGATTTTTCCTGCGACCGGTCGGCGCCCTCGGCGAAGTGACCGAAAACGGCACGATACGCGTGGACGTGAAGGAAGACGCTGAAACCTACCGCGTCCATGCCGAACTGCCGGGCGTGAAAAAAGAAGACATTTCGGTCGATATCGACGGCCCGACCGTCGCCATCAGCGCCGAGAAAAAACACAGCAATGAAGTGCGGGAAGGCGAGCGCGTGTTGCGCACCGAGCGCTATTACGGCCGCGTATCGCGCAGTTTCAAACTGGCGACCGACGTCGATCAGGCGCAGGCAACGGCCAAATTTGCGGATGGCGTACTGGAATTGACGCTGCCCAAAAAGGCCGGCGAGCGGGTACGCAAGATCGCCGTCGAATAAGGTCGCAGGCTTAGTTCTCGGGCGGGAAGGCGCAAGCTTTCCCGCCTTTTGATTCCCTGTACAATCCGCGCGTTTTTTGCAATGGGAACCGCCATGTCGCTCACCGCCGGATTGACACCGAACGCCAAGGCCGCCGTACTTGCCGAGGCCCTGCCTTACATTCGCCGCTTCCAGGACCGCACCATCGTCATCAAATACGGCGGCAACGCCATGACCGACGAGGTGCTGAAGCGTGGTTTCGCACGCGATGTCGTCCTGCTCAAACTGGTCGGCATGAACCCCGTGGTCGTGCACGGGGGCGGGCCGCAAATCGACGATTTGCTGCGCCGCATCGGCAAACAGGGCGAATTCGTGCAGGGCATGCGCGTGACCGACGAAGAAACCATGAATGTGGTCGAAATGGTGCTGGGCGGCGCGGTCAATAAGGAAATCGTCAATCTGCTCAATCAGGCTGGCGGCCGCGCGGTCGGGCTGACCGGACAGGACGGCGGCTTCATACGCGCCAAAAAACTGCTGATGCCCAAGCTGGACAACCCGGACGAATTTCTCGACGTGGGTCTGGTGGGTGAAATCGTGTCCATAGACCCCACCATCATCAACTTCCTGGACACCGGCGATTTCATTCCGGTCATCGCGCCCATCGGCGTCGGGCCGGAAGGCCAGAGCTACAACATCAATGCCGACGTGGTGGCCGGCAAACTGGCGGAAATACTCAAGGCGGAAAAACTCGTGCTGCTCACGAATACGCCGGGCGTACTGGACAAAGCCGGCAATTTGCTGACCGGCGTGACGCCGCGCGACATAGACGAAATGGTGGCCGACGGCACCCTGTCCGGCGGCATGCTGCCCAAGATCGGCTCCGCGCTGGATGCGGCGCGCAGCGGCGTGCGCAGCGTGCACATCATAGACGGGCGCGTCGAACACGCTTTGCTGCTGGAAATTCTGACCGACGCCGGGGTGGGCACGCTCATCAAAAGCAAGTGAGCATGCCCCCCGACCAGGCCGGCGCACGGCGGCGGCGGGTATGGGTGTTCGATCTGGACAACACCCTGCACAACGCCAGCCCGCACATATTCCCGCACATCAACCGCTCCATGACGGCTTATGTCGCCGAGCGCCTGGGCCTGGACGAAGCCGCGGCCAGCGCGCTGCGCGTGCAGTATTGGCGGCAATACGGCGCCACCATGCTGGGGCTGCGCCAGCGCCACGGCATAGATCCGCATCACTTCCTGTGGCATACGCACCAGTTCGAGCGGCTGGCCGACATGGTGGTGGCAGAGCGCGCGCTGGACCACTGCCTGGCCCGCCTGCCCGGGCGCAAAGTGGTGTTTTCCAATGCCCCCGGCCACTACGCCGAAGCCGTGCTGGAAGCGCTGGGCGTGGCGCGGCGTTTCGAGCGCGTGATGTGCATCGAACACATGCGCTACCAGCCCAAGCCGCAGCCGGCCGCGTTCCGCCATTTGCTCGCGCAAGTGGGCGTGCCGGCCGCGCGCTGCGTGCTGGTCGAAGACAGCGACGAAAATTTACGCGCCGCCAAGCGCCTGGGCATGCGCACCGTGTGGGTCACGCGCAGCCGGCGCCGGCCCGCCTACGTGGACGTAAAACTGGCGTCCATCCTGGACCTGCCGCGCCACGCCTATCTGGTTGACTGAACGCGCGCCGACGCCAGCCGGCGCGCTTCGGGCTTGCAGTTCAGGCTTCTTCGCGGCAGTGCTGGGCAAGGTGCAGCCAGGTATCGACCACCGTATCCGGATTCAGCGAAATGGTCTGTATGCCGGCATCCATGAGCCACTCCGCAAAATCGGCGTGGTCCGAAGGTCCCTGGCCGCAAATGCCGACATATTTGCCGAGCCGGTTGCAGGCCGAAATAGCCATCGCCAGCAAAGATTTGACGGCCGGGTCGCGCTCGTCGAAAGCCTGCGCGACCAGCCCGGAATCCCGATCCAGCCCCAGGGTGAGCTGAGTCAGATCGTTCGAACCGATCGAAAAGCCGTCGAAATACTGCAGGAATTGCTCCGCCAGCAGCGCGTTGGACGGTATTTCGCACATCATGATGAGCTTGAGAGCATTGTCGTTGCGGCGCAGCCCATGTGCCGCCAGCAATTCCTCCACCTCGCGCGCTTCGTCCAGCGTGCGCACGAACGGAATCATGATCTGCACGTTGGTGAGGCCCATGTCATTGCGCACGCGGCGCATGGCGCGGCACTCGAGTTCGAAACAATCGCGGAAGGTGTGCGCGACATAGCGTGACGCGCCGCGAAAACCCAGCATGGGGTTTTCTTCTTCCGGCTCGTAAATTTCCCCGCCCAACAGCTTGCGATATTCGTTCGACTTGAAATCGGACATGCGCACGATGACCGGCTTGGGATGGAAAGCCGCCGCAATGGTGGCGATGCCTTCCGCCAGCTTTTCCACGAAAAAGCTTTCCGGACTTGCGTAGCCGCGCGAGCGGCGCTTGATTTCGTCGCGCAGGCGGGCCGGAATCTGGTCCACTTCGAGGATGGCTTTGGGGTGTATGCCTATTGTGTTGTTGATCACGAATTCCAGCCGCGCCAACCCCACGCCGGAATTCGGCACCCGCGCAAAGTCGAATGCCAGTTCCGGATTGCCCACGTTCATCATGATTTTGACGGGCAGTTCAGGCAGGCGCGCAAGGTCGGTACTGACCACTTCATAATCGAGCTTGCCGCGGTACACGTAGCCGGTATCCCCTTCCGCGCAGGACACCGTGACCGCTTCGCCCTGCTGCAGGCGCTCGGTGGCGTCGCCACAGCCCACGATGGCGGGAATGCCCAATTCACGCGCGATGATGGCGGCGTGGCAGGTGCGCCCGCCGCGGTTGGTGACGATGGCCGAGGCGCGCTTCATGACCGGCTCCCAGTTCGGGTCGGTCATGTCGGTCACCAGTATGTCGCCGGCCTGGACCCGCTCCATTTCGGACGAGCCATGCACGATGCGCACCGGCCCCACACCGATTTTCTGGCCGATCGCGCGGCCAGTCACCATGGGCTTGCCGTACTGCTTGAGGCGGTATTTTTCCATCGCCATGCCGCTTTGCTGCGACTGCACGGTTTCCGGACGCGCCTGCAGGATGTACAACTTGCCGTCCTGGCCGTCCTTGCCCCACTCGATATCCATGGGGCGGCCGTAGTGCTTTTCGATGATCATGGCGTAGCGCGCCAATTCCAGCACGTCCGCGTCAGATAGCGAAAAGCGGTGGCGGTCGGCCTCCGCCACATCCACGGTGCGCGTGCTGCGGCCGGCCTGGCGGCTGTCGGCAAATACCATTTTGATCAGTTTCGAGCCCAGACTGCGCCGCACCACGGCGGGCTTGCCCTCCGCCAGGCAGGCTTTGTGCACGTAGAACTCGTCCGGATTGACGGCGCCCTGCACCACCGTTTCGCCCAGCCCATACGACGCGGTGATGAACACCACCCCGTCGAAGCCGGATTCCGTATCCAGCGTGAACATGACGCCGGACGCACCAAGATCGGAGCGCACCATGCGCTGCACGCCGGCCGACAAGGCAACTTCCGAGTGGATAAAGCCTTTGTGCACGCGGTAGGAAATGGCGCGGTCGTTATACAGCGACGCAAAAACTTCCTTGATCGCGTGCAGCACGTTTTCGATGCCGGAAATGTTCAGGAAACTTTCCTGCTGGCCGGCGAAGGACGCATCGGGCAAATCTTCCGCAGTGGCCGAAGAACGCACCGCAAAGGACACGCCGGGCTCGGCAATCTGCGCGTAGGCGGCACGAATTTCGGACTCCAGCGCAGCCGGGAACGGCGTTTCGACGATCCAGTTGCGAATTTGCGCACCGGTGCGCGCAAGCGCCACCACATCTTCCGTATCGAGCGAGGACAATGCCGCTTCGATGCGCTGATCCAGACCACCGGCGGACAAAAATTCGCGATAAGTGCTGGCCGTGGTGGCAAAACCGCCCGGAACGCGCACCCCGCTGGCCGTGAGCTGGCTGATCATTTCACCCAGCGAAGCATTTTTGCCGCCGACCTGGCCCACGTCTTCCATGCGCAGGTGTTCAAAGCGGATCACGTGAGGATTGTTGCGGTCACTCATGGGGAAAAACCTTCCGGAAAGTTGATAATTCAGGAAAAGACGGCGATGTTACATTTTTTGCGCCCAGCGGCGTTTCGCGTCGCGCAACCGGAAGCCAAGCATGAAACACAAGCGTAGCGTTTTCTTCATATCGGACGGCACCGGCATCACCGCCGAAACATTGGGCCATAGCCTGCTGGCGCAGTTCGAACTGCTCGATGTACGGCAAATGCGCATGCCTTTCGTCGATTCGGTGGACCGCGCGCTCGATTGCGTGGAACGCATCAACGCCGCCGGCCACAGCGACGGCGTGCGGCCCATCGTATTCCTGTCCATCGTGAATCCGGAAGTAAGCGCCGTGCTGGCGCAGGCCAATGCCCTGCCGCTGGACGTATTCGCGCGCTTCATCGGACCGCTGGAGCAGGAACTGGGCATGAAATCTTCGCACACCATAGGCCGATTCAAGGGCGTCGAAGAAAGCCAAGCCTACCACCGGCGCATGGAAGCCATCAATTTTGCGCTCGCGCACGACGACGGCGTGTCATCGGCCGAACTCGATAGCGCCGACGTCATTCTGGTCGGCGTGTCGCGCTCCGGCAAAACCCCCACCACGCTGTATCTGGCCATGCAGTTCGGCGTGAAGGCGGCCAACTATCCGCTCATCCCGGAAGATTTCGACCGCAACGCCCTGCCCGGCGAACTGGCGCGCCATCGCAGCAAACTGTTCGGCCTCACCATCGCGCCCGAGCGGCTGCAGCACATACGCCAGGAGCGCCGGCCCAACAGCCGCTATGCATCGATCGAAAATTGCCGCTTCGAAGTGGATGCCGCGCAAAAGCTGATGCGGCGCGAAGGCATACGCTGGCTCGATTCCACCCGCAAATCGATAGAGGAAATTTCCACCATCATCATGCAGGCGGTACATCTGGACCAATCGGGGTTTTGAGCGCGCCGCTCGCGCACTGGGTGCGGTGCGCGGCGAAGTCGAAGTCGACCAGGCTTGCCAGCCAGTGCAGGCTAACTACCCGCGTCAAGCCGATGAGCGAGCGCACTCCGGTCGGGACGCGGCCAAGCTTTCCTCCAGGGTATCCATATCGCGCGCAACCTCGTCCGCCGTCTGCTCCACGGCAGGAATGTCCAGCCGGGAAATGTGCGCGATGAACTCCGCCACCGGCATCCCCGCCAAACGAGCGGACCGCGCCAAGGAAAGGTGCCCATCGCGGAATAATGCGGTAGCCAAAGCCGGGCGCACCCCTGGCACATCCAGCACCTCGGCCTTTTCCACGCCGATCAGCAGCGCATCCGGCTTGTCACGGTTCATTACCACCACCACATCGCGCCGCGCCAGACGCAAAACCTCGCCGGGATTGCTCTTCAAGCCGCTGACATCGACTGTTTGCATGCCCGCTCCTGACTACCTGCGCCGAAAACATCCTGCCGGCCCGCGAAGCGCATTTCCGGCCAGCATCGCCGACCCGCAGGACACCGACAACCTGCCGGAAAGGCTCCGCCAAGCCCACGAGCGCAATTACGACGTGCTGGAGCGCATCTATACCCGCCGCCGTTTCCGAACCGACACCGAGCGCCTGGAAAAGCTGTTCGGTCTGTGTGTCAAAATGACGGCGGAAGCCAAAGCCAAGCCTGCCGTGAATGCGGCGAAGACAATAAAAGCATGAGCGACATCCCGATCAGCCTGACCCCACCTCCCGAAGGCTACGCCGACTGGCTGGCCGATCTGAAATTCCGCATTCACACCGCTCAGCAGCGCGCCACGCTGGCGGTCAATCGCGAACTCGTAGCGCTTTACTGGCAAATCGGGCGCGACGTTCTGGCGCGGCAGGCCGAGCTGGGCTGGGGTGCCAAGGTGATCGAGCGGCTGGCGCACGATTTGCGCGCTGCGTTTCCCGAAATGAAGGGGTTTTCCAGGGCGAACCTGATGTACATGCGCGCATTCGCCGAGGCCTGGCCGGATGCGGAAATTGTCCAACAGATCGTTGGACAATTGCCCTGGGGGCACAACCTGGTACTGCTCACTCGGCTAAAAGACCCGCAGCGTCGTGTTGCGTACGCACAGAGTGCGCTCGCGCACGGCTGGTCGCGCAATGTGCTGAACATTCATATCGAAACGCGATTGCTGGAGCGCAGCGGCAAGGCCCTTACCAACTTCGAAGGCAGCTTGCCCAAACCGCAGTCCGATCTGGCCCGCGAGTCATTGAAAGATCCGTATCGCTTCGACTTCCTGGGTCTCAGTCTAGAGGCTGGCGAGCGGGAGATCGAAAACGCACTGGTGAAGCATGTCACCGAATTCCTGCTGGAACTGGGCGCCGGCTTTGCGTTCGTCGGCCGGCAGGTACTGCTGGACGTGGGCGGCGACGAGTTTTTCATCGACTTGTTGTTCTATCACCTCAAGCTGCGCTGCTACGTCGTGATCGAACTAAAGGGCGGCAAGTTCAAGCCGGAACACCTGGGGCAACTTGGCTTCTACCTCACGGCCGTGGATGCGCAAATGAAGCACCCGCAGGATGGCCCCACCATCGGCCTGCTGCTATGCAAAAGCAAAAACAAGGTGGTGGCGGAATACGCGCTGCGCGACAACAGCCAGCCTATCGGTGTGGCTGAATATCAATTGGTGGAATCCTTGCCACCCGAGCTGCAAACCAGCTTGCCCAGCATAGAACAGATAGAGCGCGAGCTGACCGGCAGCGGCGCAACCGGGGAGACCGACTCGCCATGAGCAATCCGATCAACGCCAGTACCGTGCCGCCGGTCTCCACCACCCCGGCGCGAACGGGAGCTTCCAGCAAGGCCACGGAGCAGGACATGCGTCCCATGCAGGAGCGCGCCTGTACGACATAGCAGCACGCCTGTCAGACCTATCGGCAATATAACCGCCCTGCCTAGATCGACTATTGCCGCTCCGAAGTGGCTGTCGTGCCAAGGTCGCGGGGGCGCAGAACGCGAATCCTGCAAGCTGAACCCGTTAGTCCTGAAACCATGGCCGACAGATGCCTCCGCAAACGCAGGCTCAATTGCGGCCGCAATCGGGGGACCAGGCGTATCAACGGCGGTTTGGCCCTACCTATAGGTTCCGCCGCATGAGCATGTGCGGAATGCCGGCTTCCTCGAATTCCGGGCCTTCCGGCACGAAGCCGAAGCGGGCGTAAAAGCCCGTGGCGCGTGTCTGGGAGTGCAGCAATAGCGTGCGATGGCCGTTCCGGCGCGCCACCACCATGATCGCGGCGAACACGGCGGCGCCCACGCCCAGCGCCCGCCAGGGCGCCTGCACGGCCATGCGGCCGATATGGCCGTCGGGCAGCAGGCGGCCGGTAGCGACAGGTTCATCGTCCACCCAGGCCAGTGCGTGCCAGGACAATTCGTCGAACTTGTCCCATTCGAGTTCTTCGGGCACATGCTGTTCGGCGATGAATACCGCGCTGCGTATCGCGCGCGCGGCGTCCCTGGCGGCGGCCCAGGGCAAAATTTCTATGCGCAAATTCATGAGTAATGGTCCGAATCGGGAGGCTGGCCCTATGGCCGAAGGGGTGCGGCCACGGGGTCGGGATTCACGCCTGTATGTCCACGCGCGTGCCTGCCGGCACCAGGTCGAATAATTCGGCCACCTCGCGATTGTTCATTCTGATGCAGCCTATGGAGCGCGGCACGCCCATGGGCTCGCAATCCGGCGTGCCGTGGATGTAAATGTAGCGGCGCTGGCTATCGACGCTGCCGCCGCGGTTGAAGCCGGGTTCCAGTCCGCACAGCCAGAGGATGCGCGTCAGTATCCAGTCGCGCGCCGGCATGGCGGCGGCAAGTTCGGCAGTCCACACCTCGCCGGTCCCGCGACGGCCGCGAAACGCCGCGCCCAGCGGCGCGCCGGCGCCGATTTTGGCGCGTATGTAGTGGCGCCCGCGCGGTGTGCAATGGCTGCCGCTCTGCTCACCCGGGCCATTGGCAGCCGTCGACACGCGATAGCGCCGCTGTATGGAGCCGTCCGCCGCCAGCAGTTCCAGCGTTTGCGCGGCAATGTCGATGCGCAGGCGCAAGGCGCCGGTATCAGTCTGCATGCAGAAAACTTTCGATAAGTTGCGCGACTTCCTGCGGCTTTTCGTGGTGCATGTTGTGGCCGCAGTGCTCCAGCCACACCAGGCGCGCGTCGGGCAGGCAGGCGAGGCGCTCCTCCACTTCGTTGGCGCGCGGCAGAAAATGCGCCAGGTAGCGCGAATCGCGGCCGGCGATCCACAGACAGGGCGCACTGGTCGCACGCCAGCAGGCCTTGGTTTCCTCCAGCCGGTAGAGCATGGGATTGACCACGCGATGGCGCGGATCGGCGGCAAAATCGACGCGGCCTTTGGCATTGTCCCGGCCCAGGTGTTGGGCCAGAAATTGCGCACGATCGGCCGGCAGGCGCGGGTTGTCGGACTGCAGACGCAGCGCCAGCGCCTCGCGGTCGGCGTAATCGCGCAGCGTCGGCGGCGACGCCAGTTCCGCCAGCCACTGCCCGTAGCGCCCCGGCGCCTGGCGCGGGTGCGATTCCCCCAGGCCGAAGCCCTCCAGCGACACCACGCGCCGCACGCGCCGCGGCCGTATGCCGGCATACAGCCCGGCCACATTGGCGCCCATGCTGTGGCCGACCAGATCGACCGCCGCATCCGGCGACAGGTTTTGCAACAGGCAATCCAGGTCGGCCAGGTAATCCGGAAACCAGTAGGTCCCGCCGTTGCGCTCACTGAGGCCGAAGCCGCGCCAGTCCGGCGCGATGACACGATAGGGCCGTGCCAGCGCATCGACGATGAACTGGAAACTTGCCGACAGGTCCATCCAGCCGTGCAGCATCACGATGAGCGGCGCGTCGCGCTCACCCCAGCAGCGAAAATGATGGCGCACACCGCGCAGGTCGGCAAAAATCGAGCGCGCTTCCAGCCTGGGTCGATACATGGAACATCCGCATGGCGGCAACGAGGCGCGGATTGTCGCGCGCCGGGCGCGCGCCGGCAAGCGCCCCTGGCGGATGAAACCGGCACCATCTCGCAGCGCAACAAATCCCCGTTGCCAGCTTTTCGCCCCGCCGGTATAGTGCGCGGGTTCGTTCGGGAGAGCACGGCCACGCCGTCGCCGAAGGCGCAACATCCGGAACCGCTCAGGCACCCAGGACCGGCGAACCGCCCACACGGGCGCCACTCTGGAGAGCGCTGCCGCAAGGCAGCCACCGAAGGGGCACGGGCCGCGCGCCCAATCTCTCAGGTACCCAGGACAGAGTGGGAAACAGGCGCTCCGCCTGTCCTTTTCCATTTGCGTTTTGGAGCCAGCCTTGGGCCTGCGTACCCCTCTACATGACACGCACGTCGCCGCCGGCGCGAAGATCGTCGATTTCGCGGGTTGGGACATGCCGCTGCACTATGGCTCGCAACTCGAAGAACATCGCGCCGTGCGCGCCGATTGCGGGCTGTTCGACGTATCCCACATGCGCGCCGTGGATTTGCACGGCGCAGACGCGGCGAAATTCCTGTCGCTGCTGCTGGCCAATGACGTGGCCAAACTGGATACGCCCGGCCGCGCGCTGTATTCCTGCATGTTGAACCCGTCCGGCGGCGTGATCGACGATTTGATCACTTACTACTTCACGCCGCAGCACTATCGCCTGGTGGTCAATGCCGGCACGGCCGACAAGGACATCGCCTGGATGCGCACTCAGGCCGAAGGATTCGCCGTGCATATCGACGAGCGCAAGGATGTCGCGCTGATCGCCGTGCAAGGCCCGCGTGCGCCGGAACGGCTGGCCGCCGCCCTGCCCGAAACCGCCGCCCTCGCGCAGGGCTTGAAGCCATTCAACGCCGCCTGGCTGGCGGCCGCTGCGCCCGCGCAGGCGACGCTGGTGGCGCGCACCGGCTACACGGGCGAAGACGGATTCGAACTGATGCTGCCGGCAAGTTCCGCCGTGGCGGTGTGGAACGCGCTCGTCGCGGCGGGTGGACGGCCCTGCGGGCTGGGCGCGCGCGATACGCTGCGGCTGGAAGCCGGCATGAATCTGTATGGTCAGGATATGGACGAAAGCGTCAATCCGCTCGAATCCGGCCTCGCCTGGACCGTGGACCTGCGCAACGCCGAGCGCGATTTCATCGGCCGCCGCGCGCTCGAAGCGGCGCCGCGCGAGCACGCCCTGCATGGCCTGCTGCTCACCGCGCGCGGCGTGCTGCGCGCGCACCAGATCGTGCACACCGCGCACGGCGCCGGACTGACCACCAGCGGCAGTTTTGCGCCCAGCCTGGACGGCTCCATCGCACTGGCGCGGCTGCCGGCGGCGGTGCAGCCGGGCGACACGGTCGAAGTCGAAATACGTGCCAAGCGCCTGCCGGCGCTGGTCGTCAAACCCCCTTTCGTGCGCAAGGGCAAAACCCTCGTCTCCCCTCTCCCCCCGGTCAAGGAATGAACATGGAACTGCCACAAAATCTTAAATACACCGAATCCCACGAATGGGTGAAGAACGATGACAACGACACCCTGTCGGTAGGCATTACCTTTCACGCGCAGAAGTTGCTGGGCGACGTGGTGTTTCTGGAACTGCCGGAAGTCGGCCGCAAGGTGAGCGCGGGCGAATCGATCGCCATCATCGAATCGGTCAAGGCCGCCTCCGACATTTACGCGCCGGTGGATGGCGAAGTCGTCGAAACCAATGCAGAACTTGTCGACGCCCCGGAAGAGGTCAATAACGATCCTTACGGTAGCTGGATGTTCCGCCTGCGCCCCGCTGATGCCAAACAACTGGACAGCCTGCTCGACGCCGCCGGCTATGCGAAAAGCGCGGGCATAGAATGACTGCACCAGCCCCTGCCGTGCAACTGCCGCTGGCCGAACTGGAAAATCAGGCCGAATTCATCGCCCGCCACGTCGGGCCGGACGCCGCCGAAGTGCCGGCCATGCTGGCCGCGGTGGGCGCGCCCAGCCTGGATGCGCTGGTGGACCAGACGGTTCCGCGCGCGATACGCCTCGCCAGCCCGCTGGCGCTGCCCGGCCCGCTCAGCGAGGCCGAAGCACTGGCCGAACTGAAAGCCATCGCGGCAAACAATCGCGTGCTCAAGTCCTGCATAGGCATGGGCTATTACGACACCATCACGCCCAAGGTAATCCTGCGCAATCTGCTGGAAAACCCGGGCTGGTACACGGCCTATACGCCTTATCAGGCCGAAGTCGCGCAGGGCCGGCTGGAAGCCCTGCTCACGTATCAACAGATGGTGATGGATTTGACCGGCATGGAACTGGCCAACGCCTCCTTGCTGGACGAAGCCACGGCGGCGGCCGAGGCGATGGCCATGGCGCGGCGCGTAAGCCGCGCCCGCTCGAATGCCTTTTTCGTCGATGCCGAATGTTTCCCGCAAACGCTGGACGTGGTCAAAACCCGCGCGCGCTATTTCGGATTTGAACTGATCTCCGGCCCGGCGCACACAGCCGGCCGTCACGCCGTATTCGGAGCGCTGCTGCAATACCCCGACCAGCGCGGCGAAGTGCCCGAACTGGGCGGGGTAATCGCCGAATTGAAAGCCGCCGGCGCGGTGGTCGCCGTGGCAAGCGACCTCATGGCGCTGTTGCTGCTCAAGCCGCCTGCCGCATTGGGCGCGGATATCGCGCTGGGTTCGGCGCAGCGCTTCGGCGTGCCCATGGGTTACGGCGGCCCGCACGCGGCGTTTTTCGCCACCCGCGATGAATACAAGCGCGCCGTGCCGGGCCGCATCATAGGCGTGTCGCGCGACGCGCGTGGCAGGCCGGCGCTGCGCATGGCGCTGCAAACGCGCGAACAGCACATACGGCGCGAAAAGGCCAATTCCAACATCTGCACCTCGCAAGTGTTGCTGGCGAACATCGCCGCCATGTACGCCGTGTATCACGGCCCGCAGGGGCTCAAAACCATAGCCGCGCGCATCCACCGCCTGGCCGGCATGTTCGCGGCCGGCGTGCAGGCCGCCGGCATGCTGGTCGCGACACAGCGCTTTTTCGATACCGTGCATGTCGCCACCGGCGCGGCCACCGATGAAATATTCGCGCGCGCGCTGGCCGCCGGCTACAACCTGCGCCGCGTCGATGACAGCACGCTGGGCGTGTCCTGCGACGAAACCACCAGCGCCGCCGACATCGCAGCGCTGCTGCAGGCATTCGGCGCCGCTACGTCCGATCTTGCAGCGCTGGATGCGCGCGCGGTCGAACTGGACGTGCTGCCGGCCGGGCTGTTGCGTGACGATGCGGTGCTCACGCACCCGGTATTCAACGCGCACCACAGCGAGCACGCCATGCTGCGCTACCTCAAAAAGCTGCAGAACCGCGATCTGGCGCTGGATCATTCGATGATCGCGCTGGGCTCCTGCACCATGAAACTCAATGCCACGTCCGAAATGCTGCCGGTCACCTGGCCGGAATTTTCCGGCCTGCACCCGTTTGCGCCGCCCGATCAGGCGCAGGGCTACCGGATCATGGTCGACGGTCTGGCCGAATGGCTGCGTGTCATTACCGGCTTTGACGCAGTGTGCATGCAGCCCAATTCGGGCGCGCAGGGCGAATATGCCGGCCTGGTGACGATACGCCGCTATCTCGAAAGCCGCGGCGAAACCGCGCGCACGGTGTGCCTGATTCCCAAATCGGCCCACGGCACCAATCCGGCCACCGCGCAAATGTGCGGCCTCAGCGTGGTGGCGGTGGAGTGCGACGCGAGCGGCAATGTCGATCTGGCCGATTTGCGCGCCCAGGCCGAGCGCCACTCGGCGCGGCTCGCCTGCATCATGCTCACCTACCCTTCCACGCACGGCGTGTTCGAAGAAGCCGTACAGGAAATCTGCGCGGTCGTGCACGCGCACGGCGGGCAGGTGTACATGGACGGCGCCAACCTCAACGCGCAGGTCGGGCTCACCAGCCCAGGCCTGATCGGCGCCGACGTGGCCCACATGAACCTGCACAAAACGTTCTGCATCCCGCACGGCGGCGGCGGCCCCGGCATGGGGCCGATAGGGCTGAAAGCGCATCTGGCGCCTTTCATGCCCAACCATGCGGTGCAGCCGGTGCCAGGGCCGCACGCCGGCCAGAGCGCGGTGTGCGCGGCGCCCTGGGGCTCAGCCGGCATATTGCCGATTTCCTGGATGTACATACGCATGATGGGCGGTGCCGGCCTCACCCGCGCCACCAGCGTGGCGATACTCAACGCCAATTACATCGCCA
This sequence comes from Rhodocyclaceae bacterium, assembly GCA_016791105.1. Lineage (GTDB taxonomy): Bacteria > Pseudomonadota > Gammaproteobacteria > Burkholderiales > Rhodocyclaceae > JAEUNM01. Next base: position 17,702 of record JAEUNM010000017.1, on the reverse strand, counting down.
CCCGCCTCGCGCCGCACTATCCGGTGCTGTACGTCGGCAGCCGCGGCCGCGTCGCGCACGAATGCATCCTCGACATACGCCCGATCAAGGACGCCACCGGCATAGGCGAGGTCGATATCGCCAAGCGCCTCATGGATTACGGTTTTCACGCGCCGACCATGTCTTTTCCGGTAGCCGGCACCATCATGGTGGAGCCGACCGAATCGGAATCGAAAGCCGAACTCGATCGCTTCATCGCCGCCATGATCGCGATACGCGAGGAAATTCGCGCCTGCGAGCGCGGCGACTGGGCCGCCGCCGACAGTCCCCTGAAGCGCGCGCCGCACAGTGCCGAAGACATCGCCGACGAAAACTGGGATCGCCCCTATTCGCGCCGGCAGGCGGCCTTTCCGCTACCCTGGGTGGCGGAAAACAAGTTCTGGCCCGCGGTCAATCGCATAGACGACGTGTTCGGCGACCGCAATCTGTTCTGCGCCTGCATCAGTGTCGGCGAAGCTGCCGAAACGGCTTGATGCGCTCGGAACGCTGCATCGAAGGCCGTGCCGCGCCGGGCACGGCCGCGGCGGCATGCCTGTGCCCGGCTTACGCAATCGTTGCCGAGCGCACGCCATATGGCTATGCTTCGTCCTCCCTAACTTCAGGATCTTGCACCCATGAGCATCTACACCATCGGTGACGTGGCGCCGCAGTTTCTGGGCGATTACTGGATCGCCCCGACGGCGGCAGTGATGGGTTCGGTCATCCTGCACAACAACGTGAGCGTATGGTTCGGCGCCGTCATACGCGGCGACCATGACCCCATCGAAATTCACGAAAACACCAATATCCAGGATGGCACGACCATACATACCGATGCCGGCATTCCCATGACCATAGGCGCCAACGTGACGGTAGGTCATCAGGTCATGCTGCACGGCTGTTCGATAGGCGACGGTTCGCTCATCGGCATCAAAAGCGTGGTCATGAATCGCGCCAAAATCGGCAAGAACTGCCTGATCGGCGCCAACAGCCTGGTACCCGAAAACAAGGTAATCCCGGACCGCACGCTGGCATTGGGCACGCCGGTGCGCATCATTCGCGAACTGACCGACGCCGAAGTGGAGGGGCTGTACAAAGCCGCCGCTTCATACGTCGAAAACGCCACTCACTTCCGCCAGCATCTGGCACGCATACCGGGCTGAGGCGCGGAGCGCGGCCGGCTCTGCCCGGAGCCGGCCTGCGGGCGTGGGCAGCGCCGGCTCAAGCGCCCGCGGCGGCGCAGGCGCGCTCGAGCACCGCGGTCATTTCGGCGTCGAAGGCCACCAGCAGCACCTGCTGCGGGTAGTCGGGGGCCGCCAGCGCGGCGCGGCATTCGCGCACCGCGATTTGCGCCGCCTCGTCCCACGGATACCCATATACGCCGCAGGATATGGCCGGAAAGGCCATGCGCAGAATGCCGTGTTGGCGCGCCAGAGAAAAACTGTTGCGGTAGCAACTGGCCAGCAATTCCGGCTCACCCTGGGCACCGCCGCGCCACACCGGCCCCACGGTGTGGATGATGTGCCGCGCCGCAAGACGAAAGCCCGGCGTGATGCGCGCCGCGCCGGTCGGGCAGCCGCCCAGCCCGGCACAAAATTCGCGCAATTGCGGCCCGGCCGCGCGATGGATGGCGCCATCGACGCCGCCGCCGCCCAATAGCGTGGAATTGGCGGCATTCACGATCGCATCCACGTCCAGCCGCGTGATGTCGCCACGCAACACTTCAGGTTTCCGTTCAGTCACGATTTCACTCCCTGCTCAGGCATGGCTGCACACCACGTGCGCCCTGCCCTGCATCTATACTGCGCCGCTCATTCAACCCTGGAGACCGGCAAATGAAATTCGAAACACTGGCCGTACATGGCGGCTATACACCCGACCCCACCACCAAGGCGGTAGCAGTCCCGATCTACCAGACCACTTCCTATGCCTTCGACAATACCCAGCACGGTGCCGACCTGTTCGACCTCAAGGTGATGGGGAATATTTACACGCGCATCATGAATCCCACCCAGGATGTGCTGGAAAAACGCCTCGCCGCGCTGGAAGGCGGCATCGCTGCGCTGGCGCTCGCCTCCGGCCAGGCCGCCATCACCTACTCCATACAAACCATAGCCGAAGCCGGCGACAACATCGTGTCGTCCGCCACCTTGTATGGCGGCACCTACAATCTGTTTGCACACACACTGCCGCAATTCGGCATCGCCGTACGCTTTGCCGACCACCGCGACCCGGCATCATTCGAAGCGCTGATAGACGAACGCACGAAAGCGATTTTCTGCGAGTCGATAGGCAACCCGCTCGGCAACGTGACGGATTTCGAGCCGCTGGCGCAGATCGCGCATCGCCACGGCGTGCCGCTCATCGTCGATAACACCGTACCCACGCCCTATCTGTGCCGGCCGTTTGAACATGGCGCCGACATCGTGGTGCACTCCCTCACCAAATATCTGGGCGGACACGGCAATTCGATAGGCGGTGCAATCGTGGATTCGGGAAAATTTCCCTGGGCTGATCATGCCCAGCGCTTCCGCCGCTTGAACGAACCGGACGTGTCCTACCACGGCGTCGTGTATACCCAGGCACTCGGGCCGGCCGCTTACATCGGCCGCGCGCGCGTGGTTCCGTTGCGCAACATGGGCGCCGCGATCAGCCCGTTCAATTCTTTCCTTATCCTGCAGGGCATCGAAACGCTGGCGCTGCGCATGGACCGCATTTGTGACAACACGCGTGCCGTGGCGCAATACCTGCAATCTCATCCCAAGGTGAAATGGGTCAATTACGCCGGCCTGGAAAGCCATGCCGCGCGCCCGCTGGTGGAGCGTTACATGGGTGGGCGCGCTTCCGGCATCCTGACTTTCGGCGTGGAAGGCGGGCGCGAGGGCGGCGCACGTTTCCAGGACGCCCTGCAGCTCATTACGCGCCTGGTGAATATCGGCGATGCCAAAAGCCTGGCCTGCCACCCGGCCTCGACGACGCACCGCCAGTTGTCGCCGGAAGAACTGGTGAAGGCCGGCGTGACCGAAGATACCGTTCGTCTGTCCATAGGCATAGAACATATCGACGATTTGCGTGCCGACCTCGAGCAGGCCCTGGCCGCCGTGTAAGCCTGCGCGCTGTCCTGCGCGTGCGCAGGTGCGTGCACGACGGCGCAACCACGTTTCACGCGGCGCAGCAAGGCGCAAAACATGCGCCTACAATCCATGCACTAGGCGCCTGCAAGAACACGCAAACAAAGGGAGCGGGACATGACTAGTCGCGAAAAACTGTCCGCCGTCGATAGCGCCTGGCTGCGCATGGACAAGCCGGGCCGTCCCATGAGCGTGGTAAGCGTGCTGGTGTTCGACGCGCCGGTCGAATTCGCCCGGCTGCGCGCTGCCGTCGCGCACGGATTGCTGGCTCATCAGCGCTTTCGCCAGCGCGTCGTGCTGGACGGCTATGCCAGTTGGTGGGAAAACCACGCCAATTTCGATCTGGACGCCCATCTTTGCCGTGCCGCCCTGCCCGCCCCCGCCGGTCAGGCGGAATTACAGCGTTTTGTCGGCAACCTGCTGCAAACCCCACTCGATACCTCACGCCCGCTGTGGGACATGCATTGCCTGCAAACCTACCGCCAGGGCTCGGCGCTGGTGGTACGCATCCACAACTGCATCGCCGACGGAGTGGCGCTGATGCGTGTAATGCTCGATATGGCAGACCAAAGCCCGTTCCGCGCAAGCGATGCGTCGCAGCTTTTGCCGCTGGTGGAAAGGCGCCGGGTCGCGCGCCAGGCGGACGCAGAAAACTGGCACGGCAGCGGCGACGGCCCGCCTCAATTCGACACGGCAGCCGCCGACTGGCTGGCAGAACAATGGTCACAGCTCACCAGGCCAGGCACATGTGTAGACGGCGTCGGCGCGCGCCCGCCCGTGGCGGATAAATCCGGCAGCCGCGCCAATTCCGGCCAGGGCGCCGGCCTATGCGTAGGCTGGAGCGATGCCCTGCCGCTCACCGACGTGAAGCGCGCGGCCCTGGCAGCCGGTGGTACCGTCAATGACGTGTTGCTGGCCTGCGTAGCCGGCGCGCTCGGCGCGCACATCCGGCAAGGCGGCGCAACCTGGCCCGCGAGCGGCGCCCTGCGTACCCTGGTGCCGGTCAATCTGCGCTCGCCGCGCGTAGCGGGTGAATTGGGCAACCATTTCGGGCTGGTCGGCGTGGATCTGCCGCTCGATCTGGCCGCGCCGGCCGCGCGCATGGCGGCAGTTAAACGACGCATGGATGCGATCAAACGCTCGGCCTGGGCACCGGCAAGTTACGCCCTGCTCGGCCTCGCCGGCTGTTTGCCGCAGCCCGCCCAATACGCGCTGCTGGAACTGATTACCGGCGCGGCCGGCGCCATCACGGCCAATCTGCCGGGCCCGCGCGAGCGGCTCCATCTGGCCGGAGCCGGCATCGAGCGCATGATGTTCTGGATGCCACAGCCGGGCGGCGTGCGCCTGGGCGTATCTTTGCTCAGTTACGACGGCAAGGTGCAGGTCGGCTTGGCCGCAGACAGCGATTTGCTGCCCGATGCGCAGGCGGTGGCCGAGCTTTTCGGGCCGCAATTGCGCGCCCTGCTGGCGGACTTGCCGGCAGCGCAGGCGGCAGCAGGCATAGCCAATTCGCCGCTGGTCGAAAAGGCGGCACGCGGTAAACCTTCAGGCGCCAAACCGACGCGCCGCAAGGCTGGACTGCCCGCCGCACCGAGCGCCGCGCGCCCCATCATGCTCGCCCCCGAACAGCCGCTTGCCAGCCCGGCGGCAAATCGTCCGCGGCGGCGCCCGCGGCCGCGCCCTGCCGGCATTACGCGGCCGGCAAGTCCCACACCACCCGAAAGCGGTAAATTGCCCGCTGCAATTTACACGCTCGATCCGCGCAATTCATCGCTTACGCCGCGCAAACCATCGCGCTAAGTATTTCAGGAGCCAGCCAAGGCCGGTGCCTTTGCGTGGCACCACAACCAATTCTGCGCAACCGCGCGCATGCCCGCTTATTTGCCGGGCGATTCGGAACGCTCTTTCTGCGCCGCTGCCGCCCGCGCGTCCGAATTACCGGCGATGGCGACATTTTTGCGCAGCAGTATCTGCCCGACCGAAGCCAGATAGCTGCGTGCATGGGCGCCGTCGGTTTCGAGAAATTCGTAGCCAAGGCGCTCCAGTTCCGCCGCGGCGATGCGGTTGGCCTGCCACTTGCGCTGAAAATCGCCACTGGTGGAAATGGTGACCAACAAGGCCGCGACAATGGAACAAATGGCCGCCAAATCCTTTTTCAGACGCTCGTTTTCGATCAGCGTTTCGAGTTTGAGCACCAGCGCCGCCAGGGCGCTCATACCCGCCGCCGCGAAAGAAAAGCCCCAGAACACGCCGCTCCAGTTGGCAGCGACATGACGCAGTTCGAGATAATTGAGCCAGATCACCCGCGCCACCAGCGCGCGCTCGTCGCCACCCTTGTCGATGACGGGCGCCAGCGCAATACCGAGCGCCTCGCCGCGCGGCCAGGCTTGGAGGTCGTTGAAATAAAAATAAGCACCCAGCGCCGCCGCAATTAGGAGCACGACGCCCAGCAGCAGGCGTCCGCGCAGCGACGACACAGCCTTGATCATCATGCCCCCCCTTTCCGCGCGACACCGCGCTGCACTCGCGTCATGGGCCGCAACAGGCATCAGTGCGCCACGTCGCGCACCATTTGCGTCGCAATCTGATAGTAGGACACCGCCTCTTCCACCAGGTGGTCAAGTTCCGGCGTGCGGGCTGGCGCTTCCTTGCCGCTATCGGCGTGTACCACGCGCACGCCGCGCTTGGGCATCAATTGCACGATCCAGCCGTCCTGCATGTAGCCTACGGTGAGGTAATTGCCCATGAAGGCGCGCTCGTGATGAGGGCCGGCACGCAATACGTCATCACCGAAAAATTCCGAGTCGTAATCCAGCCCCAGCAAACCGAGCAGCGTAGGCGCGATATCGATTTGCGACACGATGCGATCCACGCGCTGCGGCTTGAAGTGGGCAGGCGAATAGAAAATCGCCGGGATACGGTAATTCTCAGGCGGCAGATCGACCCTGCCGCGGCCGTTGGAGGTATGGTCGGCCACGAATACGAATAGCGTGTCCTTGAACCACGGCCGTGCGCGCGCTTCGCGCAGAAATTCGCCTATTGCCCAGTCCGAATATTTGACCGCGCCGTCGCGCCCGCTACCGGATGCGATATCGACGCGCCCATCGGGATAGGTAAAGGGCCGGTGATTGGAAGTGGTCATGATGTGCGCGAATACGCGCTGGCCGGCAGCCGTGCGGCGATCCAGTTCACCGATGGCGTGGCGAAAAATATCCTCATCGGCCACGCCCCAAATGTTTTCGTGCGTGATCGCCGCGCGCGGAATATCGGTGCGGTCTATGACCTGATAGCCGTTGCCACCGAAAAAATTGCGCATATTGTCGAAATAGGCGTAGCCGCCGTAAAAATACAAGGACACGTAGCCTTCCGCCTTCAGCACCCCGCCCAAGGTGGGCAAGCCCAGATTGCGCTTGCGCATGGGCACGGCGTGACCCGGCGTGGGAGGCAAGGACAACGTCAATGCTTCCAGGCCACGCACGGTGCGCAAGCCGGTCGCATAGAGTTGGGTAAACAGAATGCCCTCGGCGCCCAGGCGGTCCAGATTGGGTGTCAGTCCGTGCCGTCCGCCCAGGGATTCGATATAGTCCGCGCCCAGGCTTTCCATCGACACCAGCACCACGTTGAGCGGCAGTTTCACGCCCTTGGCGCGAATCTGGCGCACCGGCACGCCGCGGTCCAGTTTGACTTTTTCGCCGCCGGCCCCTTCCGACAATTCCGCGCGCAGCACGCTTTTGGCGCGCGCGCTATCCAGTGTCATGTAATAGCGCCGGTAATCGAGATCGTTGTTATTGAATGCGCGCACGAAGTCATAGGCGCCGTTGCCGGCCAGTTCGCGCGCCGAGGTGCTGGGCAGCATGTCGCGCAGCGCCTCGTCCGGCAGCAGGATGGGTGCCGCGCACAACAGCGCGAGCACGCCGACGCGTAGCACGCGCAAGCGCCAGCCGCCCGCCGGCGCAGCAGCAGCCGCGGCAAGCCGCTTGCGCAGGCCCAGATACAGCAGCGCCGCCAGCGCAAACACGCCGCCCAGCAAAGCCGGCACCGGATAGGACTCGCGGATGTTGCCGAGCACCTCGCGGCTGTATATCAGGTAATCGACCGCGATGAAATTGAAGCGGCTGGAAAATTCATTCCAGAACAATATTTCGGACAAGGCCAGGAACAAGCCGGCAAACAGGCCGCCAAAGGCCAGCGTGCCGGCGGCGAAGCCGAACACCCGCCGCCCACGCGGCGTATCCGGGCAAGCCAGCGCGAGCAGAGCAAAAGGCAGCAACATCCAGCAGGCAGAGGCGAAATCCTGCTGCAAGCCGACAGCCAGTATGGCGATCAGGCGCAGCGGCGCAAAATTTGCCCAGTCCGCTTCCCAGCCCATGAGGCCAAGCCGCAGTACCGAATTGATGACGAGGATGACCGTACCGAGCAGGTACAGAAAGGACCAGCGTGAGTCCGAACGCAGAAAGAAGCGCAAGAGGTGGGTTCGAATGTAAGAGGGAAAAGTGAGCCGCCCGCGGACTGTACGCCAAATGAGGATGGGCAGGTTTGCCGCGATAGGCGCGCATGATAGCGGCAGCGCCTTTCGGCGAGCTTAAGGCAGGCACTTCCTGCGACGTCTGTTTGCACCGGGCATGGCGCCACTGCGTGAATTTCGAGGCCAGCGGCGGGCGCACGGCAAGCCGGGCTGCGCAGGGTCATGCGTGCTGCGGCTCGCGAAGGGTTCCGCCGCCAGCACCGAGGCATCCTGCGCCACCATCACCCAGTCGGTGCGACGCAAATTCGGGTTCTCCGCCTCGTCGTCGGTCAGTGTAGCGACAAGGCGTATCACCACGCCCTCGCGTACTCCTGCATACCTCGAATGAACCGACCAGTCCTGCCCTCGGCTCCGAACGGTTGCGCACCAAGAAACCATGCTTCTCCCGGTCACCCGGTAACGTTACGGCAGACTGCCAGGTCGTCTCAGTGCCAATTTGCAGCGATGACCGGATTTAATGCGGTTTGCAGTGTGGAAGGCAGGTTTACCGTACCAGCCGCCGGCGGCGCAAAAGCAGCCATCGCGCTTACGAGTTTTTCCACGTCAGCAGCAGCCAGATTACGATTGCCATCAACCGTGCGGATACTTTCCACGCGGTAGCGACTACCGGCGTACCAATTCATGATCGTGACGTGATCATCCGTACCGACGATGGAAAGGTCGAGATTATTTGTGCCGGTAGGCCGCTGCAGCCAAATCTGGTCCGCTCGTATCCCGCCGAGAAACTGCAGCAGGTCAAGATTTCCGGGCGTGGCGTCGTTCTCGATGATCGTATCGTGCCCATAGTTACGGCCGAAGCGATAGGTATCGTTTCCGCCTCCTCCGACGAGTCGATCCTCTCCGTATCCACCATCCAGGATGTTGCCCGCTGAATTGCCCGTAAGCTGGTTAGCCAGGACATTGCCGATCGCCGATGTCGCATCGCTCCCGGTCAGCTCGAGATTTTCGACATTTGCCGACAGCGTGCAAGATATCGACGCCAGTATGGTGTCTAGACCTTGCCCCGCGAATTCCACGACCACATCGCCGGAGTTGTCAACGACATAGGTATCATCGCCAGCCTGGCCTGACATTCGGTCAGCACCGGCGCCGCCGTCCAGGCGGTCGTTTCCATCGCCCCCGTTCAACACGTTCGCTCCGGAATTTCCCGTAAGCACATTATCCAGCGCATTCCCGGTGCCCGAAATGCCCGCAGTTCCGGTCAGCACCAGATTTTCCACGTTAGCGCCCAGGCTGTAAGAAATGGACGCACGGACGGTATCCCTGCCCTGGCCTGCGACTTCAACGACCTTGTCGGCGCTATTGTCGACGACGTAAGTGTCATCGCCAACGCCACCAGTCATCGTGTCCGCGCCGGCCCCGCCGTCCAGCAGGTTCGCACCGCCATTCCCGGTCAGTACGTTGGCTGCGGCATTTCCCGTCGCATTGATCGCGCCGGATCCGGTCAAGCTCAGTTTCTCCACCTCGACCGGCAGCGTAAAACTCACCGACGACCGCACCTCGTCCGTTCCTCCGCCAGGCAGTTCCACGATCGTGTCGCCTGCGTTATCGACGATGTAAATATCGTTGCCGCCGCCCCCGCTCAACACATCCGCGCCTTGGCGTCCATCCAGAATATTCGCTGCGGAATTTCCCGTCAGCGAGTTATTCAGTACATTTCCCGTTGCATTTACTGCCGCCGTGCCGAGCAGCACGCCATTTTCGACGTTTGCCGCAAGCGTAAGGGTAACCGTGGAACGCACCGTGTCGAAACCGCCTCCCGCCACCTCGATGACTTTATCCGACACGTTATCCACCCAATATTCGTCGTTGCCACTCCCACCGTACATTGTGTCCGCACCAACGCCCCCGTCCAGCAGGTCATCCCCAGCTCCACCGCTCAAGGTGTTGGCTTTGCTGTTTCCGGTCAATTGATTGCCGAGCGCATTGCCCGTCCCGGACAGAGCCGCATTGCCCGTCAGAACGAGCTTCTCGATGTTATCCGGCAGGGTATAAGAAACGCTGCTGCGCACCAGATCAATGCCGCCATCGGCTAGCTCGACAAGCACATCCCCGGCGTTATCCACGATGTACTGATCGTCACCCGCGCCACCCGCCATGACGTCTGCGCCAGCTCCACCGTCCAGCAGATTTGCGCCGCCATTCCCACGCAACACGTTCGCCAAGGCATTTCCGATCCCGTTGATGTCGGACGCCCCCGTCAGTTCCAGATTTTCGACGTTTGCGGACAGGCTGTAGCTCACCGACGCCCGCACGGAATCGCTTCCTTCCCCGGCCAGTTCCAGAACCCAATCCGAAGCAGAATCGACGATATAAATGTCATCGCCCTTGCCTCCCGCCATTTGGTCCGGTCCGCCACTTCCATCCAACAGGTTTGCCGCGTCGTTTCCAACGAGGTAATTGGCAAGTTCATTCCCATACCCGTCGATCGCCCCCAAACCCACCAGGGTAAGATATTCCACCTGCGCGGGAAGGCGATAGCTCACCGAAGCCAGAACCCTATCCATGTTGCCGGCCCCAGCCGATTCAACCACCACGTCGCCCGCGTCATCAATCACATATGTGTCATTACCTGCGCCCCCGGAGATCCAGTCCGCCCCGCCCGCACCATCCAGAAAATTATCCAGCTCATTGCCGATGATGCGGTTTGCGCCGGTGTTGCCGGTACCCGAAATAACGCCCTCGGCGAGGACCAGATTTTCCACTTCAGCGGGCAGCAGGTAAGCATCGACGCGGGTAGAGACGGTGTCCTGGCCCTCTCCTGCCAATTCCACGACCGTATCCCCTATGTCATCGACAAGATAACCGTCGTTGCCCAGGCCGCCCAGCATGCGGTCGGCAGCCGCGCCGCCGTCCAGCAGGTCATCGCCGCGCCCGCCGTACAACACATCTCTTGCATCCAGTCCGTACAAACTGTCATTGCCGTCCAGGCCCTGCAATTCATCTCCCGAGCGCCCCCCGACCAGCCGATCATCGCCCGCGCCCCCGGCAAGCTGTGCACGGGGCGCGTTCAATGCCCCCAAACGACCGTCGGCAAAAACGACACGTTCGATTTCATGCCGAACATCGTCGTACCATTGCCGAATCGTGATGCTGTCCTGGTCACCATATTTGATGACCAAGTCTGCCCCGGACGCTTCGAGCACAATGTCGCCAGGCGAAATTCCAGGCCCGAACACAATCCGGTCCTCGCCTGTTCCAGCCCCGGAACCCGCCGCTTCCACGATTACGTCCGCCCCGTCGCCGCGCTGAAAGTAATACGTGTCTGCTCCGAAGCCGCCGAACAATTGATCATTACCGGTGCCGCCGTAAAATTCGTCGCCGGCGGTATCCCAAATCCCGGCATCGACGTCCAGCACGTCATCTCCGGCGCCGCCTTCCAGCCAGTCCGCGCCAGCTCCGCCGGACAAATGGTTACTACCCGAATTGCCGGTAATGACGTTGGACCGCGCGTTGCCGCGGCCGTCAATATTTCCGCTGCCCGACAAAATCAAGTTCTCAACCGACTCTGGAAGAAATGCCCAGGAACAATACGCCTGTATCGTATCGATGCCGCCACCTGATCCATTTTCCTCATATATCGAAACGTTGTCGTCGGCCACAATATAGGTGTCGTCGCCAGTGCCACCGTGCAGACTAGGCCTGCCCAATACGATAAGTCCGGAGTTTCTGGTCCCGGTTCGAGCCCCGACGATATGCCGATGTACCAGCGTATCGTTGCCATTTTCCCCGTATAGTTCATCCGGCCCCTGACCATCAGAAATCACATCATTGCCGTCCCCGCCATAAATTGTGTTGGTATGCGTGAGGTATCCCTCCATCACGTCATCGCCAGCCGTCCCGCGCCAAGGCAGCGCGTAGAGAGCCTGAAATGGGATCTGAACTCCGGTCGCTACCACCTGCACCACGTCAACCGGGCAATACGGATCATGAACCGCGCTCCATTCCGCGCTGTCCATTTGCGAATCACGCAGAATCATCGTTTCACCGGATTCGCGCAACGTAATTTTCCACTCCTTTCTGTCGCGGGTAATTTCCGGTGTGCCGCTGGTTATGACCAGATAGGACGAGAACGTCGAATCGCAAAGTCCGTAATCACTGTCAATGATCGTATCGTCGCCGTCCCCCAAACCCCATCGATAGGTGTCCGACCCAGGCCCTCCATTTAATGTGTCACTTCCCCGACCACCAATTATTGTGTCGTTACCCCATGATCCGCTTATCAGGTCATCTCCATCCCCGCCATCCAGGAAGTCATTTCCAGCCCCACCGAAAATCGTGTCATTACCGCCTCGCCCGGAGGCCGAATCGGCCCCGTCCCCACCGCGCAAAGTATCCGCCCAATCGCCGCCAACAGCCTCACCCCCATCGTCCCCGATATCGATCGTAGTCTCGAGAGTCGCCATCCAGTCAGTCATGGAAAACGCGCTGCCGTCGGGCAACTCGACGCGTTCCATTTCCCCGTCCCGGATGGTCACGATATTCCGTTGCGAGCCATCCGAAAACCGAGCCACCAGCGTTCGATCGCGCCCACGGCCCGAAACTTGAAATCTCAGCACCGCAAGATCCGGCCCAAAAACGAGTGTGTCGTTTCCGCCGTCGTCTACGATCTGGTCCCCTTCGGAGAAGGCTGTGATCAGATACTGGTCGTCCCCGCCCGCATCGTATAAGCGATTTCTTCCCGCGCCGGCATCGTAATAATCGTTGCCAAGACCACCAGCCAGTGTGTCGTCCCCCTCCTCACCATACAGCCTGTCATTCCCACTCCCACCCGAAATCTGGTCATTTCCGCCGCCCCCGGACAGCACGTCATTCCCTGCACCACCATCCAGAAAATCCTGTCCTTCGCCGCCGTATATTTCGTCGTCGCCAGCATTACCACGTATCTGGTCGTCTCCAGCCCCTCCGTCTATGTAATCGTTACCGCAGTAACGGTCTTCCAGCACGGTGTCGTCACCGTTCAAGTTATCGCTTCCTGTTCCACCGTATATCTGGTCGTTTCCGCCCTCGCCAAATACCAAGTCATCGCCATTGCCGGCATCGATGAAGTCATCACCCTGTTCTGCCTGCATGGCGGCATCGGATAGGTCGAAGTGGTAGTGGAAGTGGAACGACCACGCCGGGCCAAGGTCTTCGTCGTAAGTTCCAGCGGCATACGAGGCGCGCAACATATCGCGCGGCGTATCTCCGTAGATGATGTCATTGCCGCCAGAATCCTCGATCACATCCGCACCCTGGCCACCATCCAGATAGTCGTTCCCGGCCCCGCCCTGTATACGGTCATTTCCATGCTGCCCCATGACCCAGTCGTTGCCAGTACCTGCGTCTATCACGTCGTTTCCAGCACCGTCCGTGACTTCGAAGCCCAGGTAAATCATCGGGAAATAGGTCGGCACTCGCAGGGTACCGGTGGATGCCATTACCGACCAAGGCTGGTCGCGCATGAACTCAAAAACGTCCTTGTCGCCATGCCAGTAATAATTGATCGTCGCATTGACACCGCGCGCCTGCCACCCACCCGGAATTGCCGTCGGAGGCACCAAATCCTGGCCGTCGCCGAGCACGATGTCCGAGCCCGCACCCGCATACAGGGCGTCATCGCCCTCGCCGCCCATTATGAGATCATAGGCGGCGCTGCCTACCACCAGATCATCCCCGGCGTCGCCTTGCGCCCACACGCCGGTCGCCTGGATCGCCGCCACACCCGGGTTCACCGCCTGCCGCACTGCCTGCGCCTGTGCGTCCGCGCTCAGCCCAAGCAAGCTTGCGTACACTCTGTCGTCGCCAGGTCCGCCGGACAGCCTATCCGCGTCAGCCAGCCCCGTAAGGTCGCTGCCGACCAACACATCGCGGCCCGTGCCGCCGAGCAAGAAGTCTGCTCCAGTCCCGCCGATCAATGTGTCATCGCCATCATCCCCACCCACGAGATCGTTGCCGGCACCACCGTCGATATAATCTCCGGCGTCATCGCCGGGCCCAGGGATTTTGTAGCCACCCTGTATCACGTCGCCACCGTCGAAGCCAAAAATCGTGTCCGCGCCGCCCTCGCCGTACATGCCTACGGAGCTGCCGTTGACATAGCCGTCGGCAGCGTTCGACCCGACGATCAGTTCATTCCCGCCACGTGGCCCAAACCGGGTATATGTGGTGTGGTTTGCCAAATCACCCGAACTGGGGGCCGTTGGCGCCGCCGTCGAACGCGCCGGCGTATCGGCCAAGGCGATACCGAATGCCCCATCGTTGAAGTCCCGAATGCGGACCTCTGCCGCCCGGTACTGCAACACCAGATCGGCGCCGGCCTTGCGCGCCGTCAAGCCGGCCACACTGGCGTTCGCATAAGTTCCGTCGGCCTGCAGCGTATATGCCCCGTCGGCGCGGAAGCCCTGCACGAATTCCAAGATGCCGTCGTCGTCGAGGATGGTGTCCGCGCCTAGCCCGACGCCGTAGGTATCCAGGCCGGCTCCTCCAGTCAGAATGTCGTTCCCGGCCCCGCCCTCCAGGTAGTCCTTGCCGCCATACCCAAACAACTGATCGTCCCCGCCCTCTCCGTATAGCCTGTCGTCGGCGCTGCCACCAGCAATTGCGGTCACCCCGTTTTCTGCACCGCCGGTTCCGAATTTAACTTGTGTCAGGGATTCCGGCGCGGTACGGACGGTCAACCCGCTCGCCAGATCGGAATAGACGCCAGGGCGCCCCCAGCGGCGTACGAACTCTTCTCCCAGATCGGTGGCGTTGATCACCCCGAGCAGCAGTTTTCCGGCCAGCAGCGCAGCGCGGTCTTCCACCCAGCGCTTGCTGATCTGGCCGTTTGGGCTGTAGGAAGCCAAGGAAAAGCTTCCGTCGCTATCGTACTGCGCATATAAGCTTCTCGCCGCAGCGCCGCTGGCATCCAGTACGAAAGGGTTGAGCGCGCGCAGGGCGTATATCCACGCCGACCCGCCGCTCGCGGCCTGTTGCGCGAGATACCCGGGCGAATTGAACGCCAAGGATTGGAATTCGAATTGTTCGGCCAGCCCTTTGGCGTCGATGTCGTTTCGCAACGTCGCGATATTCGCCTGGAACGGATCGCGCAGCCGCTCCAACCACCAGGTGTTGCCGTCGTTGCTGCTCAGTGTGTCCGTCACCGCCGCGCCAGGGCCTGCGATCAGCCGGCGCAATGCGTCCAGCACGGTTTCAAGCGTGTCGCCTTCGGCCTTGCCCTGGGTGTCGTAGCTTGTCTCCTTGTGGCTGGTGGTCGCGGCGCGGAAGGTTTGCGCCAGGGATTTTGCGTCAAGCCGATCCGAGGGCCGGCACAGGCGCTCGAACAATTGCTGTACCGACAGCGAGTCGACCAGCAGGACCAGGCTGTGGGTATCGCCGAAGTCGTTTTGTCCGGGGTCGTCCACCAGCAGTTTGGGCGACAAATACGCAAGCGTCGCCGCCGCTGCGTCTTTGACAACCGTGCCGCGGTATAGCGGCTGGTCTTCGATATAGATCGGCATGCTGGTGCCGTGGTGCTCTTGAGAACTTGCCACCATGGTCGGGTAGGTGTCGCCCCAAGCGTCGTAAAAATTCCGGTAGAGGTCGCCGGTCGCAGTCACACGGTGCGCAAAAGCCAGATTGAGGCCACCGGAAACCAAGCCGGTGTCTACCGGCCTGGTTTTTTCCCCGGCATAGGACACAGCCATCTGGTAGTCCAACCGCAGCGCGTCCATGTAGCTCAAATGCGTGACCGGGTCGATTCCGGGCAGGATGCCGGTGTTTAGCGCGTGCAGGGCGCCGCTGCCGTCGCGGATCAACAGACTATCGACTCGGGTGGCTTCCACCGCCAGATCGCGAATGTTGCGCAGCGCGGCAACCACCCTGCGCGGCACGTCGACCGCCACCCCGGCCGCGGAAAACTTGCTTACGATGGTGTTGATCTCGTCGACCGTAGGCACGCGCGTGCCGTCGTAAAAAGTGCGCAATTCCAGGTAAATCTGGTTGGCCGGGGCTTGTGCAAACGTGATTTGTGCTCCGTCGGCGTTCTGCCTCTGGCGGTCGAAGGTCGCGATGATTTCGGCAAATTTGCCGGCCCGGTCGAAGTCGAGGCGCCACAGTTGTTTGATTTGTCCGATCCCCGCACCGTTGAAGGTGAAGGTCTGGGTAATCCGCGCGTCCTGACCCTCGTCCCTTCTGAGCCGATAGAACGCCGTCGCGAGGTGCCCGCCCAGGCTATAGCCGGTCACGCTGAAGTTCTTGCCCTTTAGCATGGCCGGATCGTTGTTCAGTTCGCGATACCACGCCTCCATGTCAGCGATCTGCCCGAAGGCGAAACCAGAATTCCGTATTTCCATGGCGTTGGTTTCCTGGTTGTCGCGCGCCGCGTCGTCGATAAATTCAGTCGAGCGGAAGGATAGGACCAGTTCGCCTGTATGGTAGCCCAGAGCAACGTCGTCCTTGATGCACTTGAACAGCGTTCCGGAGAAGCCGGTATTGGTGTTGGGCTTTTGGGCGAGTACTTCCCAATGCTCAGCGAAATCATTTGCGAGTTGTTTCGGGAATTTGCTCGCTTGCTTGTTTCCGGCCGTGAGCCGGCCTTGCAGCAGAGTCGCCGGGATTATATTTCCCGCTGCATCCGCCAGAAACGCTTCTGCTGCCATCTGGAGATTTGCGAATTTCAATAATTCTGTGCTCGTTGGCGTGGACATAATTTACCTCACTGTTTGGGTTGAAGCACTTGATCTACAAAATTCCGTGCCTGACCCAGCGTATCTGCATGCTCGCCAGGCCTACGGCGCTCGCCCTTGAAAAACCCGGGGCAAGCGTAATCTTCGGCGATCAGCCACGGACTACGGCCACCGCCTGTACTCCCCTGCGCCGGGTCGATCATGTACCCGACCCGCTCGGCAATCACCTCGGACGTTTCGAGGTCGATCACTTTCAGTGAACTACCGGCTATCCAATGGTCCCGGTCCTCGCGCGTGGAAATGTCGTCATACGTCACGCCATAGCGGGGGTACGGGGGGGTAGCGGGGGATTTTTGCAAAACGAACAAGTAATACCCTTCAGCATATGAAGGGTCCCTTTTTGCCGGCTCTTCCACTTGCCCCGTGTAGCGATAGCGTTTGCCGTCCTTTTCGTCGACCACGTCGACATAGCGGTAACCTGATCGGACTAGGTTTTTTACATCTAGATAACCCGCCGGATTCTTGCCCTCCAAGAAGCTCTCTATATACCCGTTCCCGCCCATATCACGGCCATACGGATCATCCATCGCATACTGGTCGCCGAAATTAACCTTGTCCGGACGCAGCTTCATCAGCAGCAGGCCTTCGACGTTTTCCACCGTCCGGGTGATTTTTACGCCCGCGGTTTTGCAGTGTTCTTCGTAGCGCCGGTACGCCTCGTCCAGCTTGCTGTGCTTTTGTTCGTGCCTTTTATTCGCCTCGTTGACGATATTGACCGGAAAATAGATCGCCGCGGCAGCCACCACAAATGCGCTTGCCCACTGCACGCGCCTGGATTTGGGCAGCACGAAGCACAGCGCTATCGCGCCGAGCGCAAGGCCGACGTATAACAGCCCCCCCAGCTTCAGCACATCGCGTATCCAGATCCAACCCAGCATTAAGTTCCCCCCTTCCATTCGCACGGCTCGCGCGCGGGCGGTTTTATTAAGCTGCCGCCCGCCGCGGGCTCCACCCGCCAATTCGTGGTGCCCCCAGCCTGACAGGACTTGGGCGGGTGCGCCATGCCGCTTCGACAGCAAGGATTCCCTGTCCGACGGCCACTCTGCCGCGACGCGCTATCCCATCATCGCCGCCGTTACGCTGCGCCGATCGCGCCGGTAAGCAGTGGCGGACATATAGTCCGTCCGGCCTAGGTAATTCGGCGCATGCCGGCCGGATGCCGCGTATGGATCCCACGCTTTTTTATCGCTCGTGCAAACTTTCCGCGACCGTTTTGCGCATCGGATCAAGGAAAAAATCGATCACGCGGCGGCGGCCGGTATTTATTTCCGCGCTCACCTGCATGCCCGGTGTAAGGCGCACCGGGCGGCCATTCACCTC
>JAEUNM010000109.1 GCA_016791105.1 Rhodocyclaceae bacterium | reverse complement strand
GATCGCCCCGAAATCGCGCGTCAGTTGAATCAGTTTTTTATGCTTGATAGGCATCGATCGCCCCCGAACGAGTGGAACCAGGCTCACCGCAGCCCAGCCGGATCGATTCCGGCAGCCGTGGCCTGGGCATGATCTGCCATGCCGGCATGCTGGCAGCACATTAAGCTTGGCTTAAAAAATGGGTTGTCGATTGCGGCGCGGGGGCCACGCGCTGGTCGCAGCGGCCGCGTCGATACGACTGCGATGGCCGCCGCGGACGGGACCGAACTCAAGACCTGAGGCCGAGTCGGCCTGGCGGCGCCATTGCGCACCCGGCAGCAGCCACCTGACGGATGGCAAAAATTTCAAGCTCCTGCGATAGCGCGGTTCGAGCGGATCCGTTTCGCTATCCGTAATCCATCCGTAATCGCCCGGCGCGCACCATGCAAGCACGTTCACCGCCCAGGCAAGTGCTCCTCAGGGCGGACGCCTGGACCCAAGGAGCAACGACGTGCAACAGGAGTTCGACATGAACCGCACTACGCAAAAACGCATCGCCATTTCATTGCTGGCACTTGGTCTTTCTACCGCCTCCGTGGCCAGCCACGCGGAGAGCTCCGGCTCGGATTCGGCCTTCGATCACGTGATCGGAAGCATGGCGGCGCCCGACACAGGATCGGCCTGGTTCAATCACTATGTGGCCGTGCTGAATCAGGAAATCGCCGCTCGCGACACGACCGAGGCCTACGGCGCTGCCGGACCGAACGGACCGCTCAACGCGTTCGACAGCTACGTCGGCGGCTTCAGCGTACCGGACAGCGGCTCGCGGCGTTTCAACGACTATGTGGATGCCGTCAATCAGGATATCCGCATCAAGTATGGCTACTGAAGCCTGGACGCGGCGCACCGGGCATCGGCGCGCAATGGGTAATCGCCGGCGCGGCCTGCCGGACGTTGATGCGCGCCCTGGCGGCGACGGCCGTCGCGACGCTGGCCGCCCTGCCCGCGGCCGCGCGGGCCGCGGAATCGGCGCGTGCGCAGGGGCAATTCGCCTGGCTGCAGCAACTGGAGGGCGATTGGGTGCTTGCCGCGGACCAGGACAGCGAGGCCGCGAAACATCCGGTTATCGCGCCCCTGGTGGGCAGTGGAACGGTCGCCCTGCGTTACCGCCTGGTGGGTTCCAGGACCACGCTGCAGGAAAACATTTTTCCCGGTACGCCGCGGGAAATGGCAACCATGTACCACTGCGTCGACAAGGCCTGTTCGCAGGTCATGGCCGACCATTACTGCAGCCTGAGAAATCAGCCGGTCCTGCGTGCGGCGCCCCCAACCGCGCCGGGACAACTGGTGTTCCAGTGCGATCCGGCGGTAGCGGTGTGCGCGTCACCCGACGCCCACCTCGACCGGCTCACCGTAGAACGTCTGGAGGGCAGCGCGAATCAACTAAAAACAAGCTTTTCGATCCGCAAGGACGGCAAGATCGCCGACTTGCTGGTGTTCCATTTCGAACGCAGAAAATGAATGGGCGACCACCCATCCCGCGCGGCGAGCCCTTTCCTGACAAGGCGGATCGCGGCGCCGCGCGGGCGGGCGCAGCGTGATGAAGCCGCAGATTAGATCCTAGGCGGTGGCTCTATTCATGCCATGGCCGTAAGTCTTATGCGCTCTCAAGTGGAATTCATCAGAAAAATAATTGGCTGATAATGGCGCGGCCGCCGCGCGCCGGTTCGACATCAGTCCAACTGACGCCGCAGCCGCTCGGTGTCCGCGGCCGGCGCGATGCCCAGCACCACCGACAAAACGTGGCGGCAGCGCCGGTACACCTCTATCGCTTCGGCACGCCGGCCCTGTTCGCGCAATACATTCATCCAGCGCCGGTACAGCGCTTCCGCCAGCGGATCGGCCTCGACGCCGCGGGCATACAGATCGGCCGCCTGTGCCCAGGCGCCGGCCGATTCAAAACGGCCACCCAGTTGTTCGATGGAGCGCAGAAAGTGTGTGCGCAGCCGTGCGCGCGCGGGCAACATCCAGGGCGCATCTTCCTCCTGCCCGAGAAAGGGGCCGCGATAGCACGCAAGCAACTGCCGGGCGCTGGCGCCGGCATCGTCCCGGCCCTCTTCGATGGCGGCGGCAAGCTGTTCGAACTGCCATACGTCCACCCACACCCGGCTCCTGTCCAGCCACAGTTTGCCCTCGCGCAGGATAAGCGCGTCCGGTTCGCCGAGCAGGTGGCGCAGGCGGAACATGGTCGTGGCCAGCGCGCCGCGCGCGGCGTCGCCCTCCGCCTCGGGCCACAATTGTTCCGCCAGATTTGCGCCCGAAACGGCCTGCCCCCCGGCGGCAACCAGCGCCATGAGCAACATGAGCGGGCGTTTTTGTGCCTTGCGCTGAAAGCGCAGCGGCGTGCCGCGGACTTCAATTTCGAACGGTCCGAAACAGCGCAAGCGCAGCGGCCAGGGCCATTCCGGCGGCGCGTCCGGCCCCGGCGTGAGCGCACGCCGGGCGATCAGGCGCTGAACATAGGCTGGCTCGACCTGTGCGCGCAATGCACGCGCCGCGGTCGCGGCTGCCTGATCGGGCAGCCAGAGCAAGCTGTTGAACAATTCGTGGCGCCCACCCAGGCTCATGGCGCGCGCAGTCAGTGCCGCCGCTTCATCGCCCAGGCCGCAGCGCGCGGCCAGTTCGGCGCCTATGGTGGCGGCTTCGAATGCCATGATCGGATAATCCTGCTCGGCGCCGCCGGCCAGCAGGGATTGGTAGCGTTCCCAGCCAGCTTGCGGCGCGCCGGATCGCGCTTCGGCCAGCGCCTGCAACAGGCCGAAATACACCGCCACATTTTCCACCCCGGCCTGCGCGGCGAGGTCCGCGGCCACGCCGGCGTGCTCCAGGGCAGTCTGCGCTTCACCGCAGGCCAGGCGATGCCAGCCGCACAGGTAATTGTGGATCGCACGGTCCAGCCGCCGCGACGGCTCTATGCGGGCGGCCAGCGCCGCCAGCGTGGCGCCGCCAGCTTCCAGATTGCCCTGCGCCAACTGTCCGAAAGCGGCATACAACGAAGCGATGGTGTCGACCACCGCGAAATTCTCGACCGCGGCAATGTCGCGCGCCAGAGAGAGGGCTGTGTCCAGCGCGGCAAATTCCGCGGCGAGGTAGTCGTGATAGGCGCGGCGCAGCCAATACCAGGCGCGGTGAAAGGGGCTCACCTGCGCGTCGCCGATGAGGGGCGCGAGCGCGGCGATGGTCGTTTGCGCGTGCCCGAAATCGCCCACCCAGTTCCAGTAATTGAGCAGGAAAGTTCCCGCCTTGACGCGCAAATCCGGTGCCACCGGGGCGCCGAGCAGGTCCTGCACCTTCAAGGCCAGCCGCGGCAATTCCGCGTGGGTGGGGCGGCGATAGAGGTTGCCCACCAGGGCGGCCGCCAGTAACTGCAAGGCCTCGGCCGGCTCGGCCGCCGCAAGGGCCGGCGGCAACAGTCGGTCCATGCGTTCCAGCCAGGGGTCCAGGAGGCTGAAATCCGACCACTCGGAATACGTGCTGTTGATCACCCCGGCGACGACGCGCGCCGCAAACAAGGGATGGTGCGCGACCGCGTCCGGCTGCCAGGCGCGCTCGAACGCAAGCCGCGCACTGGCCGGTGCCCGTGCCAGACTTGCCATGCCCAGCCAGTAATTGAGGGCCGGCGTGGCATCGCGCTGGGGCGCCGGCAAGCGTTCTATGGCACTGCGCAAGGTTTCCGCGCGCCCCGCGGCGATCAGCCCGGCGGCGGCACGCAGCACGGTTTCGCCCATGGCGCCGGTTTCGCCCGCCTCGTGCAACAGGGTCACGGCGGCGAGCAAATCGCCCTCGCCTTCCAGTTGCGCCGCGGCGGCGCGCAGCAGGCTCGCGCGGGCATCGCCATCGAGCAGGCGGCGCGACTGGGCCGCGAGAAATTCGCGGAACAGGGCGTGGAAGCGGTAGCTGGGCTGAGGCTCGAAAAAACATTCGGTGAAATAGTTGCGGCGGTACAAGTCCTCCAGCAGCAGTTCGGCGGCGGCTTCGCCGCTAAGCGCCTGCGCCGCCTCGACCGTGATGCGCGGCAGCGGCCACACATGCAGCAGAAATTTCTGCAGACGCGCGTCCGCCTGGGCGAATACTTCGGTGGCCAGAAAGTCGAACATGGCCGCTTCGCCACCCTTGATGGCGGCAGGCGTTCCGCACAGCGCGTCGCGGCGGGCAAGAATCAGCGTAAGGCCGGCTGCCCAGCCGCCGCAGCCGGCGCGCAAACCGGCGGCCGCGCCGCTGTCGCCGGAATCGAGCCCGGCAATGGCCGCCACCTCGTCCACGGCCAGCATGAGCGCCTGACCGCCCACCTGGGCGAGCCGCCGGCTCGCGAGCAGACGCGCGCACACAGCCGGCGGCGCCGCGCGCGACACGATCAATAAATGCACGCCTGGCGGCACCTCATGAATCGCCGCCAGCAATGCATCCATGAAATCCGTCGATGCCGCAGCCTCATGCACGTTATCCAGCACCAGCATGACGCCTTCGGGCAGGCTCGCGAACAGGGCGCGAAAAAAACGGCGTCCGAACGCCTGCAGGTGACTGGCGTACTCGGTGCCGTAGGCCGGCAATGCCGTTCCGTCCGGTGCCAGCAGCGCCAGATACTGGAACAGGCTGGCGGGGTCCGCATCGCCGCTGTCGACGTGCAGCCAGCGCGCCTCGATACGCCGCTCGTCGATAAAGCTGGCGGCAAGCGTGGTCTTACCGGCACCTGGCGCGCCATGCAGCCATACCGACGGAAAGCCGAGTGCGCCGTCCAGCGCCGCGAACAGCCGCGCGCGCGGAGCCACGTCATAAAGCCGGGGCGGACTGATTTTGGCGAGCCGGGGTATCGTCATGGCGAAGCACGGAAATCCGTGCCCGTATGGTAATGTCACATCGAACGCTACGCCAGCCGCAATTTGCCAGGCACGGCCAGCGTCCTTGCCGGGCCGCCAATTTGGGCGTTTTTGCACTTAAACACAAAGATTGTCGAGTACGGCAGGCTTACTCGCAAGACACCCGGGCGGGTTCAAACCAGCGTCCAATCATTGATGCCGCTACGGCAACAGCGCGCAGACCCACGGCGCGGCAACATCCGCAGGCGACCAACCCAGCCGGCTGGTTGGCTTCTGCAACTTACGGCCCGCTTGCCGCCGATACCCTTATCGCACCTACGCGCTGTCTACCGGAACCCATCACGCAGATCGAGCGGCTAGAAATAACATCGCCGACGCAGGGAATCCAAATAGACCGCTTACGCACGACCGCTTCTATCCCCAATGAGCCCAAATGCTAGACCAGCATTGCCAGGCGACGCGCCCAGCACCGGCTCGCCGCGCTGCTCCCCTTTCCCAGCCTGCTGCCCCAGCCGGCAGCCGCGGACTGCGCCAACGCTGCCGCCTAACCGCTGTGACTAACCGGAAAATTCTCGAACTCACCACTTGGTGCCGATAGCGCGCTGCCGGCGGCACTTTGCACCTCGAGTAGCAAAGCCCGCGCCGCCACGCAGTCAGGCGGCACGATACGGGGCTGGATTTGAACCAGCATCAACGGTGTGCGGCGCATCGCTACGCCACACCGGACGCCCCCTTACCCATCGGGGTACACCGCACCGTGCCGTGCTCAAGTATAGCCGGGCCGTTGCCAACGGCGGGCTTCCGTTAAATTGGCTAAAGCCCACAACAGGAAAACCCAGGCAACCGAGCGCAACGGCAGAGCGCCGGCCAGCGCATGTTCTGACGCAGGTTCTCCTCAGAAACCGCAATCCAGCCGAGCCGTGTCGGCCAGTGACAATGTTTCGATTGGTATCGCGTCAATCGATAAACGCGCCAGAACCTTTCCCTGCCCCGCTAACCGTCCATTGATCCGAACCGCATCCGAGATCGATCAACGTGGAATTTTTTGACCAATCAAATTTCGACAAATCAATTCCACCGATCCGGAAGGATGATCCCGACGGCTGATCCATTTGGCTGAGCCATCTTGGCCGAACGTCGTCGCCTTCACAGCTTGTAAAATCCACCCTCCATGGAACCTTACGTTCTTTACTAAACAAGTTTTTTAACGCCCACACAAAGTTTATAAAATTCCTGGAAAAGCAATGAAAGCGACACTTTACGACGTGCTCGAAGTCAGCCGTACTGCCAGCGATGCTGCCGTGCGTGCTGCGTATGAACGGCTCGCCGCCACGCTCGACCCACGGCGAGGCGGAAGCGTGGATCCACAAACCGGCGCTGCCGCGCGTTGGGCCTTGGTGCGTGAGGCATACGCAACCTTGAGCGACCGCGCGAAACGCGCCGAGTATGATCGCAAACTCACCGCCAAAGAGACACCTCCCCCCGCGCGCATCGCGCCGGCCGCGGACGACGCGGCGGAAAAATCCCTCGATCCGAGCGTGCCGCGCTGGCTAATGCTGCTCACGGTGCTGGTCATCGTCGGTTTCTGTGCCTACATATGGAACAGCGCCTTCAAATACGAGCGTGATCGCAAGGCGCGTATTGCGGAGGCCGAAACGCGCAAGATCGAAGCCGAGGCGCAGGAAAGCGAGTCGCGTGCCGAGGCGGTCGCGCTTCAAACCGAAAGGTCGCGCCAGTTTGAGGAGCAACGCGCGGCACGGGAACGCGCCGCCGACATGGAAAGATTCCGCCGTGAAGCCGATTACAACGAAGCGAGAAACGAAGCCACTCGCCGTCAATATGAGCGCGAAGAAATGGCCCGCCGCGAGCGCGAACGCTACATGAATGAGCGCGAACGCAACCGCCAGCACTCGGAAAACACCTACGCCCGCGCGAATCAGGAGCGGTCCACGCAGCAACAACTGGAGCAGGAACGCCGCAGCCTGCAGCGATTGGAACACGAAAACGGCCACGACCGCAGCCGCGGTTACCAGATAAAGTAAGGCGCATCGACCAGGCGCGCAAAATCGCGAACAAAGTAGACTAAGGACTTCGCTGCTCGAAACGGCGAGTCGTGGCTAAGGCACCCCCGGGTCGAAATCGGCCTAGCTCAAAAAAGGCTCTTCCTCGCGGGCGCGGAAACCGGGGTCACGGAAACCGGGGTCAGAGCGACGTAATTTCCAAGTGCAAGTTTGCTCCAAAACGGGCATTTTCGGCGGTGGCGCGAAATACCTCACTCCGACCCCGATTCTGCCCACCGATTCTGCCCAATACCGACGGAAAGCCGAGCAC
>JAEUNM010000089.1 GCA_016791105.1 Rhodocyclaceae bacterium | reverse complement strand
CTGCTGCTCGCTCCGCCGCGCCCCAACTGCGCCGCCTTTGACCATTCCCATTCGAGTGCTCTCCCGCCTGCGATGATGACGGGGGCGATCTTGGCCTATCCCGCGGCGGTGCGGAAGGACGCCGCGGGGTTACCGGTTACCGTTGAGAATCATTGGACGGTTCCCACGCGCCTGCGGCCAGTGCGCACCGCTGGAGCGGTGCACGACACCTTCCCACGCCGGAGCGTGGGAACGATCGCAAAATTATTGACACATTCCGCCGGACTTGGAGTCTACCGCCTAGAGCTTCCCGGTATACAATTCAATTTCAGGCAGTGTGTACTAGCTACGCGATCGAGACCACAACTTGCGCTTGCCGCGTCACACGTCCAGTCGTCGGCATCCTTTTCGTCCGGGTTTCAAATCCACTCAAATGAAAGTTCCGAATAGGATCGGCAGATATTACGTCGAGAACGAACTCGGCAATGGTAGTTTTGGCACGGTGTATAAAGCGTTCGACCCCCGAACCAAACGGGTTGTGGCGATCAAGGTGCTTCGTGAATCGCTTCACGAATTTAGAGACCGAGACGAAATCGAAGAAGACCATACGCGTTTCAAAACCGAGTGGGAGGCGGTAGGAAAGCTCCGGCACCCAAACATTGTCATAGTGCACGATGTCGGCGAATACGAGGGCGGCCCATTCATGGTCATGGAATACGTTCCCGGCGAAGATCTCAAGCGCGTCTTTAAGAAAGGCAAACGTTTGCCTATACGGAAGTCTCTACGGATTATGGATCAACTTCTCGCCGCCCTGGAACATTCCCACAAAAACGACGTTGTACATCGAGACATCAAACCAAGCAACATAATACTCTCATCCAACGAAAACCTGACCAACGAACACATCACGGTCATAGATTTCGGAATAGCGCGACTTCCAGAGTCAACGCTTACTAAGGATGGGCGCGCACCGGGCACCCCGGCCTACATGTCTCCGGAACAACTTAATAGCAGGCGGGACTTAGATGGTCGTACTGACATTTTTTCAGCGGGTGTAATTTTCTATGAGTTACTTACCGGCGCCCATCCATTTGGCCCCGTCGCGGATGATGGGTACGTGCACCGTGTGCTCAACGATGTGCCCACACCTCCCTCGAAGAAAGCTGGTGCCGTGCCTAGCGCCTTCGACAGCGTTTCCCTAAAAGCATTGGCACGCGACCGAAAGGATCGCTATGCGACTGCTGGCGAGTTTGCGCAGGCATTACGCACCCTTGCACCTGCGCATGACTGCGCTGACTTTGAGGGGGAAGAATCGGATGATCACGAGATACCCAGCCCGCAACGGGCTTGGCCACAAAGTGTAGATGTGTATATATGCATTGGAATAATCTTTCTTATAATTGGTTATTGTATGGCCTACTGGATGATATAGCGCAAATAAACGCGAGAGCGAAATTCATTCACCGCATCCGCCAGCTCGGTTGTGCCACTGCGGTGTGCACTGTCGAAGCTTTTCCTTAGCACCAGGCTCCCACATCTGGGTTCCTATTGTTGTGCCAGTCACGCGCATTGGGTCCGTCATATCCGCCCTGTAAACGCGTGGACCGAAGCGTCCCCGTCGGGACTCGCGGGGGCGCGGCCACGCACGCAGTCAAGCGCACGCCGCATGGACATGCGCACATTCCCGACGTCCTGAGAATTCCAGCAGTTTCTGATCCGCCTCGCTCCACGCTGGCGATCCAAAGTGATCGAGGACGCCGACTCAACAGGTGCCATAGACGATGGGGGACAAATACGAACCCTGGATGTGTCACAGTGAGCAGCAGCACCAGGGCGGCGAAAGTCAGCCAGTGCCATAGTGCGCGGGTGCCCTGAATGCGGGAAACAAGTCGCTCACTGATTCTCTCGAATCCGCGCAAACACCGTGTTAAGCCTGTCCTTACGCCCATCGAACACCTGGCCACCCGTAAATTGCGCGAGATCCTTGAGCGCGGCCTCATTGGCATCACCGAAAAAAACCCAGAACACTGGGATATCCTTTACGTCCTTTGGTAGCGCAGAATAGTCGTGCTTGAACTGAGCGATCGACCTACCCCTATTGTTCTCGCCGTCCGTAAAGACGGCTACTGAATACTGGTAGTTCGGGTTGCGCTCGCGCTCCGCAAGCATTAGCCGCAAGGACTTGTAGACCGCGTCGTACAGCGCGGTGTGACCTTTCATCTTCAAATTACCAGCCATTTGACGTACTTGGGCGAGCACCTTCCTCTTGGCTTCGGAATCAGCCTGTTCCTCCACGTCCTTGCCTTGTCCGCCGATCGCAGGGACTTCGAAGGCGGCACGCCCGTAAGGGGTATCGGAAAAAGGTTGCAGCCAGAATTTTTCGCGATGGTTGAGGTTAGCGATGCGGCCGGTCAACGAGGAGTCCGCACCCGCGATGAACGCGATGGCTTCCAGCAACTGCTCGCGCCGTCCGTGAGATGCCATGCTACCGCTGGTATCGAGCACCCAGACGCTCGCAATAGGTTTGCGGAACTCGTTTTGGTAGGCGGAAATCAACCCTTCTGCCAAAGCTTTGCTGGGCGAAAAGGGCAACTCGATTTGCAAGCCGGGCTTGGGCAGCAGGTCTGCCACCTTGGCTGCAACCTCTGGCTGAATCGGTCGGCGTAGGGTGTGCCGCGCCAGCCATAGTTGCGTCGCGTCCGTTTTAAGCCAGGCGACGAGTTTTATGTAGTCGTCGCGACGCGCGTCGTCCAACAGCATGAAGGGGTAGTCTGCGGTACTCACGCCTTCGTAGGGATAGATAAGCAATAGCTTTTCGCGCAGCTTCCCGCTAGCGTTCAAGCTAAGCAGCCAACTTTCATAATTGATGAAAGCATTGGCCCGTACACCCTGCTGCTGGATGAACTTCTCCGACAGTTCTGTGGAGTTGCTACCCACGATTGCGTAACCCTTGAGGAAATCGCGAATTGCGCTCCGGTCAACATCGGCAGCATTCAGCGCCTCGGTCTTGCCGCTGGCGGCTGCCACCACGCCCATTAACGCCATGAAACCCTGGTTGCTGGTGGCGGGGTTGGACATCGCATAGCGCAGTTTTCCGTCCCGTGCTGCGTTGCCGACGTCTTTCCAGGTCAGTTTCAGAGCGGGGTTGTCCCAGCCGTACTGGCGCGCGTCTCTCTCGCTCACGCCTATGGCGATGGGCGAAAGCATGATTTTTTCCTGCAGCTTCACGCGCATTAGGCCTTCCTGGCTGGCGAGCAGGTACTTGGCATTGGCAAACCATGCCGCATGCGCCTGTGCCTGCCCGGTAAGTACCGCCTGGGTGCTTTCCAGCGTAGTGCCGAAGCGGAATGAGAGTTTTACGCCGGTAGCCTTGAGGGCCATGTCCTGCAACGGTTGCAGATCACGGAGATCGCTGGTGGCGAGCACCACGAAATCCGCCGCCTCTGTGACTGCAGGTGGCGGCAAGGTTGGTGCCTGCTTGTCGCCGCATGCGGCCAACAGCAGTAACAGCACGGAAAAGAGGGCGCTGAGCTTCATTTCAACAACTCCACCGTGACCGTATCAAGCATTTCATTCATGATCTCAATGCTTGGTGTGTTGATAAGGTGCGAGACCCGCGGCTCGAATGCCAGCCCCGTGGACTTTACGGTCTCAACGAAGCGGTTGACATCCGCGGTACGGAAGCCGTACTCCACCGCCACGCCTTGCAGTTTTGAGTCACTTGACAGCAGTTCCATCAACTCTTTGGCTCGGTCGCTTATGGCGACAAAAACCCACTGGTTGACGATGGTAGGCTGCGGATACATCAACACCATGTCCGCATCGAAAGCGACCTTGGTTAGCGCGTGGTTAGCCATTTGGTATTCGTAAAGAAAGGCCAGCGGCGCCCTGTTATCGCCCATCCCTGCATACGCTAGAAAAAGCTGGTCGACGTACGATTCCATGTAACCCTGGCGTTTGAATAACTCAGTAAGCTTCAGTGCCACTTCCTTAGCCTGGGTACGGTCCGTCACAATGTCGCCTTTGTTAAATACGGCACTGGTGAGGGCTAGATACAGGCCGGCACTGGCGCTGCTTCTCGGGTGAGTGGTGTATACCAACACGGGGCTATTTGCGTCGTAGGCGCTTCCCTTGAGGTCCTTCCAGCGCTTGTGCGCTAGCATCAACTCGGTGAGCGCGCCCATGTTCACGCTGTAAGTCTTGGGCGCAATGGGTGTTGCGACGCCATTGGCTACCAATATTTTTGCCACCCGGTCCCAGGAAGCGATTACCAGAGGCGTGTGAAACAGTGCGCTTTGCGTTGGCGAAAGTTTGAGTTCACGTGCCGTATCGACGATTTGATTGGCCGCCACCACACCGGAGCTAAAGCAGAAGTCCCAATTTTGCTCCTCTTTTACTTTCTTCGCCATGTTCCCACGGCTGCCGACGCGGGTAACCGTCACCCGCAGGTTTTTTTCCTCGAGCGTTTTCTGTACCCGCGGGTCCTTGAAGTAGGGCTCGACATCCACGGCGACCAGGCCTTTGAGCTCGACAGTCGGGGCGCGCACGTGTTGCTGTGTCTTAAGATTAATCTTATACGTGACAATAAACACCAGTAAGAAAAACGCGCCGATGCATAGGGCGACCGTTACCGACCGGACGTCCGGCTTACGGATGAACATAGTCATGAGGATCCCTCTTTGCAAATCAAGACAATGCCATAGGAATTGGATGGGCGTAGGTTCCTCGCCCAAGTCTTTTTCGACCTTCGCGGCGGGCCTGCAAGTCCGGAAAACGCGGGCGCACCAGTGTGCGGGCAAGTTGTTGCAACAATTGGGTACGTCATACGTGGTGGTGCTTACGTTCGCTTCTCCAGGCGACGCCTGTGACTTGCTTCGTGCGAGATATTCATCAATGGTGAACAAGCGCAACGTACGTATTGCCGCTTGAAGCCATATTTTCCGCCTATTAGGCCGATCGCATGCGGATTCTCTGCCGCGAAGGGAAAATGGTTTCGATTCCGCGTTTGCTGACTAGAAGGCATGGCAAGAATAGAGGCATCTCATTGCTATGTATGGGGTTTCAGGACCGCCACGAGCCCACAAGTGTAAAAGCAATGCAAGCATACCACGGTGCATTCGACCGTGGCTGTCAAGGGAATGTGAAATCTTACGGCTCTTTTGAAATTCAAGTGGGTTACGCGGTTTTCGGCCCGAAATTCGGAAGGTCAAGCTTGCCGGCGATTAGAAACAGGACAGTGCGCATGGTCGTGAATCGCGTGTATCCCCGGAAATAACGGGGACAGACCACGATAAAAAGGAAATAACGGGGACAGACCACGATAAAATGCGGCAGAGAGCAGGTCACGGCGGAATAACACGGTCACCCATTAGCCGGACCGTGTCTGCCGCGCGAAGCACCCCGCGGCTGCGCAGGCCGCCGTGTTCCAACGGTGCGAAAAAGGTGCCTGGCGCAATCATTTTCACGCCAGGTCCGAAACGGGCTTTTCGGTCGGCGGCGCAAAACGCTTCGCTCTGCCGTCGGTTTCGACGCCGGCTCCGCCGTTGAAAATAAGTGGCCCGATTTTCTACCCACTCTCCTTCCACCACTTATTGCTTACGCTTGGCGCCACGGATTGGCGTGCAGATTGGAAGGATGACTTGGGCGTTGAATTTTAATAGGGTAACTAATTTCCGGCCTTTGTTGGGGTTCGCAGGCTCACCCCAACCTACGAGGGTCGATATTTTCTCGGCCCACGCGCGGGATGTGAAATCTAATGCATGGGACTATTTGTGGCTTACCAATCGATCGAGGAGATCGCTCGGCGGCGGAAAATCATGGTTTCCAGTCCCAATGCCAGGCTTCCGTCGCCAGCGGCTTGAAGTTGTAGGTGGCGGCATTTTCGTTGAGCCAGGCCCAGAACCAGGTTTGTTTCCAGGCCAGGTTCTCGCTCGAATTGGTGCTTAGTGTCACGTCCTTGTCCGCGGCATTCTTGATCGTTACCTTGAAATCCATGGCGACGCCATTGGTGTGGTTGCTGGTTCCCGGTACCGCCTTGTAGGCAACCATTTTGCCTACCATGATTTTGAGTGCCTCGTCGCCATATTCGCCGTCGGCGCAATCGTCGCGTTTCTTCTTCGTGGCGGCCATTTGCTGCGCGAAGGCGCCTTCCCAGGCCATCAGGTCGGTGGACGGCGCGCGGTAGCCTGATGCGCAGCCGAAACTTACGGTGGCCTTCGCAGTTGCGTCGTCCTTGCCTTTGGCGGTTTCGAGGTCGGCGCGCGCCTGCGCGAGCATTTTCTTGCAGTCCTCCGCCGCGTCCTTGCGCATTTGCTGGCCATTGTCGACGGTGGCAAGTTGATCCGCGGGAATGGCTGGGTGGAATTTTTTCTTGGCCGCAACGGCACCGGCCAGTTGCGTGTCGAAAACTTTTTTCTTGAAGGCGGTTTCTTCGGCCGACGAACCTGCTTTTAGCGCGCTCGAATCATAGGGCGGCTTGTTGTCGCCGCTGGCAGCGGTGTTTTCGCCAGCCTTGTAGGCTTTGATGGCAGCTAACTCATCAGCCGTAAGTCCTTTGGTAGCTTCGTCGGGAACCACCGCCTTTTTGATCGTGGCAATGGCGGCAGTGGTTTTCGGCGTGTTGTCCAGGGGCGCAATTTTGTCCAGATAAGCGCCCGCTTTGAGCGGCTCGAATGCCTTGAGCAGATTGCCCATGGATAGTTGCTTGGCGAGCAGTTTCACGCAGCCGCTTCTATGCGCCAAGGCCTGCTTGAAGCGTTCCGGCTGTGTGGTTTTTAGAAACTCCCAGCACTCGAGGAACTGATCGTCCGGAAGATCGGACACGCCGGGGTTGTCCCACGCGATGGCTTTGTCGATGGCGGTGTCCAGTGCGAACAGCGTGCGCGGATCTGCCCGGTTGAAAATATTGTTGTAGAAACTAACTGCATCGTCGCCCAGAGCCGCGGCCGACTTCAGCATGCCGCTCATGGAGCGTGGGAAATAGTGTTTATAGGCGTCGTCCCAATCGCCCCGGTCTACGGCGTCTTTTACTTCATCGCGGGCAATACGAGCATTGTTGGCGGGTGTGAGCCGGGGCGCGCCTGCACCGGCCATGAAACTGTCAGCGAATGCATGTGCCTCGCGTTCCGCAGCGTCGTGGCCTGCGCTTATTTCCAGCCCGGCGGGCGCCGCCGGCGGTGTGGCGTTCCCCTGTTGCACGGTGTGCGCCACCTCATGGGCAATCAGGCGCTCGCCGTCCCGGGTGTGGGGGGCGAAATTCCCTGCGCCGAAATAGATGTGCTGGCCCACGGTATAGGCGCGCGCGTCTATGGATTTGGCGGCGGCTGACGCTGCGCCGCTCTGATAGATGCGAACCGACGACAGGTCACGGCCAAGGGAATCCTGCAAGCGCTCACGCAAACCCGCGGGCAGCGGATCGCCGCTTTCTCTGGCGGCGGCATTGAGCCGCCGCGCTTGATCGGCGTTCTTGTCCGCGGCGGCATCGCGGCCGTCCGCAGCCTCTCGTTGCACCATGGGCCGGTCGAGAAAATCGATGCCGTAGGCAGGCGGCATGGCGGCAAGCCCCCTGCTGCCCGATGTGGGCTGGGCTGAAGCTCTATCAGCTTTCTGGCTGCACTTGGGCTCGGCGGCCTGCTTGCTCATCGTCATGTTTCGATCGTCGCATGCGGCTGCGGGACACGCAAAAACCGGCGTAAAAACCTGGGGCGGGGCGCGCTATTTTGCGCCACTACGGGGAAAGCCACGGATCGGAACAAGTGCGCATTTGGAAATTACCTTGCCGCACTGACCCACCTGGCGATTCCGCGGAAGGCGTAGGCGTATTTCCCGCGCCTTGACGCCCGCTGTGTGCACTCGCGGGCGGGACGCAGCGCCCCCAGGGATGCTGCCTGCGACAAGTCTCGCCTTGCGCAATCGGGACGAGCGACATGCGAGAAGGATGGTGAGGCTGCGCCGAGTGGCGCCCTTTGGGAGCGAGTGCGTCTCGCCCGCGCGAGTTGGCTCCCGAGCGATCGCGGGTCAGCGAGGCCCCGCCGCCCCGGAATGCAGCGCTTGCTTACGCCGCTCCATTCACGGTGGAATTTGCCGCGGGAACTTGCTGCGTTTGAGTGCGGCTCTGCCGGCAGGCGAGAAAATCAGCTTTCCGCGTCCTGCACTTTACCGGCGTAGCCGTATTTGCGGGCCAATTTGCCGAAGGCGGAACGATCGGTGCGCGCGAGCCTTGCCGCAGCCGTCAGATTGCCCTTGGCGCGCGACATGACGTCGCTGACATAGCATTGTTCGAATTCCGCGATGGCGCGAACCTTGGCGCTGCGGAAGTCGGAGGGTGCTCCATCGCTCTTTCTGCCGGTGGCCGACAGTGCCGGCAGACTGGCAGAAAAATCCAGCTCGTCGGCGTCGTTCATCAGAAATTCGCGGTGAATCAGGTTTTCCATTTCGCGCACGTTGCCGGGCCAGTCGTGGCGGCGAATGAACTGCAGGCCGGCCGGCGACATGCGCTTCTTCGGCAGACAGTACTGTTTGGCCAATCGCTCGAGGAATACATCGGCCAGTTCAACGCCATCCTCGCCGCGCTCGCGCAGCGGCGGCATGTGCAGGTTTAGCACGTTCAGGCGATACAGCAGGTCACGCCGGAACAGTTTGGCATTGGCCATGGCTTCCAGATCGCCATTGCATGCCACCACCACGCGCAAATCGACGCGCCGCAGGCCACCACCGCCAACGCGGCGATAGGTGCGGTCCTGCAAGAAACGCAGCAAGGCCGCCTGTGCCTTGGCGCTCAGGGTATCGACTTCGTCCAGAAACAAGGTGCCGCCGGCGGCTTCGCCGACCAGGCCAGCAGTGCCATTGCGCGCATCCGTGAAAGCGCCGCGCTCGTGGCCGAACAATTCGCTTTCCAGCAGGCTTTCAGCCAGCGCGGCGCAGTTGACCGGCGCAAACGGATGATCGCCGCGCTGGCTGAAGTAGTGGATGGCGCGCGCCGCCAATTCCTTGCCCGTGCCGCTCTCGCCGGTGATGAGTACCGGCGCATCTACGCGCGCGAGCTTTACGATCTGCTCCTTGACGCGACAAAACGCGTCCGAAGAACCAATGAGATTGAAGCGGACCATATCGTCCATGGTGCTCCTTTCGTTCCTGCACGGGGGATATACGCGAATGCGGCACGCCTGTCTGCCCTGCAGGCGTGCCGTCGGCGAAGTCATGGCCTTCATTATGGGCACAGATTTTCGGATGTTCAAGGCGCGCGAAAACGGCTTGCAGCGCGCTTTCGCAGCACATCAAATCATTACGCCCCCGTGACTATTCCAAGCGCATCGCAGCACGCAGTAGCAACCCTATCGTCACCAAAAATACCGCTTTTCCAGTAATTCCGGGCTGCACTCAAGGATTTTATGCAAAGCGGGCAATCTGCACCGGCCCCGGCAAGTGGCACGCGGAGGCCCCAGCCACGGCACCGGCCGACCCGCAACGACAAACACATCGGCATAAAATACGCGGCGCCGAACTTGATATGCGCTTGCGCCTTGCCCGTGGTATGGATGAGGGTCCTCCGCCCGATCGGCCGTCGCGGCCCATACCGCCTCGATCGACAGGCAATCGATGCAACGACAGTTGGGCGCGTGCCTGACTTTGGAACTGCACGCACGCGCATCCGTGCGCCTCGGAGACAGAGTTGCCGGCTCGTCGTCCAACCGTGACACTGCGGTGGCGCCAACGGCGCGGCCTGCCAGCGAAAATCCAGTCCATGGAAGCGACGCGCGGCGTCCATTTGGTTACCGAAATTGCCGGCATCGTTGGCATACGCTACAAAAAAGGCGCGCGCACGGTACGGAGCCGGACGCCCAGCGTACTTTATCCGCCCCTGCCGCCGATCCTGGCATGCCACCGCCACCTGTCATCAACAAGTCGCCGGAGTGGGCGGACGGGGGCCGCACGAGTGCTTCACCCGCCACTCCGGCACGAGCGACGCCGGCCGCACGACTTTCCTGCCCACGCCCGGCCAAGCCGTCGCCGGGAGGGCGAACTCGGCATTGCACGCGGTAACAGCCCTTCTCCGGTCGCAGCAACCCTTGGGAAATCAGGCGCTGCAATTCCATGCGACCAAATCGGTCACGACACTGCCTCGCGTACCTATCAACGCGGGCAGCAGCGGTGCTGTTTCGACTGTCGCCCCCTACCGGCAATGTCCGAAACATTGGCAGGGGACTGCATCCAACGCCATTTCCAGGTGCGGTTCTGTTCCCGGTAACACGCGCTCTGCCAACGCGCGGCCACGCACCGACGGCTTCCGATCTGCTCGCACGGCGCCAGCCCCGACCCGTCGCGACAGACTCCGCCTGCGCTCTTATCTTCCCCTATAGTCCTCAATGTGCGTGGTTTTGCAGTGCTATTGAGCGCTGTCGAGCACCACCGAAATGGCAAAACTTGCCCTATAGTTAGTCGTTCGGCACGTTTATACAAGTCAATCAGTAAGCCAATCTTCGTTGTTTTTTCGCACCATCAAAGGGCTGTCTTTGACGCATATATAAAACACTCGGGTACGCATTCAGTCTCGATTCGCTCCTTCGCGCCGCTCCTTGCCAAACACGCGGGGCACCATAGCCGGTCCTCGCGAGGGTACTGAACGAAAATTCATTCAATCGATGCTCTGGAGTGCAAAATGGCAGAACAAAAGCAGGGCAATCCGGCGGTAGTCGGACTTGCCGGTTTCGGTCTCACAACACTGGTCCTGCAATTCCACAATGTCGGATGGATGGGTATCGGCCTCGTCGTCTGGCTGGGCCTGATTTTTGGCGGGCTTGCACAGATGGTGGCCGGACTGCAGGAAAAGAGCACCGGCAACAACTTCGGCTATTGTGCCTTCACATCCTACGGCTGCTTCTGGATTGCCCTGGCATTATGAAATAGCCAATTCAGGAGTTTTCGCACCGTTCAGGAATAAAGCGGCGGCGTAGAGGCGCCCCCCCTACCCCTGGCTGGCACAAAACCAGGCTACCCACCACCAAACACGCCACTTCCGGGTAGAGTCAATCGCGTCACGGGCAGACATTGTGCGTACGGAAGCGCAACGAAATTCCGCATCTGCCACGTCCATTGCCGGACGAGAACGCGCGCGACACGAGCCACCTCAAGCCAAGTTCCTCACCGCGCTGGGCAGAGCGGCGATCACCGTCGGTCCAGCGACCACAAATTGCATGATGCTCCTGCGGTTGCATTCGCGCTGTGCCAGGAATGCTGGGCCGCAGCGCGCAGCGTTTTTTCGGCGGCTCGCTCTGCAGGGTGCGTGCGCCTGGATTCACGTGGGGTCGCCAGGAAGGTGCAATGCTGCTCCTGTAAAATGCCAGCCCCTGAATTTCAGTTATTTCCAAAATGCGTGACGCCCTCTATGCCTCAGGACTGGCAGCAATCCTGGCTTTCAGCGGTAATGCCCAAGCCACCCTCTTCGATCGAGGCAATGGTCTGATTTACGATGACGTACTTAATGTCACCTGGCTACAGAACGCCAACCTCGCAGCCACCGATACTTTTGGGCTGCCTTACAACGCCAATCTTGGGAACCATCCGGCGGATGGCGCCGGTCCGCAATACACGGAAAGGATAGGCACCAATGGCGCGATGACCTGGGGTGCCGCGCTGCACTGGATCGACGCCATGAACTCGGCGAACTACCTGGGTTATAGCAACTGGCGGCTGCCTGCCGTCATCGATACCGGTACTGTGGGATGCAATTTTTCCAACGGCGGCACGGACTGCGGCTACAACGTGCAGACCTATTCATCCGGCACTGCCTACAGTGAGCTGGCCTACATGTATGCGGTAAATCTCGGCCTGACCAGCCATTACAACCCCGACGGATCGCTGCGCAGCGACTGGGGGATTTTTGGCAATGGAACGTCCAACGGCGTGAGCGGGTGGCCCTACGGCCAGAACGATGTCGGTCTCATCACCAATCTGCAAGGGCTGGACTACTGGACGGGCACGGAAAATCTGGCGCCCAACAACGTCGTATCCGGCGCCTTCATTGGCGTGTATAGCTTTCAGACCAATGATGGGTACCAGTCCAATTCCGCCAAGTGGAACGCTTTCTACGCCTGGGCGCTCAGAGATGGCGATGTAGCCCCCAGCGCTGCGCCCGAGCCGGGCACGCTGGCCTTGCTGCCCGCCGCCCTGCTGCTTGCGGGGACCACCTTCCGGCGCAGGAAGTGCCGCCGCAGCGCATAGGTCGGGGCAAGTAGGTTGGGGTGACGACAGGAACCCCAACACCAGGGCGGCGGGATTGACAGCGAGTTGTTGGGCTTCGCAAGCTCACCCCAACCTACGCGCTAGGCGTCGCAGGTGCGTAAAAGTACTTTCTAGTTGGGGTGAAAGCTGGTACGGCGCGGCATCAATCCTGGGGTGGCGCGCGCCAAGCCTGCGCCATCTGCCCTTGCAATGGCAGGCGGGCGAGACGCCCGCCCCGGGCCCAGTCCATGCAGCGGTTCACTTTAAATTGGGGGGGACGACGGAACCCCAACACCAGAGTGGCGGAGATGACACAAAAGCCCTGCGGTTTACAAGCCTACCGCAAGCAATGGATTGCGCGCCCGGCGCTAAACCCGCAAGACAAACCACGTCGCCGGTGCCTCGACCGGCGCGTCGGAATCCTTTACACGCGACCCGCTCCCAGATCTTGAGCGCTACCCCAAGCCCTTGTTTTGACGCGCTGTTCATCCATCCGGTATAAATATTGCTTCTGGCATGCTGGCACATCGCTTACGCAAGGCGGCCATCCCGTTGTAGCCTGGCGCCGACGGACTAATACAAGTTGCGTGCAAGCAAGCTGTGTCTGGTGTTCAGGCAACTAACTGCCTGAAATTTTCGGACGTCACAGGAGCAGGAACATGAGAAAGTTATTGGGTCAAGTCGTCAGCCTGGCGGGAATATGTATTGCAATTGGGTACGGACATGCCCAGGCGGCGGTACTTACCGCGGCCGGCATCGCCGAGGGCTTTACGTTATCGACCTTTCTGGACAGCGTGCCGGCCAGCGGCGCCTGCTGCGGCCCACTCGGCGTGGCCAATACGACCGGTGGCATCATGGTCACGAATTACTTCGGTGACGTGAAAGTCTTTACGGACGTCGATGGACATCATTGGGGCGACGTACCTGCTCCGGCCGCGTCATTCGGATTCGCGAATGCGGTTGGACTTGCCAGGGTAGGCGGCAATTTTTACATGACCCAGCAGGCGGCCGCTACGGTCGTACAGCTCAATGCGGACGGCACTTTCAATCAGGGCATCGTTGGCGGTATTTCCAGCGCCACCGGCATCATCGGCAACCCTGCCAATGGGCATGTGTTCGTAAGCGATTGCTGCACGTTCAATAACGTATGGGACGTAGACCCGGTCGCCAAAACCAAAGCTTTATTCAACACCCCGGGCGGCACACCGGACGGCATGGCGATCACGCCGGATGGCTCGACGCTATACGTGTCGCTGGACAGCGGCAGCAAGATCGTCGGCTTCGACACCGGCACGAAAGCACTGGTATTCGACTCCGGCTTGATAGGCGGTGGCCCGGATGGTACGGCACTAGGCTTCGGCATATTGGCCGGCAAGATTTATGCGAACACGAATGCCGGGGAAGTAATCGAAATCGATCTCGCCACCAAGGCGCAGACGGTAATCGTGACGGGCGGTACCCGCGGCGATTTTATTGGCGTTGACGAAACCAACGGCACGCTGCTATTCACCCAAACCAGTGAAATTCTGCGACTCACCCCCCCCACCGGAGGTTGTATCGGCAATCAATGTGCCGTCCCAGAGCCGTCCGGGATCGCCCTGACCGCGCTCGCCATGCTGCTGGCGCCCCTTTCGGCACGGGTGCGTAAGGCCAGCCGCTGTTAAGCGCAAGGCCTGGCTGCGCGCGAGAACAGATGGAGTCGTCGTGCGCGGCCGAACTGCAGCACCAAACGGGAGGGCCAGCCCTCCCGTTTTTATTTTGCACAACTATGCCGTCGGCACGGCGGAAATATTCGGGTAAGGGGAGTAAAGGCGAGGCCAGTGCAGCGTGTAGCTTGAGGTGACGACAGGCACCTGAACGCCAGGGCTGCGGGATTGACAGCGAGTTGTTGGGGTTCGCAAGCTCACCCCAACCTACGGGTGCTACGGGTGCCTCGCCGGTGCGTAAAGATGCTTTCAAGGTGGGATGGAAGACGACGCGGCGCGGTATCAGGAAATTCTCCGGCCCGATTCCTGATCAAAACGGTCACCAAGCACTAAAGCCCGGCAAAGCGGCACTGTGCCGGACAGCCGGCAACAAAAAAGCCGTGCGGTTTAGGCGCACGGCTCTTTTGCCCTTCGCGCCCGGCGGCGCGGGGCCACCGGGGCACTGCTTAGTGCATCAATGCTTGACCAGCGCGCCCAGCACCTCGTCCAGCATTTTCCGCGCGTCGCCGAACAGCATGCGGTTGTTCTCCTTGTAGAACAACGGATTATCGACGCCGGCGTAGCCGGAGGCCATGGAACGCTTCATCACGATGGAGTTTCTGGCTTTCCATACTTCCAGCACCGGCATGCCGGCGATGGGGCTGGAGGGGTCTTCCTGCGCAGCCGGGTTCACGATGTCGTTGGCGCCGATCACCATGGACACGTCCGTATCACCGAAGTCCTCGTTGATTTCGTCCATTTCCAGCACGATGTCGTAAGGCACCTTGGCTTCCGCCAGCAGCACGTTCATGTGACCGGGCATGCGGCCTGCCACCGGGTGTATGCCGAAGCGCACATTCACGCCCTTCTCGCGCAGGTGGCGGGTGATTTCGCACACCGTGTGCTGCGCCTGCGCCACCGCCATGCCATAGCCCGGAACGATGATCACGTTTTTGGCTTCGCGCAGCATTTCGGCGGTTTCTTCGGCCGATACCGGAGTCACCTCACCTTGCGGTTCGGCGCTCGCAGCGGCGGCCGGTTTCGGCGCGCCGGAGCCGAAGCCGCCGGCGATCACGCTGATGAAGTTGCGGTTCATCGCGTTGCACATGATGTAGCTCAGGATGGCACCCGAAGAACCCACCAGCGCACCGGTCACGATCAGCAGGTCATTCGACAGCATGAAGCCGGTGGCCGCCGCTGCCCAGCCGGAATAGCTGTTGAGCATGGACACCACCACCGGCATGTCGGCACCGCCGATGGCCATGACCATGTGCACGCCGAATATCAGCGAGATGACGGTCATCACGATCAGCGGCGTCATGCCGCTCGCCACGTCGTGGGCATTCAGGAAGGCACGGCCGAACCAGATCACGATCAGCAACAGCCCCAGGTTGAGGAAGTGCCGGCCCGGCAGCAGCAATGGCTTGCCGCCGATTTTGCCGGACAGTTTGCCGAAGGCGATCAGCGAGCCGGAGAAGGTGACCGCGCCGATCAGGATGCCGACGTAAATTTCGACCTCGTGGATCGCTTTTTCGACGCCCGTGAACTCTACCGACGTATCGACGTAACTGGCGTAGCCCACCAGGCAGGCGGCCAGACCGACCAGGCTGTGCATGAGCGCAACCAGTTCGGGCATTTGCGTCATTTTGACGACCTTGGCGGCGTAAAAACCGATACCGCCGCCCACCACCAGCGCCATGACGATCCAGCCTATGCCGCCGGACGTGACGCGCGGGCCGAATACCGTTGCCACCACTGCCAGGGCCATGCCGATAATGCCGTACAGATTGCCGCGGCGCGCCGTTTCGGGACTGGACAAACCGCCCAGGCTCAGGATGAAAAGAATGGTTGCTCCCAGATAGGAGACGGCTGCAAGACTTGCGCTCATGTTTTTCTCCTTATTTCTGGAACATGGCGAGCATGCGCCGCGTCACCGCGAAGCCGCCGAACATGTTGATCGCAGTGAGCGCGATGCCTGCCACCGCCAGCCAGCGTATGAGCCCATCCGGGCGCATGCCACCCATTTCCGGCGGCGCGATCTGCACCAGTGCACCGATGCAGATAATGCTGGAAATGGCATTGGTGACGCTCATCAAGGGCGTGTGCAGCGAGGGCGTCACGTTCCACACCACCATGTAGCCGACGAAACAGGCCAGCACGAACACCGTGAAGTGCGACAGAAAGGTGGCCGGGGCAAAGGCGCCGACGAACCAGAACGCCACGGCGCCGATGCCGAACACGATGGCCAGCGAAGAAGCCGGGAGCGGTTCGCTGCTGCCGCCGTGGGCGGACTTTTTTTCTGCCGCCGCGGCCGGTTTGGCGGCCGGTTTGGGCGGTGCCGCGACCTGCTTGGGCGGTGGCGGCGGCCAGGTGATGCTGCCTTCCTTGATCACCGTCAGGCCGCGGATGGCCTCGTCTTCCATATTGACGTTGATCTGGCCGTCCTTGGTTTTGCACAGTTCTTCGGCCAGGCGGAACAGATTGGTGGCGTACAGCGTGGAGGACTGTTTGGCCAGCCGGCTCACCAGATCGGTATAGCCGACGATGGTGACGCCGTGACGCACCACGGCTTCGCCCGGCACGGTCAGTTCGCAATTGCCGCCCTGCTCCGCCGCCATGTCGACGATCACGCTGCCCGGCTTCATGCTTTTCACCATGTCCGCGGTGATGAGGCGCGGCGCAGGCTTACCGGGAATCAGCGCGGTGGTGATGATGATGTCCACTTCCCTGGCCTGCTGCGCATACATTTCGCGCTGCGCGGCCTGAAAACCTTCGGACATCACCTTGGCGTAGCCGCCACCGCCGGAACCTTCTTCTTCGTAATTGACCTTGACGAATTCACCGCCCAGCGACACCACCTGGTCGGCCACCTCGGCGCGCGTATCGTTGGCGCGCACGATCGCACCCAGGCCGGCCGCTGTGCCGATGGCCGCCAGGCCGGCGACGCCGGCCCCGGCGATGAACACCTTGGCCGGCGGCACCTTGCCGGCAGCGGTAATCTGGCCATTGAAAAAGCGCCCGAAAGCATTCGCCGCTTCCACCACCGCGCGGTAGCCGGATACGCCGGCCTGCGAGGTGAGCGCGTCCATTTTCTGCGCCCGCGACAGCGTGCGCGGCAGCGAATCGATGGCCAGCACGGTCACGTTCCTGGCCGCCAGGGCCTGCATGAGGTCCGGGTTTTGCGCCGGCCAGACGTAGCCGATGAGGGCTTGGCCGGCGCGCATGAGCGCAACCTCGTCCATGGTGGGCGGACGCACCTTGAATACGATGTCGGCGGCCGACCACAGCGCGGCAGCGCCCTCGACCACTTGCGCACCGGCGGCGCGGTAACTATCGTCGCTGAAATTGGCGGCATCGCCGGCGCCGGATTCGACGGCAACCGCAAAGCCCAGTTTGATCAGCTTTTCAACGACGTCGGGAACGGTCGCCACGCGCTTTTCGCCGGCGTAGCATTCCCTTGGAACTCCAATCGTTTGTGGCATTTAACCTGTCCTCGGAATAAATTGAACACCCATCCGGCTGCTGCCTGGTGCCGAAAGCACAGGCTTGAAAGCGCGGGATTCGTGCAGGCGTTAGGTGGCGCTACGCATGCGTAGCCAAAGCGGCGTAACTTGGCCGCATCGATCGCCACCATGGACGGTCAGTGCTACAGGAATGCCCGTATTCGGGAAAGTCCTTACGGAAAAAGCGGCGGTTTTGCCCCGCGCTCACTTCCATACAGAATCGCGAACACAGGCGATTGAAGTTATTTACGACTCGCGGAACTGTCGCGATGGGTTTTTCGCCCACAACAGTCCCTTTCGGCATACCAATGAAAGGATTCATTTACCCCACCCAAGCTGTTGAAAATCAATAAATTCTTGTAATTGGTGGCGCGGCACTCCCTAGCCTGCGCACACTGTAAATATTTCACGGATCGAGAAGATAATAGGCGTTTTTGGCAAGCATGGCTAGAACCCGAACCAAGCGTTCACGCAAACTCGGCCTGCCGCCGGGTTCGCTCGTGCACCTGGGGGAGCGCAAGACCGCAACCCCCGGTATCAGCCTCATCGAATTCGACGCCGGCGGCCTGATCGAGCACCGTTTCGAGTCGATAGAGGCCTCACGCAACTTTCAGCCGCGCCACAAAACCGTGTGGCTCAACGTGCATGGCCTGCACGATCCGGAAGTGCTGGCGGAAATCGGCAGCCGCTTCGGCCTGCATCCGCTGGTGCTGGAAGACGTGCTCAATACCGACCAGCGCCCCAAGGTGGAGGAATACGGCGACTACCTGTACCTGGTGGCGCGCATGCTCACCATGAATGCCGAGGGCAGCGAAGTGCTGTCCGAACAGGTGAGCATCGTGCTGGGCGCGAATTTCGTACTGAGCTTTCAGGAGCGCCCGACCGGCACTTTCGACGCCCTGCGCGAACGCCTGCGCCAGGACAAGCGGCACATACGCGCCGAAGGGGCGGATTACATCGCCTACGCCATGCTGGACGTGATGGTGGACCACTACTTCGCCCTGATGGAAAACCTGGGCGAGCGCATCGATGCCATGGAAGACATGCTGCTCGACCGCCCCTCGCGCGAATTGCTGCATCGCCTGCACGAATTGAAGCGCGTCACGCTGCACTTGCGGCGGGCAATCTGGCCGCTGCGCGAAGCGGTGCACCAGTTGCAGCACGCGAGCAGCGAACTGCTGCGCCCTGCCACGCAAATTTACCTGCGCGATGTGTATGACCACACCGTGCACCTGCTGGAATCGCTGGACACGCACCGCGACCTGCTGGCCGGCATGCTGGACATATACCTGTCCAGCGTATCGAACCGGCTCAATCAGGAATTGCGGGCGCTCACCGTGATTACCACGCTATTTTTGCCGGCCGGCCTGATCGCCGGCACGTTCGGCATGAATTTCCACAACATGCCGCTGCTGGACGATGCGCAGGGGTTTTTCATCGCGCTGGCGCTGATGGTGGGCGTCGCGCTGGCCATGGCGGCGCTGTTCTGGCGCCGCAACTGGCTGGGTTAGGCCTGCAGGCAGCCCGCGGCGGGCAGGACCTTACTGCTTGCGGCGCTTGTCGGGGTCGGTGGTGAGGCCCAGTTTGGCGGCCAGGGGATGGTTACGCAATTCATTCATGCGGCGCATCTGTTCG
This sequence comes from Rhodocyclaceae bacterium, assembly GCA_016791105.1. Classification (GTDB taxonomy): domain Bacteria; phylum Pseudomonadota; class Gammaproteobacteria; order Burkholderiales; family Rhodocyclaceae; genus JAEUNM01. The sequence continues at coordinate 27,404 of JAEUNM010000089.1, read as the reverse complement.
CGCTGGCGCGCGTCCGGATCGACCAGTTTGAGGATGACGAGCGACAGATTGTCGCCCGTCGGCCGGCCGCGGTCGCGCGCGCGCTGAACGAGTATTTCCGCCGCTTCGCGCGCGGTATTGACGGACAGCACGCCGCCCAGTTCTTCATCGGTGAAATACGCCCACAGCCCGTCGGAACAGAGCAGGAAAGAATCGCCGTCGGTCAATTCCAAGGCGTCGCCGAAATCGCAGCGCGGTTCGCGCGTCGAACCCAGGCAATGCAGCAGCAGGTTTTTTTGCGGATGGCGGCGCGCCTGTTCCGGCGTGAGCTTGCCCTGGCGCGTCATTTCCTCGACGAACGAATGGTCGGTGGTGCGCTGTACGAGTTTGTCGCCACGAAAATGGTAAATGCGCGAATCGCCGCAGTACGCCCAATCCACCCGCCCGGCCTGCATGAGCAATACGCAGGCCGTGCTGTGCGGCTCTTTTTCGGAAGTGAAGCGGGTGAGCTTGATGACGACGTGGGCTTCGTCGATCACGCCTTTCAGCAGATCGCGCGGGCTTTCGACGGCAGGCGCGAAAACCTCGAAATTATCCCGAGCTTTCATGATGACCTGTTCAGCAGCCATCGCACCGCCGGTATGGCCACCCATACCATCGGCGAGAACCGCGACCAGCATTCCGCGACGCTTGGAATGCGGAAAAATCGCGGCGCGATCCTGCTGCTCCGAACGGTCACCGATGTGCTGCGCCACACAGCTATCGATTTGCAGTCCCATGCGAGCAAAACCGGGCAAAACCCTGCCCATTCAATTTATAGCCGGGCATTCTAGCCCGAACCCCCCCTCGCAACAGCGTCGATTGCTGCACGGGCGACGCACATTCACATCGCATTGGGCCGTACAATCCGCCGCCAGCGGAACGCGACGGCCACGGCCGTGGCGCACAATCTGACCGGCATAGCAGGAGAAACTCCAACATGTACGCGGGACGCGGCTACGACGAGATCGCCGTAGGCGACAATTTTGCCACGAGCATGACGCTCACGGAGACTCACATCGTTCTGGGAGCCGGACTATTCGGCGATTTCAACCCGCTGCACACCGACCAGGCGTTCGCCGAGCGCTCGCGTTTCAAGGGGCGCATCGCGCACGGTTATCTCACCAGTTCTTATATGGCGTCCGCACTGGGGCTGGTGTTCCACGGCACGGCGGTGGCCTATCTCGAACACCACTGTCGTTTCCTGCTGCCGGTGCGTGCCGGCGACACGCTGGCCGTCAATTGGACCATCACTGCCATGGAATCCAAGCCCAGACAGGACGGCGGCATCGTCACCCTGAGCGGCACATGCACCAATCAGGACGCGCAGGAAGTGGCGCAGGCGAGCGCGAAAATGCTGGTGCGCAATAATCGCAGCGCAGCCACGCCGGAAGCCTGAATGTAGGCGCGCCGGCCGCCCCTTGCACGGGCCGGTGCGGGCGTTAGCGGGCATCCGCCCGTGCCGTTTGGCCCCACAGTGGGTGTGTCGCGCGCCCCACAGTTACGCGGGCGCGCTTCGAGCTGGTGCAACAATCCCGCTTTCGGGGCGCCCACTTGGCCCCAAAGCCACGCCAAATTTTTTGCAGTGCACCAATTTCGCACCAAGGCGGTGCAATTCCCAGTAATCCGCGCCGCCCTCACGCGCCGGAAATTCGCCAACCCCTTGTAAATCCTCGAAAACGCCCATTCGTGGTGCGTGGCACATTACTTGCTTTACCGCATGCAATGGTTTTTCGCCTGGATCGGAACAAAGCTCCGGCGGGCAGCAAGTAACTGTCGTGCGGCCGTCCCGCCCAGGGAAGTCCGCCCCAACCGCGAATTTCGACTTTGTCAGTGAGGACGATGCAATGAGGAAACTGAAATTGGTGATGGTCGGCAACGGCATGGCAGGTTGCCGTACCCTCGAAGAGCTGCTGAAGCTCGCGCCCGACCTATATGAAATCACCGTTTTCGGCAGTGAGCCCCACCCCAATTACAACCGCATCCTGCTGTCGCCGGTATTGGCCGGCGAAATGACCATCCAGGACATCATCCTCAATGACCTCGACTGGTACGCGGAAAACAACATAACCCTGCATACCGGCAAAACCATCACACGCATAGACCGGCGCGCGCGCAAGGTTGTCGCGGCCGACGGCACCACTGCCGAATACGACCGCCTGCTGCTGGCCACCGGCTCCAACCCGTTCATGCTGCCGGTACCGGGCAAGGATTTGCCGGGTGTCATCAGCTATCGCGACATCAAGGATACGGACGAAATGATAGACGCCGCGCGCACGCACAAGCACGCGGTGGTGATCGGCGGCGGCCTGCTCGGTCTGGAAGCGGCCAACGGCCTCAAGCTGCGCGGCATGGACGTGAGCGTGGTGCATGTGATGCCCTGGCTGATGGAACGCCAGCTTGACCGCGTGGCGGCCGGCATGCTGCAAAAGTCGCTGGAAAAGAAGGGCCTCAAATTCCTGCTCGAGCGCCAGACGGCGGAACTCGTGGCGGGCGAATCGGGCCGCGTCGCGGCGATCAAGTTCAAGGACGGCGAAACCATCCCGGCCGACCTGGTGGTCATGGCGGTGGGCATACGCCCCAATACCGGGCTGGCCGAATCCTGTGGCCTGCACTGCAACCGCGGTGTGGTGGTCAATGACACGATGCAGACCTTCGATCCGCGCATTTACGCCGTGGGCGAATGCGCCAGCCACCGCGGCATCGCCTACGGTCTGGTCGCGCCGCTGTTCGAACAGGCCAAGGTTGCGGCCAACCACCTTGCCATGTACGGCATAGGCCGCTACCAGGGTTCGGTCACCTCCACCAAGCTCAAGGTGACGGGTATCGACCTGTTTTCCGCCGGCGACTTCATGGGCGGCAGCGACGTCGATGAAATCATCCTGCAAGACCCCGCCGGCGGCGTATACAAAAAGCTGGTCCTGAAAGACAACCGTCTGGTCGGCGCCGTCATGTATGGCGATACGGTGGACGGCAGCTGGTACTTCCAGTTGCTGAAGGACAAGCAGGACATTCAGGACATACGCGATCACCTGATGTTCGGCAAATCCAACCTGGGCGATACCGGCCACAAAGGTGCCAACAACGCCGCCAGCCTGCCCGACACGGCGGAAGTGTGCGGCTGCAACGGCGTGTGCAAGGGCACCATTGTCAAAGCCATCACCGAAAAAGGCCTGTTCTCGCTGGAAGACGTGCGCAAGCACACCAAGGCGTCGAGTTCCTGCGGCTCCTGTACCGGTCTGGTGGAACAGATTCTGGCTTCCTGCGTAGGCGGCGCCTACCAGCCGGCCGACAGCAACAGCAAGGCGGTGTGCGGCTGTACCGATCTGTCGCACGGCGAGGTACGCAAAACCATACGCGAACAGAAGCTGCTGTCGGTCGCCACCGCCATGCATTTCATGGCCTGGAAAACGCCCAATGGCTGCGCCACCTGCCGCCCGGCGATCAACTATTACTGCATTTCCACCTGGCCGCACGAAGCCGAGGACGATCCGCAAAGCCGCTTCATCAACGAGCGCGCCCACGCCAATATCCAGAAGGACGGCACCTTCTCGGTGGTACCGCGCATGTGGGGCGGCCTCACCACGCCGGACGAATTGCGCCGCATCGCCGACGTGGCGGACAAATACAAAATCCCCACCGTCAAGGTAACGGGCGGCCAGCGTATAGACCTGCTGGGCGTGAAAAAGGCGGATTTGCCGGGCGTGTGGCAAGACCTGGGCATCCCCTCCGGCCACGCCTACGGCAAGTCGATCCGCACCGTCAAAACCTGTGTCGGCGCCGAACACTGCCGTTTCGGCACCCAGCTTTCCATGAGCATGGGCGTCAAGCTGGAAAAAATGCTGTTCGGTATGTGGAGCCCGCACAAGGTGAAACTGGCCGTGTCCGGCTGCCCGCGCAACTGTGCCGAATCCGGCATCAAGGATGTGGGCGTGATAGGTGTCGATTCCGGCTACGAAATTTACGTCGCCGGCAATGGCGGCATCAAGACCGAAGTTGCCGAATTCCTGTGCAAGGTGAAAACCGACGAAGAAGTGATGGAAATGTCCGGCGCCTTCCTGCAGTTGTACCGCGAAGAAGGCTACTACCTGGAACGCACCGTGCATTACGTGCAGCGCGTCGGCCTGGAGCACGTCAAAAAGCTGGTGGTCGAGGACGAAGCCAACCGCAAGGCTTTGTACGAGCGCCTGCTGTATGCCCTGCAAGGCTACAAGGATCCCTGGGCGGAACGGGCGGAAGCCGAAAAGGCCAGCACGGTCAAGCGCGAATTCGAAATCATCGAGGTTTGAGCAAACATGGAAGCTGAAGTCAAAACCCCCGAACAAGCCATCGGCACCTGGAAGCGCGTGTGTCTGCTGGCCGACATTCCCGTACTGGGCTCGCGCGTGGTGCGCTCCAGTTCCGGCGACATCGCCATTTTCCGCAACGCCGACAACGAGGTGTTCGCGCTGCATGACAAGTGCCCGCACAAGGCGGGTCCGCTATCGCAAGGCATCGTGCACGGCAAGACGGTTACCTGCCCGCTGCACAGCTGGAAAATCCAGCTCGAAGACGGCGTGGCGCAATTGCCGGACATAGGTTGCACGCGCTCGTTCAGCGTGAAGGTGGAAAACGAAGTGGTTTTCCTGAACGTTTGAACGCACAGACCGGGGGCGCCGCCCCCGCACACGAATTGACGGCCGGGCCGCGCGCCCGGCGCACGCACGCGGCTGCGCGCCGCGGCGGCAGGTTTTCTTAGTTTATTTAATCAGGAGCTGTTGATGGACAAGAAGTCATTCATGCAGGTAGGGCACCCGCCCACGCTGCTTGCATCGTTTTTATATTTCGACCTTGCCTTCATGGTGTGGGTGATACTCGGCCCGCTGGGTGTGCAGATCGGCAAGGATTTGGGCCTCTCGCCGGCCGAAAAAGGTTTCATGGTCGCCACCCCGGTGCTGGCCGGCGCGGTGCTGCGCATCGTGATGGGCCTCATGGTGGACCACCTGAAGCCCAAACTGACCGGCGCCATCGGTCAGGTGATCGTCATGCTGGCGCTGGCCTACGCCTGGAAATTCGGCATACATAGCTATCAGGAAACCCTGATCATGGGGCTGTTCCTGGGCGTGGCCGGGGCTTCGTTCGCGGTCGCCCTGCCGCTCGCCTCGCGCTGGTATCCGCCGGAACACCAGGGCACCGCGCTGGGCATCGCCGGTGCCGGCAATTCCGGCACCGCGCTGGCCGCGCTGTTTGCCCCCGGCCTCGCCACCGCCTACGGCTGGACCAACGTGTTCGGTCTGGCCCTGATTCCGCTCGCCATCGTGTTCGTGTTCTACCTGATCGCCGCCAAGGATGCGCCGGAGTGCCCGCCGCCCAAGTCCTTCGCCGAATATTTCAAGGTGCTCAAGGACAAGGACGCCTGGTGGTTCATGTTCTTCTATTCCGTCACTTTTGGCGGTTTCGTCGGCCTGGCCTCCTCGCTCACGATTTACTTCAACACCCAGTACGGCCTGGATGCCAAGGTTGCCGGTTATTTCACCGCCGCCTGCGTATTCGCCGGCTCGCTGGTACGCCCGATCGGCGGTAACGTGGCCGACCGCATCGGCGGCATCAAGTCGCTGTCCGTCATGTATGTCGTAGCCGGTGCCGCGCTGGCTCTGGTGAGCGTGGGTCTGCCCTCGGCCATGCTGGCGCTGGGCGTGTTCGTGGTCGCCATGCTGGCGCTCGGCATGGGCAACGGCGCCGTGTTCCAGTTGGTGCCGCAGCGTTTCCGCCGCGAAATCGGCGTCATGACCGGTCTGGTCGGCATGGCCGGTGGCGTGGGCGGCTTCTACCTGGCCTCCTCGCTCGGCCTGTCCCGGCAATTCACGGGTAGCTACCAATCCGGCTTCATCGTGTTCGCGGGCCTCGCCTTCCTGGCCCTGGCCGGCCTTACCGGCGTGAAAACCCGCTGGCGTACCACCTGGGGTGCCGCGCACCTCACCGCCGCGAAAATCTGACGCGGGCCGAGCCCGGGGCGCTCGCTATGGGCGTGCCTGGGGCCTGAGTAGGGAAGCGGCGCAAGCTTGGGCTTGCGCCGTTTTTGCGTGAACTTCGGGCTGGCGTTGCGACGTATGCGGGGTGCACTTGCGGCGATCCGATTTGGCGGTGTGGCGCAGTCTGTAACGTCGCGTTGTGTGATGAGGCTTAGGTGGCGGGACTCCGGTCAGACGGCTCCATATGGCACCTTGCGGCACCGCGCGGCTCCATACGGCGGAATGCGCTTCGCTTTTCCGCCCTACGAGGCCCGCGAGGCCACCGGGCAGGCGTAATCCGCCGCATGGGGAGACAAATCAATGCCCGAACAGGATTGCCGGCTTAATCCTTCAGTTCCGGGAAATCTTCTTCGAAAAATTCCAGGCTGCCGCGGCGGCCGGCGGCGCGTGCGGCGGCTTCGTCGGCGCGCAGTTGCACGCGGCGTATCTTGCCGGATATGGTTTTAGGCAGGTCGGCGAATTCCAGCCGGCGCACGCGCTTATACCCGGCCAGACGCTTGCGCAGGAAGCCGAATATGTCTTTCGCCAGTTCGCGGCTGGGTTGGCGGCCCTGTACCAGCACGACATAAGCCTTGGGCACGGCCAGGCGCACCGGGTCCGGGCTGGGCACGATGGCGGCTTCGGCCACGTCGGGATGCTCTATCAATACGCTTTCCAGTTCGAATGGACTGATGCGGTAATCCGAGGCCTTGAACACGTCGTCGGCGCGGCCCACGTATGTGATGTAACCGTCGCCGTCGCGGCAGGCCACATCGCCGGTGCGGTAATAACCGCCGCGCGTCACTTCGGCGGTTTTTTCCGGACTATCCATATAGCCCACCATTAGTCCGGTGGGGCGCGGGTCCAGCGCAATGCATACCTCGCCTTCCGTGGCTTCGTTACCGTCGACGTCCAGCAGCGCGATGCGGTAGCCCGGCAGGGGCCGGCCCATGGAACCCGGCTTGAGCAACTGGCCCGGCGAATTGCCCACCAGCGCGGTGGTTTCGGTCTGGCCATAGCCGTCGCGCAGCGTGATGCCCCAGGCCGACTTCACCTGATCGATAATTTCCGGATTGAGCGGCTCGCCGGCTCCGATCAGTTCGCGTATTTTCAGGCGCCCGCGGTAGGCTGCCAAATTTTCCTGTATGAGCATGCGCCATACCGTGGGCGGCGCGCACAGCGTGCTCACGCCGTACTTCTCCAGCACGCCCAGCAGGGCCGGCGCACTGAAGCGCGCATAGTTGTAAATGAACACACAGGCGCCAGCATTCCAGGGCGCGAAAAAACAGCTCCAGGCGTGCTTGGCCCAGCCCGGCGAAGATATGTTCAGATGGATGTCGCCGGGCTTGAGGCCCAGCCAGTACATGGTGGATAAGTGCCCGACCGGATAGCTTTGATGGGTGTGCAGCACCAGCTTGGGTTTGGACGTGGTGCCGGAGGTAAAGTAAAGCAGTAGCGGGTCGCTCGCCTGGGTAGTGCCGTCCGGCGTGTACTGGCTGTCACTGCCCGTGAGGTCGAAACGGGTCCAGCCGGGCACGTCGCCACCCACGCTGATGCGCGTGTACGCGCCCGCCAGCGTATCGAACTTATTCGTGTTGGCCGCGCCCACGACGACGTGCTTGACGTTGCCGCGCTCGAAGCGGTCCTGCAAGTCGTCCGCCGTGAGCAAGGTGGTGGCGGGTATCAGCACGGCGCCCAGTTTAATGGCCGCCAGCATGGTGATCCACAGCGGCACCTCGTTGCCCAGCATGACCAGAATGCGGTCGCCGCGCGCAACGCCCAAGCCGCGCAAAAAGTTCGCCCCCTGGTCGGATAGCGCAGATAGTTCGCGGTAAGACAGTTTTTGCTCGGACCCGTCCTCGCCCACTACCCACAGCGCGGGCTGGTCGTTATTGCGCGCAAGCACGTCGAAATGGTCCAGCGCCCAATTGAATTGCCCCAATTGCGGCCAACTGAAGCCGGCCCGGGCAGTGTCATAGTCGGTGGAATGCGCAAGCAGAAAATCGCGCGCGGCGATGAAATTCGCTACGTCAGACATGAAATCCCCTCCTGTTTGTCATGTACTGCGGCTGCGGCGGTGGGCCCTTGCGCGGCCCCGCACGCAGTGGGCAGGAACGGCTGCCTCTCGCCGCCCTGCCCCATGCCTCCATTACATGCTGCGCCGGTATTTCCCGCCGACACCGTACAGCGCGTTGCTGATCTGCCCCAGCGAACAATGCCGCACCGCGTCTACCAGCACTTCAAACACATTGGCGTTGTCGATCACGGCCTGCTTGAGTTTGGCGATCCACTGCGGGCTGTCGTCCTGATTGCGCGCGTGGAAGGCGGCCAGGCGGGTGAGCTGGCTCTGCTTTTCTTCTTCCGTGGAGCGCGCAAGTTCGATTTCCTGCGCCACCGCATCGCCGCGCGGGTTGCGGAAAGTATTCACGCCTATGATGGGGTAAGAGCCGTCGTGCTTCTTGTGCTCGTAATAAAGGCTTTCTTCCTGAATCTTGCCGCGCTGGTAGCCGGTTTCCATGGCACCCAGCACGCCGCCGCGCGAGGCGATGGCTTCGAATTCCTTCAACACCGCTTCCTCCACCAAATCCGTCAGTTCGTCTATCACGAAGGCGCCCTGGTTGGGATTTTCGTTTTTCGCCAAGCCCCACTCGCGATTGATCACGAGCTGGATGGCCATCGCGCGGCGCACCGATTCTTCCGTCGGCGTGGTGATGGCTTCGTCGTAGGCGTTGGTGTGCAGGCTGTTGCAGTTATCGTAAATTGCGATCAAGGCCTGCAAGGTGGTGCGTATGTCGTTGAACGCCATTTCCTGCGCGTGCAGGCTGCGCCCGGAAGTTTGCACGTGGTACTTCAGTTTCTGGCTGCGCTCGTTGGCGTGATAGCGGTTTTTCATGGCCACCGCCCAGATGCGCCGCGCCACGCGGCCGATGACCGAATATTCCGGGTCCATGCCGTTGCTGAAGAAAAAGCTCAGATTGGGCGCGAAGTCATCGATGTGCATGCCGCGCGCCAGATAGCTTTCCACATAGGTGAAGCCGTTGGCCAGCGTGAAGGCGAGCTGGCTGATGGGATTGGCGCCCGCTTCGGCGATGTGGTAGCCGGAAATCGACACCGAGTAAAAGTTCTGCACCTTGTGATGCACGAAATATTCCTGGATGTCGCCCATCATTTTGAGCGCGAATTCGGTCGAGAAAATGCAGGTGTTCTGGCCCTGGTCCTCCTTCAGAATGTCGGCCTGCACGGTGCCGCGCACGGTGGCGAGCGTCCAGGCGCGAATTTTGTCGGTTTCATCCTCGGTTGGCTCGCGGCCGTTATCGGTGCGGAATTTGTCCATCTGCTGGTCGAGGGCGGTATTGAAAAACATCGCCAGCAGGATGGGCGCGGGGCCGTTGATGGTCATCGACACGCTGGTGGTAGGCGCGCACAGGTCGAAGCCGCCGTACAGCACTTTCATGTCGTCCAGCGTGGCGATGGACACGCCGGAATTGCCTACCTTGCCGTAAATATCCGGGCGCGGATCGGGGTCGCAGCCATACAGCGTGACCGAATCGAAAGCCGTGGATAGCCGGTGCGCCGGCATGCCTTCGGACACTTTCTTGAAGCGCCGGTTGGTGCGGAACGCATCGCCTTCACCCGCGAACATGCGCGTGGGATCTTCACCTTCGCGCTTGAACGCGAATACGCCCGCCGTGAATGGAAACGAGCCGGGCAGATTTTCTTTCATCAGGAAGCGCAAAGTTTCGCCATCGTCCTCAAAACCTGGCAGGCACACCTTGCGGATTTTCGTGCCGGACAGGCTTTCCGATATCAGGCGGGTACGGATTTCCTTGTCGCGGATTTTCACCACATAGTCGTCGGCCGCGTAGAGCGCGCGGGTTTTCGGCCACAGGTCGAGCAGCTTGCGCGCACCCGGCGTCAGTTCGCCGTTTTTGGCTTCCGTCAGTTCGTCGAAGTGCTCGACCGGCTTGCCGCATTGTTCGAATAAGGCCTTGGCCGTGCGCAGCGATTGCCGTTCGCGTGCGACGCGCGCCTGTTGCCCCACCAGTTTGTGATAGTCGCGCAGTGACAACGCAATATCGGCCAGATAACGCACCCGCTCCGCCGGCACGATGGCGCGCCCGCGCGACGAGGCTTTCACTTCCACCGGCGCAAGTTTGCTGCGCCCGGCTTTGAGACCTTTGCCCACCAGGGCCGGCAACATGGCCTGATATAGCGCAGTAACGCCATCGTCGTTAAAGCGCGCGGCCATGGTACCGAACACCGGCATTTCGTCGGTCGGCTGGCTGAACAGTTCGCGGTTGCGCTGATACTGTTTGCGCACGTCGCGCAGCGCGTCCTCGGCGCCCTTGCGGTCGAATTTATTGATGGCGACGAAATCGGCAAAATCCAGCATGTCTATCTTTTCGAGCTGGCTCGCCGCGCCGAATTCGGGCGTCATCACGTAGAGCGAACAATCGACGAAGGGCACGATGGCCGCATCGCCCTGGCCTATGCCCGAGGTTTCGACGATCACCAGATCGAAGCCGGATAGTTTGCAGGCCGCGATCACTTCCGGCAACGCGGCGGATATTTCCGTGCCGGTATCGCGCGTGGCGAGCGAGCGCATATAGATGTTCGGATGTTCGATCGCATTCATGCGGATGCGGTCGCCCAGCAGCGCGCCGCCGGTGCGCTTGCGCGACGGGTCTATGGACACGATGGCCACTTTTAGCCGGTCGGCCTGGTCCAGGCGCAGGCGCAGAACCAGCTCGTCGGTGAGCGAGCTTTTGCCGGCGCCACCGGTTCCGGTAATGCCCAGGGTAGGCGTGGCGCAGGCTTTCGCGGCCTCGCGCAGCGCTTCTTTGACTTCTTCGCCATAGCGACCGTTTTCCAGCGCCGTGATGGCGCGTGCCAGTACGCGCCGGTCGCCGGATTTAAGACCGGCGACCAGATCGGCCCCCGCCGGGGCAAAGGCGGTGAGGTCATAGTCCGATTTGGCGAGCAGATCGTTGATCATGCCCTGCAGGCCCAGCGCGGCGCCGTCCTCCGGCGAATAGATGCGCGTGACGCCATATTCGTGCAGTTCGCGGATTTCGCGCGGCACGATCACGCCGCCGCCGCCGCCGAACACCTTGATGTTCTCGCCGCCATTAGCGCGCAGCAAATCCATCATGTACTTGAAAAACTCGACGTGACCGCCCTGGTAACTGGTGATCGCGATGCCCTGTACGTCCTCTTGCAGTGCAGCATTGACGATTTCGCCAACCGAACGGTTATGCCCCAGATGGATCACCTCGGCGCCGCTGGATTGCAAAATCCGCCGCATGATGTTGATGGATGCGTCGTGGCCATCGAACAGCGAAGCCGCGGTAACGAAACGAAGTTTGTTGCTGGCCTTGTAGTGGTGCAGTTTTTTGCTCAGCGACAGATCGGTCATGACGGTGTTCCTCCCCTGTGAAAACTTCTGGTTGATGCAAATGCCGCACCCGCGACCAGCCCCCAATTGCGCGGCAGATCAGGCTTCGGCGCCGGCAGGCGTGGCCAGCCCTGCAGTGCTGCGCATGGTAAATCCGCCGCCGGGCCGACTCAATTGCAGCAGCGGACTATGATCGTGCATAATCCGCCAATCTGCATAAATGCTGCGTACTTGCCAGATTAGTTCATCGCATGCAAAAAGCACGCCCTTCGACCGATCGCGCCGCACCGCCCAGGCATCGTGCAACGGTGGCCGCCGGCTTCGTGAAAGGCATGTTGTCCGGCCTTGCGGCGCGCGCCATGGACGGCCCGCAATTGCTGACGGAAGTGGGCCTGGACCCGCGCATTCTTGAAAATACCGCCGCGCGCGTTCCGATAGACGACTATGTCGCGCTTTACAACGCCGTGGTGCAGCGCAGCGGCGACGAGGGTTTCTGCCTCTTCTCCCAGCCCCTAAGACCCGGATGTTTCGAGTTTTTGTGCCGCAGCATGATTACCAGCCGCACGCTCCTGGAAGCGCTTAACCGCGGCACGCGCTTCATGGGCCTGGTGCTGCCGCAACTGCCCGTGAGAATAGAGCGCGATGCCAGCGCCGCCCGCATCTGCATCGAAGAGCCGCAAGCGCTGCAGGCCGCGCGCGAAGACCCGCGCCGCATATTTGCGTTCGAGTGGCTGCTGCGCCTCATGCACGGCCTGGCCTGCTGGATGGCCGGACGCGATCTGGCGCTCTATAGCGTGGAATTTCCCTATGCACGCCCGGCCCACGCGGCCGATTACGACCTCATTTACACGGCCCGCTCCCAGTTCGACGGGAAATGTCTGGTGGCCAGCATGGCCGCCAATCTGCTCGACCTGCCGGTACGCCGCGACGACGAAGCCCTGGCGCAGTTTCTGAACGGCGCGCCCGGCAAAATAGCCGCGCTGTATCGACGCGACCGCCAGATGGTGCGCCGCGTGCGCGACATCGTCGCGAATAGTTTCCCGGAACCGCTCACGCTGGAACAGGTGGCGCGCCGGCTCAATCTATCCACGCGCAGCGTGCATCGCCGCCTGCACGAAGAAGGATCGAGCCTGCGCGCGATCAAGGACGCCCTGCGGCGCGATCTGGCTTTGGCGCGCCTGGAAAAAACCACCGCCACCATCGCCGAAGTGGCGGCCGAACTGGGGTATGCCGACCCCTCGGCGTTTTTCCGCGCCTTCGTGGAATGGACCGGCATGGCGCCTTCGGACTATCGCAAACGCCTGGGGACTGGCGCGCGTTAGGCCGCATGCCGTAGCACCGTCCGAGTCCTCCTGTCGCACCTTCTGCTTGGTCAATGACGCCGCAAATCGGTGTATCCGATGAGGCGCGATTTCAAAACCACGGCCCGGCGCGGGTCTCCCTTCACGCTACCGTGCCACCAGTCGGTCACGTTGCACGGCGGGTTGGCCGGGCTGAAATCGGCGCGCAGGTCCGCATGCTGCTTACGCATGACGCTGTCGGCTGCTTGCTTTCCCAGATTCATGTCCTGCCGCGGATGGCGAGGCCCATGACGGCCAGGCGCCACGCCGTCGGATTGGACACATTGCGATAGATGGAAACGCCTCCCGCCCACCGCGGTGGGACTCGATGAATTTCGCGCTCTGCACGAACATGCCGCCTAAGCCGCAGCAGGGGTCGTACACCTTGCCGTGGTGCGGGGCCAGCACGGCCGCCGGCGTTCTCGCGATGCTGGCCGGCGTGTGGAACTGACGGCCCTTCTTGCCGCCAGCACTGGCGAACTGGCCAAAATACCACTTCCAGACCCGGCCCAGTACCTCAGGCGCCCGCCTGGCGTCGACGCCGAAACCTATGGCCGAAATGAAGACCGCCAGGTCCCCTCACTTGCCGTCCGGCCGATTGGCGCGGGCCCGCCCGCACCACAGCCGGCGCGCCTAAAGGAACTTCATTCCACGTCGTAAATGACATTACCTGTGCCGGCCGGCGCAGGACGGCGCAGGACGGCCGGACACCAGACCATTGCACTACAGCGTCACCCGACTCGTCACGACTCCATCTGGAATAGGTCCGCTGCGCTGCGCCAGGGGCATGGTCGCGAGCATCGGGCACCAGGCTGGTGTGCGGCGTCAAGACCATGCTGGGGGTCCGGCCACCAAGCAAGCGCAGTACGTCGACATTCAAGGTGGGAAATTGGAAACAGCCAAACGAGTCAAACATTGCGTCATCGTCCTGGCAGCACTGCTGCCCTGCCCTCTGGTGTGGGCCCAATCCCCACCCGATGCCGGCGTCCTGCGCCAGCAGATCGAGCAAAAGGCCCTGCCGCTGCCGCCTGCGGCAACACCGCCCAGCGCCCCGTCCGAGCCCGCGCCGAAAGACGAGGCGGGTGGCGCCACCGTCATCGTCAAGGAGTTTCGCTTCGTCGGCAATACCCGCATGGCCAGCGACGACCTTGACAAGGTGGTGGCACCCTGGGTCGGCCGTAGCGTCAGCTTGAACGACCTGCGCGCAGCCGCCCAGGCGGTGGCGGAAGCCTACCGCGATGCGGGCTGGGTGGTCCGCGCCTTTCTGCCGCGCCAGGACGTGACCGAAGGGATCGTTACCATCGAAATCGTCGAGTCGGTCTTTGGCCGAACCCGCCTGGACGGCCCCGCGAGCAGCCGCGTCGATCCGGACACGATCATGGCCGGCTTCGCCGCCGGGCAAAGGTCCGGCGCACCACTCAACACGCATCAGCTCGACCGGGCGCTCCTCTTGGCAGACGACTTGCCCGGTGTGGCCGTGACCGGCTTTCTTGCGGTTGGTGCAAACGAAGGCGAAACCGATCTGGTCATCAAGGAAAGCGACGAACCGCTGCTCATCGGGGAAGTGGCGGCCGACAACATCGGCTCCCGCTCCACCGGCGCGCAGCGGCTGGCGCTCACGGCCATGCTGAACAGTCCGCTGCACCTGGGCGATCAGGCCCAGTTCAACGCCATCCATACAGAGGGCAGCGACTACGGGCGGCTCGGCTACTCCCTTCCCGTCGGCCACAACGGCATGCGGGCGGGGCTGAGCGCCTCATCCATGCATTACAAGCTGGTCAGTCCGGAATTCACGCAACTGCAGGCGCGTGGAAATTCCGACACCCTGGGCGCAAATCTGAGCTATCCCATCGTTCGCTCGCGTCTGAAGAACCTCTACGTGAGCCTTGCCTATGACCGCAAGCATTTCCGCAACGAGGCCAACAACGCAGTTCAGTCCGATTACCACATTTACGATTTCACCCTCACCCTGAGCGGCAATCTGTTCGACCACCTGGGCGGCGGCGGAGCCAACAGCATGACCCTCGCCTATGTCGATGGCAGGGTCGCCCACGGAACACTGGACGCGGCCGAAAACCCCGCCCTGGCCGGCCGTTTCGGCAAATGGCTTTACGCCGCTTCGCGCCAACAGGCGGTCAGCGACAGTGTTTCGCTGTATGCCGCCGTGAACGGCCAGCACAGCAGCAAAAAGCTGGATACCTCGGAGCGCTTCTACCTGGGCGGTGCCAACGGCGTGCGCGCCTATCCCGCCACGGAAGCCGGTGGCAGCCGCGGCCAGCTGGTCAATCTGGAACTCCGCTGGCAACTGCCCCGCGGTTTCAACCTCACCGGCTTTTACGACTGGGGCCGGGTCGGGAACTTCGGCAGCGATCCCAGCTATGCGCTCAAAGGCCACGGCATCTCGCTTGGCTGGCTCACCGTGGGCGGCCTGCAGATCAAGGCCACCTGGGCACGGCGCGATGGCAGCAATCCCAATCCCACCGCCACCGGCAAGGACCAGGACGGCAGTTTGCGCCCGAACCGCTTCTGGCTCACCGCCAGCCTGCCTTTCTAGCAACAGACATGGAACACAGCACCCGACTCATGGCAGTGGCCTGAGCCGGCGCACACCCGCCTCCGCGCAGACATCACAAGAAGCACAAGGAACAAGCCGCCATGAACAAGATTTATCGCATTGTCTGGAACGAAGCCCTGCACACCTGGCAGGCGGTGGCCGAAATCGCGCCCTCGCGAGGCAAGCCCGCTTCCGGCGGCACAGGTGGCCGGCGGCGGCGGCACCTGGCCATTCTTGCCGCGGCCGCCGCAACCGGGCTGCCGCTGCCGGGCTGGGCCGCCCCCGGCGCCAACGAGCTTCCCGCCGGCGGCCAGACTGTCGCCGGCCAGGCCGCCATCCGCCAGAGCGGGGCAACGATGAACATCGACCAGGCCAGCCAGCGCGCCGTCATCGACTGGTCCAGCTACAACGTCGGCAGTGCCGCCACCGTCAATTACCGCCAGCCTTCGGCGTCCAGCGTGACGCTGAACCGGGTTACGGGAGCCGACCCCAGCCAAATTTTCGGCCGCATCAATGCCAACGGACAGGTTTATCTTTCCAATCCCAACGGCGTCTATTTCGCCCCCGGCGCCAGCGTGAACGTGGGCGCCCTGGTGGCCACCACGCACACCATCAGCCTGGAGGATTTCCTCGCCGGCCGCGCCAGGTTCGAGCGCAACGGCGCCACCGGCAGCGTGGTGAATGAGGGCGAACTGCGTGCCACCCTGGGCGGCTACATCGCGCTACTGGCGCCGGAAGTGCGCAATCAGGGGCTTATCGTCGCCAATCTCGGCGGCGCCGCCCTGGCCGCTGGCGACAGCATCGAGTTGCAATTCGACAGCAACAATGCGCTGGCCGGCGTGCATGTCAGCCCGTCCACGCTCAAGGCCCTGGTGGATAACCGGAGCGCCGTGCTGGCCCCGGGCGGACTGGTCATCCTCAGCGCGCGCGCCATGGACGGCCTGCAGGGCAGCGTGGTGAACAGCGGCGCCATTTCCGCCAGCAGCCTGGTCGAGAAGGGCGGCCGCATCCTGCTCGAAGGCGACGACATCACCCTGAAATCCGGCACGACCCTGACGGCTACCGGCGCCAGCGGCGGCGGTGAGGTGCTGGTGGGGGGGGACTGGCAGGGCAGCGGCGACATGCATCAGGCCACCCGCGTAAGCATGAATGCGGGCGCCACCATCGACGTTTCCGCCACCCAGGCCGGCGACGGCGGCAAGGCGGTGCTGTGGTCCCAGGTATCCAATCCGGGTTCCGTCACCTCGGTGCACGGCAGCATCACCGCAAATGCCGGCGCCTATGGTGGTGACGGCGGGCGGATCGAAACTTCGGGGCACCTTCTGAACATCGACGGCGTCAGCGGCGGCGCGTCCGCAGCGCATGGAAAAAGCGGCCTGTGGCTGTTCGACCCGACCAATGTCACCATCGGCGCGTCCGGTTCGTCCGCATCCGCAGCCGTCGACGGCAGTTCCACCTTGACGGCGTCCAGCATTTCCGGCCTGTTGAGCGGTGGCACGAGCGTCACGGTCACCACCTTTTCCGGCGGCAGCGACCTGGGCGATTTGACGGTCAACTCGGCCATCACCAAATCATCCGGCGCCGGCGATGTCACGCTCACCCTGCGCGCCGCCAATTCCATCGTAATCAACAGCGATATCACGCATGGCGGGGGCAGCGGAAAACTCAATCTGGCCTTCGACGCAGACAACGATACGGCCGCCGCCACATCCTCCTCTTCACCGTCCCGCGACGGCGGGGGGATCGTCATTCTCGGATCCAATCTTTCCACCGGCGGCGGCAGTCTCACATTTGGCGGCACGGCGTCCAGTGGATTTACCGGCGGCGATCTGTACATCGGCGGCGGCAGCAATGCGATCGCGCTTACGACTTCGGGTGGCGCGGTGAATATCAAGGGCCAGTTGCTCATCGCCACGAGCAATGCGGCCGGCGTCACGGTGTCGACGTCGGGCGGAAATATCAGCGTGGGCGGTTCGGTCGATTCCGGCAATTCGTATGCGGCTGTGGCCGGCACCTGGACATGGGACCAGGCAACAGCCGATGCCCCCAATGCGGCGAACTCGTACCTGGCGACGATCACCACCAGTCTGGAAAACGCATTGGCCATCCGGGCGGCAGGATATAACCCGGCCTGGCTGGGCGGACATAGACTTGCCGGAACCAATCAATGGCAGTGGTCGACGGATCCGGCGTACAACGCCTCCGCCAATCCGATGACCTTTTTCTATCAGGGGACGGCTACTCAGACCAGCCTGGGTTCCGGCAATTCCGGAACCGGGGGTACCACTGCGACAGGCTATTACTCCAATTTCAATGCTGGCGAACCAAATAACTGGACCGGATCGGCCAGCGGGGATTTTGGCATCAATGCCGAAAGCGCCCTGCAATTTACCGGCACACTGGGCAAGTGGAACGACCTTCCTCAAAGCGGGCAAACGCTGACCCAGTATGTAAGGGAAACCAGTCTTGCACCTTCCAGACTGACACTGGACGCCGGCACCGGCAGCGTCGCCATCAATGGCGCCATAGGCGCCAGCAAGGCACTGTCTTCCCTGGACATAGTTTCTTCATCGACGCAGGTCAATGGCTCTGCGCTGATCACCACCGGGGCACAGAGCTATAGCAGCGGCTTGACGGTCAATTCCAGCAGCACCAATCCTATGCCCAGCGTCACCATCCAGGGCACTGGCGTCAGTGTCGGCGGCGCGCTGGCGGTGTATGGCAGCGATATAAGCATCAACGCCCCACTGACCATGACGGGGGCCAATCCGGCCGAATTTGACTTCAATGCGAGCCGCCACATATCGCTTGCCAACGGCAAGGATATTTCATCCTCCAGTGCGGCTTTGAATATCCTGTTCCATGCCGACACGGACAATTCCGGCGATGGCATCAACATCATCGGCGGCAGCATCAGCAACACCCACGGCGGTTGGGTGAAGTTCGGCAACGGCGACACGGCGAGCATAGGCGGCGTATCCACTTATGTCGGTGGCGACGTCTATTTCAACGGATCGAGCGCCCAGTCGATCAACAGCGGTGGCGGCACGATCGATATCTGGGGCGAGACGATGGTGGGCAACACCGCCGGCCTGAGCCTCACGTCCGGCAATGCCAACATCAACCTGCATGGAAAGCTGAATTCCGCCAATAGCTATACCTTTGTCGACAAGACTGCCGACACCAGCCATGACTGGGATTGGGCACGCACTGACGCCAAAAACGGAACGGCAGGAGGGTCTGCTGTCGGTGACAGTTACCTGGTCACCGTCACCTCGCGCCTGGAAAATGCCATCGCCGGTCAGGCCGCCGGCTACAAAGGCGCTTGGATCGGTGCCTACCGCGCAGACCCCAATTCCTACGCCTGGACCTGGGCCAATGGTCCGGAAGCCGGCGTGCAATTCTTCACTCAGGTTGCCGGTGGCGGCGGCACCGCGAGCAGCGGTTATTACGCCAACTTCGGCAGCGGCGAACCCAACGGCGGCTTGAGCACCACCCGCAGCGCGGTGGAAACCGTCGGCCAGTTCTTCGGCACTCAGGGCTACTGGAATGACCTGAGCCACACGGTCACCTTCAGTTCCAGCCAGGCAAGCCAGTACAGCGTGCTCGGTTATGTCCGCGAAACCAACCTTGCGGCCTCACCCGTCACCATCAATGCCGGCAGCGGGAGCGTGCTGGTCGATGGTGCAGTGGGTGGCGGCAAGGCGCTGGCTTCATTAGCCGTCACGTCCGCGTCCACCCAGATCAACGGCGAATGGCTGAAAACCACCGGAGCGCAGACCTACAGCAGCGGCCTGACGGTGAACTCCAACAGTTCGATGCCCAACCTTACCGTCGAGGCATCCAGCCTGACGGCAGCCGGGCCCATTGCGATCTACGGCGGCAATATCGCACTAAACACCGGCCTGACCAGCACCGGCTCCGGCTCGGGCATTTTGGTCAAGGGCTCCGGCAATATCGTGCAGGGGAACACCAACCTGACGCTGCAGAGCAACAACGGCGACATCACGCTGTGGGCCGATTCCGACGGCAACAGCAGCGGCTGGATCGGCCTGCAGCAGGGCGCCCGGATCAACACAGCCAACGGTGCCACCAATCAGGACAGCGGTGGCGGCAACATCACCCTGGCCGGCGGCAGCACCTCTGGCGGCAACGGCCTGCCCACCGGCTATGCCTACGCGCCGAACGGAACAGGCATCTGGGGATCGAACGTGCCGAGCGGCGTGCAGATCGGCACCACAACCATCGGCGCCGGCGGCACCAACGATTTCCGCTTTTACAGCGCTGGCGGCAACATCCTCATCAACGGCAAGGCGGCCGATGGGGCGCCCGGCGTGTCCTGGTATTCCGGCGCATCCGGCGTCACCCAGCTCATGGACGCCGGCAGCGGCAGCATCACCATCAATGGCCAGGCGGTGGGCAGCGGCCACGGCATCGAGTTGAACTATTACGCGGCCGCCGGTTCCGTATCCCCCACCTTGAAATCGTCGAGCAACGTTGCGACGGCCATCAACATCACCGGGGCCACCACGGCGACCGGCGGCTATGCCGGATACCAGGGCGCCACTACCCTGGTTGCCAGTGGCAGCGGCGGCATCAGCGTGAGCGGAACCTCCGCCAGCACGAGCTACTATGGCTTCGCGGCCGGCGGCTTTAACGCCTATGCCGCCAGCGGCAACATCGCCATCAGCGGAGTGTCCACCGGAAGCACCGCCTTCGGGCTCTATCTGTCCGGCAACCTGGGTAGCGGCGGCGGCATCAGCAGCAGTTCAAGCAATGTGAGCCTCACCGGCAACGCATTCACCTTCCCTGCTGCGGAATCCATCAGCACCAGCGGCACGCTGACCATCCAGCCGAGCGGCAACGATTTTACGGCCGCCTTCACCAACACCAACCTGTCCCTGGCCAGCACGGTTTCCGGCCTGACCATAGGCAAGTCGGCGACCGGCGCCAACGGCAGTTCCGATGCCAATGTCACCCTCGCCAACCCCATCGGTATTGCCGGACCCATTTCGATTTATGGCGGCACGATAGTGGTCGCCGCCGACGTTACGACCAGCACCGCCAGCGACATCAATCTGTACGCCAGCAACGGCTTCTACTCCAACTCGACCGTCTTCAACACCTTCGGACCGCGCAACACCATCAGCAGCAACGGCGGCAACGTTTTCATTTCCAGCGACAAGAACGCCGACGGCACCGGCCTGCTCAACATCGATTACCTCACCTTCAACGCGGGCAGCGGCAGTCTCACCTTGGAGGCGGCCGACTTAAGCTGGAATACAGCGAGTTCCACGGACCGGCCCTATATCAACGGCACCGGCACGTTCACCCTGCGTCCCGCAGCCGCTTCCTTTAATAATTCAGTCAGCACCTCCTATTTCAACATCGACCAGGACGCCAATGGCATCAGCGGCCTGACCCTGGGCAAGAGCGGCAACACGCAGGCGATAAATGTCCAAAACACGCAGACCGTGAATGGGCCGATAACGATCGCTGGCGGGATGGTTGCCATCGACGCCGCCATAGCAACGACCAACACCTCCACCGGCAACATCTCCATAACGGCCAGCATGCTTACCGGGAGCGCCGGAATCACGCTCGCCAGCGGCCGTGGGCTCACCGTGGATCAGTCCGGCACATCCACCTTCTCCGGCGCGATTTCCGGGAGCAACGCCTCATTCACCAAGACCGGCAACGGCACGCTTACGCTTTCCGGCACCAGCAGTTATACCGGTTCCACCTTTATCAGCGCCGGCACACTGGCACTGAGCGGCGGCCTGGCGTCATCCACCAGCGTGATAATGTTCGGCAACTCGGTATGGGATCTTAGGGTCGGGCAAACCATCGCGGGCCTCTTCATGGGGGCAGGCAACAGCATTACCCGTTCCACGGGCGGGTCCAGCCTGCGCGTCACGGGGAATTCCACGCTCGCCAACAGCATCACCACTTCCGGCTCGCAAACCTACGACGGCCCGGTGCGACTTGCCGCCGACACCACACTCGCCACCACCCAGAGCGACATCGTTTTCAATTCGACGGTGGATTCCGTGGACCCGGCCAGCCCCAGGAACCTGACCGCCACCATCACCCCGGGGACTACCTATTACTGGGTGGACTGGACCAGTTCCGACGCCACCCACGTGTATGGCACGCTCACCATCGGGTCGGACGTGGTCAATGTCACCTATACCAATCCGCAGGGCTTCTTCGGCGTGCAGACCGCAGGCGGAACTTTCTACTGGACGTCGTCAAACGCCGTTTCGCCCTACGTCAGCGCACAGGTGGCCAACGGGCCGGCCAGCGCCGACATCGTTCAACTGCAGTATCAGGGCAGCCAGACCCTGGTGTTCAGCCAGCCGATCGCGAACCTGGCGTTTGCCGTCGTCAGCCTGAACGGCAACGGCTATGGCTTCAACCAGGATTTCAACATCGTGTCCCAGACCGGCGTAAACGGCGCCGGCTGCGGCTTCTACGGCTGCGGCACGTTCTCCAAGACGAGTTCCGGCACAACCTACAACCTCAACGGCACGTCGGGCGAGCCGCACGGCACCATCCGCTTCTCGCATGCGTTCTCCAGTCTTACCTGGAACAGCCTGGCCAACGAATCCTGGAACGGATTTACCATCGGCGTGAGCGGCACCAGCGCCAATTCGGGCACCGTGCACTTCAACGGCGCGGCCGGCAGCAGCGCCGGCCTGGGCGCGGTGGCGGTAAACGCCAACCTGCAAACGGCGGCCGACATCAGTGCCGCCAGCTCGCTCGCCGTCACCGGACTGTCCTCGCTGGGCGGCAAGGTCACCACCTCGGGCGATCAGAGCTACCAGAGCGCGGTCACCCTGACCAGCGACGTAACCCTGCAAACCACCGCCAACGGCAGCGTCAGCACCACCAGCGACACCAGCCCCATCGACGGCGCCCACGCTCTGACGATACAGACGGCCGGCACGGGCAACACCACCCTGAACGGCGCGGTGGGCGCCACCACCCCGCTGACGGGTGTGAGCGTAACGACCAATTCCCTGTCGGCCGGGGACATAGCCCTGGCGACCAACGCGCCCTTGAGCGTCACCAATAGCGGCTTCAGCGCCATCACCGGCGCCATCACCGGATCCGGCGCGACCTTGACGAAAGACGGCATCAATATCCTGATCCTGACTGGCAGCAACACCTACTCCGGCGCCACCACCATCAACGCTGGATCGCTTTCACTGGGTCACGGCGGTACGAGCGGCAGCCTGGCCACGTCGGCCATGACCACAAACGGCAATTTCGTCATCGACCGGGCGGCGGACACGATCATTCCGTTCGCCATCAGTGGTCAAGGCAACGTGAATGTCTACGGTGAGCAGGAAACCCTCTATTCGGGCTTCCTTACCACCACGGCCACCACCATCGCCAGCAACACCACGGTGGCGGAAGTGCTGCAGCGGCTTTCCGGCGCGCGCCAGAACGGCGTGAACGTGTCCGGCGGGTCGACCGCGCAGGCCGGCATCTACGTCACACAATTCAACGCACTGACCAACACCGCGACCCTGCAGGTTCAGGAATACAACAGCGTCAGTTCGCCTGCCTTCACCAAGACCGTATTCGTCAAGCTGAGCCAGTCGGGCAGCAATGTGCAGGCGAAGATCGACACCTCCGGCAGCCACACCAACGGCACCGCCTACTCGGCCGGCAACACCAACATCGTCGGCACGGACATGTCCACCGGCGCCAGCTACGACATGCCGCTGGCCACCAGCGCCGCCGCCAGCGGCTACGGGGTGGACCAGTTATACGCAGCAGCCAAGACGACCTTCACCGGCGCCAACACCTACACCGGCGGCACCTACCTGAACACAGCCACCTTCAACGTGGCGGCGCCCAATCTCAGCAGCCAGGTTGCGCGCGGCACCCTGGTCATCGGCAATGGCGGCGCCCTGGGCAGCGGCGGGGTGGGCAATGCCGGCCTGCTGGTGTTCAACACCAGCGCCAACACCACCGCTTCCGGCAACATCACCGGGGCGGGCTGGCTGCTGCAGAGCGGCAGCGGCACCACTACCCTTGCCGGCAACAACAGCTACACGGGCGACACCGTGGTCAACGCCGGCATCCTGCAGCTGGGCAGCGGCGGTACCTCGGGCTCCCTGGCCAGCAGCAGCGCCATCGACCTGCCTGTCGCGGGGGCGAAATTTGCCATCAATCGCAGCGACAGCCTCACGCTGGCCAATGCCATCAGCGGCCTCGGCAGCGTAGAGAAGATGGGCAGCAACAGCGTGACCCTGAGCGCCAACGGCACCTACAGCGGCGCCACCAGCATCGACGGCGGCAGCCTGATCCTGCAAAACGATGCGCCGACCTCCTCCAGCAGCAGCTTCAACGGCCCCGGCAGCCTCACGATCCAGCCTGCAAGCACCAGCTTCACGTCGGCGTTCAGCACCTCCGGCTGGACTTTTTCCAGCACGCTGGGCGGCCTGAGCCTGGGCAAATCCGGCAACAGCGCAAACATCACCGTCGCCAGCAACCAGACCATCGCCGGCCCGGTATCCCTCTATGGCGGCAACATCGCCATCAATGGCCGGCTGGAAGCGACCGGCGACACCATCAAGCTGGAAGCCAGCGGCAGCGTGAGCGACGGCGCCAGTGGCTACCTGGTGGCCGACAAACTGGCGCTGAAAGGCAGCGGCAGTTTTACGCTCGATTCCACCAGCAACGCCGTCAACACCCTGGCGGCGGGCAACGACAACACTTCCCCCATCGGCAGTCTGACCTTCGTGAACAGCGCGGCCGTCAGCATAGGCACCGTCAATCCGACCGGCATCACCGCCAGCGGCCCGGTCAATGTCAGCACTGTGAGCGGCGACCTCACCGTCAGCCAGAACATTTCCACCACCGACACCTCGGCGTCGGCCGTGGTGCTGAACGCCGGCAGCAGCGCCAGCCCGGGCGGCGGCGGCACACCGGCCAGCGGCAACATCCTCATCAGCGGCAGCCCCACCGTCAGCGTGGGCAGCGGCGGCACCGCGAAACTGTTCTCCGGCAGCCTGGCCGGCAGCACCGGCCTTGCCGCACTGGCGAGCAGCGGCGCGGAGAGCCATTTCCGCTACAACGCCGACGAAACCACCAATTTTGCCAGCGGCAACTGGCTGAACCTGGGCGCCGGAATTTACGTCATCTATCGCCAGCAGCCCACCGTCACCGTGACGGCGAATGACGCGACGAGCACTTACGGCACGACCCCGACCTACGGCTTCAGCGTGAATAGCGCGAACGGGGAAACCGCGGCCCAGATTTTCAAGACACTGCCAAATGTTGCGGTGGGCGGCACCCTATCCACCTCCGGCAATCCCATCGTCGGCGATCACGCGCTGACGACATCCGGCGGCACCGACCAGTTGGGCTACAGCATCGCCGGGAATACCGGCGGCACGCTCACAGTCAACAGGAAGCCCCTCACATACACCGGCACCGGCAACAGCCGTGCCTACGACGGCGGCCTGACAGGCACCGTGACCGATTCCGCCAGCGGCATTGTCAGTGGCGATGTGGTGACCGTCACGTCCACGTCGGCCGTGTTCGGCGACAAAAACGCGGGGAACGGCAAGTCGATGAGCGTTGCCGGCATCGGCTTGTCCAATACTGACAGCGGCAACTATTCGATCGCCGCCAGCGCCACTACCAGCGGCGACATCACGCCCAAAACCTTGACCGTCACCGGGCTGGCCGCCGATGGCAAAACCTACGACGGCACCAGCGGGGTCTTGGTGAGCGACTGGGGTTCCGTCAGCACCGGCGTTGGCGCCGAATCACTAGTCCTCAGCCACGGGCTGGCGAGCTTTGCCGATGCCAATGCCGGCACCGGCAAGACCGTCACCGCCACAGGCTATGCCCTGGCCAATGGTGCCAACGGCGGCCTGGCCAGCAATTACCAGCTTGCCAGCACCTCGGCGACTACCAGCGCAGACATCGCCAAGGCTGCCCTGACGGTTACCGCCAACAACGATGGCAAATTCGTGACCCAGAGCGACACCGCGGGCTACAACGGCGTGAGCTATGCCGGCTTTGTCCATGGCGAGACGGAGTCCGTCCTCGGCGGTAGCCTGGCCATCGCCCGCAGCAATAGTGGCGTGGAATCGGCCGGAACCTACGCGGGCGTACTTCTGCCTGGCGGATTGACTGCCGCCAACTACAACATCAGTTATGCCGGCGGCGACTACACCATCGTCCCCTCCAGCCAGTTGCTGATCCGCGTCAGCAACCTCACCTCTACCTACGGCGTCGCCGCGAATTACAGCATCGCCAGCGCCGAATACTGGAACGGCAGCAGCGCGGTTTCCCTCAGTGGAATCACCGCCCATGGCAACAACAGTTTCACCATCGACGACGGCGCCGGCGGCCAGGCGACCTTTACTCTGGCGCCAGCAAACGCCGTCCTGAGCAGTTCCGCCAATCTGGCCGTGGGCAGCTATCAGTTGGCGACTTCCGGAACCGTCACCGCCAATAGCGGGAATTTCAACGACACCATCAACGTGGTGGGCAGCCAGGCGGTCTATCAGAAGGGCCTCAACGCTTCCGCCAGCGGCGTCAGCAAGGTTTATGACGGCAACACCGCCATGAGCGGTGCCAGCGTCGGCGTGAGCGGCGTCATTGCCAGCGATACCGTGTCCGCCAGCGGCAGCGGCGCCTATGCCCAGAAGAATGCCGGCAGCGGCCTCGCCTACACCATCAGCGGCCTGAGTCTGAGCGGCGTCGACGCAGGCAATTATTACCTTACCGGGGGTGGCAGCCTTTCCGGCAGCGATGGTGTCATCACGCCCAGGACGATCACGCTTTCCGCCGCCAAAACCTACGACGGCACGACGGCGCTCAGCGGCAGCCAGGTAAGCATCGGCAATCTGGTCGGCAGTGAAACCCTCGCCTACTCCGGCGCGACGGCCAGCGACGCCCACGTCGCCACGGCCGGCAAGTTCATCGACGCCATCACGCTCGAGGATGCCAGCGACGCTTCCGGCGGTCTGGCGAGCAATTACCAATTGCCGGCGCTCGACGCCGCCAATGCGCCCGTGAGCATCACGGCAAAAGCCATCACCGCTACGGCCAGCATCGGCGGCACCCTGAGTCGCGCCTACGACGGCACCACCGCCGCGCCCGGCGCGTCGGTATCCGGTTCCGTGTCCGGCGCGGTGGCCGGCGACAGCTTGTCTCTCGACAGCAGCGGCGTCAGCCTGGCTTACGACAGCGCCCATGTGGCTTCGGCCAGCCAGATCGCCGCCAGCGGCAGCGCCGGGTTTGCCATTGATGCGTCCAGCCACGCCAGCCAGGCCAGCGATTACAGTTTCACGGCCCCGACCATTGCCCCAGTTGTCGCCGCCATCACCCCGGCTACCCTCACACCGACGCTCACCAACACCGGCGTCACCAAGGTGTATGACGGAACGACGGCCGCCCCCGCCGGTTTCAGCCCGACCTATTCCTTCACCGGTCTGGTATCCGGCGATACCGGCGCCAGCCTGGCCCACAGCGGCGCCGCCTATGACAGCAAGGACGTCGCCAGCGCCAGCAAGGTGACGGTGAGCGGGCTCAACATCACCGCCATCAGCGGCAGCAACGCCTCCGCGGCCGGCGACTACGCGCTGGACGCCACGGCCAAGGACGTGGCTGCCAGCATCACGGCCAGGACGATCACGCTGTCCGCCGCCAAGACTTACGACGGCACGACGGCGCTCAGCGGCAGCCAGGTAAGCATCGGCAATCTGGTCGGCAGCGAAACCCTCGCCTACTCCGGCGCGACGGCCAGCGACGCCCACGTCGCCACGGCCGGCAAGTTCATCGACGCCATCACGCTCGTGGATGCCAGCGACGCTTCCGGCGGCCTGGCCAGCAATTACCAATTGCCGGCGCTCGACGCCGCCAATGCGCCCGTGAGCATCACGGCAAAAGCCATCACCGCTTCGGCCAGCATCGGCGGCACCCTGAGCCGCGCCTACGACGGCACCACCGCCGCGCCTGGCGCGTCGGTATCCGGTTCCGTGTCCGGCGCGGTGGCCGGCGACAGCTTGTCTCTCGACAGCAGCGGCGTCAGCCTGGCTTACGACAGCGCCCATGTGGCTTCGGCCAGCCAGATC
>JAEUNM010000075.1 GCA_016791105.1 Rhodocyclaceae bacterium | reverse complement strand
GCTGGCACCGGCCGCGAGCATCAGGGTGGTGCCGTGGGACGAGGCTACGCTGGCGACGCTGTTTTCGTGCAGGTGACCGTGCAGGATGATGTCAATCGAACTTTGCAGATCAGCCGTGATGTTTTGGGACTCCACATGGCTTAACCAGTCGAGCGGATGGTGAATCAGCGCGATGCGCAACTGTGCCACGTGCTGCTGGACTTGTTCCAGCGCGTTCTTGAGACAGCGCCGCCCGATGAGCAACTTGTTCTGGTCGCTATTGCCGTGGCAAAACAACGCGCTATTGAGCGGCAGGACGGCAATACGCTGCCCGCCGATTTCGACGCTTTCCACCGGCCCGCAGCTGCTGTCCTTAGGCAGCTCGCGGATGCCTTTGAAGTAGCTGTTGTACCACTTGCGGAAAGCACCCAGCTTGCGCTCCAGGTGCGGCAACGAGCCGCCGGGCTTGAAATAGCTGTCAGCTTTTTCGCGCGTGTCCAGTGTTTCCGCCAGGCCAGTACCTTGGTCGCGATCAACATCGTGGTTGCCAGGCACCAGAAACAGGCTGCGCCGCTCCAGGCCGGCCGCTGCCAGCAGGGCGTCAAAAAAGGGGGTAGCCAGCTTGTATTCCGCGGCCTTGCCAAAATTCGCGATGTCGCCGGTCGCAAATATCAGATCGGGCTTGCGCCCGCGTTCTTCGCGCAGGGTTCGCACCGATTCTACGAGTGCGCCCAGTACCACGTCTTGGTCGTACCGATCACCGCCCTGCAAGTGAAAGTCCGACACATGCAGCCAGCAAATTTTGTCCACGTTTGTTCTCCCTGTAGCGAGTCGGGCGCGCGTCGTCGCTTAAAACCCCGCGCCGGTCGGCCGGATTTTATTATGCCGCAGCCGTGAACGTCACCCCTCGCTGCGCGCGAGGCCAGTGTGGCTGCCGGGAGTCTCGATAGTGCCGGGCACATGCCCGCGCTCCATCGGGCACCCGCGACATCGCGGTAAGACACCTTCAGTTTCAACGCAAGGAATTGCCCTCAGCGTCGCCCGCTTTGCAGCCGGGAACTTGACGAGGAATGTTGATCGATTCAACGTAAATCTTTAGGATTGATTCGTAATCAGTAGAGGGAGCTTGCGATTGTTAAACCCGAAACCCGCGCCCTCACTGCCCATGTGCCCGTGCGACTCGCTGAAAAGCTCGATCAGCTCGCGGCCCGTCTCGACCGGCCGCGCGCCTGCATCATTAAACGGGCGCTGTCCAGTTGGATCGCACAAGCAGATGAGTACGACCGCCTGACGCTCGAAGCTTTGGCAGACGTGGACGCCGGTCGCGCCGTCGATCACCAAAGCGTGCTTGCCTGCGCAGCATCGAAACCGGCGGCAGAGTGAGGTAACTTTCGCCACCAGGGCCTCCGCACTCGAACGTCATTGGAGTGGAATGAGTTGCAGCATATCGGCCAGGAAGTCGTCGTCGCGGGCTGCATGCTTGCGCATCCGGCGCAGACTGTAGCGTGGGTGAGCTTCCCTCTGAGTGCGCAAAAGGCATAACGCGATTTTCTTGAGGAGGGAGAGATTTTCCGGAGCGTTATCTTTGCGTACTGTGCTGGCATCCTCGTCGAAGGTCACGTCGAGAACCCAGTGCAGCTGGTTTTCGATTCCCCAGTGCGCCCTCGCATATTTCGCCAACGAAGGC
The DNA here is from genome assembly GCA_016791105.1 of Rhodocyclaceae bacterium. Taxonomy (GTDB): domain Bacteria; phylum Pseudomonadota; class Gammaproteobacteria; order Burkholderiales; family Rhodocyclaceae; genus JAEUNM01. The sequence continues at coordinate 6,648 of JAEUNM010000075.1, read as the reverse complement.
GCAGAGAGTTTTCGGGAGCTGATATAGAAGCGCACTTCGGGCTGGCAGGCTTTGTTGCCCTCCCGCCGTTCCGAATAGATCATTCCGAGGGTCTTCACTTTGGCCCAAACAGCCGGATCGACGATACCTGCCGCGGGCATGGCCCAAACCGTTTGAATGACGTTACGGCCATGGCCGGTCTGCTCCACGACGTGGGCAGGCAAGGCTGGGCGTTCCCGCAGGAACGCATCCTCAATGCTTGCCATCAGCGACGGCTGGTTGTTTTTGACCGTCAGCAGGTAATCGCCCTTCTTGTCGACGATCTTGGCGGCGATCGCGGTTTGACAGCCCATCGCGTCGATCGTGACGATGCACCCCTTCACGTACAGAGCGTCGAGCAGTTCGGGGATTGCGGTGATTTCGTTGCTTTTCGCGGCAACCTTTTCCTGACCCAACGCGATGCCGGATTGGGTCGCAAATGCGGTCACGATGTGCACCGGTCCGACTTCGCCATCACGAGAGCCACGTAGTGTTTTACCGTCGATTGCTACCGCGCCGCGCAGTACCGGTACGAGCGCGCCAACCCAACGCCGATAGGCTGTTTCAAACTGTTTCGGATCCAGCGCTCGAAACAAACGCAAAAACGTTTCCTCAGACGGGATACCATTTTTGAGTACCAGAAACTGCCTCAACCACGATTCCTTATCGACCGCCCAATCGCCGATGTCCTCAATGTTGTCGCAGTCCGACAACATTGCACACACCGCAATGACCAGCATTTCCACAAAATTGTGCCGCGTCCCGTTGCTGGGCCGTCGCGGGTCTTGAATATTGTGCAGTGCTTCCACCAGCGTCACCTTCGGTTTGTTGGCCATTTCGGTCGCCCAAAAATCGAGAGTAGACGCTTTTTTTGCACTGTTTACAAGCGCATCCTGTAAGTCTATGAAGGTTAACGACTTTCTGGGAGCCGCCCCGCAGCGACGATGCCCGAGTCATATTTGGGCATATCCATGCCATCCGAGTGCCGAAGCCCTGCTTTCGCCACCGACTGAAAAAGCCCCTCTCGGAGCAGGCTTGTAATTGGGAATTACTTCGCTCTGACCCCAGCTTTAGTCTGATTGAAGGTGGACGGATCGCGGGTTGAGAGAAATTTAAGCGCACGTTCGAGGCTCGAGCAAAAGCTACTCGGAGCGCGCGGCCTTACAGTTCTCGGCAACCCAACTGCTGTATCTTCAACTCGAGGTCGTAAATGGACGCGTGCAGCACTTGACCAGGAACCTCACCGGGCTTGCCGGTAAGCGGCTCGTACGTAATGGGGGTCATTCCCTTGAAATCAGAAGGCAGCTTCAAGTCAACCTCGATCTTAGGAACAAGCAGGAACGTGCGCTTGCGCCCCAGTCTCGACATGAAAAAACCCAGCTCAAAGATAACGTTGTCGCGAGGCGCTGCCGATTGCTGCCGTCTGGACTGAACGATGTCGTCCGGGTGCGTGATGGCGACCCCGAAGTCTGCCCGGTCCACCTCACGCTCAAGCACTTCCAGCGGATATGATCCAGGAGGAAACATGTCCTCATCCGACCACATGAGCGAGTCTGCGTCCGTGTATTTAAGACCATGCCGGATTGCCTTCGCAACGGGAAGGCTTTCTCTGGAACTGATGAAAAATACGCGGGGACGAGCGTTGGGTGGCCGGATGAGCGAATTCCGCTGAACTAATCGAGCGGCAAGCTCCGCAGCGATGAGCCGGTATATCCGGGGCTGCTTCTCCGCAATCTTCTCGATGGTCTCTGGCGATACCTTTAGCGCGACGGTCGATTCCGTGGCCGTAACGGTGGCGCTACGCGTGATGCGCGGGTTCACTACAGACATCTCTCCCACGCTCGTGTTCTCTTCCCGTGAGTAGAGGTATTTTCCCTTTACCGACAAACCCACCGTTCCGGAGAGCAGGAAGTACATGTCACGGTCGGCGGCGTTCTCGTAGGTGAGCACTTCGCCTGCAGAAAACTCAACGACTTCGCCAGCTTCTGCTAGCTCCGCCGCCACCTCTTGGTCTCCTTGCACAACAACCTGCGCCCGAAGAACCTCTGTGAGGACATTCTTGTTTTGAAACCGCTCAATTAGTGTCATGTTTTCCCTTCCCACTTCCTAGAACCAAGAATACAGGTACAAGCTCTTCTTGAACGGCCCCTGCCTCAATGCCTCGCAGGCGGCCACGAATGGGTGCAAAGCCTGGCCGGAAGCCAAATGCTGATCCACGCAATTCGCCACGTACCCCAAGCTTGACGATCAACAGGACCAGAAACGTCGACTTCTGTTCGCCGTCTTCGACCAGGCACTGCATCTGCCGGAAGTCCACATCGCTAGGCGTTGCCGGGTAGGCCGGGTGCGAGTGCCACTCGCCCAGGTAGTTGAAGCGTGCCGGCTTGCGTCCCATGCGCTCATGGAACTGCCGGATAAACGCCCGATGTTGGACAGGGTCACGCTCGAAGTGCGAATTCGTGCCGTTGCGTTGTACGGACAGATCGAGCACGAGAAAGCGCCCATCACCGACCTGTTCGGCCGCCAGGACACCGCCGATCTCGCTCGTGCCGGCAGTCCGAAGCTCACGTTTCAGCTTGCGCACGCATCGGCTGTTTAGGACGACGTCAATCACGGTTCGATCTCGCCTGCGTGCCCGCCTCCCTCAACAACCTCCTCCGGGACGATATTGCTGTTCATTACGCCAGAGACATCAATCGGGCGGGTATCGAACGGTTGTTCGAAAATCCATTCCTTGCGCAGGCCAATAACGTATGCCGAGTGCGGGTAGTCCGAGTTGGGCGGACCTCGAAGCGCATCCGCGGCGAAATGAGTCAGGTGGGACGAGATTACAGACACATCCGCGTCGTCCGCAATCATGGGCGGTTGGTTATCAGGCCCCGCCGCGTAATCGATCCCTGCGTCGGCTGGTGGCTCCGGGAATCCTGGGGTCCGGAACCATTGGTAGATACTATTGCGCACGTCCAGGGGTGAGACTTCGATACTGGGCCGACTCCGGGCGATGTACCCACCAAATCCACCTCCAAACACTCGTCCCCAGACCATTGGAACGCCTTCCTCCTCCGCGACCGAGCTGGCATAGACAAAGCCCTGTCCGCTGCCCGTTGTCTCAACGATCAGATCACATGTCTTCAGCGCGGTCAGGCAGGTCATCAGCGTGGCTCCGGAGGTCTGGCCTCCCAGATGATTGATCCATCGCTCGACTTTGACCTGCGCACGGATTCGCTTCAACCGCTCTGCCAATCCATCGGCCTTGTGCGCACCTACTTCGCTCCAGTCGAGCTCGTTCCGAACCAGGTTGTCCATCTTGAGGACGTCGGAATCCACCAGGTAGAAGTCGGATACGCCCATGCGGGCGAGGGATATGGCGACCTTGCTACCCATTGATCCGCAGCCCAGGATCGCAACCTGTTTTCCGGCCAGGACTGCATTGCGTGTTGGTGACCGATGCTGTTTGTCCATGAGAATTTTGATGATGTCGTGGGTGTGGTTGTCAGTGCCAAGAAACTTGGCTAACACTTGCCCCTTGAGCACACCAACCACGATGCGGTAGCCATCGAACGCGATGGGAGAAAACGCTGCCCAGCGCTCATCGCACGACATCTCGCGAGACGTTAATGCTAGAAAGCGCGGGTCGCCGTACTCGATGTTGGCAATGACCCCAATTCCATTCATCCGCTGGCCAACTGAGCTTGGGATTGTGAGATCGGTCCAACGGTCGTATTCTGCCGATCCGGAAATTCCGACAGCCACGCTGACACAAGAGTCTGGGAAGAGGCTAGTCCGCAGATCCACTATCCAGGCCCCGGCGCCCCTGCGGCGGACCTCGGCGATCAGTCCATCGCTCAGCACCAGCCGGGCGTCGTGCCCGCGTAGGAGCTGGCCTTCCGTGAAACGATGCTCAGACGGAACCTCTCCGCCACGCCCCGATTCATCGACAGCTCCTTCGGTATCAAGCAGCCGGCGAGCGCTACGCAGTATGTCAGCAGCGTCAAACGACTTCACCCAATTATCCGCGCGGACCTGCAGGCAAAGTTCCCCCGTGTACCACTGATGCGTGGACCACCACTGGCCTGGTTCCCGAGGGAAAAGCGCCGGCGGCGCATACGGATAGATGAACGGGTATTCGAGGCGCGCTTGCCGAATTTGTCCACCGGCTTCGAAGTCGATGTCCACGTGTGCGGTACCGGCCTCAGCGTCGATTACCCAATCGACCGACTTGACCCATCCTTCCTGGCGGATCAAATCGAGGACTGCACGCTCGTGCGCGAGCCGGAGTGGCTGTCGCTCAAACCACGCCATCAAGAGAAGCCTGCCAAAGTACGCGAAGGTTGAGCTGCAGCCGTGAATGCGAAGCCAGCCGAGGCGGCCGTTGCCGGCTTCAGCAACGAACCAGAGTTCGATGCCTTTTTTCCCTCGTCCTTGGGGTTCAGCGCTTCTTCGGCTGCGGCGTAATCGAAATCGGATCTCCTGCGGTCGTTGCCAAACAGGGTGCGAAACTGTGCCGGTGCATACTGGTCCAGTTTTGGTCCAATGGAGGTCTGCCGCCCATTGCTCCTCTGCTGTTCCGCTTCGGACGCCAGTACCGATCGGCTAATGCAGCAGCGGATCATCTCGCTCTTTACACCGAGTCTGGTTACCGCGATGAAGTCGTGCTCCAATCCAATCGCTAGCCCGAGGTTACCGACGTCAATGCCCGCAGTTTGCAGCTCATGCAGCGCGACGGCGAAACTACTGCGCATCGCAGCGGCACACAGCATGGCGTTCTTCGCCGTTTCTTCATGATCAGTGGTCGCTGCCGTACCCTCAACCAAAATGCCGTGGATGCAGTCGCCGATAAAGCGCACCTTCCTGCCGGCGAAGTCCACGTACAGGACGGCGTCCAGCTCGCTGCGCAGCACATGAAGCGTCTTGACGACGTCGATGGCGTCATCGTCGTCTTCGATTCGATCTGCCACATACCGGGTGAAGTTGTCGATATCCGCGTAGATTGATGTGGCTTCCTGACGGCGAGAGTTACGCGGGGTCAGTTGTTCCAGGTCGAGGTCGCGGTATGGGGGCGAGTGGCGCGAGAACTCGAACTTGCCGATGGGGTTGTTTGCGAGGTCCGTATTCCAGTCCTTGACAACCTTGTCTACGGTCAGGCCGAGGCCTGCCTTTTCTTGAGACTTCGACACTTGCCCCTCAGTCAAAGCAGTTGTGTAGTCGTCGCCCACCCTGCTCCATCCAACCGCACTGCGGGCGTTGTTGGTGATGAAGATCCCCTCCACCCCAGTGTCGTGGCCAGCCCGCTTTGCAGCCTGGTTCGCCGGGTTGCCCAGAAACAGAGGCTCGCGGCTCCGGCGGCGGCCGTTATTCACGGCGAGAGCTTTGCCTGTGTCGATTCCGACCCGAGTCTTGGCTGCCGGCAGTGGATCGTCTTCGTTCTCGCCGATCTTCGCCAGGACGTCGCGGACTAGCTGAGCAGTCGCCACCGCCTTGTGGATGCGGGCGGCCTCGTCGTCGTAGGGCTTTGCGAAAACGGCATGCAGGCGCTGGTTGTGGAAATCAACCTGGACGGCTTCGACACTCTGCAGGATGTTTCGGACAGCGCGGTAGTGATTATTTAGGAACCTTAGCGCTCGCTTGTGCGCACGCTCGCCATCGACGGTCGTGGTCTCCAGCAATTCCTTGATGTTAATGATATCGATGTATAGGTGCACCCCGTCCACGCGATAAGCAACGTCTGTGCCGATGCCGGTCAGGTCAATGTTGCGGACGTAGTCCTTGATTGTGACGTCGCTGACTTCCTTCAGGCGTGTCGCGATACGCGATTTCGCCGTGGCTTCGTTCCAAGTTCGTTTAGCCATTTCTTCCCTTGCCGACCGGTGAGGATCCATACTGATGTTGCGCGGTCGGCAATTGGCTAGACGCAACCACTTGCGCACCGCACCCGAAAACTCTAGATGGGGGAGGAGGCGTAAATTTTCAAGGCGGTGCGGTGGATTAAAATACCTATATTGTTCACCCCGGTAGCCCTTCCTTCTATCGCATCGACACTGGGGTCAGAGCGCATCGAAACCGGGCGGGTACCGATGTATTGACCCGCAATATTGACGCTCTGCGGGAGGCAGTTCGACAGGTGCGGCGGGTTCATCCTTTTACCATTCACGGTTGGGTCGTGTTGCCCGATCACCTGCATTCGATAATTGAGCTTCCTGCGGGGACACGAGTTTTGCATTGCGCTGGCGGCTGATACGGGTCGGATTTTCGCGCCGGGTTTCAAAGTCGGAATGGCGCGCGGTCGTGCGAATGGCAAGAGGGGAGCAGGGCCTCTGGCAACGGCGCTACTGGGAACATTTGATTCGCGATGACGCCGACTATGCGGCGGATTTGGACTACCTGCATTTCAATCCGGTCAAGCACGGCTTGGTGGCGTGCGTCAGGGATTGGCCATATTCAACCTACATTCCCCAGTTGACCGCTTCGATGCGTCGATAACGCCCGGAAATAATTAAACTTTCAGCAACTTAAGGGCGTACCTTGTGGGTGCGCCCCGCTACGCACCCGATGGCACGACGGGCGCGCCGCCTGCCGTTGTTGCTCCTCGTTGCAGGGGGCGGCCCTGCCGCCTCGTCGCGCCTAGGCAGG
>JAEUNM010000019.1 GCA_016791105.1 Rhodocyclaceae bacterium | reverse complement strand
CTACGCACCCGATGGCACGACGGGCGCGCCGCCTGCCGTTGTTGCTCCTCGTTGCAGGGGGCGGCCCTGCCGCCTCGTCGCGCCTAGGCAGGCAACGCGCCCGCCGCACCCTCAGGCGCGTCCAACTGAGGAATGTAGGATTACCGGAACGCATCCACGCCATTCGGCGCGCCCAGCCCGGTCGGGCCGTCGTAACCCACCGTGCCCTGGCACAGATAGTTGCCGCAAGTGCCGTTGTTGCCGGACGTTACGTCGTACAGCATGGAAGCATTCGGGTACAGCACGGCCGCGCCGCCGGTATTGCCGGCCAGCGCATAAATGGCGGCGATGACCGGTGCCGCGAGCGAGGTGCCGCCCACTGTAAACCAGCCGCTCTTGCCGGCGTAGCCATAGGAATCATAAACGGCGGCACCGGTGGCGGGGTCGGCAACGGCCGCAACGTCGGCGACGAGCCGACGGCCGCAGGCACCCTGCTGATCCGCCACATTTTGATACGCAGGCTGCGCCGCATATTTGCTGCAGCCCGAGCCGGCGCCCTTCCAGACCACTTCGGAAGTACGCTGGTTATTGGCATCGACATATAGCGTGGTGCCGCCCACTGCGGTCACTTTGGGCGAGGCAGCCGGCCATTCCACGCCATAGCCGTTATCGCCCGACGATACGGTGATGGGCTTGCCGTGGTCGAAATACTTGTCGTAACTGGCTTCCGAGGAAAATTCCCCTGCGCCCCAGGAATTCGACACCACCACCACGTCGGCACGGCTGGCAGCGTAATTAACCGCGGTGAGCAAATTGCTCAAACTATTCGAACGCGCTTCGACGAGCAGAATTTTGCAATCCGGGCACACCGCGTGCACGGCCTGAATGTCGAGCGCGATTTCGAGCGCCCAGCCGGCGTCGGCACGCGGATAAGCAGTGCCGCCGGTCTGATTCACCTTCTTGAAACAGCCATTGGCGGTGGTGCAGGCGGGCAGTCCGAAAGCGTTGCTATACACCGCAAGGTCCGCCTCTGCGCGCGGATTGTCGTAAGCATCCACGATGGCGACTGTCCTGCCGCCGCTGGACGTGCTGGTCAGCCCATAAGCCATGCGGAATTGCGCCGGCCCGTAGGCGCCGGCTGGCGGCGGAGGCGGCGGCGAGGTAGCGTCGGTACGGCCGGCATTGGGGTTGGCCACGCCGCTTGCGATGGGCACACCCTGCGCATCGGTTACAACGCGGGCATGGCAGCGCGCGTCCGCCGCGCTGGCCGGCCCCGGACAAACCGGCGCGCTGTGGGTTACCAAGGCAGCACCATTGGCGTGTTCATTCGGCGTGCCGGCGGCGTGCGCGGCGCCGACAACGCCGAACAATGCACCGATTAGTGGAAGACTAATTTTCATGGCATGGCCCGTGGAACCAGGATGCCCGGCTTTTTAGCACGGAATCCGTGCCGGCATGCGCGTATCCGGTCACACCGCGGTTCATGCCGTATGCATCGCAACCGGGGCCGATTAAAAGGCATCAAACCCTGCTTTAGCGGCGTGGCGCCCGGGGCGCCCCGCCCACCCGTCCCTTGGGCGCAACGCGCGCCACGGGGCCAGCCCGCGGCCCGCCTTAGTTGCGCATCGCGCGCCGCGCGGCGTCGAGAAATTCCTGCATGATGGGCCCGCTGTCGAGCAGGCCGGCGCCCAGAAATTCCGGGTGCCACTGGCAACCTACCATGTAGCCGCTGCCGTTCCAGCGTATCGATTCCACCACCCCGTCGGCGGGCGAAATGGCTTCAACGCGCAAATCGCGCCCCAGCTTGCGCACGCACTGGTGGTGGATGCTATTGACGCGCGGGCGCGTTTCGTCCGGAAACAGTTCGGATAAACGGCTGTCCGGCAATATCTGGATTTCGTGGTGAAAGTTGTCGTACAAATCTTCGTGGCGGTGCTGGGCAGCGTTTTCTACCATGGTCGGAATATCCTGATAGAGCGTGCCACCGCAGGCCACGTTGATGAGCTGGCAACCGCGGCATATGCCCAGCACGGGCTTGCCCTGGATCACGAATTCCCACACCAGTTCCATTTCGTACTGGTCGCGCACCTTGTCGCCGGCCCATTCCGGGCGCATCGGCTCGTCGCCGTAACTGGTCGGGCTCATGTCGGCGCCGCCCTGCAGCACCAGTCCGTCCATGGCCGACACGCAGTCGCGCACGGATATGCTTTGGCGCGTCACGCCGCCGCCTTTGGTCAGCGTGGGAATCATGAAGGCAAGCGCGCCGTGGGCCATGATCCAGTGCGCCACCGAGCGCTCCAGGTATTGCAGATGCTTGCCGGGAAACCCCAGTTCTTTGGGCGGCGCGTGCATCAGCCGCGCCGACATGCCTATGCGCAGCGGGCGCTCACCCACGGCTCGCCCCCGGCGCACGGCCGGCGGGCGCAACTGCGCCCCATTGCAGTTCGAGCCGCCCGCTGCTCACGCCGCGCACCGCCCGTCAGTTCTTCCAGCGCAGGCACTGGCGCCGCACCACCTCGTGCAGCGAGCCCGCATCGTGGAATTCATGCCGCAGCAATGCGGCGCCATTGCGCGCTTCCCGCACGTCTTCATAAAGTTCCTGGCAGGCTTTGTCGGCACGCAATTCTATGGCGTGCTGCTCGACGCGCGACAAGGTGGATAGTATGTCCTCGCCTATGCTGCGGTGTTCGTGAGTAACCGGGTCCACATAGGTGCCGGCAAAGCCGAAGCGGCAGGCCTGGAAGCGGTTAAACGCATACACGAGGTAATCGTCCTCGCTCGGATTGAAAGGGTGCTCGATGATCAGAAAACGCGCTACCGCCTGTATGTAGGCGGCCAGACGCGCCGCCTGCAGCACCGTGAGCGGCGTATCCATGACGCGTACTTCTATGGTGCCGAATTCCGGTTTGGGGCGTATGTCCCAGTAAAAATCCTTCATGCCCTTGACCACCCCGGTGGCGGTCATCTTGTCGAAAAACACGCCGAAATCGTTCCAGGTTTCGACGAAAGGCGCACGCCCCGACAGAGGAAATGCAAATACCGAATTGAGCCGCGCCGAATCGAAGCCGGTATCCAGCCCCTGCACATAAGGCGACGAAGCCGATATGGCGATGAAGTGCGGAATGTAGCGCGACATGCAGTGCAGCATGTAGAGCGCTTCGTCGGGTGCCGGGCAGCCGACGTGCACGTGCTGGCCGAAAATGGTGAATTGTTTGGCCAGATAGCCGTACAGTTCGGACAGAAAGTGGAAGCGCGGGCGGTCGAAAATTTGCTGTTCGCCCCAGTGCTGGAAAGCGTGCGTGCCGCCGCCGCATATGCCCAGATTCAACCTTCCGGCCGCATCCACCAGTTCGTCGCGCAGGCCTATCAGTTGCGCGCAGGCGTCGCTATAGTCCTCGCAGATATTGGTGGAAATTTCGATCATGCTGGCCGTGATTTCCGGCTTGGCATCACCGGGCAGCTTGCGTTTGGCCAGTATGCGCAGCAAATCTTCCGCGCTGCCGACCAGATCATAGTCGTGCGTATTGACGAGCTGCAGCTCCAGCTCCACGCCCAATGTGAGCGCGCGCGAGTGCGCAAAAGCCTCCAGCGGCATGTCATTTCTCCCTGGTTTCGCGGCAGAACCGCAGTACCCACTGCACCGCGATCGGACTCGCCAATTCGAGAATGGCTGCCATGCATAACACGATGGCGGCCAGGCGTTCGCCGAATTCCGGATAAATCGTTCGCACGTCGGATGCAAGCAACAAAGCCACCCCGGACATGGGCGACAAGGCGATGCCCAGCGCCACCGCCTGCCGCACGGATAGTCCGCTCCAGTGACCCAGCGCCAGTACGCCCACGGTTTTGGCCGCACTGCGCACAAATATGAGCAATATGGCAACGGTGCCGCCCAGGGCGAATTCGCGCGGCGTGATGGTAAGCCCGGTAAATACGAACAGCAGGATCACCACGACGCCGCCCGCGGTACCGAAGTGGCGCGGCCACAAATGCGGGCGCGGATCGGTATTTTTGATCACCATGCCGGCGATGAGCGGCGCCAGCAATGCCGGCAGCTTGAGCGCAATTAATAAGGCCGTGGCTGACAGCAGGAGGCCGAACAGCACCGCCACACCCTGTTCGTCATTGAAATTGAAGGCGCGCCGCAATAGCGTGAAAGCCAGTGCCAGCGCCACGCCGCCGACCAGCGAGCCGATCAGCATGTAGGCCGGATGCAGCACGGCGATGAACCAGTCGCCGCGGAACACGCCGTGCATGCCGCCCACCATTAGTTGCCAGGCGACCACCGCATACACCACGTTGAGCGCGGTAAGTACGAACATGCGCTGCGTCACCTGGCCCTCGGCGCGGGTTTCCAGCGCCATGCGCATCACGATGGCGGGCGAGGTGGACATGGCGATCACCGCCACGCCGGCCGACACGCCGGTACTCGCGCCGGTCAGACGCATCACCACATAAGTGCAGGCGAAAGTGAGACCGGCTTCGAGCAGGCTGGTAGCCAGCAGCACGGGATTGGCGCGGAACCATTTGAGATCGACGCGCACGCCCATTTCAAACAGCAACAGCGCCAGCGCAAGATCGATGAGCAGCCGGTAGGACTTCACGTCGGCCGCACCGAACCAGCCCAGCACGGCCGGCCCCAGCACCAGGCCGGCGATGGAATAGCCGGTGATGCGCGGCAGGCGTATCAGGCGCGCGACGATTTCGCCGGCCAGCGCCGCGAATAGCAGCGCGATGCCGACGCGTACCGACGGGTCGAATACCGGCGGCCAGGACGGAAGGATCAGATCGTACATTCAGGTATCGCTTTCCTTGAAACTCGTTATGCGCGATGCACCATGTGCCGCCGCACGCCCGCCCTCCAGCCGGCGCTGGGCTTGCGGCCCGTATTGCATGACAGCTTGCGCTGCGCGGCCGGCCCGGTTGTGGCCCGCGCAGCCGTGCGGATAGCCATTGCGGATGGACCAGACCGCCCTGATTCGAACCGGCCGCCTGCCCGAAAGTTGCCCTGTGCGTCTGGCGTTCGGCGCCTTTTTCTGCCGCGGAGGCGCCAGGCCCCGTCCATGCAAGCCAGGCGCAAGTATAGTTCGCTTGGCGGCGCCATGCGCCTTTGCCCGCCGGTTCAGCGTGCCGAGCTATCGGCCCTGGGCTTGCGGCCCGGCACCAGGCGCATTTCCTGATCTTTGGGCGCCTTGCGGCGGGCGCGAATTTCCAGCGCGGCCGGCGCACTTTGCGGCGTGGCGCGGGCGCGCGCGTGACGGGCGCGCGCGGCGGCGATCTGGTCGTCGATTTTGTCCACGGCCAGGCCGCGGCTCTGCAGAATTTCGCGCACCCGCAGCAATTGCGCGATGTCCTCCGGAACCGGCTCGGAGCGCGCCCCTTCCCCCCAGCTTGATTTCGAACGCGCCGCTGCGGCGGCAAACTGTTCTTTGGTGGTGACGAGCCGGGCGATATTGATGCGGTCGTAGCGCATGGCCCATTCCAGCGCGCCGTCGCCCCAATCGTTTTTTGCCGCCGTGGAAGCACCGGCATCCAGCAGCGATTTGGCGAGATCGTCATGCCCCTCGTAGATGGCCAGCATGAGCACGCTCGAGCCGTTGTTGGTGAGCGCATCGATATTCGCACCGCGTTCGAGCAGATAGCGCACCACCTGGGCATGGCCGGCGAATACCGCGTAATGCAGCGCGTTCCACTGCCGCGGCGGACGTTCCAGCGTGGCGCCGTGTTCCATGAGCCAGCGCACGGCGTCCACCTGCCCGCGCCAGGCGGCGTGCATCAAGGCGGTTTCGTTGTTGCGATTGGCGGCATTGATGTCGGCGCCGCGCGACAGGAACAATTCCATCAGGGGAATGTTGCCGGTCCAGGCGCCTATCATGAGGCCGTTGCCTATGCGGTCACCGGCAAAATCGGGCGGCAGACCGGCGTCCAGCCAGGCGCGCGCTTCGTTCAGCCCGCCCATTTCGAGGCGCACCGAAAACCGGGTCGGGTCAGGCAATTGCTGCGCCCGGACCGGCCCGACTGTGGCAAGCGCCAGTGCGCAGCAAGCCGCCACGCGCACCGCAAAGCTCCGCACGATACCGTTCCCGCGCTGAAAAGTGCAGAATTCTACCTTAGCTCGAAACGGCCGCCCGCGGCCCTAGCCCGCACCCGCATTGCACGCCATCCGCTCCCGATTCGCAGTTGCCCTGCTGTGTTCCCTGCTGCTGCACGCCCTGGTCCTGGCCCCGGCCGGCTGGTGGTCGCGCGCACAGCGGGCGGACGCGGCACGCCCGCCGCCGCTGGTGGCAAAACTGGTGAATGCAAAAATCGACCAGCCCGAACTGCACTTGCCGCCACAGCCACCCAAGGCCACGACCAGCGTTCCGCCTGCGCCCAAAGCGCCAACGCCGCAACCGAAACCGGCCCTGGCCCGCAAAAGCGCAGCCGCGCCGGCACCGCAATCGGCGCTCGAACGCGAACTGGGGCGGCACCTGCACTACCCCTTGGAGGCGGTCGAGCGCGGCCTGGAAGGCGACGTACTGGTGCGGATTTTTTTCGACGATGCCGGTGCGGTCATCGCCGCGCGGGTCGAAAAGTCCAGCGGCCACGCGTTACTGGACGAAGCTGCCGTAACCGCCGCCCGTGCCGTGCGCACCACCCCAGCCGCCGGCACCACCGAAGCGCAATTGCCGGTGCGCTTCCGCCTGCAGTAAGCCGGAGGCCGTTCTGACCTGCGCGGCATAACGCGGCCGCCGCGAACTGCATGCGGGCGAGACGCCCGCACCCCCAGTCAATCGCCATTGCCACCGCCCCAGCGCTCATCACCGCGCCCCAACACTCCGGGCCGCAGGCCCGCCGTAACTCTGTCCTCTGTCTTCCGTCCTCTGTCCTCTGCCCCCCATGCCGCAGATGCCCCGCCGACGTGGGGGCGTGGGCGTCTCGCCCGCGCGGCTCACCACCACGCGCTGAATGAGGACAAAATGGCGCGACGGGCAGATCGCATCAGCCGCCGCAAACTACATGCGGGCGAGACGCCCGCACCCCCAGCCAATCGCCATTGCCACCGCCCCAGCGCTCATCACCGCGCCCCAAACTCCGGGCCGCAGGCCCGCCGTAACTCTGTCCTCTGTCTTCCGTCCTCTGTCCTCAGCCCCCCATGCCGCAGATGCCCCGCCGACTGGGGGCGTGGGCGTCTCGCCCGCGCGGCTCACCACCACACGCTGGATGAGGGCGGGATGGCGCGGCGGGAAGATCGCTTCAGCCGCCGCCGCAAACTACATGCGGGCGAGACGCCCGCACCCCCAGCCAATTGCCATTGCCTCCGCCCCAGCGCTCATCACCGCGCCCCAACACTCCGGGCAGCAGGCCCGCAGTAACTCAGTCCCCCGAACTCAGAACTCAGAACTCAATGGCCTCAAACAGCCTGCGCAGCTTCGCCGCCCGCGCGCCATCTATCTGCTCGAACCAGGCCAGGCGGCCGGCCACGCTGGCGCGAAAGTCGGCCACGCCGGCGCGGTTCTGCGAGTCCGCGCCGTGGCGCAGGCAATTGGTGAGCAAAGCCTTGAAGCGGTCGAATTCGTCGCGCGCGATACCCGGCCGCTCATTCACCACCAGGCCGGTCACACACTGCCGGCGCCCGCGCGGCATGATGCGGGTTTTGCGGCAGTTGGGTGTATAGCCTTCGTCGCACAGGATGCTCAGGAACATTTGCGCATTGCGCCGCGCCTGCGCGGGCGTAGTGGCGGGGCCGGAAAAGAACAGGTCATCCACATAGCGCGTATAAATCCAGCCGCAGGCGCGCGCTGCGCCAGCCAGCCGCACATCCAGCCGGTAAGCGGCCAGATTGGCCAGTGCGGGCGAACTGGGCGCGCCCTGCGGCAGGTGGGCACGGCGGTACAGTTGCGCAATGTCGCGGCGCGCGCGCAGGTCAGCCGCGCCGGCATATTCGCCCAGGGGCGCGGCGCCGGCTATCGCTGCCGGCGTGCCGTGCGTGGTCAAGGCGGCCAGCAGACTGGCCACGGCGCCCGGGTAACCCAGGGTGCGGAACAAGGCGGCGATGCGCCCGGCGCCTAGGGTGGGGAAAAAATTTTCGATATCCAGCCGCAGCACCAGCCCGCGGCCGGTGTGCGCGGCGGCATTGGTCGCCGCCGAACGACCGCGCACGGCACCCTGGGCCGCGCCGTGGGGCGGCACCCGATCCAGAATTTCGCGCAGCAATTTGCGCTGTAGCGCGGCCAGCCGCGGTTTCGGAATTTCCAGCAGGCGCCAGCCGCCGCTTGGCTTGGCGAGCCAGCGGTAGCGGTAATGGCGCAGGCGCTCGGTGTCGCTGCGCGCGGCCCATCCGCCCGAGTCGGCAAACCAGGCCAGTTCGCCCACTGTCAGACCCAGCCAGGCCGCCAGATCGCCCGGCGTGTCGATCTGCGGCAGGGCAAGCTGCGCCAGCGCGCGCGGCGCACTGCGCATGGCGTCGTGCCAGGGAAACCAGGCATGCACCGCGGGCGGCTGGTCAGCCGCGAAAGCGAGCCGGAATGGCTGAAAACCCAGGATGAGGGCGCGCACTTCGTCGTGCTGCGCGGGCCGTAGTTGCGGGCCGGTTTCGCTCAGTATGTGGCGCACCAGACGCGCCAGCCAGGGCCACTTGCGCGCCAACACGCGGCGCCCGCAAGCCTGCATGGCGGCGGCAAGGGCGCGCTGGGACGGCTCCATAGCTTCGGCAGCACCGGCCGCGCTGTCCGCCGTCTGCGTCACTGCTGCCAGAAAGGCACGCGCCAGCGCGATGGCCACTGCGTCCATCGCCGCCGTGGGCGCCGCGAATCGATGCGCGTATGGCTCCTCGCCCTCGCCCTGCTGTGCGATCCGCACGCACTCACTCCTGCCGATCAGATGACGGAAAGCGGCGCGCGCTTCCACCTGCCGTGTCCTGCATGAGCGGCCCGGCGCAGCGCGCTGTCACGCTCATGCCACGAAATGCCGGAAATACAATCATCCCCGGGGTAGCCCCGGAGTGGCCGGACCGGCCAAGCCTGGCCCGACGCTCACTGGAAGCAGCGCACCGCGGCGTGCAGTCTAGCCGAAGCCGCCGCCAGGCGGGATGTGCACCATGGCCTTATTTCAGAACCAGGCGACGCATGTGGAAAGCCCTTGGGGGTGCAGGCTTCGCGCCGGCTCGATCTGGCCGCTGCAAAGGCAGGTGGGCGGGACGCCAGCCCGCCAGGACAGGCGCCGCGTGGCACGGCCATTCCACGCCCTCGGCAGTGCGCGCCGGCTTTCCGCCAGGATCGCCCCGGGCGTGCAGCGAAGTCCGGCATCGGCCCGCCCTTACTGACCCAGCGCAAGCATGGCGCTAATCCGCCTGCCCGGCCGCCGCGCAGCCTGTACCATAGCGAGCATATTGCAGGGAGGATGCGCCATGTCGGAACGAGTCATCAGCGGCAGTCTGGAACCGGAACCGTCCGTCGTCACGATCGCACACATCATTTACATCCTGCATGGCCTGAGCATTCTGGTCGCACTGGTCGGTTCGGCTTTCGTGATCGGCGCTTTCCTGTTCAGCCTGCCGGCCATCGTGGCCGTGATACTGAATTACGTCTATCGCGGCAATGCCCGCGGCACCTGGCTGGAGTCGCACTTCCGCTGGCAAATTCGCACCTTCTGGTTTGCCATGCTGTGGGCCGCGCTGGCATTCGTATTCCTGTTCACGGTAGGACTGGTGCTGGTGCTCAGCATCATCGGCATACCGCTCGCGCTGGCGCCTTTCGGCGTGTTGTGCGTGTGGATCATTTACCGTGTCATACGCGGCTGGGCACGCCTGAAAGACCGCCGCGCCATGGAATTCTGACGTTCATCCGGCCGCCCGCACCATGCCGAAATCCGACCTCGCCTCGAAGCTGCCACAGGCCGCCCGCCTATCGCACTACCTGCGCCGCCTGTTCGACGCCCACCCGCATCTGGCGCAGGAAGTCGCCGCCACGCTGGATAGCCGGTTCGACGTCGAAGCCATGCGCGCCTGGCTGCAGCGCGAACCACTCAGCGCCGCCAACCTGAAGCCGCGCCTGCGCCGCCTGCGCACGCGCGTATTCGCGCACATTGCGGCGCGCGACCTGTGCGGCCTGGCCGAACTGGAAGAAGTAACCGGCGACATGAGCGCGCTGGCGGAACTATGCGTAGAGGTGGCCGAAGCACTGTTGCACGCCGAACTGGCCGAGCGCCACGGCGAACCGCACTGCGCCGCCAGCGATCCGCAGTACCTCATTTGCCTGGGCATGGGCAAACTGGGCGGCGGGGAACTGAACGTCAGTTCCGACGTGGATTTCATTTTCGTGTACCCCGAGGACGGCGAAACCCGCGCCGGGCCGGGTCAGCGCAGCATTTCCAATTTCGAATTTTTCACCCGCCTGGGGCGCCGCCTGATCGACGCCCTGGCCGACGTGACGGCCGACGGCTACGTATTCCGCGTCGACATGCGGCTGCGGCCGAATGGCGATTCGGGCCCGCTGGTAGCCAGTTTCGACATGCTGGAAAACTATTTCATCGCGCAGGGGCGCGAATGGGAGCGCTACGCCTGGATCAAGGCGCGCCCGCTGGCGCCGCGCGGTGCGGTGGCGCCGCTGGCGGAACTGGAAAAAATCCGCCGCTCTTTCGTATTCCGCAAATACCTCGATTTCGGCGCCGTCAATGCCATGCGCGAACTGCACGCGCAAATACGCCGCGAAGTGGCGCGCCGCGACATGGCGGACAACGTGAAGCTCGGCCCCGGCGGCATACGCGAAATCGAATTTCTGGCGCAGGTATTCCAGCTCATACGCGGCGGGCGCGAAATCGTGCTGCAGGTGCGGCCCACGCTGCAGGTGCTGGCGCGCCTGGCCGAGCGCGGCATGCTGGAAGCCGGCGCGGTGCACGAACTGACCGCCGCCTACCGCTTCCTGCGTAAGCTGGAACACCGGCTGCAATACCTCAACGACGCACAAACCCACCTGTTGCCCACCGGCGCCGAAGACCGCGCCATCGTCGCGGAAGCAATGGGCTTTTCCGGCTTCGATGCGCTGCTGGTGGAACTGGACGACCATCGCGCCAATGTGAGCCGCCACTTCGAGGCGGTGTTCGCAGACCCGCGCCGCGGCGGGCACGAACTCAAGGCGGTATGGGAAGGCGCCGCCGATCTCGACGTCACCTGCCGCGCCCTGGCCCGGCTGGGCTACCAGGATTGCAAGGCGGCCGCGAACCGCCTCGCCTCGCTGCGCGCAAGCGGGCGCTACCAGCAGATGCCGGCGCCGATACGCGCGCGGCTGGACGCCATCGTGCCGCAAACCATGGAAGTGGCCGCCGCCTGCAGCAATCCCGACCAGACCTTGGCGCGCATGCTCGATCTGTTCGAAACCATCGCCCGGCGCGGCGCCTATCTGGCCATGCTGCAGCAATATCCGCTGGCCCTGCAGCGGGTGTGCGAACTGGTGAGCGGATCGAGCTGGGCGGCGCAATACCTCACGCGCCACCCCATTCTGCTCGACGAATTGCTGGATTCGCGCCTGCTCGATGAACTGCCCGACGTGCGCCAGTTCCGCGACGGGCTGTCGCGCACCCTGCTGGATAACGAAAGCGACCAGGAGCGGCAGATGGACGTGATGCGCGAGCAGCATCACGCGCAGGTGTTCCGCCTGCTGGCCATGGATTTGGCGGGCCTGTTGTCGATGGAAAAACTGAGCGACCACCTCACCGAACTGGCCGATGTGGTGCTCGACCTGAGCTTGCAGCAATGCTGGCAAAAACTGCGCGCGCGGCATCGCCATGCGCCCATGTTCGCGGTGATCGGCTACGGCAAACTGGGCGGCAAGGAACTGGGCTACGCCTCCGATCTGGACCTCGTATTTCTATACGACGACGAAGCGCCGCAAGCGCAGGAAACCTATGTGCGGCTGGGCCAGCGCATCCTGGTGTGGTTGTCCTCGCGCACTGCGGCGGGGCAATTGTTCGAAACCGACACCCGCCTGCGGCCGAATGGCGAATCCGGCCTGCTGGTCAGTTCCATGGATGCATTCGAAAAATACCAGGCCGAATCGGCCTGGGTATGGGAACACCAGGCGCTCACCCGCGCCCGCTTCTGCGCCGGCGACGCGGCGCTGGGCGCGCGCTTCGAAACCGTACGCAGCAAGGTGCTGCGGCAGCGGCGCGACCCCGCCAGGCTGCGCACCGAAGTGCTCGCCATGCGCGCAAAAATGTCCGATGCGCGCGCGCACGATTCGCCCTTGTTCGACGTCAAGCACGACCGCGACGGCCTCATCGATGTCGAATTCGCCGTGCAGTATCTGGTGCTGTGCCACGCCGCGCAGCACGCCGAACTGACCGGCAACATAGGCAATATCGCGCTGCTGCAACTGGCCGGCGCGCTGGGGCTGATTGCGGCCGAAGTCGGCGCGGCAAGTGCCGACGCCTACCGCACCTATCGCCGCCTGCAGCACAATTTGCGCATGAACGGCGCCGACAAGGCGCGCGTCGACCCGAACGCCGTGGTACAGGAACGCGCCCGCGTGCGCGCCCTGTGGCAAGCCGTGTTCGGCGCGGACGAATGACGCACGAACAACGCTGGCGCGCCTGCTGGCAGGGTTTGGGGCTGACTGAGCCGCCCGCCGGGGTACTGGCCGACCTGCGCGCACGCTATGCCGAACCACACCGCCACTACCACAGCCTGCAACACCTGGACGAATGCCTTGCGCTGCTGGACGGCCTGCGCGATCAGGCCGAGCGCCCTTGTGAAGTGGAGCTGGCGCTGTACTATCACGACGCCGTATATGTGCCAAGCCGCCCCGATAACGAAGCACAAAGCGCCGAGCTATGTGCGACTCAGTTGCGGGCCATGCGCGCGCCGCCCGATCTGATAGTGCGGCTGACCGGGCTGATCATGGACACCCGCCACGCCGCAAGCCCCATCGGCCGTGACGCGCAATTGCTGGTGGATATCGATCTGGCGATTTTGGGCGCACCGCGCGCACGCTTCGAAGAATATGAAATGCAGATAGGGCGCGAATACGCCGCGGTGCCGGATGCCTTGTTCCGTCACGGCCGCGCCGCCGTGCTGAAGGAATTTCTGGCGCGGCCGGCTATTTATTGCACACCGATCATGCGCGAACGGCTCGAAGCAGGAGCGCGCGACAATTTGCGGCAGGCTTTGATCGGCTTGGGGGTGGGATGAGTGCCGGGCCGGCGGCGGTGCTGCTGCCGGCGCTTCGCTTCCGCCTCACGGCTGTGGACGCTACGCGCTTCCCATACGGCGGATTGCGCTTCGCTTATCCGCCGTATGGAGGCGGTGGAACCTGGCATCACGTTTATCGTTCGCCAGTCGAGTCGATCGAGCGTGTTGCGCTTCTCCCATACGGCGGCCAGCGCTTCGCTTTCGCCTCACGGCTATGGACGCTACGCGCTCCCCATACGGCGGATTGCGCTTCGCTTATCCGCCCTACGTCCCGTTGGTACACCAACCGTAGGGCGGATAAGCCGAAGGCGCACTCCGCCGTATGGGGCGGTGGAAGCTGGCGTCACGCTTATCGTTCGCCAGTCGAGTCGATCGAGCCTGGTGCACTTCTGCCAACGCCGGCCAGCGCTTCGCTTTCGCCTCACGGCTGTGGTCGCTACGCCCTTCCCATACGGCGGATTGCGCTTCGCTTATCCGCCCTACGTCCCGTTGGTACACCAACCGTAGGGATAAGCCGAAGGCGCAATCCGCCGTATGGGGCGGTGGAAGCTGGCGTCACGTTTATCGTTCGCCTACCGAGGCGATCCGGCGTATTGCGCTTTTGATATACGCCGGCCGGCGCTTCGCTTATCCGCCCTACGTCCCCGATCCGGCCACACGCCTGCAGGTCGGACCGGATCGGTCATTCGTCGCGATAGGCTTGCCATCCGCACATACCGCCGCGCATACGTCGCAAGGCAGAATTCTCACCGGCGAGCTTCCGGCAATTACTCGGCAAGCCCTTCCACACTCACGAGTCGCGCCGAACTGCATTCGTCGCGAACTGACTTGAGCCCTTGATACACGGGCCCGTAGTAAAACGATTCCCATGCGGCGACGGACGGGAACTCCAGAAGCACGATACGGCGAGGACACCAGTCACCCTCATACACCTTGTGCGCGCCGCCGCGCGCAAGGTATCGCGCGCCGACCTCTGCAAGCGCCGGCTTTACTTTTGCCATGAAATCCTGATACCGCGCAGGATCACGAATGTCGACATCGAAAATCACGTATGCAGCCAAAGTCGTCTCCCTGAGAAACTAAATTCGCGATGTTCCGAAAGACTTCCAGTATGGGGGCGGCGAAACCGGGCGTCACGTTTATCGTTCGCTTGTCGAGTCGATCCGGCGCGCTTCGCTTTCGCCTCACGGCTATGGACGCTACGCCCTTCCCATACGGCGGATTGCGCTTCGCTTATCCGCCCTACGTCCCGTCCATGCACCAACCGTAGGGGGCGGATAAGCCGCAGGCGCAATCCGCCGTATGGAGGCGGTGGAACCCGGCGCCACGTTCATCGGTCGCCTGTCGAGTCGATCGAGCGTGTAGCGCTTTTGCCATGCGCCGGCCGGCGCGTCGCTTTTCCCGTACATGGCTATCAATCCTCGCCGGATTCAACGCGATCAGACGCATCCGCCGGACCCACCCAATCCGCAGCGATATGGCCATTCGCAACCCAGCGGTGAAACGACGAATACGGCCAATCCACCGCCCTCTCCACGAGGCCGTGCTTCACGGGATTGAAATGCACGTAATCCACATGCGCGGCATAGTCGGCGTCGTCGCGGATCGTATGCTCCCAAAATCGCCGTTGCCAAATGCCGCGCTCGCTGCGCGCACGACGTACCTGCGACAGGCTTTCCCGTTTCGGCATTGCCTTGGCGAACGCCGACTTGATGTCTTTCCAGCGTGCGGAATAGTCGACATCATGCGGCGGAAGCGTCCACACCGCATGCATGTGATCCGGCAACACAACCCAGGCGTCGATATGAAACGGGCGTGCGGCTTTTACCCTGGCCACCGCAAAGCGGAGCGCGTCGACATGGTTGGTCAATAGCGACCGCCGCCGCTCCAGCAGATTAACCGTAAAGAAGTAAGTACCACCGGCAATGCGATGGCGACGATAGTCCGGCATAAATATAGTTTGAAAAACCCGAACGGGAGCAAGTACGCCCACGTTCCATCCTAAGCCAAACTCCCCGCGCCGGGGGAAATACCTCCTCGTAGGGCGGATAAGCCGAAGGCGCAATCCGCCGTATGGGGCGGCGGAACCAGGAACCACGTTTATCGTTCGCCTGACGAATCGATCCTGCCCGCTTGGGTTTTGCCATGCGCCGGCCGGCGCTGCGCTTCGGCCTTGCGGCTGCGGGTGCTACGCGCTTCCCATACGGCGGATTGCGCTTCGCTTATCCGCCCTACGTCCCCACGCCCCTACGCCACCGCCTCCCAATCTTCCAGGCGCAAGCCGGGCACCCGCTCGAATTCGCGCTGGTTGCGGGTCACCAGAACCAGGCTGCGAGCCAAAGCCTGGCCGGCAATCAACACGTCGTAGGCGCCTATCGGCGTTCCGCTGGCGTTGAGGGCGGCGCGGATTTCACCGGCTTGTCGCGCGTCTTCCAGGTCGAAAGGCAGCACCTCGAAGCGTAGGGCGTCGACGATGGCAAGGTTGCGGTCGCGCCGCTGGCTTTTAAAGGCACCGAAATAAAGTTCGTGGCTCACGATGGCGGACAAGCCGATGTCGGCCGGCGAATGTTCGCGCGCGCGGCGCGATACAAGGCCAGAGGGGTCGTTCAGCAACGCGATGACCGCATTGGTGTCTAGCAGGAAACGCATCAGCGGAACAGCCGGTCGAGTTCCGGGCGCTCGGCCGCGTCGGGTTGGTCCTCCGTCGCACGCTGAAAATCAGCATCGACCGTACCGCTCAGCGCATCCAGCCAGGCCCAGTCGGCCGGTATCGGCTCAAGAATGACAGCCGCTCCGTGGCGCCGAATGCGTACAAGCTCGCCCTCGAAGCGATACTCCTTGGGAAGCCGCACCGCCTGGGAGCGGCCGCTCCAGAATAGTTTGGCAGTTTCCATGCGAGGCCCCGATTGCGGTATACAGCAAACGTATATACCAACCTGGAGCACGGATCAAGCAGTTTCTGGATCATGGGTGTAGTGCTGGCTGCATTGCCAGACCGCGATTGGGCCATGTTCCTGTTTGCACCTATCGTGCTCTCGCGTAATTTGCCTGGGGCGTTTTTTTCAGTCATGTTGGCACAGTGCGGCCGGCGCTACGCTTCGGCCTCGCGGCTGTGGGTGCTACGCGCTTTCCATACGGCGGATTGCGCTTCGCTTATCCGCCCTACGTCCCGTCGATGCACCAACCGTCGGGCGGATAAGCCGAAGGCGCAATCCGCCGTATGGGGCGGTGGAAGCTGGGGGCACGTTTATTGGTCGCTTGTCGAGTTGGTCGGGCGCGCTTGGGTTTTGCCATACGCCGGCCGGCGCTGCGCTTCGGCCTCGCGGCTGAGGGGGCTACGCGCTTCCCATACGGCGGATTGCGCTTCGCTTATCCGCCCTACGTCCCGTCGGCGCACCAACCGTAGGGCGGATAAGCCGAAGGCGCAATCCGCCGTATGGGGCGGTGGAAGCTGGGGGCACGTTTATTGGTCGCTTGTCGAGTTGGTCGGGCGCGCTTGGGTTTTGCCGTACGCCGGCCGGCGCTGCGCTTCGGCCTTGCGGCTGTGGGCGCTACGCTTGTCCCATACGGCGGATTGCGCTTCGCTTATCCGCCCTACGTCCCGTCGATGCACCAACCGTCGGGCGGATAAGCCGAGGGCGCAATCCGCCGTATGGGGCGGTGGAAGCTGGGGGCACGTTTATTGGTCTCGTGTCGAGTCGGTCGGGCGCGCTTGCGTTTTGCCATACGCCGGCCGGCGCTACGCTTCGGCCTCGCGGCTGTGGGTGCTACGCGCTTTCCATACGGCGGATTGCGCTTCGCTTATCCGCCCTACGTCCCTACGTCCGCGCCATGTCCGACCGAAATCATTGCGCGCCCGCCGCGGGTGCGGCCGGGTCAGGAATCGACGCGGTGAGCGGCGGCGAGGTATTCGCGGGTGCGCATTTCGACCATGCGGCTTACCGTGCGCACGAATTCGTGCGCGCTCGGGCCGGCGAGGTAAATCTGCTGCGGTTGCGCGGCGGCGGACAGGATGAATTTGACGCGGTGGTCGTACAGCACGTCCACCAGCCAGGTGAAGCGCCGCGCAGCGTTGGATTGTTGGGGCGACAGCACGGGCAGGCCGGACAGGATGAGGGTGTGGTGCTCGCGCGCCAGTTCCAGATAATCGGTCTGCGCACGCGGGCCTTCGCACAGGGTGGCGAAATCGAACCACACCACGCCGGCACCTCGACCTTTCACTTGCAGATCGCGTTCCAGTACCCGAATTTTGCCGGCCTTGGCGGGCATGCCGGCGATTTCGGCAAAATCCTGCGCCAGCTTTTGTTCCGCGGCGGCGTCGGCCGGCACCAGGTAAATGTCCATGCGTTCCAGCGAACGCAGGCGATAGTCGGTGCCGCCATCCACTTCCACCACGTCCAGACTGGATTTGAGCAGTTCTATGGTGGGCAGGAAGTTCTGCCGCTGCAGGCCATTCGGATACAGGCCGTCGGGCGGATAGTTGGAAGTCGCCACCACCACCACGCCGCGCTCCAGCAGCGCTTCCATCAGGCGGCCCAGCATCATCGCGTCGGCGATGTCGGATACGTGGAATTCGTCGAAGCACAGCAGGCGCGTGCGGCGCGCCAGATCGTCGGCCACGCGGCTGAGCGGGTCTTCCTGCTGTTTGTGCTCGCGCAGCCCGGCATGGACTTGCTGCATGAAGGCGTGGAAGTGGGTGCGGCGTTTGCGGCGATACGGCACGCTGTCGTAAAAACAGTCCATCAGGAAGCTTTTGCCGCGCCCGACACCGCCCCAGAAATACACCCCGCGCGGCGGTTGTGCGCGCGACAGCAGCTTGCGCAAGGTGCTGCTGCGGCGCGCCTTGAATTCGAGTAGTTCTTCGTACAAACGCTGCAGGCGCACGGCCGCGGCACGCTGCGCGGCATCGGCCGTGTATCCGTGGCTGGCAAGCGTGGCGTCGAATGCTTCGAGCATGGCTGCGTCATTCCGGCGGATGGCGATGGTACACCGCAGAAACGCCGCGGCACCCTGCGCGCCGCAAGTGCGCCGCGCCCCCACCGCCGAATCGCCCTGGCCGCAGGTTGGCAGGGATTGTAGCGCTTGTGCGGCGCGCGGCGGGCGGGCGCGGCGGATAGCCGTATCGCCCGGGGCACAGTTGCCGCCGCGCAATGTCTGTTCGCACCTGCCGCGAAACTGCGCCGGGACCATCGCGCACGGCCTTCGAGAGCCCTTTCCTCCAGCAAACCGCACCGTCCGGCGCCGGCCGATACGCCTGTATTGGCCCCGCCCGCAGGCTGTAATTCCACAATGCCGGACGACACCAAAGGCGGCGCGGCCGCCACAGTAGCGGACACGCTCGCAGGTAAAAACGCTTGGCCGTTTGCCGCCGCGCTACTATTCTGGGACATAGGCCGCGCGCCGCAGGGATGCCGCGCGGCAGTCTTTTTCCACCCAGATGCAACCCGGGAGCCAAGCATGAAAGTGAATAAAACCCACCTTGCCCTGCTCGGCATGGCGGCGGCCACTGCGCTCGGCATCGCCGCCTGCGCCACGCTCACCTCCTACCGCACGGCCTGCGGCAGCGGCGCCGGCAATGTGCTGGACGAAGCCAAGTGCGCCGGCCGCAGTGCGGAAAGTTTCCCCGCCGCGGACGAAGATTATTTCGCCGATATGGATTACGGGTTTTCGAAAAACCCTCAGGCCGTCGCCAATGAATTGGCGGCCTACCTGCCCGGCATTACGCCGGCGCAGGCGGTGGATGCGGTGGTGAAAGGCCGCAACAACTGGATCGTATGGACGGGTGGCAACGACCGCCTGTGGGATACGCTCAGCGTGGATAGCGTGGGCCTGATGGATTTTCTGAAAATCGTATCCAGCCACCCGGCGCTGGGCTATTCGCGCGACAACCGCTGGCGTTACATGGGCGTGGTGAATGAGCCCTGCTTCGACAAAGGCAGCGGCCCGCGCGCCGACCGCTACGGTTTGTGGCTGGACGTGCGCAACAAGGATTGCGCGCCCGATCCGTTCGAGAACGAAACCAAATACCCCGGCGTGAAAATCGGCGCGCGCGGCAAAACCGTGCCGGTCGGTTCGTATTACGGCTACGCCACCGGGATTATCGGCCTGCGCCTGTTCCCGAATCCGGATTTCGACGAAGCTGCCGCCAAGCGCTGGGATCCGGAACGCTTTTACACCGATCCGAAGTATTACAACGACAAGAAGCTGGTGCGCCCCTACCGCGTCGGCATGACTTGCGGCTTTTGCCACGTCGGCCCCAACCCGACCAACCCGCCCAAAGATCCGGAACACCCGGCCTGGGCCAATCTGAATTCCAACCCCGGCGCCCAGTATTTCTGGGTGGACCGGGTACTGGTATGGAAACCCGATCCGACCGGTTTCCCCTCGCACCTGTTCGCCACTTCGCGCCCCGGCGCGCTGGATACGTCTTTCGTATCCACCGATTACATCAACAACCCGCGCACCATGAACGCCGTGTATAGCCTGGGCGCCCGGCTGGAACTGGCGCGCGCGCTGGGGCACGAAAAACTCGCCAAAGGCAGCCTGGATAACGATCAGTTGAATAAATTCGTGCCCAAGGACACGCCGCTCACGCGCTTCTTCAAGGAGCCGGATACCGTTTATACGCCGCGCGTGCTGAAGGACGGTTCGGATTCGGTCGGCGCGCTGGGGGCATTAAATCGCGTCTATGTGAATATCGGTTTGTTCAGTGAAG
The DNA here is from genome assembly GCA_016791105.1 of Rhodocyclaceae bacterium. Classification (GTDB taxonomy): domain Bacteria; phylum Pseudomonadota; class Gammaproteobacteria; order Burkholderiales; family Rhodocyclaceae; genus JAEUNM01. The sequence goes on along the minus strand of JAEUNM010000019.1, from coordinate 27,946 downwards.
AATGGACCGAGCACTTCAAGCCTTTCATAGGCGGCACACAATTCACGCCTTTCCCGATTCAGACCGCGGCGAAAAATTCCAGTTACTGGAACGCCAACCTGCAGCAGACGCCCAACGTAGCCTTGTTTTTCCTGGCCTCGGCGAAGCCGGACTACCTGAAGAACGCACCCGGCGGAACTAGCTATCTGAGCCACGACGAAGCCCAGCTCACACGCGGCAAGGAAGTGTTTGCGGAACGCTGCGCGCGCTGCCATTCCAGCAAAATGCCGACGCGCACCGCGAACTATTTCCCCAACGAGGGCTGCGTGGGGCCAGACTATATGCAGTGCTGGAACAAGTACTGGAACTGGACCAAAACCGCCGAGTTCAAGCAGGAAATGACGCGCATCGTCAAGGCGCCGGATTTCCTCAAGAACAATCTGTTGTCCAACGAATTGCGCGTGCCCGTGACGCTGCTGGAAACCAATGCCTGCGCATCGTTGGCGACGAACGCGCTGCGTGGCGACATTTGGGATAACTTTTCGTCCGAGTCCTACAAAAACCTGCCCTCGGTCGGCAGCATCATCGTGCATCACCCCATCACCGGCGAACCCCTCAAGTACGACATGCCGGCCGGCGGGCGTGGCTTTATCCGGCCTGCCTCGCTCATCAGCCTGTGGTCCACCGCGCCCTTCCTGCTCAATAACACGCTGGGCAAGTTCTACTGGACGGGCTCGGTGGCGGACCGCATGAAGTCCTTCGACAGCGGGATAGAGCAACTATTGTGGCCGGAAAAGCGCGATGGCGACCGCCAGTTCATGACCGCCTCCGGCAAAATGCTGCCCGGCAAGATAGACGTGACCGACCGGCAGACTTATCTGCGCGTGCCCAAGGGCTATCTGCCGGGCTTCCTGGAAAAACTGGTGGGCCCGCTATCCAGCCTGGACCCCAACATATTCAGCGAAGAAGGCCTGCAGATCGGGCCGCTGCCGACCGGCACGCCGATCAATCTGCTGTCCAACATCGATCTGTCGCAGCACAAAAAAGTGTTCGACTTCGCACTCAAGGCCAAAGCCGATCTGGGTGCGCTGCCGCCACACGCCACCGACGCGGAAGCACGCAAAATATTTGCCAACCTCGTGCAGCCCCTGCTCGAACTGAGCAAATGTCCGGATTTCGTGGTGAATCGCGGCCACTATTTCGGCACCGAATATTTCAGCGAAGAACCGGGCCTGCCCGAGCGCGATAAACGCGCATTGATAGAATTCCTCAAAACCCTCTGAGGGCAGCACCCCCGCGCCAAGCGCGGGGTATAAACTGGCGGGCGCCGCGTAACAGCCGCGCCCGCCGCGTTTGTACACAACCGAACCATCACACCATGCCACCCAAACCCAACCCGTGGCGCCCGGCGCGGCGCCAATTCCTGCGCAGCGCAATGGCCGGGCTGAGCCTGCTGGGCGGCATGCTGTCCGGCTGCAGCCTGGTGTACCGCGGCAGCCTGCCCGCACCAGATCCCTTGACCTGTACCGCCACGCCGGGCAGCGGCGACGACTATGACTACATCGTGATCGGTTCCGGCGCCGGCGGCGGCCCGGTGGCGGCGCGGCTTGCGCGGGCCGGCTTCAAGGTGCTGGTGCTGGAAGCCGGCGGCGACGAGGACAGTTACGACTACGAAGTGCCGGCTTTCCATACCCGGGCGTCGGAAAACCCGGACTACGCCTGGAATTTTTTCGTGCGCCACTATGCCGACGAAAAACGCCAGGCGCGCGACACCAAATACACGCCGGAACAGCGCGGCGTGCTGTACCCGCGCGCCGCCACCGTGGGCGGCTGCACCGCGCACAATGCGATGATTCTCGTGTATCCCAATAACAGCGATTGGGACCACATTGCGCAACTGACGGGCGACGCATCGTGGTCGGCGGAATCCATGCACAAGTATTTTGCGCGCATGGAACGTTGCCAGTATGTGTCGCCCGGCGACGAGGCCAGCGGCCACGGCTACACCGGCTGGCTGCCCACCGACGTGGCCGACCCGCAGTTGATGCGGCAAGATTCGGCGGTGGCAAAAATGGTCGCTGCCACGGCCCTGGAATCGGCCGCCACGCCGGGCGCGGCGGCGCGATTCATCGGCAAACTGGGCGCCCATCTCGACCCCAACGATTGGCGCCTGGTGCAAAAGCCCTTGGGCGGCATTTACATGACGCCGCTCACCACACAGAACGGCCGCCGCCGCGGCAGCCGCGAATACCTGCGCGCGGTGCGCGACGCCTGCCCGGGCAAGCTGGTGATACGCACGCACACCCTGGTAACGCGCATCCTGCTGGACGAGAACAAACGCGCCAGCGCGGTGGAGTGCCTGGCCGGCCGCCACCTCTACCGGGCCGATCCGAATTCCGCCAGCGCGCCGGCCGGCGAAAAAATCACGCTGCGCGCGCGGCGCGAAATCATCCTGGCGGCCGGCGCATTCAACACGCCGCAACTGCTCAAACTATCCGGCATCGGTCCGGAAAACGAACTTAAGCATTTGGGCATACCGCTGCAGGTCGAACTGCCGGGCGTGGGCGAAAATCTGCAGGACCGCTACGAAATTACCGTGGTGAGCCGCATGAAAGAAAATTTTTCGCTGCTCAAGGGCATGCAGTTCCACGCCCCCGCGCCGGGTGAGGCGCCGGACCCGCAGTTTGCCGAATGGCTGCAGGGCAAGGGCCCGTACACCACCAATGGCGCGGTGGTGGCCTTCATGAAGCGCTCGGTGCCCGATCTGCCGCAGCCGGATCTGTTCCTGTTCGGATTGACCGGATATTTCAAAGGCTATTTTCCGGGTTACTCGCAGCAAATCGCGCGCGGCGAAAATTATTTCACCTGGGCAATCCTGAAAGCCCATACCCATAATCACGCCGGCCGCGTGCTATTGCGCTCCACCGATCCGCGCGATACGCCTTATGTGAATTTCCATTATTTCGACGAAGGCACGCCGGGCGGCGACGACCTAGACGCGGTGATGGAAGGCGTGGAAACGGTGCGCAAAATTGCCGCCAAAGCCGGCGACATCGTGGCGGAAGAAGTCCTGCCCGGCCCCAATGTGAGCGGCAAAGCCGTGCTGCGCGACTATATCCGCGACAACGCCTGGGGCCACCATGCCTCCTGCAGTTGCCGCATGGGCCCGGCGGGCGACCGCATGGCCGTGGTGGATAGCCGCTTCCGGGTGTTCGGCACGCGCGGCCTGCGCATCGTCGATGCGTCGGTATTTCCGCGCATACCGGGCTATTTCATCGTGTCGGCGGTGTACATGATCGGCGAAAAAGCCGCCGACGCCATACTCGAGGACGCCGCCGCGCAAAGCTGAGCCGGGCGCTCAGTGCTGCAGAATTTTCGACAGGAATTGCTGCGCGCGCTCGGAGCGCGGCGTGCCGAAAAACTCCCCTTTATCCGCGTCCTCGATGATGCGGCCCTGGTCCATGAAAATGACGCGGTGGGCCACTTTGCGCGCAAAGCCCATTTCGTGCGTCACGCACATCATGGTCATGCCTTCGTTGGCCAGTTCGACCATCACGTCCAGCACTTCGTTGATCATTTCCGGGTCCAGCGCGGAAGTGGGTTCGTCGAACAGCATGCAGATCGGGTCCATGGCCAATGCGCGTGCAATCGCCACGCGCTGCTGCTGGCCGCCCGACAATTGCCCCGGAAATTTTGCCGCGTGCGCCTTCAGCCCCACCCGGTCGAGCAATTTCAGCCCCTTCTGTTCGGCTTCTTCACGGCCGCGGCCGAGCACTTTAGTTTGAGCGATGGTCAAATTTTCCGTGATGGTGAGATGCGGGAATAGTTCGAAATGCTGAAACACCATGCCTACCCGCGCGCGCAATTTGGGCAAGGAAGTTTTCGCGTCGCCTACCGACGTTCCGTCGACGACGATATCGCCCTTCTGGAACGGTTCGAGCGCATTCACGCATTTGATGAGCGTGCTTTTGCCGGAGCCGGAAGGACCGCACACCACCACCACTTCGCCCTTGTCGACCTTGGTGCTGCAGTCGGTCAACACCTGAAAGCTGCCGTACCACTTGGAAACATTGCGAAATTCGATCATGTCCTTGCGCCTTTATCCGGAATGTTCAAGCCGTCTTGCGCTGCATTATTCTGACCAGCATGGAGGCTGCGAAACACAGTACGAAATAGATGAGGCCGGCGAACAGCAATAATTCCACCAGGCGGCCGTCACGGTCGCCCACCTTGTAAGACGCACCAAAAAAGTCTGCCAGGCCGATCACATACACCAGCGAGGTATCCTGAAACAGGATGATGGCCTGGGTAAGCAACAGCGGCACCATATTGCGCAGCGCCTGCGGCAATATGATGAGGCGCATGGCCTGCCCGTAGCTGAAGCCCAGCGCCAGCGCGGCCGAAATTTGCCCGCGCGACACGCTCTGTATGCCGGCGCGCACGATTTCCGAATAGTAGGCGGCCTCGAACAGGCAGAACGCCGTGATCGCCGAGGCGAGCCGTATATCCTGCAGCGCAGTGCCGAATACGGCGCGCAATAGTTGCGGCACGATCAGATAAAACCACAGGATGACCATCACCAGCGGTACCGAGCGGAACAGGTTTACGTAACCGGCCGCCAGCCACGCGAGCGGTCCGCTATTGGATATGCGTGCCACCGCCAGCAGGGTGCCCCAGACGATGCCCACGACGATGGCCGTGAGGGTTACCTGCAGCGTGATTTTCATGCCTTCCCAAAGGATGGGAAGTGCCGCGGGTATGGTGCTCCAGTCGTATTCGTACATGGCGCAGCCTCACTTTCCTGCGACGATGAAACCCGGCACGCGCAGGCTCTTTTCCAGCTTGCGCATCAGGCCCATGATGATGACGTTGAGCACCAGGTAAATCACCGTGACGGCAATGAACGCTTCATAGGGCTGGGCGGTGTAATCCACCAGTTGCTGCGCCTGGCGCGATAATTCGATCAGGCCTATGGTGGTGGCGACGGCAGAATTTTTGAATATGTTCAGAAATTCGGAGGTGAGCGGCGGGATGATGATGCGCACGGCCATGGGCAGCAACACATAGCGATAGGTTTGCGGCAGTGTGAAGCCGAGCGCCAGGCCGGCGTTTTTTTGCCCGCGCGCCAGCGACTGTATGCCGGCGCGCACCTGTTCGGCCACGCGCGCGGCAGTAAATAAACCCAGGCACAGCACGGCGGCGATAAATTGCTGCGCAACAGGGTTCATCTGCTTGAACGCATCGCCCAGTTTTACCGGCACCAGTTCCGGCAGCACGAAATACCAGATGAACAATTGCACCAGCAGCGGGATGTTGCGGAACACTTCCACATAGGTTGCCGCCAGAAAGCCCAGCGCCTTGCCCGGCGCGGTGCGCAGTACGCCGACCACGCCGCCCACGACCAGCGCAATGAGCCAGGCCGACAGAGATAGCGTGAGCGTCCATTTGAGGCCGGTAAACAGCCAGCCCAGATAGGTGTCCGAGCCGGACGGCGTGCTCTGCAGGAATACGCCCCAATTCCAGTTGTAACTCATGCGCGGGCTCCGTCAGAAGGCATGCCGCGGCAGGCGCGGCATGCCCGTTAGTCTGGCACCGGCAGCAACCGGCTTAGTCGAAAGCCTTGTCGTTGGGCGACTTGTAAATCTGTTTCATGGCGTCGGACAGCGGGAAATTCAGGTTATAGCCTTTCGGCGGCACCGGATTTTCGAACCACTTGGCGTAAATTTTTTCCGCCTCGCCGGAAGTCATGGCTTTTGCCAGCGCGCCGTCCACCACCTTCTTGAAGGGCGCATCGTCCTTGCGCAGCATGCAGCCATAGGCTTCGTAAGATTGCGGCGTACCGACCACGGCCCAGTCGGCCGGGCGTTTGGCTTTGGCCATTTCGCCATACAGCAGCGCGTCGTCCATCATGAAGGCCACCGCGCGTCCGGTTTCCACCGTCAAGAAAGATTCGCCGTGGTCCTTGGCGCTGATGATGTTCATGCCCATTTTCTTGTCTTCGTTCATCTTCCGCAGCAGGCGCTCGGAGGTGGTGCCGGCCGTGGTCACCACGTTTTTACCGGCAAGGTCGGGAAAATCGTTGATGCCGGCGGTTTTTTTGGCCAGCAGCCGGGTGCCGACCACGAATATGGTGTTGGAAAAACTGACCTGTTTTTGCCGTTCCGTGTTGTTGGTGGTGGAACCGCATTCCATATCGATCGTTCCGTTCTGCACCAGGGTGATGCGGTTTTGCGAAGTGACCGGCATCAATTTGACATCGAGCCTGGCGAGGCCAAGTTCCTGTTTCACGGCCTCGACGGCTTTCAGCATCAGTTCATGCGAATAGCCGATCACCTGCTGCTTGTCGTCGTAATACGAAAAAGGGATGGACGATTCGCGATGGCCCAGCGTGATGCTGCCGGAATCCTTGATCTTTTTGAGCGTGCCGGTCGGTTCCGCCGCCCAGGTGGCGGTGCCGGCGAGGCTGCACAACAGCACGATGGAAACATTGGCGAGGCGCATTTGGAATTACCTTTCGTGGCGAGTGTGACAATGCAAAGTATAGCCAGCGCGACCGCAATGCCGCCGAACCGGGAGCGCGCGGCAGCGCCTCAGTCGCCTTCGGCAACCGCACGCAATACGGCGAGCGGACCCACCTGACGCACGACGGCGATATCCTCGTTGCGGCGCACGAACAATGAACCCGCGAAACCCAGGGCATTGACCGGCACGCGCATGCCGGCATGCTCAAAAAACTCCTGCCGGCGCGGCACGGCCATGAGCCAATCGCGCGTGGCGAGCAGATTGTAGGGGCGCATGCGCCCCGCTTGCGGCCGCAGGCCGCATTCGGCCAGCGCCATGTCGGCCGCGCTGTGCAGCAGTTCGGCCAGATCGGCCGGCGCCGCCGCCGGCAGCGCCAGCCAGGCGTGGCGAAACGGCAGTTGCGGCAATTGTCGCGCCACCAGGGGCGTGGGTTGGTGCGGCAGGATGGCCGCCAGCGGCAGTGGATCCAGCGCTGCAAATTGCAGATGTTTATGCGACTGGCTGGCGCCGGCGATACGCCCGCCGTTAAAAAAAGCAAGCCCGGGCAATTGCTGCATGACGGCCGCCAGCGCCGCAAAATCGGCCGTATCGAGCACCGATTCCTGTTCCGCATAGTGGCGCGTCACGATGAGCAGGTGACCGGCGATAACCGGATATTTGTTCAGCAGCGCAACGTGCGTGGCGGAAATGTCCGCCACCCGCAGATCGGGCTCCGGCGGCAGGAATGGATCGGCGGCCGACTTTTGTGCCGCGCCCGGCGCCCCGGCAGCACGCTCTTTTTGCACCAGCGTGGATAGCCAGCGCACACAGAAGGCGATCCCGCCATCGCTCACCGTGACGCTTTCGGTTTCGATGCGTTGCAGCGCGCCGCTGGCGGCGGCACGCGCGAGGCTGGTTTCCAGCGCAGCGGCGAAATCGACGCCGGCAGTATTCACACTTTATCGCCCGAGCCGCTCGTTGCCGGCGTGCTTGCCGTTCTTGCGGCGACCATGCTGCCGGCTGTCGCGCCTATCTGCAGCGTGAAACAGAAGCGCGCACCGCGCTCGGGGTTGTTGGCGGCCCAAATGCGGCCGCCCTGCGCTTCCACGATCTGTTTGCTGATGGCCAGCCCCAAGCCCGTGCCGCCGGCTCCGCTGCGCGTTTTGCTGCTTTGCACGAACTTGTCGAATATGCTTTCCAGCTCGTCCGGCGGTATGCCTATGCCTTCGTCGGACACGCAAATTTCGACGTGATCTTCGCGTGTCGTATAGCTGATGGCGATCAGGCTGCCGTGCGGCGCAAATTTGCTCGCGTTGCCGAGCAGATTGCGCAACACCTGGCCGGTGCGCGCATAGTCCATGTTGGCCAGGGGAACGCCGGCATCGCCTTCGACCAGCACACGCTGGCGCCGCTCGCGCAGCACGGGTGCAAGCTCGGCATAAATTTCGTCTATGAGCGGGCGTACCGCAGCGGGCTGGATGTAGAACTGCATGTGCCCGGCTTCCAGTTTGGACAGGTCGAGCAAATCGTCCAGCAACAGCATGAGCCGCTTGCCGCTGTCGCGAATGCGCTCGAAATATTGCAGCAGTTTGTCCGGCGGAATCGAGGCGGTCTGGCTTTTTTGCACGCCCAGACCGGCAAACGCCAGAATGGCGTGCATGGGCGTGCGCAATTCGTGCGACATATTGGCGAGAAATTCGGATTTCGCGCGGTCGGCACTTTCCGCTGCGTCCTTGGCGCGCAATAGTTCGTGCGTGCGCTCTTCCACCAGATCGCGCAGATGGTCGCGGTGCTGGCGCAATTCCTGTTCGGCGCGTTTACGGTCGGTAATGTCGCGCACGATGCCTATGAATTTGCGCGTGCCGGCCAGGCGTAATTCACCCACCGACAGTTCGATCGGAAATTCCGAGCCGTCCTTGCGCCGCGCGCTCACGTCGCGCGCCATGCCTATGACGCGGCGCGTGCCGGTATTCAGGTAGTTGCGCAAAAATTCGTCGTGGCGATGCGCGTACTGCACGCCCATGAGCAGGTTCACCTTGCGCCCCAGCACCTCTTCCGGCTTGTAGCCGAACAGGCTTTCGGTAGTCGCGTTGGCCGACTCTATGGTGCCGTGCATGTCGATCACGATGATCGCATCGACCACCGAATCGAGCACCGTGCGCAAATGCGCTTCGCTGTCGCGCAGCGCCGCTTCGGCGCGGCGGCGCTCGGTGACGTCGCGCGTCACTTTGGCGAAGCCGATCAAGCGGCCGCTGCGGTCGCGCAGCGAGGTAATCACCATTGCGGCGAGTATGCGCTGGCCGTCCTTGCGCACTTGCCAGCCTTCTTCTTCGCAATGCCCGGCATAGGCGGCACGCGCGAGGTGGCGCTCGGGCAGGCCGGCGGCGATATCTTCCGGCGGGTAGAACAGCGAATAATGCCGCCCCAGCACTTCGTCCGCGGCATAGCCCTTGATGCGCTCGGCGCCGCGGTTCCAGCTCACCACGATGCCCTGCGGGTCGAGCATATAGATGGCATAGTCGCGCACGCTTTCCACCACCAGCCGGAAACGCTCTTCGGAATCGCGCTGCAACTGGGCGTGCAGTTCATTGAGGCGGTCCAGCATGAGGTTGATGGCGGCCGCCACGGCGGCCGATTCGCCCGGCCGGTCCAGGCGCAGGCGGCGCGCACCAAAGCCTTCGCGCATCACCAGTGCGGCGAAACTTTCGAGGGCGCGCAAATCTTCCGTCAGGTAGCGGCCTAGCCTGCGGCTCAGCAGGTACAGTACGGCGCTGAGCAGCAGGCAGGCGACGCCGTAAATGAGCGCCATGGTGCCGGCGCCGAGCGGCTGCGCGGCCTCGTCGGGGTCCACTTCCACCGCCAGCCCCACCTCGCGTATGCGCTCCGGCGCCGCCACCGCGACCCGCAGTTCGTCGCCACTGGCGTCGTCGGCCAGCACCAGGCGGGCGCCGCTGGCAGCGGACAGATCGGCAAGATCGAATTTATAGGCCAGCGCACCTTCGGGGGCGCTGGCGCGCGGAGACAGGATCATTTCCGCCACCATCAATTCGCGGCGCCCCTCGGTATCGAATACCGCGGCACCGGGTTTACCGCTGCCAAGATGGCCTTTCAGCCAGGCGATCTGCTCGTCGGAAAAATGTGAGCGGCCGTTGTCGGCGATGGTTTCGCCGGCAAAATCGGTAAACAGAACCTGGATGGCAAGCCCGTCCACGCTGCGCAAAGTGGCCATGAAGGGCAGCAGGTAAGATTCCTTGCCGGCGCTATCCACCAGTGCGTTGGCCAGAAGATTGCCCTGCGCCACCGAGTGCATGCGGTCGGCCAGGGAGGACAGGCGCAGCGCAACGCTATTGGACTGAAATTCCGCATCCTTGCGCAGCATCGCCAGAAACGCGGTTTTTTCGAACTGCGTGGTGGCCCACCAGGCGCCCAGGCCTATGGTGAAAATGACACTCGCGCCCACCAGCGCCGTGGTCAACGCGATGCGCGTCGACAGGCGGCGTAAGGTGGGCTTGGGGATCACTTTTGCCGCCCCGCTTGACGGCGGTCTTCCAGCGGCACGATGACGCCGTCGTCGCGTATGCGCGTCATGAGGATGTCGGATGCGTCGAGTGCCTCATGCCGGCGCGGCGCGAACGGGCGCTCGTAAAATTTCACCAGTCCGTGATAGTCGCGTACCCGCTCCAGGGCATCGCGCACTTGCGCGCGGTCGGTACTGCCGGCCAGGTCTATTGCGCGCGCCAGGATGTGCATGAGGTCGAAAGCGTGCGCAACACCCACCGGCGCGGCGATGTCATCCGGCGCGTTCCAGCCGTACAGGGTTCGGGCGGTGGCGAAAAAACCGCGCGCCACGTCGGATTTGGCGCGGAAAAAGCTGAACGACTGGATGATGCGGAAATCCACCTTGTTGAGCGCCGGCCCCGCCTGTTTGGCGAAATCGCCGCCGGTGACACCCCAGTGGCTCAGTACGGTGCGGCGCTGGTCGCGCGGCAGCGCGGCCAGTTCGCGTATCAGGATGGCGCCCAGGTCGTCATTGATGACGGCCACCACCACTTGCGCGCCGGCATCCAGCAACGCGCGATATTGCGGTGCCATGGTGGTGTCGCGGCGGTTGGCCCAGGTGGCGTGGACGATCTTCACCTCGGGGTGTGCCGCCGCCCAGCTTTCCGCCGCTGCCTGCGCGCTGCGCCCCCAGCCGGTGTTGGATAACAACAGGCCGACACGATAAGCGCGCAGGTCGGCGGCTTCCTGCATCATGCGCGCCATGATGATTTTGTCGAACAGGGAAAGCCGGAAAACGTAGTTCGGTTCCATGCCGTTTTCGACGATGGGATCGGCCGACGACCAGGTTGCCATGAACAAGGTTTGCGTTTCCTTGATCACCGGCATTTCTTCGATGATGACCGGACTGAAGCGGGCGCCGAATACCGCCACCAGGTCCGGCAGGTTGGCGAATTCGCGCAGGTTGCGTATGCCGCGTGCGGGCAGGCCGGCGTGGTCGCGCACTTCGAGCTGCAGCGGGCGCCCGCCCAGCACGCCGCCCGCGGCATTGATCTGCGCCATCGCGATGCGCAAACCTTGTTCCACGGCCTGGCCGGACAGGCTGTCCGCCACGCCGAATTCGGCGTCCAGACCGATCAGCACCGGCGGCTTGTCGGCCGCCTGGGCGCCCAGCCAGAGCCAGACGCAACAGGCGGCGATGATGCGGGCAAAGCGGCCCATGGGCGCCTCAGGCCGTGGCGCGCTGCAGTTCGACCTGCACCCGCGGCGGGGTGCGCAAGGTCTGGTACACCACGCAATAACGTTCGGTAAGTTGCAGCAGTTTGTCGAGTGCCTCGGCGCCGGCATCGGTATCGAGTTCGAAGCGCAGCCGTATGTCGGCAAAGCCTACCGGCGCATCGCGCGCAACGCCCAGGGTGCCGCGAAAATCCACATCGCCCTCGGCCAGCACGCGGCCGCTGCGAATGTCTATGCCCAGTGCGGTGGCCACCGCGCTCAGCGTGACGCCGGCACAGGCCACCAGCGCCTGCAGCAGCATGTCGCCGGAACAGGCCTGCAGGCCGCTGCCGCCGGTGCCCGGATGCAGCCCGGCTTCGACCAGCGCGCGCCCGGTGGCGACCGAACAACTGACGCCTTCACCCAATTCGCCGGCGGCACGTAAAGTGATCAATGCGGCCTGCGGGGTGCCGCGATAACGTTCTTTGAGAGGCTGTTGCAAAGTGCGTAATTGTTCGGCGTCCATGGGCGATTCTCTGGTGATTTGGGCAGCCGGCCGGCGCCGGCTAAGGCATAAGTATATGCGCAGGCAAGCAACGGCCGCCAGCACCCGCCCGGCCATGATTCGTGCATGAATTCTGATAAGCTAGCCTGCCCTGCAGATTTTTTGGCCCATCCATGAACGAAGTGCAGTTCGTCGCGCGGCGCGCGCCCGACTGGGACGCATGGGACCGCTGGCTGGGCGGCGGCGAGGCGCTGCCGGCGGCACAAATGCCGGCGGGTTTCCGCGCCCTGTGCCAGGATTTGGCGCTGGCGGAACAACGCAATTATTCCGGCCAGTTGGTGGACGCCCTGCAACGCCGCGTGCTGGCGGCGCATCAGCGCGTGTATGGCGCGCGCCAGGCGGCCGGCTGGGCCTGGCTGCGCTTCCTGGCCTACGAACTGCCGGCCGCGGTACGTGCGCGGCGCCGCAGCGTGGCGGTGGCGGGCCTGCTGTTTTTCCTGCCGGCCATGGTCTGGATCGTTCTGCAGCAGTATTTTCCGGATGCGGTTTATTTGCTGCTGTCGCCCAATGCGGTACGCGATATCGAATCCATGTACGACCCCGCCGCCGCGCACCTGGGGCGCCCGCGCGAGGCGTCCACGGCCTGGATGATGTGGGGCCATTACATCGGCAATAACGTGCGCATCGATTTCCAGTGTTTTGCCGGCGGCATGGCGTTCGGTGCGGGGGCGGTGTTTTTTCTGCTCTACAACGGCATGTTCATAGGCGCGGTGGCCGGGCATCTGACGCAAATCGGCTTTATCGACACATTCTGGGGGTTCGTGGCCGGCCATAGCGCGTTTGAACTGACCGGCGCCGTGCTGTCCGGCGCCGCCGGGCTCGAACTGGGCATGGCGCTCATTGCGCCGGGCCGGCGCACGCGCGCCGATGCGCTGCTGGCGCGCGCACGCGGTGCCCTGCCGCTCATCGCCGGGGCCGCCATGCTCACCTTTCTGGCCGCCTTCATCGAAGCTTTCTGGTCGCCCTTGCGCGGCGTACCCTTCGCCATAAAACAGGCGGTGGGCGCCATGTTCTGGCTGCTGCTGGCGCTGTATTTCGGGCTGGCCGGCCGAGGTGGCGATGCGGCTTGAAGATTTGGCCGTCGTACTGCGCCGGCGCACGCCCTGGGAAGCGCTCGATCTGGGCCGCGAAATGCTGCTGGCCTGGCGCGGGCCGCTCTTTGCGGCCTGGTGCGCGGTATATCTGCCGACGCTGTTGGTGGCCTGCGCCCTGTTCTGGCCGCAACCGATCTGGGGCGCATTGGTCGCCTGGTGGCTGAAGCCGGCGTTCGATCGGGTGTTGCTGTTCGTGCTGGCGCGCGCCAGTTTCGGCGCCGCGCCCAGCTTGTCCGAAGTGCGTCGCGCCTTGCCCGGGCTATGGTTCAACTGGCCTCATCTGTGGGCTCTTACGCTCGCCCGGCTGGGCATGGCGCGTTCGTTCCTGTTGCCGGTGGTGCAACTGGAAGGCCTGCGCGGCGGCACCGCACGCAAGCGGCGCGCCGTGCTGGGACGGCGCACGCGCGGCCATGCGGTCTGGCTCACCGTGCTGTGCTCCAACCTGTCGGGCGTACTCTACCTTTCCGCGCTGGCGGCCGTGACGATATTGACGCCGGACGACGGCGAAGGCCGCATCAACTGGAATTTGCTCGCCCTCGGCACGGAATCCGAAACCTGGCAGCAGTGCCTGTCGATCGCGGCAATCGTAGTGGCGGAAACCATCGTGGAACCGCTGTACGTGGCGAGCGGTTTTGCGCTCTATCTGAACCGCCGCAGCGATCTCGAAGCCTGGGATGTAGAACTGGGTCTGCGCCGGCTCGCCGCCCGCGTGGCCGGCGCCACGCTATGCGGCCTGCTGCTCATCGCCTGCCTGGTACCGCAGCCGGCCGCCGCGGCGGCAGGGTCGGAAGCCGCCAAACAGAGCGACCCGGCACGCGCCGCCATCGACGCGGTGCTGGCCGAAGCGGCTTTCGGCCACGAAGAAAAATCCACCCACTGGCGCCGCATCCCACCTGACAAGAAAAAGTCCGAGCCGTTTTCCTTTCCCGAGTGGCTGAGCAAACTGGGCAGCGCGCTGGCCAGCCTGGCCACCGACCTCACGCGCGTGCTCTGGGTGGCGGCGGTCGCACTGCTTGCGGTGCTGATCTGGCGCGCGCGCCACAAATGGTTGCCGCAGCCGGCGGCCCGCCCGCCGCCGCCGCAATATCTGTGGGGACTGGATGTGCGGCCGGAATCCTTGCCGCCCGACGTGGCAGCCGCCGCGCTGGCCGAACTGGCCGGTGGACGCCTGCGTGCGGCCTTGTCCTTGCTGTATCGCGGCGCCCTGGTCGCGGCCATGCATGAAGCCGGGGTGCGCTTCACCCCCGGCAGCACCGAAGGCGATGCCCTGCGCGAGGCGCGCGGGCATTTCGACGTGGCCGCCGCGCAGTGGTTCGCGCAACTGGTGGCGGTATGGACCGCCGCCGCCTATGCGCACCGCCTGCCCGCGCAGGAAGCAGTGGCCGAACTGTGCCGCGGCTGGCCCACGCGCTTCGCGCGCGAGGCGGCATGAAGCGGCGCCTGGTGTGGGCTACGGTGGCGGCGCTCGCGCTGCTCGTGCTGGGCGGCGTCTGGTTCATACAGAATTTCGAACAGTACGAACGCAGCGAGCGCACCGGCTACAGTCCCGAGGCGCTACGCGATCGCTATCTGGCGCTCGGCCGCTTCGTCGAACGCATGGGGCGGCATTTCGAAAAAAGCGGTGACCCGGCCACGCTGGATGGGCTCGCGCCGGGCGGGATAGTCATACTCGACCGCGGCCGCGAACGGCGCATCAGCGGCGCACGCATGGCTGCGCTATTGCGCTGGGTGGAGGCCGGTGGCCTGCTCATCGCGGTGCCGGAAATAGCCCCGGCCGAAGACCCGCTGGCGCAGCAATTCGACGTGGCGCGCAGCCTGCCGGCGGCGGCCAAAAAACCCGCTGCCGATACCAGTGCGGATGACGAAGACGAGGCAGATGCCGAAGCAAACTCGCCCGCAGCGGACGCAGCCCCCAAGCCGGAACAGCCCGCCACAAGCAGCCAGGCACCGGCCGCAGCGGGCGAGGCGCCGGCTCAGCAAACCGCACCGGCTGCAAAACCGGCCGCCGCGGCAGAGGTCGGCAAGCGCTGGCAATCGACGCTGTACGTCCAGCTACCCGGCTCGGCGCGGCAATTCAAATTGCGTACCTTCTTTCCCGGCATGCAGGCCGGCAAGATCGTCCCGGCCTGGCGCGCCGACGGCCCGGAAGACCGCGCGCAAATACTGCATTACACGCACGGCAAGGGCGGCATAACTTTCGTCGCCGGGCTGGATTTCAAACTAAGTAACCACTCGATAGGCGAACACGATCACGCTGCCTTGTTGTGGGCCTTGATGGCCGACACAGCGGGGCCGGTACGCCTGATTACGCGCATCCAGGTGCCTAGCCTGTGGTCCTGGCTGGCCGGACCCGGCGCAAGCGCCCTTTATCCGCTGCTGGCGGGCCTGGTGGCCTGGATTTGGTATGTCGCGCCGCGGCTGGGGCCGCTGCTGCCGGCCACGCCGCCGGAACGGCGCAGCCTGTCCGAACATCTGGCCGCCTGCGGGCGTGCCGTGCGGCGCGCGCACGGCCATGCCGCCTGGGCCGAGCGGCTGCGCGACATTTTGCGGCGGCGCCTGGAACTGCGTCATCCGGAACTGGCGGCGGGCGCCAATCTGCCTGCCGCGCTGGCGGCACAGACCGGGCTTGCAGCGGCGGCGGTGCAGCACGCGCTGGCCGGCGATGTGCGCCAGCGCCACGCCTTCGTGCAGGCAGTTCAAACCTTGCACCTCTTGCTGCGCAAGCTTTAATTTTTTGCACAGCCAACTAAACCCGCTCTAATTCCATTCACTGCCATGCCAATAGATACCGAAAAACTGCAACAGGTACAGACATTATTGCAACGCCTGCAGGGCGAACTGGCGCGCGCCCTGATCGGCCAGCGCGAGGTGGTGGAACAGGTGCTGGTCGGACTGATCGCCGATGGCCACGTACTGATAGAGGGCGTGCCCGGGCTGGGCAAAACGCTGCTGGTGAAAGCGCTCGCCAAAACTTTCGCGGGCCTGTTCGGGCGCATACAGTTCACGCCCGACCTGATGCCTTCGGACGTGGTCGGCCACACTTATTACGACATGCCCAACGCCCGCTTCGTGACGCGCGAAGGTCCGGTATTCACGAACTTATTGCTGGCCGACGAAATCAATCGCGCGCCGGCCAAAACCCAGGCCGCGCTGCTCGAAGCGATGCAGGAACGCCAGGTTACGCTGGAGGGCAAACCGCTCGCGCTGCCGCGCCCCTTCATGGTGCTGGCAACGCAAAACCCGATCGAACAGGAAGGCACGTATCCGCTGCCGGAAGCGCAGATGGATCGCTTCCTGCTCAAAATCCGCATCGACTATCCGAGCGCGGAAGAAGAAGCCGAACTGACGCGCCGCGTCACCGACGGCAAAAGCGGCGCCGACCTGTCGGTGGATCAGGTCACGACGCTGATTCAGGCGCAAACGGTGCTGGCGCTGCAGCAGTTCGCGGGGCAGGTCGATATCGACGCCAAGGTGCTCGACTATGCCGTGGCGCTGGTGCGGGCCACGCGCGCCAGTCCGCATTTAAGTTGTGGAGCCGGGCCGCGCGGCAGCATCGCGCTGGTGCGCGCGGCGCGCGCGCAGGCATTGCTGGGCGGGCGCGGCTTCGTCACGCCGGACGATATCAAGGCCGTCGCCAAGCCGGTAATGCGCCACCGCATTGCACTGGCGGCGGAAGCCGAAATAGAAGGCCAGCACGCCGACGGCGTGATCGCCGCGCTGCTCGCGCAGGTGCCGGCTCCGCGCCAATGAAGCCAGCGCCGGTCAGCAGGCTGCCGGTACCACACCGCAATCTGTTGCGCGTGCTGGGACTGTGGTTCGCGCTGGGTGTCGCGGCCATCATATTCGACCCGCTGTTGCCGCTATGGCAGGCAGCCGGACTAAGCCTGGCCGGACTGGCGCTGGGCGATTACGCCACCGCGCTATTGCGCGGCAACCCGCTCACCCTGGAGCGCCAGCTTTCCCGCACCTGGCCGGTCGGCAGTTGGCAAGGGGTAAGTTTGCGGCTCACGCTAAGTGGGCGCGGGCGCCTGGCCGGCCGCCTGCACGACGCCCATCCGCCAGCCTTTGCGGTCGAGGCGCAGCCGGCAGATTTCCACCTGCACGCGGGCGAGGCGCTGCAACTCACTTACCGCCTGCTGGCAACCGAACGCGGCCTGCACCGCTTCGGCACGGTGGCGCTACGCCTCAACTCCCCCTTCGGGCTGTGGCAAATGCGCGCCGAAGCCGGCGCACCGGACAGCGTGCGGGTGTATCCGGATTTCGCGCGCGTGCGCCGCTACAGTTTGCTCGCCACCGACAACCGCCTGTCGCAAATGGGCATGCTGCTGCGCCGCCGGCGCGGGGAAGGCATGGAATTTCGCCAACTGCGCGACTACCGGCGCGACGACAGCCCGCGCAGCGTGGACTGGAAAGCCACCGCGCGCGCCGGCAAACTGATTGCGCGCGAATATCAGGACGAACGCGACCAGCAAATCGTGCTCATGCTGGATTGCGGCGTGCGCATGCGCAGCAAGGATGCCACCCTGTCGCACTTCGATCACGCCCTGAATGCCGCGCTGCTGCTGGCTTATGTTGGCCTGCGCCAGGGTGACGCGGTGGGCCTGGTCAGTTTCGGTCTGGAACAGCCGCGCTACCTGCCGCCGCGCAAATCCGCCGGCGCGCTCAATACCCTCATGAACGCCAGTTACGACCTGCAGCCCAGCACGCGGGTGCCGGACTATCTGGTCGCGGCGCAATTCGCCGCCACGCGCCTGACGCGGCGCGCACTCATCGTGCTGCTTACCAATCTGCGTGACGAGGACGAAGGCACGCTCCTGCCGGCGCTGCAATTGCTGCGCCGGCGTCACGAAGTAAGCCTGGCGAATCTGCGCGAACCCTGGCTGGAAGAATTGACGGCGCAAGCGCCACGCGATTTCGACGCTGCACTAAGTTACGCGGCAGCGCAGGACTACGCAGCCGCGCGGGCGCGCCAGATCGCCCGCCTCGCCGCGGCCGGCGTACATGTCGTGGACACCACGCCGGCAAAACTGCCGGCCGCGCTGGTCAATCAGTATTGGGAATTGAAGCGGGCCGGGATCGTTTGAGCCTGGGCGCGAGGCAATTTCGGCCGCGTGTCTGAACGCGCCCGCGCCACGTCGACGAGCCCCGTAGGGCGGATAAGCCGAAGGCGCAATCCGCCGAATGGTACTTTCACCTCCAAGTGAGTGCGCCCTGCCGGGCGCACGAATGCAAAAGGGCCGAAGATCACTCTTCGGCCCTTTGACTACCGCCCGGCAGGCGGGCGGCAGGCTATTTGTGCTGCGGGTTGAAGCTTCAGGCCTTGCGGCGAGAGGCGGCGACACCAGCCCTCGTAGCCCTCGTAGCCCTCGTAGGGCGGAAAAGCGTAGCGCATTCCGCCGTATGTGGCGGCTCGCAGCCCACCCTGCGTGCGTAGCGGAGCAAGCGCACCATGCGGCGGATTGCGCCTGCGGCTTATCCGCCCTACGGGCCGGCGATCCCCAATGGTTTTCGCGTACATCGAACGGTGGGGGTTGGGGTTCGCAAGCTCACCGCCAACCTACATAGGCGTGAGGCCCGGCCCTCGTAGGGCGGAAAAGCGTAGCGCATTCCGCCGTATGTGGCGGCTCGCAGCCCACCCGGCATGCGTAGCGGAGCAAGCGCACCATGCGGCGGATTGCGCCTGCGGCTTATCCGCCCTACGGGCCGGCGATCCCCAATGGTTTTCGCGTACATCGAACGGTGGGTGTTGGGGTTCGCAAGCTCACCGCCAACCTACACAGGCGTGAGGCCCGGCCCTCGTAGGGCGGAAAAGCGTAGCGCATTCCGCCGTATGTGGCGGCTCACTGCCCACCTGCGTGGGTAGCGGAGCATGCGCACCATACGGCGGATTGCGCTTGCGGCTTATCCGCCCTACGGGCCGGCGATCCCCAATGGTTTTCGCGTACATCGAACGGTGGGTGCTGGGGTTCGCAAGCTCACCGCCAACCTACACAGGCGTGAGGCCCGGCCCTCGTAGGGCGGAAAAGCGCAGCGCATTCCGCCGTATGTGGCGGCTCACTGCCCACCCTGCGTGCGTAGCGGAGCAAGCGCACCATACGGCGCTATGCGCTACGCTTTTGCGCCCTACGGCTCCGAATGCAAAAGGGCCGAAGATCACTCTTCGGCCCTTTGACTACCGCCCGACAAGCGGGCGGCAGGCTATTTCTGCTGCGGCTTGAAGCTTCAGGCCTTGCGGCGGGAGGCGGCGACACCCGCCATTGCCAGACCGATCAGCGCCATCGTGGCCGGTTCGGGAATGCCGGGAGGAGCCGTGGTCGAGTCGTTGTACGACACGTTGATTTGTGTGCCGGGGCCGGCGTTCTGCGTGTAAGCGGCCGAGTAGAACACCGGCGTCGGGTCGAAGCCGGCACCCGTAATGGTGCCCTGCGCCAGCACGCTGAGGGAATTGCCCGTCGGGGTGACCGAATACACCGTCAGCGTTTCGGTAAAGGTGCCCATCACGGTTGTGAAAGTTTTGGTAAACGTCGAGTTTATCGAAACCGGCATGGGCTGAGGCGTGAACGTGACGGGATCGAATGCCGCCAGGCCGATGTTGCTGGCAAGGACCGAGCCGACGAAATTGGGGCCAGCATCCCCAATAGTGGTGGCAGTCGTCACGTCGCCCGTGTCGGCGGTGATCGCGCCTACCGTTGCAACGTTGAAAATGGCTACGATCGGAATGGCAGAAGCAGACCCGGCGAAACCGGTTGCCGCTGCGGCGACGGCGAAGGCGGCTAAACGAGAGGTTTTCATGCAGATACCCTTTTTGTCGGTTGGTACATATTCGCGGCGCCCATGGGCGGTTGCCGCAGTTTCAAAAGCCGCGCGATGCGAGCGGTCATATAGCGGTTAGCAAAACCCGTGCCAAGAATGGATTCACTTTTGTTTACAAGCGATTGCCAACAAAGCTCTGATTTATTTCGGCACCTGTGTAAAATTTCCCGACAGTATGACGACACTTCTAGGGCAGTACAGTGGTTTCCCGCTGCCTGGCAGGTGCCATCACATGCAGATTTCGCCGTGCGGTAGTCCGTTACTTGACTCGCGGCCAGGCACGAAAAGCCGGAAATGTGACGCCAATCATCGCCGCGTGTCGGCACCCGCCGAAGCCCCCAGACAGGGGTTCGTTTGTGCGCCGCGGCTCACCCCCACCCAAGCCAGAACGCTTGTATGCGTAAAGTGCGCCGACACTCGGGAGCGGCGAGCCGTGGAGACCTTCTGGCCAGTCCGCAGCTAGGCGGCTGTCACACCCAATCCGGCAGTGCCAGCGGGTGCATCGCGCCCCCTGCGACAGAGCGGAAAACCCGCGCCAACTCAGGAATACCGCGGAGATTGGTGCACGCCGCACGACGCAGGCGAGCGCCGATCGACGCCCGGTTTCAGGCGCTTTCGAGGGCGCCCACTTTCAGCGCACAGAATTTGAACTCGGGAATTTTTCCGAACGGATCGAGGGCGTCATTGGTAAGCAGATTGGCTGCCGCTTCGACATAGCAGAAGGGCATGAACACCTGTCCGCGCGCCATGGCCATGTCCGCCAGCGCACGCGCCGACACACTGCCGCGCCGCGTTTGCAGGCGCACGGTCTGGCCGTCGACCAGACGCGCCGCAGCCAGGTCGTCCGGATGGAATGCCGCATAAGCCTGTGGTTGCAATGCCTCCAGTACGCTGGCGCGGCGCGTCATGGCGCCGGTGTGCCAATGTTCCAGCGTGCGGCCGGTGATGAGCACCAGCGGATAGTCGGCATCGGGCAATTCGTCGGCGTGCTCGAAGTGCGCCGGCACGAAGCGCGCCCGCCCGTCCGGTGTGGGAAATGTCCGCTCGAACAATACGGCTTGTGCCGGCGCGGATTCATCCGGGCAGGGATAGCCCACCGCGTTTTCGCGCTCCAGCCGCGTCCAGCTGATGCCGGCAATGCTGCCCATGCCGGCGCGCATTTCTTCATACACCTCGCGTGGCGGGCGGCGCGACCAGCTCAGGCCGGACGCGCGATCGAAGCGCCGCGCCAGATCGGCGATGATGTCCAAATCCTGGCGCGCCTCGCCCGGCAAGGGCAGCGCCGGCCGCGCGAGTTGCACCAGGCGATCGGTATTCGTGAATGTGCCCTGCTTTTCCAGCAGGCTGGAGGCCGGCAGCACGACGTCGGCGTAGCCGGCGGTTTCGGTCAGGAACAGGTCCTGCACCACCAGCCATTCCAGCTTGGCCAGGCCCGCGCGGGCGTGGGCGAGGTCGGGGTCGGACATGGCCGGGTTTTCGCCCATGACGTACATGCCGCGCACCTGGCCGGCATGGGCGGCGTGCATAATTTCGACCACCGTCAGGCCCGGCTCGGCCGGCAATGAGCCTGGCGCTAGTTGCCACAGTCGCTCGAAGCGGGCGCGCACGGCGGGGTCCGAGGCGCGCTGATAATCCGGGTACATGAAAGGGATGAGCCCGGCGTCGGAGGCGCCCTGCACGTTGTTCTGCCCGCGCAGCGGGTGCAGGCCGGTGCCGCGGCGGCCGATCTGCCCGCTCATGAGCGCCAGCGCGATCAGGCAGCGCGCGTTATCCGTGCCATGCACGTGCTGCGAAACCCCCATGCCCCAGAAAATCATGGCCGCACGCGCGGTGGCGTAAGTTCGGGCGACTTCACGCAGCGTGGCGGCGGCTATGCCGCACACGGGGGCGACTTTTTCCGGCGCGTAATCGGCCAGATTGGCCAGAAATTCTTCGTAGCCGCGGGTGCGCTCGGCGATGAAGCCTATGTCCGTCAGGCCTTCCGTGGCGATCACGTGCGCCAGCGCATTGAGCAGCGCCACGTCGGTGTCCGGCTTGAACTGCAGGTGGCGCCAGGCGTGCCGCGCCAGCGGGGTGGCGCGCGGATCCATCAGGATCAGTTTGGCGCCGCGGCGGGCGGCGTTCTTCATGAAGGTAGCCGCGACCGGATGATTGCCGGCCGGGTTGGCGCCGATCACGATGATCACGTCGGCATGGGCGACGTCCGACACCGGATTCGATACCGCCCCGGAACCTATGCCCTCCAGCAGCGCCGCCACCGACGAGGCGTGGCACAGCCGCGTACAGTGATCGACGTTATTGGTGCCCATGCCGGCGCGCACGAATTTCTGGAATAGATAGGCCTCTTCGTTGCTGCCTTTCGCGGAGCCGAAGCCGGCCAGCGCTGCCGCGCCGTGTGCGGCCTTGATGCGCGCGAGGCCGGCGGCGGCGGCGTCCAGCGCTTCGTCCCAGCTGGCGACGCGAAATGCTTCGTCCCAGTTGCGTGCGCTGATGGGGCGCGCCGGGTCTTTCGGCACCCCGGCTTTGCGTATGAGCGGCCGCGTCAGGCGCTCGGGGTGGCGCACGTAGTCGTAACCATAGCGGCCTTTTACGCACAGGCGGCCGGCGTTGGCGGGGCCGGGCAGGCCCTCCGCCGCCACGATGCGCGCCTCGGCGGCATAGCCGGCCACGTCGTAGCGCACCTGGCAGCCGACGCCGCAATAGGGGCATAGCGTGGATACGCGCGCGCTGAGCAGCCCGGCTTCCGCCGCCGGGCGCAGCGCGCCGGTCGGGCAGGCCTGCACGCATTCGCCGCAGCCTACGCAGGACGACTTGCCCAGTAGAGCTTCCTGGTCGAACACGATGCGTGCGGCGGCGCCGCGACCGGCGTAGCCGATCACGTCATTGGCCTGGGTTTCGCGGCAGGCGCGCAGGCAGCGCGTGCATTGGATGCAGGCGTCCAGATCGACTTTTATGGCCGGGTGGCTGCGGTCTTGCGCCAGCGCGGCGCGCGCGGCGAAGCGCGGCTCGTCCACGCCCAGACGGGCGCACCATAGTTCCAGTTCGGAATTCGCCTGGCGCGCGGCGGCCGGCACTTCGGCGCGCAACAATTCCAGCACAACCCGCTGGGCGCGGCGCGCACGCTCGCTCGCCGCGGCCACCTGCATGCCGGCGGCGGGCGCGCGGCAACAGGCCGGCGCCAGCGCGCGTTCGCCGTCGATTTCGACCATGCAGGCGCGGCAATTGCCGTCCGCGCGCAAGCCGTCCTTGTAGCAAAGATGCGGTATATCCACGCCGGCGCGGCGGGCGGCGCTGAGGATGCTGTCGTCCGGCCGCGCACTGAGCGTGCGGCCGTCGAGCTGGAATTCGATTTCGGCATTCATCGCCCGACTCCGACTTCATGCGGAAAGTAGCGCATCACGCACAGCATGGGGTTGGGCGCGGCCTGCCCAAGTCCGCAAATCGAGGCATCGGCCATCACCTGCGCCAGTTCTTTCATGAGCGCGGTATCCCAATCCGTGGCCTGCATGAGCCCCACCGCGCGTTCGGTGCCGGCGCGGCAGGGCGTGCATTTGCCGCAGGATTCGTGCGCGAAGAAGCGCATCGCGTTTTCCGCCAGGGCGCGCGCGCTATCGGCTTGCGAAAACACCACGATGGCGGCCGACCCGATGAAACAGCCGTGCGCCTGCAGGGTGTCGAAATCCAGCGGCAGGTCGGCCAGGCTGGCCGGCAATATGCCGCCCGACGCACCGCCGGGAAAATAGCCGTACAGCGTGTGGCCAGGCGCCATGCCGCCGCAATATTCGGCGATCAGCTCGTTCAGGGTGATGCCGGCCGGCGCCAGTTTTACGCCCGGTTCGCGCACGCGTCCGCTCACCGAGTAGGAGCGCAGGCCGTGCCGACCGTGCCGGCCGCAGCCGGCAAACCACTGCGCGCCGCGCTCGACCACGTCGCGCACCCACCACAGGGTTTCCAGGTTGTGTTCCAGCGTGGGCCGGCCGAACAGGCCCACTTCGGCCACATAGGGCGGACGCAGGCGCGGCTGGCCACGCCTGCCTTCCAGCGATTCGATCAGGGCGGATTCTTCGCCGCACACATAGGCGCCCGCGCCACGCCGCAATTCGACCGGCGGCAGGCCTGGAAAAGCGGCGCTTGCGGCAGCCAGTTCGCGCGCCAGCAGAACACGCAGGGCGGCATATTCGTCGCGCAGATAAATCCAGATGGCGGCGATGCCGGCCACCTGAGCGGCGATGTACATGCCTTCAATGAAGCGGTGCGGATCGCGCTCCAGATACCAGCGATCCTTGAATGTGCCCGGCTCGCCTTCGTCGATATTGACCGCCAGATGGCGCGGCGCCGGCTGCGCGCGCACGATGCGCCACTTGCGCCCGGCGGGAAACCCCGCCCCGCCCAGGCCGCGCAGTCCGGACTGATCGAGCTTGCCCAATATTTCTTCCACGCCGCAGCGACCGGACAGCACGGCTTCGAGCAGGCGGTAGCCGCCCGCCGCGCGATACGCCGCAAAATTCACGGCCGGCGGCAGCGGCTCGTCGAACTCCCCGGCGGCCACGCATTGCAGCACGCGCTCGGGGGTGGCGGAGGCCAGCGGCCGGCGCCCCACCACGGCAACCGGGGCGTGCTCGCAGCGCCCCACGCAGGACACTTTCTGCACCCGCACGGCATCGCCCAACTGATCGGCAAGGTCCGCCGCCAGCGCATCGGCACCGGCCAGGGCGCAGGAGAGGGAATCGCACACCCGCAGCGTGAGCGCCGGCGGCGCCGCCTGCCCGGCGCGCACCACGTCGAAGTGGTGGTAGAACGTCGCCACTTCATACACCTCGGCCGGCGCAAGACGGAAATGCGCCGCAATAGCCGCGATGTCGGCGGCCCCCAAGTGCCCATAGGCATCCTGCAGCAGGTGCAGGCATTCGATGAGCAGATCGCGCCGCCACGGCGGCGCGCCAAAACGCGGTTCTGCCAGCGCCCGCACGCGCGCACTGGCGTGCGGATCGATGACGTGGAGGGCACGGTCCGGTCGCATAGCGCTAGGGCTTTCCAGGGCTGATGGAAGTTCCAGTCTAACCGGGATTGTGTCCACGCGCCCGTGGCGATGGCGTTACCCCCGCGACTTGCTGGCCGCATGCTTCAACCCCCTGCTGGCAAAGCCCTCCCCATGCGAGGCGCTTTACGCCGGCCGGGCAGCCCGCCCGCGCCACCAGGTTCGACCTTCCCGAGCATGTCCAAACCGGGTCGCCCCCGGCCTTACATCCGGGCACGCGGCTCATTTGACCTAAAATAAAAGCCCAACTGCGCTGAGAGCAGCATGACGCAGCAGCAGCCGGCAGCACCAACCCGGCCGCCCGCAACGGCCACGACCGCCGAAGCCTGGCGCGATTACCTGAGTCAATTTCTGCGCAGCCCGGCGGCAAATCAGATCGACGAAATTCGCGGCGGCATACCCGCCGGCACACTACTTGGCGCCGCCGCGGCGATGGATGTGCCACGCGAGCGCTTTTATGAACTGGTCGGCTTGTCCATTTCGACCGCCAAACGCAAGCGGGTCAAGAACGAACTGCTCGACCCCGTGGTAAGCGAGCGCCTTACCGCGATAGGCGCCATAAATCGTCTGGCAGAAGAAGTTTTCGGCACTTCCGCACTGGCTTCCGCATGGCTGCAGACACGCAACCCCGGCCTGGGCGAAGTCACGCCGCTTTCCATGCTGGATACCGAAATCGGGCGCCGCGAAGTGGCACGCCTATTGCACGCCATCGCCTACGGCGCGGCCGCTTGATCGCCTGGCGCATTGCCAAGCAGGAATACGCACTCGACCGCACCGGCGCTGGCGCTCTGGCCTGCGCGGGGCGCTGGCACGCAAACGGCGTACCGGTGATCTACGCCGGACTAAGCGTGGAAATATGTACGTTTGAAAAACTCGTGCTTAGCGGCCCCATCCTGCCCAAAGACCTGCTACTGGCAAAGCTTGTCCTGCCCGACGACCCGGCACTATACGAAGCGGCCGAAGTCACCGCCCTGCCTGGCTGGGACGCCAGCCCGCCGGGCCGCCCGTCCATCGACTATGGCACACAGCTTTTGCGCAGCGGCCGCCGGCTTGGGCTTATCGTACCTTCGGCCGTCATTCCCGAGGCGCGGATTCTGGTCATCAACCCCCTTCACCCCAGGTTTGCAAGCGTGGCGCTGGCGGTCGAACGGCCATTCTCATTCGATACGCGGCTGCGCTCCAAGCCCTGAGTAACCGCATCCCGGCCGTGCGCTCACTCGCGTGGCCTTGCCTGGAGCGATGCACCATGACCGGATCCCCGTCAGGCCGTGTTGAATCGCGCTGACTTGCCTGCCCGGTCGCGCCAGAGAACATCCATCAGCCCCGGCCTGTACCTCCGGACACCCGCTCCGTGCAAACCCAAAGCCCGACCAAGGCAGCCGCCCCGGACGCCGTCAGCCGCCCGCCCGCCGCACACATTTGTGCGCTGCAACCCCGTTCTGGCGTAAAGTAATGCAGTGCACCATACCGGGCCGCCCCGACTGACGGCCCCGTCCGGGTGCCGCCCTCGTTTTGCAGGAAGGAGCAAGCGGGTCATCGAGTCAAACCCAAGTTCGACATCGCCAAGGAGATCGACAAAGTGAAGTACGACGTATTTCTTTCCCACTCCAGTAAAGACCGGGCCGATGTGGACCAAGTCAGAAGCGAACTGCA
Source organism: Rhodocyclaceae bacterium (assembly GCA_016791105.1). Classification (GTDB taxonomy): domain Bacteria; phylum Pseudomonadota; class Gammaproteobacteria; order Burkholderiales; family Rhodocyclaceae; genus JAEUNM01. Next base: position 1,590 of record JAEUNM010000019.1, on the reverse strand, counting down.
GGCGCTGGGCTATCGCGTCTGCGTGGATTACGACGTGCTGCCGGAAGCCGCGCCGGACAAGGTAACCGGCGCAGGCGCCGCCGCACTGACGGATGCCATGCGCGAATCCGCATCCTTCATTTACGTGCTTGCACCCGGCTCGCTCGCCTCACAGTGGATGCCCTGGGAAATGGGGTTTTTCGACGGCGCGCGCAGCAAAGTATTTATCTGGCCCACGACGGATGTACTCGCCTATTTCGTCAAGGACCGCGGCTTGCTCGATCACTACCCCCTCGTGCCGATCGAAAACCGCGCCGAATTTCTGCGCGACAACCTTCCCCGCAGCACTTCGCGCAGCAGCGCGCGCAGCGCCTTGTGCGCCCAGCCGGAAATGCAGGCACGGCCGCTGCAACTATTCGATTTCGGACTGCAAAAAGCTGCCCAAGAATTTTCCCGACAATTACCCGCCGTGCTGGCGGACCCAATGCACGTCGTGCACGCGGCGACAGAAATCGCACTCACCTGGTGGCGCTGGTGGGGCCTGCTGCCCGCCGCCCGGCCGGCCAGCGAGACGCCCCGGCTAGCCGTTAAAACCGCTTGAGCGGCGCCGGGCGGGTCTGCCTACCGGGCGTGGGCCAAGCGCCGCGGCAAGCGGATCTTCCTGGCGCTTTATGCTAGCGCCCCTTTCCGACCGGTTGCGGACGCGTGACAGTCCACAGAATGCCCCTTGGCGATCGCGGAAATCCTGCGGACGGGGCAAAATGCCCCGTCCGGCATTGGCCTTCCATTGCCACCATGAAATTAATTCGTGGTACGTTCCCTATTACTTCCCCTATTATTTCACGGCGCATGTAGGTCGCAAAATTACGCATCGCCCGTAAGGCGGCTTAGATGTAGGGCGGATAAGCAAAGCGCAATCCGCCGTATGCGAGCGTTCAACCTCTCCACGCGCCCGACTCCGCCGCAGACTTATCGAACCCACGCGCGCCAGTTCACTCCCCAAATCGGCGCAACATTCGGCCGCATTCGGGAATTTATGCGCCCCATACTGCGGATCGCGTCTGCGGCTTATCCGCCCTACGCCGCAGGCCGAGCCAAGAACTCCTACGGACGGCGCAAAACGCCCCGTCCGACATGCGCGTAGTTGTCGGGCAACGCGCGAGTCATGCTCTTAGGAGAACCTAATGCACCGGCAAATTTGGCGAGGATTCTGGCCAACTAATTCGTGGTACGTCTCCTATTATTTCCTGGGTGAGATTGCCGCTCGCTTGGTCATACTGATAGCGCCAGGTTTGCAGGCTGCCGTCGTCCTGCCGGCGAATGATGCTGATCGGGGCGTTTCAGGTGGTGTGGTAGTCGATGTCGGTACGCCGGCCGGCCGGGTCGGTGAGGGCGTTGCGATTGCCGCGTTCGTCGTAGCCATAGACGGTGGTGCGGCCGAGCGCATCGCTCGTGCGGGTGATGCGGTTCTGTGCGTCGCGCGTGTAGGTGACGGGCTGGCCGTTGGCATCGGTGGCTTGGGTGGCGAGGCCGCTGCCGTTGAAGTCCTGGCTGATTTTATTGCCGCGGCTGTCCAGCACTTCGGTGCCGACGATGTCGCCGCCGGTGACG
>JAEUNM010000139.1 GCA_016791105.1 Rhodocyclaceae bacterium | reverse complement strand
TGCCGCCTTGCGGCTTGGGCTTGCGCCTGCGGGCCGCTGCAATGCCGACCAGGACGGTCACCAGGGCCGCCCCCGCGGCGCTCAGTTTGACGTAATAATTTCCGCCGACCGCAGCGGCGAGCGGCGCGTCCTGTGCGGCTTGCGCCTCGGCGCGCTGGCTTTCTTTGGCTGCATAGTAGGTTTTTGCGGCTTCGGCTTCATCCTTGCGTCCTAACATTTCGAGCGCCTGCACCACGCTTAGCTGTGCATTGCGATCGCCCTGTTCGGCGGCGGCGCGCAGCAGTGCGAGGCCGCGGTCACGGTCCTTGGGCACGTCGCTGTCGCCCAGGAACAGGTATTTACCCGCCATGGTCTGCCCATAGGTATCACCCAAATCCGCCGCACGCAGAAAATCTTTCAAGGCGTCTAGGCGGCGCCCGTTCTGATGCAATATCCAGCCGCGGCGGACATATAGTTCGGGCGCACGCGGATTGAAACCAATGAACGCATCGAGCAAATCGAGCATGTCCGGGTAGTCCGTGCGCCGGTTGGCAAATTTGGCCACCGCAGTTACACATTCATAGCCGCTGCCTTCCGCGGCACGGGCACGCGTCAAGTCCTCCACCGTGCCGGCCCAGTCCTGCCGCTCCATGCGCACCCAGGCGCGCTGGCAATGCAGTTGGGCTTGGTCGGACAGGTCAAGCGCGCTGGTGTATAGCGCTTCGGCGGCTTCGTAATGTCCGGCCACCGCCTCGACGGCGCCCTGGTCGGTCGGGATTTGGGCGCGCATGGCGGCCACGTCGGACGGGTTTTCGATGAAGGGTGCGCTGTCGTCTGCAAACGCCTGCATGAGATCGTAACTGCCGCCCCAGCGCGGCTTCAGCCGGTCCATATAAGCGCTGCGCAAATTCGGGCTGCCCGGCGCAAGCGCGATGCCGGCGCGGAAATTTGCTTCGACCTCCTTGCGCGGACCGGCGTATGAAGCCGCCGCCATGAGCGTGAAATAGCTCAGCAAGGGGCGCTGGCTCAGCGAAAGGGACAAGCTTAGTTCTTTGCGGGCCGGCCCCATCCAGCCATACATGGCGTCCATGCGCGTTACGCTGGTATTTTGAGCGTATTGCGTGCCGCGGGCTTTGCGCGCCAGATGCAGGTAATGCATGCCCAGGGCGGTATGCGCGGCATACGATCTTGGATAGCGCTCCACCCAGGCGCGCAGCAAAGCTTCGGCGTCGGCCGGTTCGGGGATCAGGTCTTCGAACGGACTGAAGGCATCCCACACCGCCTGCTCGTCCGCCGCGGATTGGTCCAGCCTGAGCTGTAGCCCATTGAGTTCCGCATCGAGTGCCGCATAGTCGCCGCCCTTGAGCGCCTCGATGACATGCGTACGGGCCTGTTCATACTGTTCGGCGGACATTCTGGCGCTGGCGTTAAACGCCACTATCGACAACAAGCAGGCGCTCAATAGATGCTTCATATTCACGGCATGGCTCCGGCAGTTGCGCTCACGAGAAAGCTCATTCAGTCATCCGCACCGGGCTTTGCACGGCCCTTTGCCTTGCGGCGCGCGTCGCGCACGCCGAGGAGCAGCGCAAGTAAAGCGGCCGCCGCGGCAAGCATTTTCAGATTGCGGTAATTTTCGCGCTGCATTTCCATCCCGGCTTCGGTGCGCGCCTGGAGCTTTGCCGCTTCGTCGTGCCGCCCCACGGCTGCCAATGCCGCGGCGTAACTTTGCTTGGCATATTGGTCGCTGCCCGACGCCGCCGCCTCTTTCAAAACGGCCAGACCACGTTCGCGTTCCTGCGCGATGCCGCCTCCGCCGTAGAACAGATAATTCCCTACCATGGCCTTGCCGTAGGATTCGCCCAATTCACCGGCGCGGGTATAGTCCTTGAACGCTTCCAGGTGACGCCCATGTTGCTGTAACTGCCAGCCGCGCCGGTTATACAGATCGCCGGTGCGCGGGTAGTGCGGCAGGAAACCATCGAGCAGTGCGAGCACGCGGCTGTTCTCTCCGGTTTTCAGCGTCAGTGCCGCCAGGGTGCTGGGGCACGCTGTTTCATTACCCAGCGCTGGCAGCGCCAGCGCATGCTCGAGATCGTCGAGCGCGGCGTCCACCTGATCGCGCTGCAGGCGTACCCAGGCGCGCTCGCAGCGCAGCGGCGCGGCATCGTGGTATTTCAGCGCCTGGGCGTAATACTGCTCGGCGGCATTCCAGTCCTGGTGTTCGGTGGCCAGTTTGGCCTGGTCAGCGGGAATTTCTGCGCGCAATTCTGCCAGGCCGGCGCCCTCGCCCAACATGGTGCGGCTTTCATCGATGAACGCCTGCATTTGTTCGTAACTGCCGCCCCAGCGCGGTTTGAGCCGGCCCATATAGCGCACGCGCAGGCGCAGACTGGCCGGCGCATGACGCTCCGCGCTGCGGAACTGGCGCTCGACCTCTGCGCGCTCGCCGTCGAAAGACTCGATCAGCAACATGTAGGCATGGCTCATGAATGGGCGCGTGGTCAGTTCTAGCGATGCCTCCAGTTCCTGCCAGGCGGCACTCATCCAGCGTTCCATGGCCGCCAGTTCGGCGCGACTGGTAAGCGCCACGTATTTCACGCCGCGCGCGTCGGCGCCGCGCCGGAAGTAATAAATGCCCAGCGCCACACGCGCCGCATAGGAGCGCGGAAAGCGCTGCCGCCAGGCGACCAGGCCGGCCTCGGCGCTGGCCAGGTCGGGCGCCAAATCTTCGAACATTTTGAAGCTGGGCCAGAGCGCCTCGTCGGCAGGGTCGCCTTCCTCGAAACGCTGCTGCAGGCCGTTCAGACGCGCATCCAGCGCCGCATAGTCGCCGCCTTGCAGTTGCGCCAGCACGAGCGCACGCTCTCGCTCGTAGTCGATTACGCCGCGGGCGGCGGCCGCCGGAATCGACAGCAGCAGACAGGCAACAAGAAAGCTCGCGGCACGCAGGCTTTGTATCCAGGGCATGGCGGGGTTTGCTCGGGTGTCGATACAACTTCAAGGATTATGACACAGGAAACCATCTTACTCACCGGTAACGCCAAACCGAACAGCGTCGCCCTGAGGCCAAACACCGGCATGCGATGGGATGGCACCTTTACTCGGGAAATTTTTCGCTTGCGCCACTAGCCTCGCCGTGCCAGAATTAAAACATTCGTTTGAATCGATTGTTTGAGACCTTCGTGCCCGATTACGAACCCGATACGCCGAACCGCATCCTGGATGCCGCCGAAGCCCTGTTCGCCGAGCGCGGCGTCGAGGCCGCCGGGATGCGCGCCATTACGCAGCGCGCCGGCGCCAACGTGGCGGCGGTGAATTACCACTTCGGCAGCAAGTCCGGCCTATTGCAGGCGGTGCTGCGGCGGCGCCTGGAACGGCTCAATGCCGAGCGCCTGGCGCAACTGGCCGCGGCCGAAACCGCCGCCGGCACCGCGCGCGTAAAGCCGCACCAGATCGTCGCCGCATTTTTCGCGCCGGCCATTGCGCTGGCCGCCGACCGCGCCGGCGGCGGACAAGCGTTCATGCGCCTGATGGCCCGCTCCAGCGCCGATTCGGACCAATTCCTGCGCGACTTTCTCGGTGCCGAAAATTCGCGCCTGATGCAGCGCTTCACCGCGGCATTCGCCCAGTCCATGCCCGAAGTCGCGCAGGAAGAAGTGCTGTGGCGCTTTCATTTCATGCTGGGGGCGTTTTCATACGCCATCATGGGAGTAGATAACCTGCGCGTGCTCACCGGCGTGGATGTCGATGGCGAGGATGCCTGGGCGCGCCTGCCGGAGCGCCTGATGGCTTTTCTGCTGGGCGGCCTGCGCGCGCCGCTGCCCGGACAGCCGGCGCCCGGCGCCTGAGTTGGCAAGGAGAAACAAATGGTCTGGATGATCGTACTGGCAATGCTCGCGGCCGGCCTGGCCGCAGCCTACGCCGCGGCCCCGCTGTGGCTGGTGAGCGCCGGCGTGCTGGCATTTCTGGCGGCAATCGCCTACACGGGCGGCTGGCCGCAATGGCTGGTCGTCGCGGTATTCGCCATCGCCGGCCTGAAAATTCTGCTGCTCAACATACCGCCGCTGCGCCGCGCGCTCGTCATGCGGCCATTGCTGGCAATGTATCGCCGCATGTTGCCGCCCATGTCGGAAACCGAGCGCGTTGCGCTGGAAGCCGGCACGGTGTGGTGGGAAGGCGAATTATTCCGCGGCAGCCCGGACTGGAACCGCCTGCTGGCCTACCCGCAGCCGCATCTTACGGCCGAAGAACAGCATTTTCTGGATGTCGATACGGAAGAACTATGCCGCATGTCGGACGACTGGGAAACCAGCCACGTGCTGTACGACCTGCCGCCGCATGTCTGGCAGTTCATCAAGGAACGCGGCTTTCTGGGCATGATCATTCCCAAGGACTATGGCGGCAAGGGGTTTTCCGCCTGGGCGCATTCTGCCGTGGTGCATAAGCTCGCCACGCGCTGTTCCGCGACGACGGTGACGGTAATGGTGCCGAATTCCCTCGGGCCGGCCGAATTGCTGCTGCACTACGGCACGCCAGCTCAAAAACTGCATTATTTGCCGCGGCTGGCACGCGGCGAAGAAATTCCCTGTTTCGCACTCACCAGCCCGCAAGCCGGCTCTGACGCAGCGTCCATACCCGATTATGGCGTGGTGTGCAAAGGCCAGTGGGGCGGCCGCGAAGTGCTGGGTATGCGCGTCACCTGGGACAAGCGCTACATCACGCTGGGGCCGGTCGCTACCTTGCTGGGTTTGGCCTTCCGCCTGTACGACCCGGACCATCTGCTGGGCGAGATCGAAGACATAGGCATTACCTGCGCGCTGGTGCCGACGCGCCACCCCGGCGTCCATATTGGCCGCCGCCATCTGCCACTCAATGCGGTGTTCCAGAACGGTCCCAACTGGGGGCGCGAGGTATTCATGCCGCTGGACTGGATCATAGGCGGCCCGGCCATGGCCGGCCAGGGCTGGCGCATGCTCATGGAGTGCCTGGCCGCGGGCCGCTCGATATCGCTGCCGGCTTCCACGACCGGCATGTCCAAACTGGCCGTGCGCGCGGTAGGCGGCTATGCCCGCGTGCGTTATCAGTTCAAAACCGCGATAGGCAAATTCGAAGGCGTGCAGGAAGCGCTCGCGCGCATGGGCGGCAATCTTTATCTGATGGACGCAGTGCGCAAAATGACGGCCGGCGCGGTCGATCTGGGCGAAAAACCGTCGGTCGTGTCGGCCATCGCGAAATACCACGTCACAGAGCGCGCACGCTCGGTGGTGAATGACGGCATGGACATACTGGGCGGCAAGGGCATCTGCCTGGGGCCGTCCAATTTCCTCGGCCGCGCCTACCAGCAGGTGCCGGTGTCGATTACCGTGGAAGGCGCGAATATCCTCACGCGCAGCCTCATCATATTCGGCCAGGGCGCCATACGCTGCCATCCATACGTGCTGGCCGAAATGCATGCCGCCGGCAGTGCGGACCAGAAAGCCGCACTGGCAGAATTCGACGCAGCGCTGGCCGGCCACGTCGGCTACGTGTTCCGCAATGCCGCGCGCGCCTTCGTGATGGGCCTGACCGGCTCGCACTATGTGGGCCTGCCCGACAACGCCGGCCGCGGCATCGCGGCCGAAACGCGGCGCTATTACCAGCAACTCACGCGCTTTTCGGCCGCATTCGCGTTCATCGCCGACGTCGCCATGCTGAGCATGGGCGGCGACCTCAAGCGCAAAGAAAAGCTGTCGGCGCGCATGGGCGATGTGCTGTCGATGATGTATCTGGCATCGTGCTGCCTGAAGCGCTTTGAAGACGACCAGCGCCCGGAACAGGATTTGCCGCTGCTGCAGTGGGCGATCTGGGATTGCATGTTCGCCGCGCAAAATGCGCTGGAAGGCGTGATATCCAATTTTCCCATCAAGGCCGTCGGCAAGCTGCTCAAATGGACCCTATTCCCGCTCGGCAGGCCCTATACGGTACCGGCCGACAAGCTGGGCGAACAGGTCGCGCAATTACTGATCGCACCCGGCGCGGCGCGCGACCGGCTCACCGCAGACATGCACATCCCGCGCAATGACAGCGAAGTGGTCGGCGCCATTGAAGCGGCGCTTGCCGCGACCATGGAAGCCGAAGCCCTCGAAGCCCGCCTGCGCGCCGCGCACAAGGAAGGCCGCATAAGCGGGCGCACGCCGGCCGAGTGGATGGTGGCGGCGCAGGCCACCGGCATCGCGAGCGCGGACGACGCGGCGCTGCTCAAACGCCGCGACGAATTGCGCAATCGCGTCATACGCGTGGATGACTTCGCGCCGGATTTCCAGCCCGAATCCAACATCGTGCCGGCCACGACCCATGGCGTCGCGCTGGAAGTGGCCTAGGCGCGCGGGGAAGCAGCCGTGCGCGGCGGCCGGCCGCCGCTGCCGGCTTGCGCGCCAGTCAGATTAATTAGAGTAACGGAGACGCATAGATGGTGCAGGCGGCGGTTTATCTGGTCGATGGCGCGCGCACGCCGTTTTTGAAGGCGCGCAACGCGCCCGGCCCATTTGCGGCGGCAGACCTCGCAGTAGCGGCCGGGCGCGCCCTCATGAGCCGCAGCAAGGCCGGCGCCGAGGCGCTCGACGAAGTCATATTGGGCTGCGCTGCGCCTTCGCCGGACGAAGTCAATATCGGCCGCGTCGCCGCCCTGCGTATCGGCTGCCCGCAGCGCGTGCCGGGCTGGACCGTAATGCGCAATTGCGCCAGCGGCATGCAGGCGCTGGATAGCGCCGTCGCAAACATTCGCCTGGGTCGCTCGCACATGGTGCTGGCCGGTGGCGTGGATGCACTGTCGCGCGCGCCGCTGCTGTTTTCCGACGCCATGGTGCGCTGGCTGTCCGGCTGGTATGGCGCGCGCGATACCGCCCAGCGCATCGCCGCGCTGCGCAAATTCCGGCTCGGCTATCTGGCCCCGGTAATCGGACTATTGAAAGGACTGACCGACCCGGTCGTGGGCCTGTCCATGGGGCAAACGGCAGAAATTCTGGCCACCCGCTTCGGCCTGGCACGGCGCACTCAGGACGAATTTGCGGTGCGCTCGCACAGCCGCGCCGTGGCCGGCTACGCGGCCGGGCATTTCGGCGAAGTGGTGCCGCTGGTGGCGGCTGACGGCACGGCTTATGCGGCGGACGACGGCCTGCGGCCGGATTCGTCTGCGGACAAGCTGGCGCAACTAAAGCCGGTGTTCGATCGGCCGCTGGGAACGATTACCGCCGGCAATAGTTCGCAGGTCACGGACGGCGCCTGCTGGCTGTTGCTGGCGTCGGAAAGCGCGCTGCGCCGCTACGACCTCACCCCGCTCGCGCGCATCAGCGATAGCCAGTGGGCCGGTCTGGACCCGGCGCAAATGGGGCTGGGCCCGGTACATGCCGCAACACCGATTTTGCGCCGCCACGGCCTCGCGCTGAACGACCTCGACGCCTGGGAAATTAACGAAGCATTCGCCGCGCAGGTGCTGGCCTGTCTGGCCGCCTGGCGCGACGCCGACTATTGCCGTACCGAACTGGGGCTGGATGGCGCGGCCGGCAGCCTCGACGAGGGCAAACTGAATGTGGACGGTGGCGCCATCGCCCTGGGCCACCCGGTCGGTGCAAGCGGCGCGCGCATCGTACTGCACCTGGCGCATACGCTCGCGCGCAGCGGCGGCCGGCGCGGCATTGCGGCCATCTGCATAGGCGGCGGTCAGGGTGGCGCCATGCTGCTGGAGCGCGACTGATGCAATCCGTTAGTCAACAACAGCCGGCCGTGCCCGGCCGCTATGAGCACTGGCAGTTGCAACGCGACGCGGACGGTATCGCCTGGGCGCGGCTGGACCGTGCCCATGAAGCCAATAATGTACTGACGCGCGCCGTCATGGCGGAATTGGGGCAGCTGCTGGACGAACTGGAAACCGCAGCGCCGCGCGGGCTGGTCATCACCTCCGCCAAAGCCAGCGGCTTCATCGCCGGTGCAGACATAGACGAATTTGGCACCCTGTCTTCGCTGGCAGAAGTGCGCGCACTGGTCGAACGCGGCTGGAACCTGTACAACCGCCTGGCTGCCCTGCCCTATCCCACGCTGGCACTGGTGTCAGGCTATTGCCTGGGCGGCGGCCTCGAATTGGCGCTGGCCTGCCGCTATCTGATTGCCGTCGATGCGCCGGACACCCAGTTCGCGCTGCCGGAAGTCATGCTGGGCATCGTACCGGGCTGGGGCGGCATGCTGCGCTTGCCGCAGCGGGTGGGCGCGCCGGCCGCGCTCGACCTGCTGCTCACCGGGCGCAGCGTGGATGCCTACAAAGCGCGCGCGCTGGGCCTGGCCGATGCCTGCGTGCCGGCGCGCCTGGCCGACGCCACGGCGCGGGACTGGCTGGTGCGTCTACCGCCGCGGCGCGAACTGCCGTGGCTGCAGCGGGTACTGAGCGGGCCGCTCGCCGGCATCGTGCGCAAGCGGGCACGCGCTCAGGTTGCGGCGCGGGCGCGCCCGGAGCACTATCCGGCACCCTATGCGATTCTCGACATGTGGGCGCATTACGGCGGCAATGCGCTCGCCGTGCCTGACACGGCGCCCGGCTCGCTGGCGGCGATTTTCAAAAGCCATACCTCGCGCAATCTGGTGCGCGTATTCAAACTGCGCGAGCGCCTCAAAACTTTGGGCAAGGCGGCCGATTTTTCGGCCCGCCACGTGCATGTGATCGGCGCCGGCAGCATGGGCGGCGACATCGCCGCCTGGTGCGCCGGGCGCGGGCTGGACGTCACTCTTCAGGACCAGGATTTGAGCCGCATCGCCACGGCCATCGCACGCGCCGCGGCGGCATTCAAACGCCGCTACCGGCGCGATGCGCGCACTGCGCGACTGACGCTGGACCGCATCGTGCCGGATCCGCAGGGCCTCGGCATATCCCAGGCCGATGTTGTAATCGAAGCCATATTCGAAAATCTGGACGCCAAACACGCGCTCATGCGGGAACTGGAACCGCGCCTGAAGCCTGGCGCACTGCTGGCAACCAATACTTCGTCGCTGGCGCTGGAACAGATTGCGGGCGCGCTGCAGCGACCCGAGCGCCTGGTGGGCATACATTTTTTCAATCCTGTGGCCAGAATGCCGCTGGTCGAAGTGGTGAGCGGCGCGGCCACGCCCGCTGAAGAAGCCACAAAGGCCGCGGCATTCGTGCGCGCCATAGACAAACTACCGTTGCCGGTCAAGAGCGCGCCGGGCTTTCTGGTGAATGCCGTATTGGGGCCTTACATGCTGGAAGCCATGCGCTGCGTCGATGAAGGCCTGAGCGCAGCAAGCGTGGATGCCGCCGCGCTCGGCTTCGGCATGCCCATGGGGCCGCTGGAACTGGCCGATACCGTGGGACTGGATATTGCGCTGGCGGCCGGCAAACAGCTTGCCGCCGGTGCAAGCGCGCCGCGCTGCCTGAGCGAGCTCGTCGCTGCCGGGCGCATAGGCAAAAAATCCGGCGCCGGGTTTTACGCCTGGAACGCCGGGAAACCGGCCAAAACCAGGCCGGGCCCTGTGCCGGCCGGGCTGGCCGATCGCCTTATCGCCCCGCTGCTGGCGGCAACCAAAAATCTGGTCGAGGCCGGCATCGTGGCGGACGCCGACCTCGCCGACGCGGGCGTCATTTTCGGCACCGGCTTTGCGCCATATACCGGCGGTCCTATGAATTACCTGGCGCAGCACGAAGGCTGAATAGCCATTAGCGATTTCGGGTGTCGGCCGGTATTCCTCACGTTGTTTACGACGAGGGACTGGGGACGTGGGCGCCTGCGAATTGACATACGGCGATTGCAACTGCGGGCGTCTCGCCCGCGATTTCACGTCCGGCGCCTGCGACCGCGGGCGGGACGCCCGCGCCCCCAAAGCAGGCGGTACTTAACCGGCGCGCGGTTTGCGATTTCGGTTCGTACGCCCGACGGTAAATCCGCCACGACGCTGGGAGCGCGGGCGTCTCGCCCGCGATTCCACGTCCGGCGCCTGCGACCGCGGGCGGGACGCCCGCGCTCCCAAAGCAGGCGGTACTTAACCGGCGCGCGGTTTGCGATTTCGGCTCGCACGCCCGACGGTAAATCCGCCACGACGCTGGGGGCGCGGGCGTCTCGCCCGCGATTACACGTCCGGCGCCTGCGACCGCGGGCGGGACGCCCGCGCCCCCAAAGCAGGCGGTACTTAACCGGCGCGCGGTTTGCGATTTCGGCTCGCACGCCCGACGGTAAATCCGCCACGACGCTGGGGGCGCGGG
>JAEUNM010000105.1 GCA_016791105.1 Rhodocyclaceae bacterium | reverse complement strand
CGCACGGTTTTGTGCTCGGTGATGCGGGCAAGCTGGGTTTTGACGAGATTGGGCAATTCCAGCTCGTCGAAAAAAATGTTCAGGAATTCTTCGCGCGACAACTGAAATACGAAGTCATCCTGCATTTCGCCGGAATCGGAGGCGCCCTTGCCGCGGCCCTGGCCTTCGCCGCCCATGGGGCGCGGCACCTCGTCGCCGGCATTGAACTGGTCATTGCCGGCATACACGGTTTCCCAGCGGCCTTTGCGATCGTGTTCGAACTGGGGTTCGTTCAGATCTTTGGCGGGGATGGATACTTTTTCGCCGCTGTCTATGTCGCGTATGCTGCGGCCGGTGACTGCGTCGGCGACGGCTTTGCGTATCTGCGCCTTGAAGCGCCGAAAAAAGCGCTGCCGGTTGACAGCGCTCTTTTTCTTGCTGTCGAAGCGCCGATCGACGATTCGTATCATGCGGGTCTCCGCTTACTGCGCCTTGCGTACGCGCAGATACCACTCGCACAGCAGGCGCACCTGGTTCTCGGTATAGCCCTTTTCGACCATGCGATCGACGAAATCCCGATGTTTTTTCTGCTCTTCGGCCGAGCCCTTGGGGCTGAATGAAATGACCGGCAGCAGCTCCTCGGTATTGGAGAACATCTTTTTCTCGATCACCGTGCGCAGCTTCTCGTAACTGGTCCAGAGCGGATTGCGACCGTTGTTCTTGGCCCGAGCGCGCAGCACGAAATTCACGACTTCGTTGCGGAAATCCTTTGGATTGCTGATGCCGGCGGGCTTTTCGATTTTTTCCAGCTCGTCGTTCAGCGCCGCGCGGTCGAGAATTTCGCCCGTGTTCGGGTCGCGGAATTCCTGGTCCTGTATCCAGAAGTCGGCATAGGTGACGTAGCGGTCGAATATGTTCTGACCGTATTCCGAGTACGACTCCAGATAGGCGGTCTGAATTTCCTTGCCGATGAATTCGGCATAGCGCGGCGACAGGAATTCCTTGATGTAGCGCAGGAAGCGCTGTTCCGTTTCGGGCGGGAACTGCTCCTGCTCGATGGATTGTTCCAGCGTGTACATCAGGTGCACCGGGTTGGCGGCTATTTCGCGATGGTCGAAATTGAACACCTTGGACAGCACCTTGAACGCGAAGCGCGTGGATAGGCCGGTCATGCCCTCATCGACGCCGGCGTAGTCGCGGTATTCCTGATAGCTTTTGGCTTTCGGATCGGTGTCCTTGAGGTTTTCGCCGTCATAGACGCGCATTTTCGAAAACACGCTGGAATTTTCCGGTTCTTTCACGCGCGACAGCACGGCGAATTGCGCCATCATGCGCAAGGTGTCGGGCGCGCAGGGGGCGTGCTTGAGCGAACTGCTGTCTATCAGTTTGTTGTAGATGCGCATTTCGTCCGACACACGCAGGCAGTACGGCACCTTGACGGTGTAGATGCGGTCGAGGAATGCTTCGTTGTTGCGATTGTTCTTGAACGCCAGCCATTCCGACTCGTTCGAGTGGGCCAGCACGATGCCGTCGAAGGGGATGGCGCCGAATCCTTCCGTGCCCTTGTAATTGCCTTCCTGCGTCGCCGTGAGCAGCGGGTGCAGTACCTTGATCGGGGCCTTGAACATTTCGACGAATTCAAGCAGGCCGCGATTGGCCAGGCACAGACCGCCGGAGTAGGCATAGGCGTCCGGGTCGTCCTGCGAATATTGCTCCAGCTTGCGTATGTCCACCTTGCCGACCAGCGATGAAATGTCCTGATTGTTTTCGTCGCCGGGTTCGGTTTTTGCCACCGCCACCTGCCGCAATACCGAAGGCCGCAGGCGCACGACGCGGAAGCGCGAGATGTCGCCATTGGCTTCGTTGAGCCGCTTGACCGCCCAGGGCGACATGATGGAATTGAGATAGCGCCGCGGTATGCCGAAATCTTCTTCCAGCAGCGGGCCGTCTTCGTCCGGAGAAAACAGTCCCAGCGGCGATTCGTGCATGGGCGAACCTTTCAGCGCATAGAAAGGAACGTGTTCGATGAGCGCCTTGAGCCGCTCCGCCAGCGACGATTTGCCGCCGCCCACCGGGCCCAGCAAATACAGGATTTGCTTCTTTTCCTCCAGGCCCTGGGCGGCGTGGCGGAAATACGACACGATGTTTTCGATCACCTCTTCCATGCCATAGAACTCACGGAAGGCCGGGTACAGCTTGATGATCTTGTTCGAGAAGATGCGCGACTTGCGCGGATCGGTGCGCGTGTCTATCAGTTCCGGCTCGCCTATGGCCATCAGCATGCGTTCGGCCGCGGTGGCGTAGGCCGCGCGGTCGGTCTTGCAGATTTCGAGGTATTCCTGCAGCGAATACTCTTCTTCCTTGCCCGCGTCGTAACGTTCCTGGTAGCGACTGAATATCGACATTTCGAACTCCTTGCGGCCGGTTGCCGGACAGTGGACACGACGTTTCTTACGGCATCTGCGGCGCCGGTCTTGAGCCCCGACACACGGCTTGGATAACAAATTTGCGCCGGTGTTCGCGCCGGGCGTGCTCGCAGCGCGTTGCAGCTTTGTACCTTATATACCATTATTTCCCGCCCGCCGTCGCAAAATGCACGGGGAATCAATAGTTTGGCACGCTCGCAGGGAGGCGGGTAGTGTGATACCATATAACGTTTAGGCAGCTCGGTCGCCGCTACCGCCAACAACACCGCTGCCACAGTCGGGCGGGAAGCCCGGACGAGGCCGGGCGCGTTCCAGCGGCCGGTTTCCAGTGCTCGCAACGCACCGGCTGCGATTCCGTCCCCACAATCAGACCAACACTCAAGCGCAGGTTCACGTACATGCAAGAAAATCAGGAAGCCGCCGTCAATCCGCTGGAGCGCCAGCTCGAAATGTCCGTCGTCCTCGCCGATATCGAGCAGGATGTGCAGCAGCGCCTCTCCCGGCTTGCCCGGCAGGTCAAAATGCCCGGATTCCGCCCCGGCAAGGTGCCGCTCAAGCTGGTTGCCCAGCAATACGGCGTTCAGGTTCGTTCCGAAGCGCTGGGCGAAGCCGTGCAGCGCGCGTTCGGTCAGGCGGTCGTGGAGCAGAAGCTGCGCATTGCCGGCACGCCGCGCATAGAGCCGCGCCAGAGCGAAGATTCGAGCCGGCTCGAATTTCGCGCCGTATTCGAAGTCTATCCCGAGGTGCAGATCGGCGATTTGAGCACCAGCCCGATCGAGCGCCCGGTATATGAACTGGCGGATGCCGACGTGGACAAAACCATAGACGTGCTGCGCAAGCAGCGCACCACCTATGAAGCGGCGGACCGCGCCGCCGCCGAAGGCGACCGCATACAGATCAATTTCGTCGGCCGCCGCGACGGCGAGCCGTTTCCCGGCGGCAGCGGTAACGACTATCCTGTAACCATAGGCGCCAAAGCCATGTTGCCGGATTTCGAAGCGGCGCTGACGGGCATGTCGGCGGGAGAAACCAAAACGTTCGACCTGACTTTCCCGGCCGATTACCACTCCCAGGATTTGGCCGGCCAGCAGGTTAGCTTCGAGGTGAGCGTACTGGCCGTGGAAGCCGCCAAACTGCCCGAACTTGATGCCGATTTCGCGCGCGCCCTGGGCATAGCCGATGGCGATCTCGCCAAGCTGCGCGAAGAAGTCAAAACCAATCTGGGGCGCGAAATCAAAAAGCGCGTCCAGGCGCGCGTTAAACAACAGGCCATGGACGCGCTGCTGGCCGTGACGCCGCTCACCGTGCCCAAGTCGCTGGTGGAGGAAGAAAGCAAGCTGCTGGCCGATAATATGCGCAAGGACATGCAGGGCCGCGGCATGGACATGGACAAATTGCCCATCGAGCCGGCCTGGTTTGGCGAAGCCGCCCTGCGGCGCGTGAAGCTCGGTCTGATCATTGCAGAAGTGCTCAAGAACAATCAGGATTTGCATGCCCAGCCGGAGCAGATTCGTGCCCTGGTGCAGGAACAGGCACAAAGTTTCGAGCAGCCCGAAGAACTCGTGCGCTGGTATTACGCCGAGCGCCAGCGTCTCGGCCCGATCGAAGCCGTCGTGCTCGAAGACAATGTCGTGGAATGGGTAACTCGTCACGCCCAGACCGTAGACAAGGCCATTGGCTTTGACGAGCTGATGGCAAATGCGGCATGATGCCGGGAGCCTGCTGAAAGAACCATCATGCTTTATCCACTACCTGCAAATGCCGGCCAAGGCGCCGGATCCGCGCAAGCGCTGGGCCTCGTGCCCATGGTCATCGAACAGAGCGGGCGCGGCGAACGCGCCTACGACATTTACTCGCGCCTGCTCAAGGAGCGCGTGGTGTTTCTGGTCGGTCCGGTCGATGACGTCACGGCCAATCTGATCGTGGCGCAGTTCCTGTTCCTGGAATCGGAAAATCCGGACAAGGACATTTATTTCTACATCAATTCGCCAGGTGGCTCGGTTTCCGCCGGTCTGGCCATTTACGACACGATGCAGTTCATCAAGCCGGACGTCAGTACCCTGTGCATAGGGCAGGCGGCCAGCATGGGCGCCTTTTTGCTCGCCGCCGGCGCGAAGGGCAAGCGGTTTTGCCTGCCCAACTCGCGCGTCATGATTCATCAGCCCATGGGCGGTTTTCAGGGCCAGGCGTCGGATATCGAAATCCATGCGCGGGAAATCATCCTGCTCAAGGGCAAGCTCAACCAGCTCATGGCCAAACATACCGGCCAGGCCGTCGAACGCGTCGAGCGCGACACCGACCGCGACAATTTCCTCGCGGCACCCGATGCGGTCGAATATGGCCTCGTGGATCGCGTCCTGGCGAACCGGGCGGACGCTGCGGCCTGAGATTGCGGGGGGACAAAAATGTCGGACAAGAAATCCGGGGGTGACAAACTTCTCTATTGTTCGTTTTGCGGAAAAAGCCAGCACGAGGTGCGCAAGCTCATCGCCGGGCCGTCCGTATTCATTTGCGACGAATGCATAGAGCTGTGCAACGACATCATCCGCGACGAAATCGTCTCCGAACAGGGGCCGAAAAATAACCGCGGCGACCTGCCGACCCCGAAAGAAATTTGCGCCATCCTCGATCAGTACGTGATTGGCCAGGATCAGGCCAAGCGCATCCTTTCCGTAGCGGTGTACAACCACTACAAGCGCTTGCGCCACATGACGCGCAACGACGAAGTCGAACTGGCAAAAAGCAACATCCTGCTGGTCGGCCCCACGGGTTCGGGCAAAACCCTGCTCGCGCAGACCTTGGCGCGCCTGCTCAACGTGCCCTTCGTGATCGCCGACGCGACCACCCTGACCGAAGCCGGCTACGTCGGCGAAGACGTCGAAAACATCATCCAGAAACTGCTGCAGAAGTGCGAGTACGAAGTCGAAAAGGCGCAGCAGGGCATCGTCTACATCGACGAAATCGACAAAATTTCGCGCAAGTCCGACAACCCGTCAATTACCCGCGACGTGTCCGGCGAGGGCGTGCAGCAGGCGCTGCTCAAGCTGATCGAGGGCACCGTGGCGAGCGTGCCGCCGCAGGGCGGGCGCAAGCACCCGAACCAGGATTTTGTGCAGGTCGACACCACCAACATCCTGTTCATTTGCGGCGGCGCGTTCGATGGACTGGATCGCGTGATACGCATGCGTACCGAAAAGGTGGGCATAGGTTTTGGCGCCGAGGTGAAAAGCCAGGACACCAAGAACATCAGCGAAACCTTGCGCCGCGTAGAGCCGGAAGACCTGATCAAATACGGCCTGATACCGGAATTCGTCGGCCGCCTGCCGGTCATCGCCACCTTGCACGAACTTGACGAAGAAGCGCTGATCGAAATCCTGATCGAACCCAAAAACGCACTCATCAAGCAATACCAGAAACTGTTCCTGATGGAAGGCGTGGATCTCGAAATTCGTCCCACCGCCCTGCAGGCCATTGCGCGCAAGGCGCTCGCGCGCAAAACCGGCGCGCGCGGTTTGCGCTCCATACTTGAAGGTGTTCTGCTCGATACGATGTACGAACTGCCCAATCTGGAAAACGTCGCCAAAGTCGTGCTCGACGAAGGCTCCGTCAATAGCGATGCACGCCCACTGCTGATCTACGCCGATCAGCAGAAAGTTGCCGGCTCGAACTGAAGCGCGCCGGGGCGGTCGGGTGCCAGGGCAGCGCAGGCCCGCAGCAAGGCAGGCGCCCGCCGCCTGTAGCAAAGTAGATCGCATTGCAAGTCCCGCCGGCATACTGTCGGCGGGAATTTACGTGGTCGGCAGTTTGAACCGGGTGACATCGGTGAGCGCTGCAACTTGAACTTTGCCGCGCAGGCCCCATCTGCACCGACGTAGCCCAACTTTTAAAGGTAAACCCATGTCGAACACTGACTACCGTAGCGAAAAGCTCGAACTCCCGCTGCTCCCGCTTCGGGATGTGGTGGTGTTCCCCCACATGGTCATTCCGCTCTTCGTGGGAAGGCCCAAATCGATCAAGGCGCTCGAAACCGCGATGGAAGCGGGCAAGAGCATATTGCTCGTGGCGCAGAAATCCGCCGCCAAGGACGAGCCGGAACCGGACGACCTGTACTCGATCGGCTGCATCGCAAACATTCTGCAAATGCTCAAACTGCCCGATGGCACCGTGAAGGTGCTGGTCGAGGGGCTGCAGCGTGCGCGCATCGAGCAGGTGCAGGATCAGAAAACCGTATTCATGGCCACCGTGGCGCCGGTAACGCTGCAGGAAGCGCGCGGCCACGAGGTCGAAGCGATGCGGCGGGCGATCATTTCGCAGTTCGACCAATACGTCAAACTGAACAAAAAAATCCCGCAGGAAATTTTGACCTCGCTGTCCGGCATAGAAGAGCCGGGCCGCTTGGCCGACACCATCGCGGCCCACCTGCCGCTCAAGCTGGAACAGAAACAGTCGGTGCTCGAAATGTTCGACATCGGCGAACGCCTGGAAAAGCTCCTGTCGCACATGGAGGCCGAACTTGACATCCTGCAGGTGGAAAAGCGCATTCGTGGCCGCGTCAAGCGCCAGATGGAAAAAAGCCAGCGCGAGTACTACCTGAACGAACAGGTCAAGGCAATCCAGAAAGAACTCGGTGAAGGCGAAGACGGCGCCGACATCGACGACATGGAAAAGAAAATCAAGTCCTCCGGCATGAGCAAGGAAGCGCGCGAAAAAGCGCAGGGGGAATTGAAGAAGCTGCGCCTCATGTCGCCCATGTCGGCCGAAGCCACGGTGGTGCGCAATTACATCGAAACCCTGATCAACCTGCCGTGGAAAAAGCGCTCGCGCATCAGCAAGGACTTGAGCGCTGCCGAGCGCGTGCTGGAAGAAGATCACTACGGGCTGGAAAAGGTCAAGGAGCGCATCCTCGAATATTTGGCCGTGCAACAGCGCGTCGATAAGGTTAAAGCGCCCATTCTGTGCCTGGTCGGGCCGCCCGGCGTGGGCAAAACGTCGCTCGGCCAGTCCATCGCCAAAGCCACGAATCGGAAATTCGTGCGCATGAGTCTGGGCGGTGTGCGCGACGAGGCCGAAATACGCGGTCACCGCCGTACTTATATCGGCTCCATGCCCGGCAAAATCCTGCAGAACATGACCAAGGTTGCGGTGCGCAATCCGCTTTTCCTGCTCGACGAAGTCGACAAGATGGGCATGGATTTCCGCGGCGACCCCAGTTCCGCGCTGCTCGAAGTGCTGGATCCCGAGCAAAATTCGACCTTCGTCGATCACTATGTCGAAGTCGAATACGACCTCTCGGACGTGATGTTCGTAGCCACCGCCAACACGCTCAACATCCCGCCGCCGCTGCTCGACCGCATGGAACTTATCCGTCTGTCCGGCTATACGGAGTACGAAAAAGTCAATATCGCACTGCGTTATCTGGTGCCCAAGCAGATGAAGAACAATGGCATCAAGGCGGAAGAACTGACGGTGGCCGACGACGCCGTGCGCGACATCGTGCGCTACTACACGCGCGAAGCCGGCGTGCGCGCGCTGGAGCGCGAAATATCCAAAATCTGCCGCAAGGTGGTTAAAGCCACGGTGATGGCCAAACGCAAGGAGTCCGTCACCGTCAATGCCGAAAACCTGGACAAGTATCTGGGCGTGCGCCGCTATACCTATGGCATCGCCGAGAAAGAAAATCAGGTCGGTCAGGTTACCGGATTGGCGTGGACCGAAGTCGGCGGGGAATTGCTCACCATCGAAACCGTGGTGCTGCCCGGCAAGGGAAAAACCGTTACTACCGGCAAGCTGGGCGAAGTCATGCAGGAATCCATCCAGGCGGCCCTGTCGGTGGTGCGCAAGCGCTCCAAACAACTGGGTATTGCGGAAGATTTCTATCAGAAATCCGATCTCCACATCCACCTGCCCGAAGGCGCCACGCCCAAGGACGGCCCCAGCGCGGGCATCGCCATCGTGACCGCACTGGTGTCGGTACTAACCGGCATTCCGGTGCGCGCCGACGTGGCGATGACAGGCGAAATCACGCTGCGCGGTGAGGTGCTGCCTATCGGCGGCCTGAAAGAAAAGCTGCTCGCAGCAGTACGCGGCGGCATACGCCTGGCGCTCATTCCTGAGGACAACGTCAAGGATTTGGCGGAAATTCCGGACACCATCAAGAATGGACTGGAAATTCACCCGGTCAAGTGGATAGACCAGGTGCTCGATCTGGCCCTGGAACGTTCGCCGCAGCCGGCGCCGGAAGCCGCGGCTGCGGCCCCGGCCGGCGAATCTTCGCTGCCGGCCGTGGGCGATGCGGCAGCCGCATCGGTGATCACGCACTAAGCCTCCGGTCGCCGCGAAAAGGCCGCGCACTGCGCGGCTTTTTTTCGCGATTGCCCTGTCGCAGCAAGGGATGCGGCGGGCGATTCTAGTAAAATCGGCTTGACATGGCGAATTGCAGCGCGATATAAACCGCCACGTAGCTTTTCTTACTACCTAAATCCATGAGGGGGCTGGAGTGAACAAATCCGAACTTATCGATCACATTGCAGATCAGGCGGATATTTCCAAGGCAGCAGCCGGCCGGGCGTTGGAGGCGCTCGTCGGAGCAGTGAAGACTACGTTGAAAAAGGGCAACACCGTAACGCTGGTCGGCTTCGGCACGTTTCATGTCGGCAAGCGTGCCGCGCGCAGCGGCCGCAATCCACGTACCGGTGCCGCGATCAAGATCAAATCGGCCAAAGTTCCGAAGTTCAGGGCTGGCAAGGCGCTCAAAGACGCGGTAAACTAGCTGGCTTCGCCCGCGGCAGCATTTGCGTGGGCGCAGGAGCGGGTGCTTAGCTCAGTTGGTAGAGCGTCGCCCTTACAAGGCGAATGTCGGCGGTTCGACCCCGTCAGCACCCACCATCTGTACCGCGGAGTGGTAGTTCAGTCGGTTAGAATACCGGCCTGTCACGCCGGGGGTCGCGGGTTCGAGTCCCGTCCACTCCGCCATGTGCTCCTTTAACAGTAAAAAGGCGAACGCATGTTCGCCTTTTTTGTATTTTGGGGCCGGCACGCAGCGGCCTGCCGAACAAGGCGGGGCAAGCACTGCATGCACGGCGTGGTACCAGCCCGGGCGGTCGCGTTAGCGCAGCGCGCCGGATGTTTCACAGCTCAGCGGCACATCATTGCCCCGAGCGCGTTTTCGAGAGCCGTTCATGTTCGATTCCGTACGCAATAACAAGCGCGTCGTGCAGATCATTCTGCTGCTGCTCATACTTCCGTTCGCGTTTTTCGGCGTTGAGTCTTACATGCAGAGCATGGGGCGGTCGACCGATTTGGCCCGCGTTGGCGATACGACCATAGGCCCGCAAGAATTTTCGAATGCCCTGCGCGAGCAGCAGGACGTAATCCGCGCCCGGCTCGGCAAGGATTACGACCCCGCCATGTTCGACAAGCCGGAAATACGCCGCGCCGTGCTGGACCAGCTCATCGCACGTCGCCTGCAGCAGTTGCAGGCCAAGCGCGATCACTTGTCGGTGTCGGACGCGCAGGTCGGGCAATTCGTGCGCAGCATGCCGCAGTTGCAACAGGACGGTCAGTTTTCCATGGAGCGCTACGAACAATTGCTGCAGGCGCGCGGCATGAGTTCCGTGGGCTTCGAACAGCGCCTGCGCGGCGATCTGGTGCTGTCGCAACAAATTGCCGCGGTGGCCAATAGCGGCTTCATCCCGCAGCCGCTGGTGGTGCGTTGGGCAGAATTGCAGGGCGAATTGCGCGAAGTGAGCGAAACTTTGCTCGACCCGCAAAGCTATACGGCCAAGGTGAATTTGGCGCAGGATGCCGCGAAAAAGTTTTACGACGATAATCGCAAAATGTTCGCCACCCCGGAGCAAGTAAAGGTCGAATATCTCCTGCTAAGTCCCGAAGCTCTGCTCGGCAGCGTGCAGGTCACGGACGCACAGGCGCAGGATTTTTACAAGCAGAACCAGGGCCGCTACGCCACACCGGAGCTGCGCAGCGCGAGCCACATCCTGATTGCACTATCGAAAGGCGCGGCGCCCGATGCGCGCAAGGCCGCCAAAGAAAAAGCCGAGTCATTGTTGAAGCAGGTGCGCGCCGATCCCAAGCGCTTTGCCAAACTGGCGCGCGAAAATTCCGACGATCCGGGCTCCAAACAAAGCGGCGGCGACCTGGGCTCGTTCGAAAGCGGCGCGATGGTGAAACCGTTTGCCGACGCCGTGTTCGGCCTCGCCAAGGTGGGTGATATTGCCGATCTGGTGGAGAGCGACTTCGGCTTTCACGTGATCATGCTGACCGGCATCACCCCTTCGAAGGACAAGAAATTTGAAGAAGCGCGCGCCGAAATAGTCGAACAACTGAAGCAGGCCGCGGCCGCCAAGCGCTTTGCCGAACTGGCCGAATCGTTCAAGAACACGGTGTACGAACAGGCCGACAGCCTCGCCCCGGCCGAGCAACTTACCAAGCTCAAGCTGCAGAAAAGCGACTGGATGGAAAAGGGCAAGCCGGCGCCGGGCGTGCTGGGTAATGACAAACTGCTGGCCGCGGTGTTTTCCGACGACACGATCAAGAACAAGCGCAATACCGAGGCCATCGAAGTGGCGCCGAAAACCCTGGTTGCGGCGCGCGTGATCGAGCACAAGGCTGCGGCTGAAATTCCATTCGACCAGGTGTCGGCGCGCATCGAACAGCAGCTCAAGCTCGAAGAAGCGCGCAAGCTTGCACGCCAGGATGGCGAAGCCAAACTTGCCGAATTGCAGAAGGGCGACAAAGTGGACCTGAAATGGGGTGCGCCCAACAAGGTGTCGCGCGCCGCCGCGCAAGGCCCGGTGGCTGATCTGGTGACGGCGGTTTTCCGCGCCCCGGCCGACAAGTTGCCCACCTACGTGGGCGGCGCGCTCCCCAATGGCGCCTACGGAATTTACAAGGTGCTAAACGTTGCGCGCGATCCCGAAGCATCCAGCGCGGCGGGGCTGGGCGCAGCGCGCGCCAAACTGGAACGCGCATCCGCGGAAGACGAATTCCTGCGCTACCTGGCCGTCCTGCGGCAGCGCTTCGGCGTCAAGGTGAATCAGGCTGCCCTGGACGCGCTAGCCGAAAAATAAGCGTGCCGAAATAAAAAAATGGCAGGCGCAAAGCCTGCCATTTTTTTGCCCGTACGCCGCCACCCGCGCGGCGGCAGCAAGCTCACTCGCCGCGTATGCCGCCCATGATGGTGGAAAAGCCGCTATCCACGTAAGTAATTTCGCCGGTGATGCCGCCCGCCAGATCGGACAGCAGGAAAGCCGCCGTATTGCCTACGTCTTCTATCGTCACGTTGCGGCGCATTGGCGCATTTTCCTCGACGAATTTAAGAATTTTGCCGAAACCGGAAATGCCGGATGCCGCCAGCGTTTTGATCGGCCCGGCCGAAATGCCATTGACCCGCACGCCCTGCGGCCCGAAGCTGGAAGCCATATAGCGCACCATGGCCTCGAGACTGGCTTTGGCCAGACCCATGGTGTAGTAATTGGGCACCACGCGCACTGCGCCCAGATAAGACAGCGTGAGCAGCGCCCCCTTGCGGCCCTGCATCATGGGATACGCCCCGCGCGCCAGCGCCGCAAAACTGTAGGACGACACGTCATGCGCCACGCGGAAATTTTCGCGCGTGCAGCCGTCGAGAAATTCGCCCGCCAGCGCTTCGCGCGGTACGTAGGCGATGGCATGCACCAGCCCGTCCATGCCATCCCAGGTCTTGCCCAGTTCCGCATAGAGCTGGTCGATCTGCGCGTCTTCCGCAACGTCGCAGGCGAAGCACAGTTGCGAGCCCAGGTCGCGCGCCATTTCTTCCACGCGATCCTTGAAGCGCTCGTTCTGGTACGTAAAGGCTAATTCCGCACCTTCGCGTCTGCACGCCTGCGCAATACCCCAGGCGATGGAGCGATTCGAAATCAGCCCGGTGATCAATATGCGCTTGCCGGCCAGAAAGCCCATGTCGATTCTCCTTTTGAGGAGGCGCGATTATAACGGACGAGGCGTGCGGCGGCCGCACGCCGGGCTAGAATTGCGCCCCATGTCTGCGCTCATCCGATGCCTTGCCTGCGCCGCCGCCTGTCTGCTGCTTGCGGCCTGTGGCGAGGTCTGGAACGACCCCTATCCGGCTCAGGAAAGCGGTCGCAACATCCTTTATTCCGCTTTTACCGAACGGCCTAAACACCTCGACCCGGTGCAGTCCTACAGCGAGGACGAAATCAACTTCACGGCGCAGATTTACGAGCCGCCGCTGCAATATCACTACCTCAAGCGCCCTTACCAGGTTGTGCCGGCCACGGCGGAAGAAGTGCCGCGCCCGTATTTCCTGGACCGCAACGGGCAGCGACTGGCGGAGGGGGCGCCGGACGCGCAGGTGGCGTTTTCGGTCTATGAAATTCACCTCAAGCCGGGCATACGCTATCAACCGCACCCCGCCTTCGCGCGCAAGCCGGACGGCAGCCATGCCTACCACGCGCTCGGCCCCGGCGATCTCGAAGGCATACGCCAGTTGCGCGATTTCCCGCTTACCGGCACGCGCGAACTGACCGCCGACGACTACGCCTACGAAATCAAGCGCCTGGCCCACCCGCGCCTGCACTCACCGATATTCGGCCTGATGAGCGACTACCTCGTGGGCCTCAAGGAACTGGCCGCCACGCTGCGCGCGGATGCCGCCAAACAGCCCGCCGGGCAGCCGGAATGGCTGGACCTGCGCAACTATCCGTTGAGCGGCGTGGAAGTGGTGGACGCCCGCACCTTGCGCATCAAGCTTTACGGCAAGTACCCGCAGTTCGTGTATTGGCTCACCATGCCGTTTTTCGCGCCGATTCCCTGGGAAGCGGACAAATTCCATTCCCAGCCCGGCATGGCCGCGAAAAACCTCACCCTGGACTGGTACCCGATAGGCACCGGGCCCTATATGCTGAGCGAGAACAACCCCAATTCCCGCATGGTGCTGGCGCGCAACCCGAATTACCACGGCGACACCTACCCCTGCGAGGGCGAAGCGGGCGACGCCGAGCGCGGCTGGCTGGCGGACTGCGGCAAGGCCCTGCCATTCATCGACGCCGCCGTATTCACGCGCGAAAAAGAGCAAATTCCCTACTGGAACAAATTCCTGCAGGGCTATTACGACGCCTCCGGCATCAGTTCCGATTCATTCGACCAAGCGGTGCGCTTCGGTGCCGGCGGCGACGTGGCGCTCACCGACGAAATGCGCGCCCAGGGCATACAACTGCAGACGTCCGTATCCACCTCCACCAACTATATGGGCTTCAACTGGCTTGACCCTGTGGTGGGCGGCGCTGCCGGCGGCGCCGCGGCCGAACGCGCGCGCAAACTGCGTCTCGCGCTCAGCATCGCCATAGACCAGGAAGAATTCATATCGATTTTTCTGAACGGCCGCGGTCTGGTCGCGCAATCGCCCCTGCCGCCGGGCATATTCGGCTACCGCGAAGGACAGGCCGGCATCAATTCGTATGTCGAGGACTGGGTGGATGGCGCGCCACGCCGCAAGAGCGTGGAAGAAGCGCGCAAATTGCTCGCCGAAGCCGGCTACCCGAATGGCCGCGACGCGCAAACCGGCACGCCGCTGGTGATCAACCTCGACACCACCGGCACCGGCCTGGGCCTCAAGGCGCGCGTCGACTGGCTGACCAAACAGTTCGACAAACTGGGCGTGCAATTAGTCGTGCGCAGCACGGACTACAACCGCTTTCAGGAAAAAGTGCTCAAAGGCGCCGTGCAGTTGTTCTATTTCGGCTGGAACGCCGACTATCCCGACCCGGAAAATTTCCTGTTCCTGCTCAACGGCGCGCAGGCCAAAGCCAAAACCGGCGGCGAGAACGCAGCCAATTACGTCAGTCCGCGCTATGACACGCTGTTCGACCAGATGAAAAGCATGGAAAACACCCCCGAACGCCAGCGCGTGATCGACGAAATGCTGGAAATTCTGCGCCACGACGCGCCCTGGATATTCGGCTTCCATCCCAAAAGCTACACGCTGCAGCACGGCTGGCTGTACAACCGCAAGCCCTCCAACGTCGGCAACAACGGCCTCAAATACCAGCGCCTGGATCCCGCTGCGCGCGAACGCCTGCGCCGGCAATGGAACCAGCCGGTATTGTGGCCGCTGCTGGCGTTAGCGCTATTCCTGTTGGCGATCGTACTGCCCGCCATCCGCCACTGGCGCGCGCACGAACGCGCACGCGCCGCGCCGGCCGCCTGAAGCGGCTGCCGCCATGGAAGTGGCTGCGCGCCAAGCCGCACTGGATGCGCTATTGCAGCAGACGCGCCCGTTATGGGCCGAATCGCCGTTCAAAACCGACCATCCGGCCTGGTGCGCGAACTATCCGGCACTGGCGGCGGCCCTGCTGGCGCTCGCTGACGGCGAGGTGGCGCGGCTTACCGAACAACGCACGGCATTGATCGAACTGTGCGCGCAATATGTGCCCGCACTGACCGAACTGGCACCGCTACTGGCCCTGCCCACAGCGCCCGCCGCGCCGGCCGCGCTTACCCGCAACCCGCACCTGGACTGGGAAATTCCCGGCCGCAAACAGGAACAGATCGCAGCATTCGCCGCCGCAATCGGCGTGCAGCAGGGCAGGGTGGTGGATTGGTGCGCCGGCAAGGGCCACCTGGGCCGCCTGATCGCCGCGCAGGGCGATGCCCAGGTTACCAGCCTGGAACGCGACGCAGCGCTTTGCGAAGCGGGCAGGGCGCTCGCCCGCCGCGTGGGAATCACTAACCAATGCTTTCACGCCGTGGACGTGCTGCAAGCCGATGCCGCCGCCGCGTCCGAATTGGCCGGCGCCGCGGTGCTTGCGCTGCATGCCTGCGGCGACCTGCACCGCGCCCTGTGCGCCGGCGCTGCCGAGCGGCAAGTGCGCGCGCTGCACGTGGCACCCTGTTGCCACAACAGAGGGCTGAGCGGCACTTACGAAGGGCGCACCGGCATGCAACTGCGCTTGGAGCCCGAGCATCTGCGCCTCGCCATCCAGGACACCGTTACCGCGCCGGCACGCGAAATCCGCCTGCGCGAACGCGAACTGGCCTGGAAACTGGCATTCGTCGCCTGGCGCCGCAGCACGGAAGCGGCCGACTATCGCCCCTTCAAGTCGGTCCCGGACCGATGGCTGAAAGGCGACTTCGCAAGCTTCATGAACCGGCTGGCCGCGCGCGAAGATTGCCCCGCGCCGGCCGCCACCGATATTGCCCACTGGCAAGAAACAGGCCACGCCCGGGCCCGCAAAGTCGCCCGCCTCAACCTGGCCCGGCTCGCATTCAGTCGCGCCCTGGAAATCTGGTATGTCGCCGACCAGGCCGTGCGGCTTACCTGCAATGCCTATCAGGTACGGCTGAGCGAATTTTGCCCACGGCGATTAACGCCACGTAACTTACTGCTGCAGGCGCGGCGGGAATAGTGAGGGGTGCTGCCGTTTCGGCTGGGATGCTGCTCCGCCAGGAATGGCGCTGTGCTGCTCCGCTCGGCCTTTTACTATGGATTCCACTTCGCTCATTTGCCAGCGCGCGCAATGCTTGGACTACCCTTCGAGGTTTCGCCGCGACAGCGCCATTGCTTTGCATGCATTTAACTTAACAGCTTTCGGGCTGTTCCCGAATTTCCCGCGTCTGCGTCTTAACCACCCTTCGCCCGAACTGGGCTTTTGGGGATGGTGCCGCAAACCACATCGCTCCAACCGCAGATTTTGCGCCGGCTTTTGCGTTCGCGTTACCGGACCGAGTGGTGTTTTCGTTGCCTTGTTGCCTCTGGGTGGTCCGTATTTAGATTCCTTATTATGCTGTACCTACTGGCTTTTTCCAATTTCTCGCTCATACCAGATAATTCGTGCCTGACCGTCGTCGCAACGCGAGCCGACGGCGAAGCAATCTACCCAGGCATTGTGAACCCACACGCCGAATTCACCGACGTAGTAGGTGTGAAAATCTTCGACTTCCAGGTTATATACTCGGGTTTTGAAATATGGATCGTCACTCGTGTATATATCGTATAGATCTTCGCCAGAAAACGGCTTTGTAAATGCGAGCGCAAACATTCCGCCAAAGTGCGGAACTCCCTTCACGCCATTTTCCTCGAAGATATTGTAGGACCACAAATTGCTACCCGCACAGAAATTTACGACGTGGCCTTGGTCTTCAATGCCGGTAAACGAGTCGACAAGGTCTGACGATACCCACCCAATACCCTCAATCGGAGTACGCACCACGGGCCACACTTGCTCGATCTGAGCGGACATGCCCGACGCCACACGTATCGAATCGCCCGCGTCAAGGTATCTTGCCGCGACCCATCCCTTACCATCCACCCAAAAAGGGTGATTCTCAGTGGCATAGAGGTGATACACCATATTGTGTGTAATAACATCAGGCACCGCGCCATCCACAAAGGAATACTTCACTACCCAAATCACTTTGTCTTCGTGAGTAAATGTATTAACAACGCGTTTGTACGCAATTTCCCCGCCGCCCTCCGGCTGCGATAGCACCATATCGCCAACTTTGATCTGCTCGATGGGCACCAGCCCCTTGTCCGTATGCACCAAGGTGCCTGCTATGAAACATCCGCCCACCATTTCGGGGAAAGTCCGTTGCAATAAATTCGCCATGTAATCGAGCGCCTCGCTGAACAGCGCGTTGTTGGATAGCTTGCCCTCGCGGCTCAGTGTGGCGAGGATGGCGTCTTCGCTGGGGATGGGGTAGCGCGCGTCAAGAATTGCCGCCGCGTTGTCCTTTGTGACATAGAGTGCCGCCCTGGCGCATTGCAACCAATAGTCTATAGGCCGCGGCGACAGCCGTCTTGAGGTCGGGCGCACCGGAAACCAGATCGGGTATTTTCGCGCTTTGCCTGGCCAGCCAGTTGCCCGCCTGCGCGAGCGTCATCGTATCTGCATTGGGCGTGGTTACCGATTTTCCCCAGGCGCGCAAAATCGTACGTCCGGTAATTTGCGGTGGAATGTCGAGCGCAAGGCTCACGCCTTCCCCGACCGGGCCGGCTGCCGGCGTACGCGGCGTCACCCGCCCTAACAGCCAGCCAAAGGCAGACCCGAGCACGCCGCCTAGCAGTGCCGCGTGCGCGAGGCTTTCCAGATTCAAACCGGCCTGTCCGCCATTTCCACCACTGGCAAGATACACCACGTTCGCGCCGATTTGCTCGATGGCTTCGAAAGAAAGGCGGGCAGCCGCGCCTTCTATGCCGCTTTTAAGCAATGCAGATTTGAACAGCTTGAAGCCGGGCTCGGTAAGCGTGACTTTGACGCCAGAGGCGACTGCGCCGGACACAGCAAACGCTGCGGTAGTGGTAGCGACTTCAATCAGATTCAGAAACACTGCCTGACTCAGGCTAATCTGCCCGGTTCCGTATTTGTAGTTGTTGTCCCCAACTTTTGTTGCAAACCCGGCCGTAAACATGTCGAGAGCTTTTAACAGATAGCCATCTATGGTGTTGATCTGCTGGTCGGAAATGGGCACAGGGTTCTCCAGCGGTGTGAATACGAGCGCCTGTTGTGGCGTCGTGCGGGGCGCGAACGTCGGAAATTTCCCGGGCTCGGGATAACTGCCCAGGTTTGACCAGCCGACAAATGTGCCGGCACTGGCTACGGTATCGTAGCGCGCAGGAGTAAGTTGTGGGATGAGCGGTGCCTGCGCATTCGGATTGGTGGGCAGGTTGCGGTCAATCGGGTAAGTGTGTTTCGGATCGCGCTGATAGGCGTTCAGTGCGCCCTGAACCAGGGCCGGCGCGTTCCAGGTGTACAGCGCAAAGGTTTCGG
>JAEUNM010000098.1 GCA_016791105.1 Rhodocyclaceae bacterium | reverse complement strand
ACGCACCCGATGGCACGACGGGCGCGCCGCCTGCCGTTGTTGCTCCTCGTTGCAGGGGGCGGCCCTGCCGCCTCGTCGCGCCTAGGCAGGCAACGCGCCCGCCGCACCCTCAGGCGCGTCCAACTGAGGAATGTAGGTTGAAGGCTGAGCATATCTGCGTGATGGCAGCGGCCAGCCGTGTGCCAAACCGGCAACGGCCGTGCGGATGCAAGGCTTGCGCGCGCGAATCGATGCGTTTGTATCGCCTGCGTATTACCCCGCCTGCCGCAAATGATCCAGCAGTAATCGCGCCGCGACCGGCAGGGCGGAGTAAGAACGCGCGCACAGTTTCAATTCGCGCTCGGCCCACGGTTCGTCCAGCGCAATGCGCACGATGCCGAGCGTACCCAGGTAACGCCGCGCCACGGCTTCGGGCAGCACGCCCAGGCCCAGCCCGGTTTCCACCATCAGGCACAGCGCTTCGTAACTGGTGACCTGTATGCGCATGTGTACCGTGCGCTCCAGTTCGGTGGCGGCTTTCACGAGTTGCAGGTTGATCGCGCTACCCGTGTGCAGGCCGACAAATTCATATTCCAGCGCCTCGTCGAAACATACGTGCGTGCGTTCGGCGAGCGGATGGCCGCGCGGCGCGATGAGCACCAGGTGGTCGCTGCGGTAGGGATAAGTTTCCACGTCCTGGCCGTAGGGCACGTGCGCGAATATCCCGATATCGGCCTGGTTTTCGGCTACCGCCTTGGTGACTCGCGTGCTGATCAGTTCTTCCAGATGCACCTGCACCTGCGGGTGCATGACCAGAAATTGTTTGATTTCGCCGGGCAGAAATTGCGTGATGGCGGAAAGATTGGCCGCCACCCGCACCTGGCCGCGCACGCCGGTGGAATAGTCGGCCATCTGTACGCCGATTTCATCCAGGCTGTGCAGTACGCCGCGCGCCAGATTCAGCAGCGCAAGACCGGACGCGGTGGGCTCCACGCCCTTGTTGGTACGTCGCAACAAACTGGTTTTAAGGATCGCCTCGAGGTCGCTGATGCGCCGGCTGATGGCCGACGCGGCCGTGTGTTCGCGCTCGGCGGCGGCCGCGATGGTGCCGGTTTCAACGACGGCGACGAATAGTTTCAGCGATACCGGGTCCAGTCGCATACTCTGCTCCGCAGCGCCTTAGTCGAACAACCAGGGTTCGACTGCGCGGCGCTGCGCCTCATAGGCGCGGATATCGTCCATGTGCTGCATGGTAAGTCCGATATCGTCCAGGCCGTTCAGCAAGCAATATTTGCGGAACGGATCGAGCGTGAAGCCATGCACGGCGCCGGCCGGCGTGGTGACGGTTTGCGCCGGCAGATCAATGCGCAGGTGGTAGCCCGGCGTCGCTTCCAGGTCGCGGAACAAGGCGTCGACCACGGCCGCATCGAGCACGATGGGCAGCAGACCATTCTTGAAACAGTTGCCGTAAAAAATTTCCGCAAAGCTGGGCGCGATGAGCGCCCGTATGCCGTAATCGTCGAGCGCCCAGGGGGCGTGTTCGCGGCTCGATCCGCAGCCGAAATTTTCGCGCGCCAGCATGACTTGCGCGCCGCGGTAGCGCGGCTGATTGAGGCTGAAGCCGGTGTTGAGCGGGCGCTTGGAACAATCCTGCCCGGGTTCGCCGCGGTCCAGATAACGCCATTCGTCGAACAGATAGGGGCCAAAGCCGCTTTTGCGTATGGATTTCAGAAATTGCTTCGGGATCATCGCGTCGGTATCGACGTTGGCACGGTCCATGGGTACGACCAGGCCATCTAAAGTATCGAATGCTCGCATGGTATTAGTTGCGCCTGTCGTCAGAATTTGGCGGCGTCGACAAAGTGCCCGGCGATCGCGGCGGCGGCGGCCATGGCCGGACTGACCAGGTGCGTGCGCCCGCCCGGGCCCTGGCGGCCTTCGAAATTGCGGTTGGAGGTTGAAGCGCAGCGCTCACCGGGCGCCAGGCGGTCATCATTCATGCCCAGGCACATGGAACAGCCCGGCTCACGCCACTCGAAACCGGCGGCGATGAATACCTGATCCAGGCCTTCCGCTTCGGCTTGGCGCTTTACCTGGCCCGAACCCGGCACCACCAGTGCCTGGCGGATGCTGGCCGCTACCTGCCGGCCGCGCACCACGGCCGCGGCGGCGCGCAAATCTTCGATGCGCGCGTTGGTGCAGGAGCCGATGAACACCTTGTCCAGCCGGATATCCTGAATGGCCGTATGCGGCGCCAGCTCCATATAGGCCAGCGCGCGCTGCATGCCGTCGCGTTTGACCGGGTCGGCTTCGTGTGCGGGGTCCGGCACGTGCCCGTCTATCGTGACCACCATTTCCGGCGAGGTGCCCCAGGTCACCATGGGCCGCAAGCTGCCCGCATCGAGTTCTACCTCGCAGTCGAAACGCGCGCCGGCATCGCTTACCAGCGTGCGCCAGAACGCCACAGCCGCATCCCAGCGCGCCCCGGCTGGTGAATAAGGGCGGCCCTTCAGATAGTCGATAGTCGTGTCGTCGACGGCGATCATTCCGCAGCGTGCGCCGGCTTCTATGGCCATGTTGCAGATGGTCATGCGGCCTTCCATGCTCAGCGCGCGTATGGCCGGGCCGGCGAATTCGATCGCATAGCCGGTGCCGCCGGCCGTGCCGATCTTGCCTATCACGCCCAGCACGATGTCCTTGGCCGTAACACCCGGCGGCAATGCGCCGCTTACCGTGACGCGCATGCTTTTGAGCTTTTTGACCAGCAGGCATTGCGTGGCCAGTACGTGCTCGACTTCCGAAGTCCCTATGCCGAAAGCCAGTGCGGCGAAGGCGCCGTGCGTGGTGGTGTGCGAATCGCCGCACACCACGGTCATATTGGGCAGGGTGGCGCCCATTTCCGGGCCGATCACATGCACGATGCCCTGGCCGGGGTCATTCATGCCGAATTCGCGTATGCCGAAATCGGCGCAGTTGTGGTCCAGAGTTTCCACTTGCAGGCGCGATATCGGGTCGGCGATGCCGCCGGCACGTGCCGTGGTCGGTACGTTGTGGTCCGCCGTGGCGATGATGGGTGTGATGCGCCAAGGTTTGCGGAGCCCCAGGCGCAAGCCTTCGAAAGCCTGCGCGCTGGTGACCTCATTGACGAGGTGGCGATCTATGTACAGCAGCGAAGTGCCGTCCGGCTCTTCACGCACCACATGCTTGTGCCACAACTTTTCGTACAGCGTTTGCGGGTTCATGAGGTTATTCCGCTCATCAGGCCGCGGCCGGGCGCGCGTGCAGTTCGGTACGCTTGCCGGCGCGCAACACCTGGCCCGGCACTTCGTGGCCCACGATGGCCGGCAGGTCGCGCGCGCAACCCAACAGCGCATCCAGATCGACGCCCGTATCGACGCCGCAGGATTCGAACATATGCACCAAATCTTCGGTGCAGATATTGCCGGTGGCGCCGGGCGCATAGGGGCAACCGCCTATGCCGCCCAGCGAGGCGTCGTAACTGACCACACCTTCGGATAGTCCCGCCAGCGCATTGGCGAGGCCCATGCCGCGCGTATTGTGGAAATGCAGCGTGAGCGGCAGGCCCGGGTAAGCCTGCAGCACCGCGCGCGATACCTCCGCCACCTGCTGCGGATGCGCCATGCCGGTGGTATCGGCGAGCGTCACGCTGTGCATGCCCATGCTGAGGTATTGACCCACCGCCCACAGCACGCGCTCCTTGGGCTGGTCGCCGTCGAAGGGGCAGCCGAAGGCGGTTGCCACCGTGCCATTCACGCGCAGGGGGCTGCCGCGGGTGAGCGCCATCACGCGGCGGAATTGTTCCAGCGACTGCGCGCAGGTCATGCGCATATTGGCGAGGTTGTGCGTTTCGCCTATGGACATGACCAGATTGATTTCATCCACGCCGCAGGCGATGGCGCGTTCGCAGCCGCGCTCGTTCGGAACCAACGCCACATACACCACACCTGGGCGGCGCTCGATGCGCCGCATCACTTCTTCCGCGTCGCGCAGATTGGGGATGGCCTTGGGCGACACGAAAGAGGTCACCTCGATTTTGGCCAGCCCGGTGCGGGACAGCCGGTCTATCAGCCGGATTTTGTCCTCGGTCGGCACGAAAGCCGTCTCACTCTGAAAGCCGTCGCGCACGGCGACGTCGTTAATGTGTACCCGTGCGGGGGTATTGCCCAACAAATTCATGACTGACTCCGTAACTTACCGCGCCGCTCAGACTATGCCTTGGGCGCGCAGGCGCCCGACCGTTTCCGCATTCATGCCCAGGCCCGCCAGCACCTCGTCGGTGTGTGCACCCAGCGCCGGCCCGAGCCAGCGCGTTTCGCCCGGCGTGGCCGACAGTTTCGGTACGATGCCCGGCACGTCTATCGGCTTGCCATCCGGCAGCGCGCACTGCTCTATCATGTCCCGTGCACGATAGTGGGGGTCTTCGTGAATGTCGGCGGCGGTGTAAATTTTTCCGCACGGCACTGCGGCGCCATCCAGCGTGGCCAGCACGTGGTCCAGATCGTGTTGCGTGGTCCAGGCCGTAATCGCCGCGTCGAGCATGGCGTTGTGCTGGACGCGGCCGTCATTTCTGCCCAGCCGCGGGTTTTCGCCCAGGTCGTTGCGTCCGATCGCGGCCATCAGGCGCTTGAAAATGCTGTCGCTATTGCCGGCGATGATCACGTAGCGGCCGTCCTTGCACGGATAGGTGCTGGAAGGCGAAATGCCCGGTAAGCTCGCACCGCTGCGTTCGCGTATGTGGCCAAAACCGGAAAATTCCGGAATCAGGCTTTCCATGACGCCGAACACGGCTTCATACAGCGCCACATCCACGAACTGCCCCTCGCCACCATTCACCTTCAAGTGATGCATGGCGAGCAGGGCGCCGATCACGCCGTACAGCGAGGCCAGGGTATCGCCTATGGACACCCCCACCCGCACCGGCGGGCGGTCCGGATAACCGGCCAGGTAGCGCAGCCCGCCCATGGATTCGGCGATCGCGGCGAAGCCCGGCTTGTCGCGGTAAGGACCGCTCTGGCCGTATCCGGACACGCGCACCATGATGAGCTTGGGGTTGATGCGCGACAGGTCTTCCCAACCCAGGCCCCAGGATTCCAGCGAGCCGGGGCGGAAATTTTCGATCACGATGTCGGCGTCGCGCACCAGATCGCGCACGATCTGCTGGCCTTCGGCCGACTTCAGATTTACCGTTACCGACTTCTTGTTGCGGCTTTGCGAGTACCACCACAGCGAAGTGCCTTCGTACAGCTTGCGCCACTTGCGCAGCGGGTCGCCGTCGCCGGGTGGTTCCACCTTGATCACTTCGGCACCGAACTGCGCCAGCAAGCTCGCCGCATAAGGCCCGGCGATCAGCGTGCCCAGTTCGACCACCTTCACGCCGGCCAGCGGCAAAGCTTTGGATTGCTTGGTCGTCTGTTCCATGATTACATCTTCTCCGTTTCGCCGTGCGTGGGACGCCATACGAGCAGGCGCTTTTCGACGATTGCGACCACCTGGTCCAGCACCAGCGCGAAGGCAGTCAGTACCAACATGCCGGCAAACACCGTATTGATGTCGAACACCCCTTCCGCCTGCAGAATCAGATAACCCACGCCGCGCGAAGAACCCAGGTATTCACCCACCACGGCACCCACGAAAGCCATGCCCACCGAGGTATGCAGGCTGGAAAACACCCAGCTCGTGGCGCTGGGCAGATACACCGTGCGCAATAACTGAGCGGCATTGGCACCCAGCACGCGGGCATTGGCCAGCAACACCGGGCTCACTTCGCGTATGCCTTGATAGACGTTGAAGAACACGATGAAAAACACCAGCGTCACGCCCAGCGCTACCTTCGACCACACGCCCAGCCCGAACCACACGGCGAATATGGGCGCCAGCACCACCCGCGGCATCGCATTGGCGGCCTTGATGTAAGGATCGGCCAGCCGCGACGCAGTGGGACTAAGTGCCAGCCACAAACCCACTGCCAGACCCAGACCGGAGCCGAACAGGAAAGCCAGCACGGTTTCCAGCAGAGTTACACCCAGGTGCGGGAAAATTTCACCGCTCAGAAACCAGGCCCAGATCACGCCGAACACCTTGAACGGTTCGCCGAAAAAGAACTTCGGCAGCACATTGGTTTCGGTCAGCCCATACCAGGAGCCGATCAGCACCGCCAGGATGGGGATTTGCAACACCGCCGAGGGCATGCCGGCAATGCCGCCGCTACTTGTTCTGACTTTGGACATAGCCTTTTAAAACCTCCTCTTTCATGGTGTGCCAGATCTGATCGTGCAGTTGCACGAACTGCGGCGTCAGACGGATTTCGGATACATCGCGCGGGCGCGGCAGATCGATCACGAATTCGCCGATCGGATGCGTGCCCGGTCCGGCCGACAGCACGACCACGCGGTCGGACAGTGCTATCGCCTCCTCCAGATCGTGCGTGATGAACAGCACTGACTTGCGGTCGGCTGACCAGATGTCGAGCAGCTCGTTTTCCATGAGCTGTCGCGTCTGAATGTCGAGCGCACTGAACGGCTCGTCCATCAAAATGATGCGCGGGTTCATGATGAGCGTCTGCGCCAGCGCGGCGCGCTTGCGCATGCCGCCGGACATCTGGTGCGGGTAGCGATGGCCGTGCGCACCCAGCCCGACCCGCTTCAGCCAGTCCTGGCCGCGCGCTTCGGCTTCGGCGCGCGGCACGCCCTGGTATTCCAGGCCGACCACCACGTTATCCAGCGCGCTGCGCCAGGGCATCAGCGATTCCGCCTGAAACATGTAGCCGGCCTTGCGGTTCATGCCGACCAGTTCTTCGCCATACACCCGCACCGTGCCGCTGGACGGCTGCAATAGTCCGGCCGACACGTTGAGCAGCGTGGATTTGCCGCAGCCCGTCGGTCCTACCACCGATACGAATTCGCCATCGGCAATGCGCAGCGTGGCTTCTTTCACTGCCGTGTAACTGGCTTTTGCACCCGGCGTGCGGAAGGTGCAGGTTACGTTATCGAGATCCAGTGCCGGGACGGCGGCCTCTGCAGCCGGCGCGGAGCGCGCCGGGCTTATTGTTTGAGTCATTGCCATTGCTTGCGCTCCGAGCCTTACTTGAGTTTCTGCTGCGCCGTCTGGGCGAAGCGGTTGTCATAGGTCTGGTCGAGCTTGACCGAGGCCGCGCTGATCGCCGGATTGAACGCGCTGGTCATTTTCAGTGCGGTTTTGGCGCCCTCTTCGGGCACCATGCCGTCCGGCGAATAAGATTCACGTACCTTCTGGAAGGTGGCGATATAAAGTGGCTTGTCACCCACCAGATAGTCCGCCGGCACCGTGCTGGCCACCTGCTCGGGCGTCGCGGTCTGCAGCCACTTCAGCGCGCGCACCATGGCGGTGGTCATGGCCTGTACGGTTTTGGGATTTTTCTCGATGAATTCGGTCGGCGCATACAGGCAGCCGGCCGGCACCGGCCCGCCAAACAGCGCTTTCGAACCGGCGGTAGTGCGGGCGTCCGCCACCACCTTGATGTCGCCGGTGGATTCCAGCATCGTGATGGCCGGGTCGATGTTGGAAATCGCATCGATTTTGCCCGCGCGCAGGGCCGCCACGGCGCCCGCCGTCGCGCCCACGCCGACGATGGATACGTCGGTCGGCTTGAGGCCGTTCTGCACCAGGAAGTGGGCCAGGATGATGTGCGTGCTGGACCCCGGCGCGGTAACGCCTACGGTCAGGCCCTTCATGTCGGCGGGCGATTTGTAGCTGGCAAATTTGGTTTTGCTGATACCTATCGCCACGTCCGGATAACGGCCCTGCAGCACGACCGCTTTGAACGCCTGGTTCTTGGTCTGCATGTCGATAATGTGCTCGTAAGCACCGGACACCACGTCCGCGCTGCCGCCCACCACCGCCTGCAGTGCCTTGGCGCCGCCCGCGAAATCATTGATTTCGATGCTCAGGCCTTCGTCCTTGAAATAGCCCAGGCGATCCGCCAGCGTGAGCGGCAGGTAGTAGAACGAGGATTTGCCGCCCACCGCGATGCTCACCTTGGTTTTTTCCAATGCATCGGCAGCCGACGCCGGGCTTGCGGCAAGCAGCGCAACACCCGTACAAACCGTCGCCGCAAACATGCCCATCCGTTCCAGCAGCTTCATAATGTCTCCTCCTGAGTGGGTTGCCAGCCAAAATTCAGCTGGTATGGTGCGATCGTACTTCAGCAATTCAGTATAGAAAATCGTTGTTTTGCGATGCCGTCATCGCAAAATACGATGACAAGATGCTGGGGGCACCCCCTTCCTGGCGGCTTGCAGCCCGGCCAAAACTGGCGGCGGATGGCCCGCGCGATAGGGCGGCTAGTGGGACAATCGCGAAAATGCGCATGGCGCCAGGCGTCGCGCAAATAGGGAGACCGGTATGGAAATGCAGCGCATCAATTCGGGCAAATTGCGCGCCATAGGCTACGACAGGCGCGAGCGCACGCTGCGCATCGAATTTGACGACGGTAGCCTGAAGGACTACCTGAACGTGGGGGAAGAAATCTGGCGCCGGCTATCCGGGGCGTCTTCGGCCTGGAGCTTTTTCCGCGACAACGTCGAAGAAGAATTTGCCTGCCGCAAGGCCGCCGGTGCCAAAGCCGGCGTGGGACGCAATCCGCTGGACGATTTGTTCAAATAAGCCGGGCTATTGCGCAATCGCCAGGCCGCCGGCCGCCAAAGCCGTGCGCCATAGCATCAGTTTCTGCACGTGGTTGCGCGACGCATGAGCCGGGCTGGTCGAGGGCAGTTTGACGAGTGCCGCGGCGCAGGCCAGTCCCGCAGCGCGAAACCAGGTTTCGGCATTTTCGCGCCGCAATACGTGACGCCGGAACGCCTGTTCGGCCTTGCCGCCATTGAAACAGATCGTGCGGATGTGGCGATGGGTTTGAAAGAAGCCGGCAAAATCATTGGCCACGATGCTGGCCTCGACGATGTCCGAATCCAGGCTCGATTCACGGGTGCAGGACTGCAGCACGTCCCACAGGGCGATGCCGGCGGCACGCAGATGCTGCAGTCTGAGGCCATAGTCGGCGGCCGGGTCGAAGCCGAATAGTTCGCCCATGATGGGCCAGAACTGATTGTAGGGATGGGCGTAGTAACGGCCGGCGAGCAGGGACGCCCGGCCCGGCATGCTGCCCAGTACGAGCAGGCGCGCGCCGGGGTTTTCTACGGGCGGGAAACTGACTATGCGCGACACGACGGCCGCAAGGATAGGGATAGCGGCCGGCCGCGCAGCGCGTGGCCGGCCACGCGCTCACGCGAACGGATGGCGCACCATGATGGTTTCGTCGCGGTCGGGGCCGGTCGAAATGATGTCTATGGGCACGCCGCAAATGCTTTCCAGGCGCTTCAGGTAGGCGCGCGCTTCGGCCGGCAGGGCGTCGGCGGATTTGAGGCCGAAGGTGGAGGTGCTCCAGCCCGACATGGTTTCGTAAATCGGTTCGCAGTTGGCCAGTTCTTCGGCGCCCACCGGCAAAATGTCGGATATGTGGCCGTCGATGCGGTAGCCGGTACAGATTTTCAATTCCGGCACGCCATCCAGCACGTCCAGCTTGGTCACGCACAGGCCGGAAATGCCGTTGATCTGGATGGAGCGCTTCAACGCTGCCGCGTCGAACCAGCCGCAGCGCCGCGGCCGTCCGGTGGTGGCGCCAAATTCATTGCCGCGCTGGGCGAGGTGGCGGCCCACGTCGTCCATCAGTTCGGTCGGGAAGGGGCCGCTGCCGACACGGGTGGTGTATGCCTTGGTAATGCCCAGCACGTATTGCAGCATGTGCGGACCCACGCCGGCCCCCGCGGCGGCGGCGCCGGCCACGCAATTGGACGACGTCACGAACGGATAGGTGCCGTGGTCTATGTCCAGCAGCGTGCCCTGCGCGCCTTCGAACAGCAGCTTGCCGCCGGCTTTATTGACTTCGTACAGCGCGCGCGGCACGTCCGCCACCAGCGGCGCCAGGCGCTCGGCCCAGCGGTGCGAGGTATCCAGGATGGCCTGATAGGAAACTGGCTCGGCGTGGTAATAGTTCTGCAGGAAGAAGTTGTGATAGTCCAGCACTTCGGCCAGCTTTTCGGCGAAGCGCACGGGGCGCAGCAAATCCTGCAGGCGCAGGCCGCGGCGCGCCACCTTGTCTTCGTAAGCCGGACCGATGCCGCGCCCGGTGGTACCTATCTTGTTGGCCCCGCGCGCGGCTTCGCGCGCCAGATCGAGCGCCTGGTGGTAGGGCAGGATGAGCGGGCAAGCTTCGGAAATGCGCAGGCGTCCATCCACCTGCACACCGGCGGTCTGCAGCGCGTCGATTTCTTTCAGCAGCGCTTCCGGCGCCAGCACCACGCCATTGCCTATGTAACAGGTGACTTCGCCGCGCAATATGCCGGACGGCACGAGGTGCAGCACGGTTTTTTTGCCGCCGATCACGAGCGTGTGGCCGGCATTGTGGCCGCCCTGGAAACGCACCACGCCGCTTGCGGATTCCGTGAGCAAATCCACCACCTTGCCCTTGCCTTCGTCTCCCCACTGGGAGCCTATGACTACAACGTTATCCGCCAATTTGGTTTTCCTCCGCTATGGCGACGGTTACCCAGGCACCGTCGCGCTCGATCAGGCGCCGGTCGCAACCGCCGGCTCGCCAATGCTCCGGCGCGTGGCCGGGCAATTCGTGTATGACGCGCTCGCCGCGCGCGCGCAGCGCCCGCATTGTGTCCTGCAGGGAGGCGCAGGGTGTTCCGGCCGGCGCCAGGATTGCGCCGGGTAATTCCGGCGCCGGTACGGCGCGCGCAAGCTGGCGCAGGTCCAGACTGAATCCGGTTGCCGGACGCGCACGTCCGAATGCGCGCCCCACTTCGTCATAGCGCCCGCCGCGCGCCAGCGCGGTGGCTTCGCCGTCCACATAGGCCGCGAACACCACGCCGCTGTGGTAGCGGTCGCCGCGCAAATCGGCCAGATCGAAACTGACTTGCAGTCCCGCCAGTGCCGCAGCCAGTTGTTCAAGTTCGCGTAGCGCGCGCGCTACGCCTTCGGTATCTGGCAGGCGCGCCGTCAGTGCGGCCAACTCGTTCACGGCGCCATAGCATTCGGGCAGCAGAAGCAAAGCTTCGGCCCAGCGCGCTGCGACCCCGGCCACCAGTTCGCGCACCAGCGGCAAATCCTTGGCCTGCATGGCGGCGAATAACTCGGCCTCGGCTTCGGCGCTCAGGCCGGCGCCCTGCGCCAGCGCACGAAACACGCCGACGTGACCCAGATCGATGCGCGGCACGGCCAGACCCGCGCACTGCAGCACGTGGGCCAGCAAGCGAATCACTTCGGCATCGGCTTCCAGGCCGCCATGCCCATATAGTTCGGCGCCGATTTGCAGCGGCTCGCGCGTGGAATTGAAATCCGCCGGCAGGGCGTGCAGTACCGGGCCGCAATAACACAGGCGCACCACGCCGGGACGATTCAACAGATGTGCATCGATGCGCGCGGCTTGCGGCGTGATGTCGGCGCGCAGGCCCATGGTGCGGCCGGATAACTGATCGACCAGTTTGAAGGTGCGCAGGTCGAGGTCGCCGCCACTGCCGGTAAGCAGGGATTCGAGATATTCCAGCAGCGGCGGTGCCACCAGGTCATAACCGTGGCGGTCGAATTCGTCGAGCAGGATGCGGCGCAAACTTTCGGTCTGGCGCGCTTCCAGCGGCAAGGTATCTACGATGGCTTCGGGCAGCAACCAGCGGCGCATGGCGGTCAACGGGTCAATATGATGAATACAAGGCCCGCGATCATGGACGTAAGTCCGATGAAGCGCAACTGCCCATCTTCAAGCGTGGTGGCACGGCGAAGGGTTTCACGCCACAGACGCGGCGCAATAAACGGGAGCAGGCCCTCGATGACCAGCATCAGGCCAAATGCCGCCAGCAGTTCCATGACAGTCACGCAAAGCTATTTGCCGGGGCGGCCCGAATTTTTCAGGTACCTGAAGAAATCGGAATTGGGCTCCAGAACGATCACGTCGGAGCGGCTGCGGAAAGTTCTTTCATATGCGCCCATGCTGCGATAGAACGCAAAAAATTCCGGGTTTTGTTCGAATGCCTGGGCATACACCGAAGCCGCCTTGGCGTCACCTTCACCCTTGATGCGCTGGGCTTCGCGGTAGGCCTCGGCGAGAATGATTTCGCGCTGCTTGTCGGCATCGGCACGGATTTTCTCGGCATCGGCAGCGCCGGTAGAGCGCAATTCGTTGGCGACGCGCTTGCGCTCCGCCTCCATGCGCCGATATACCGACTCCGACACCTCGGTGGGCAAATCCACGCGCCGCAGCCGCACGTCCACGATCTGCACGCCGATTTTTTGCGCATCCACATTGGCTTTGACGCGCATGTCGTCCATGATTTTATCGCGCTCGCCGGACACTACTTCATGCACGGTGCGGCGGCCGAATTCCTCGCGCAGGCCGGCATTGACGGTCTGCGCGAGGCGCGTTTCGGCGCGCCGCTCGTCGCCGCCTACCGAAATGTAATACTGCCGCACGTCGACGATGCGCCACTTGACGTAAGAATCGACCAGTACGTTTTTCTTTTCCGACGTGATGTAGCGCTCCGGCTCGGTGGTGTCCATGGTGAGGATGCGTTTGTCGAAATAACGCACGTTCTGTACCAGGGGCACTTTCAGATAAAGGCCGGGATCGGATATGACGTGGCGAATTTCGCCGAACTGCGACACGATGGCGTACTGGCGCTGATCGACCGTGAATAAGGCCATGCTCGCCACGACCAGGGCGGCAAGCAATAGCGCGCCTAACAGGGGGAGTCGGGAACTCATCAGCGTTCTCCGCGGTCGCGACTGCGCAGGCTTTCGCGCGAACGAAAATCGGTGGTGGAAGGCACGTCCGCTTTGGGCGGCCCGCTGCTGGTGTCGGACGGTGCTATCCGCACCGGCGGCGCGTCGCCGGGCATGGACTGT
The DNA here is from genome assembly GCA_016791105.1 of Rhodocyclaceae bacterium. Lineage (GTDB taxonomy): Bacteria > Pseudomonadota > Gammaproteobacteria > Burkholderiales > Rhodocyclaceae > JAEUNM01. The sequence goes on along the minus strand of JAEUNM010000098.1, from coordinate 82,031 downwards.
GACGAGCCGTGTTGAGAACCACCTGCCTGCAGCAATTTATCCAGCGGCAGATACAGCAGGTTGCCGGAGCCTTTGGCGTCCAGCATGATTTTGCTGGTGTTGGACAGCATGGTGGTAATGGTGTCTATGTAAATGCGCGTGCGCGTTACATCGGGCGCCTTGTTATATTCGGTGAGCACCTGTTTGAAGCGGCTCGCGTCACCTTCGGCGGTGGCGATCATGCGGGCGCGATAACCTTCCGATTCCTGCATGAGGCGCGACGCATCGCCGCGTGCGCGCGGTATCACGTCATTGGCGTAAGCCTGGCCTTCGTTCTTCTGCCGTTCGCGATCCTGGCCGGCTTTAACCGCGTCGTCGAACGCGGCCTGTACCTGTTCCGGCGGCTGCGCGTTCTGCATCGTGACCTTGCTGATCTGTATGCCGGTTTCGTAACGGTCGAGTATGCCCTGCATCAGTTTTGCGGCGTTGGCGGCGATCTGTTCGCGCCCTTCGTAGAGCACGAAATCCATGCGGCTTTTGCCGACTATTTCGCGCACCGCGGTTTCCGCAACCTGTCCTACCGCGTCTTCCGGCTTGCGGTTCTTGAACAGGAATAGTTGCGGGTCAGTCAGCACGTACTGCACGGCAAACTGGATGTTGATGATGTTTTCGTCGTCGGTGAGCATGAGTGCTTCTTTGAGCACCTTGTTGCGTTCCGACTGGCGATAGCCGATTTCCACCGTGCGTACGCCGGTGAAATTGACCAGTTCATAGCTTTCTATCGGGTAGGGCCAGCGCCAGTTGAGGCCGGGTTCGGTTACCGCATGGAAACGCCCGAAACGCAGCACCACCCCGCGCTGGCTGGCGTCCACGACATAAAAGCCGGACATGAGCCAGACCGCCAGCACGACCACGATCAGCGCGCCTATGCCGCCGCCGAATGCGCGTGGCGACAGGGGCGGGCGCGGCGAGTCGCCACCACCGCCACCGGCGCGCCCGCGAAACATGCCGGACAGGCGGCGATTGAAATCGCGCCACAATTCATCCAGATCGGGCGGGCCCTGTTTCGGATCGCGCCCGCGATCCCCCCCGCCCTGCTGACCCCAGCGGGGGTCATTGAGCGACATCAAAATCCACTTGAACACTGTAAGCATGCTCGCTGTTTGCTGGTGCCCCGGCGCAGGCCGGATAACACTCGGGTGACACATCAGTGCGCATTAAAAAAACCATGCACGGGCGCCGGCAACGCGGCCGGCCCGTGCAATCCTGGTAATTCGACGCGATGGTTTACGTCATTGGCCCGCTGCCACGACTGCAGAAGTGGCGTGCGGGTAAATTTTGCAAGCGTTCAGCCTCCGGCGGCGGCGGGGACGCCGGATCGCGCGGCCGCTGCATATTCGGCGATGGCGCTGCGCAGACTATCCAGCCCGGCTCCCGTGCGCGCGGAAACGCGCGCGCGGTCGATTCTAGCATGCTCGTCGCGCTCGCAACCCGGCTCGGCGTGGGTCAAATCTATCTTGTTCACGACCAGTATTTGCGGCACCTCGCGTGCGCCGATTTCTTCCAGCACGCCCAGCACGGCTTCGGTTTGCTGCTCGCGCGCGGCCGACGCGCCGTCTATGACATGCAGCAGCAGATCGGCGCTGGCGGTTTCTTCCAGCGTGGCGTGGAAGGCGGCCACCAGTGCGTGCGGCAGATCGCGTATGAAACCCACCGTATCGGACAGCAGTACCGTCGTGCCGTCGCCCACGTAGAGCCGGCGCGTGGTGGTATCCAGCGTCGCGAACAACTGATCGGCACAGTAGGCGCCGGCGTGCGTGAGTGCATTGAACAGCGTCGATTTGCCGGCATTGGTGTAGCCCACCAGCGACACCGTGAATAGTTCGTTGCGGGCGCGCGCGCGGCGGCGCACGCTGCGCTGGCGTTCCAGTTGCTCGAGGCGCGATTTGAGCAATTTCACGCGATCGGCGAGCAGGCGGCGGTCGGTTTCGAGCTGGGTTTCACCCGGTCCGCGCAGTCCTATGCCGCCTTTCTGGCGCTCCAGGTGGGTCCAGCCGCGTACCAGCCGAGTCGCCAAGTGCTCCAGTTGCGCCAGTTCCACCTGCAGCTTGCCTTCGTGGCTTTTCGCGCGCAACGCGAATATGTCCAGGATGAGGCTGGTACGGTCCACCACCCGTGCATCGAGCGCGCGTTCCAGATTGCGCTGCTGTGCGCCAGACAGGGCGTGATTGAATATCACCACGTCGCCGTCTTCGGCGCGCAGGCAATGCGCGATTTCCTGCACCTTGCCCTGTCCGACGAAAGTGGCCGGGTCCGGCGCCTTGCGCTTGCAGCGTATTTCCGCGACCACCGTGCCGCCGGCGCTGGTGGCCAGCAATTGCAGTTCTTCCAGGCGTTCGGAAATATCCGGCTCGCCGAAATCCACCTGCACCAGCACGACCTGGTTGCCTGCGCTAGGGCGTTCAAACATGCGCGCATGCCGACACACGGCGGGACGTGTGCCCTGCCGCGAATTGCCGGTCGAAAATCGGACAGGTGCGGTCCGAATAATGGTCGCGTAAGTGCGCCGCGCAGTCGCGCCAGCGCCGCGGCACGATCACTGGCTGTCGCCGTGCTCGTGTGGAATGCTGATGGGGCGTGCCGGAACTACCGTGGAAATGGCGTGCTTGTACACCATTTGCGTAACGGTGTTCTTGAGCAACACGACGTATTGGTCGAAGGACTCGATCTGGCCTTGCAGTTTGATACCGTTAACCAGGTAAATGGACACCGGAACGTGTTCCCGGCGCAAGGTGTTGAGGAATGGGTCTTGGAGCATCTGCCCTTTGTTGCTCATGATGAGCCCCTTCGTTATGTAAAAAAATTATAAAGTAACGCATTACGGCGCGAGCCGCCAGCATTTTGCTTGCAGAAAGCTTGCGCCGCACGAAGTGCTTGCGGCGCCGCAACATTTTTCTTCTGCATCCGCCTATTCTTTCGCCGCAAACGGATTGTGCGCGTTCTTGAACTGCACGCGCAACGGCGTTCCCTGCAATTTGAAAGCTTCGCTGAAACTGCGCTCGAGGAAGCGCCGGTAGGTTTCCGGAACGTGATCCAGCCCCGCGCCGTGTATCACGATGAGGGGCGGATTCGTGCCCCCCTGGTGAGCATAGCGCATTTTCGGCCGCACGATACCATGTCGCGGCGGCGCCTGTTTGGTGAGCGCGTGCTGCAACACCCGTGTGAGCTTGGGTGTGGACAGTTTCGCCATGGCCGCAGCATAGGCCCGATCGACCGATTCGAACAGCGCGTCCGTACCCTGGCCGAGCAGGGCCGACACGTAATGGATGCGGGCAAAGCCCAAAAAATTGAGCTTGCGCAGGAATTCGGCCTTGGCCTGGTCGCGCCGGTAGGCGTCTGCGCCGTCCCACTTGTTCATGGCCACCACCACGGCGCGGCCGGCTTCGAGCACGTGGCCGGCAATGTGGGCGTCCTGTTCCGACACATCCTGCAGCGCGTCCAGTACCAGCACCACGACATTGGATTGTTCTATGGCCTGCAGCGTTTTGACGGCGGAAAATTTTTCCACGCTTTCGAACACACGCCCGCGCCGACGCAGGCCGGCTGTATCCACCAGCGCATAGCGGCGGCCTTTGCGCTCGAACGGAACTTCGATGGCGTCGCGGGTGGTGCCGGGCTGGTCGAAGGCGATTACCCGCTCCTCGCCCAGCAAGGTATTGATGAGGGTGGATTTGCCTACGTTGGGCCGCCCCACCACGGCGATGCGCGGCGTGCGCTCTTCCGCCGCCGGCTCGGCAGCTGCCTCCGGAACGCCGCCCAGCGCGGCTTCGATCAGGCTGCGCACGCCTTCGCCGTGGGCGGCCGAAATGGGGTGCGGTTCGCCCAGCCCCAGTTCGAAAAATTCCGCCACGGTGACCGATGTATTGCTGCCTTCGGTCTTATTGACGACCAATAGTGTGCGCCTGCCGCAGCGGCGCAGGCGTTCGGCGACTTCGCGGTCGTGCGCGGTCAGCCCGGCTCGGCCATCGACCAGAAATAGCAGCACGTCCGCTTCGGCGATGGCTTGTTCGGCCTGGCGCGCCATTTCCTGCATGATGCCGGCTTTGGCCTGGGGCTCGAAACCGCCGGTATCGACCACGATGTAGGGCCGTTCGCCGAGACGCCCGACGCCATATTGGCGGTCGCGCGTGAGGCCGGGCAGATCGGCCACCAGCGCGTCGCGCGTGCGCGTCAGGCGGTTGAACAGTGTCGATTTGCCGACATTGGGCCGGCCGACCAGTACGACGATAGGTTGCACTCGGCGCGCGCCCTTATTTGAGCGCCAGCGCGGTGAGCGTGCCCTGCGCGGTCTGCACCAGCAGGCTGCCGTCGGCCGCCATGCTCAAGCCGATCACGGCCGAACCGTCGGTGGCATAGCGGCCGCCCAGACTGCCGTCCTCGCGCCGCAGCGCATGCAGATAGCCCTGACCGTCGCCCACTACCACCCAATCGCCCATGGCGACCGGATGGGTAACCGAGCGGTGCAGCAATTTGTCCTGGCGCCAGATGCTGGAACCATTGCTGCGGTCGAGCGCGTGCACGGCGCCTTTTTCGTCCGTCACATACACATAGCGGCCGTCCACGTCCAGTCCGGCGAGGGAAGATACGTCGCGCGTCCATTCGGAACTGCCGCCGGCGAGGTCGAAACAGGCGGTGCGCCCCTGAAAGGCCACCGCGCACACGTCGCTGCCCGCCACGACCGGATCGGACGCCACGTCGGCGATGCGCTCGATTTCGGTGGCGCCGCGCGGGATGGCGACCGTCGATTCCCACAGCGCACTGCCATTGGCGACCGAAATGGCGACCAGTTTGCCGCCTGGAAAGCCGGCCAGCAGATTATTGCCCGCCGGTACCAGGCCGACGTTGCTGCGCACGGTCAGTGCCGGCGTGCTGCGCTGGTACAGCCATTTTTGCTTGCCGCTGGCAGCGTCGAACGCCACCACCTTGGCGTCTATGGTGCGTGCCACCACCAGACCGCCGGTGACGGCCGGCGCGGCCAGAATTTCCGAGCCGGCGTGAACTTTCCAGAGCAATTTCCCGCTGGCGTCGAAGGTGATCAGGTCGCCCTTGTGCGTGCCCACCGCGACGTAGCTGCCATCGCTGCCGGCGCCGCCGGACAATTCGGTGTCGGCAGCGGTGCGCCAGGTTTCGCGGCCGTCATCGATGCGCACGACGTTATTGTCGCCGCTTGCCGCAAATACGGCGCCGCCCGCGGCGGCCGGCGTAAAGCGATACGCGCGCGCCGCGCCGACGCGCACGCTCCAGCGCGGATTGAAGCTGGTGCGCGCGTCGAACGACCCCAGTGGCGTCGGCACGATTTTGGGCGAGCTTGCGAAGGGATTGATCGAATTCAGGAAAGAACAGCCGCCAAGCAGCAGGGCCAGGCCGAGGGCAGCGGGCAGGGAACGCTTCATGCGCCTTCTCCCAGCGCATCGAGCTTGATGCGCAACATGTCGCCGAAGGCGCTGGGGCGGTTTTTCTGCAGCGAGTCCTCCGACTTTTGTTCGGCCGCCAGCTTGTCGAGCGCCGCGCGGTAGGCGCTGCGGGCGTCCGCCGGCTTGTTCTGCAGGGCCGCCACGTCGCCCTTCAAGTCCAGAAAGCGCACGGCATAAGGACCGTCCGGTATCGGTTCGAGCTGTTTGCGCGCCTCGTCGAATTGTTTCGACTCGATCAGCAGATGGGCCAGATGCATGCGCCCGATCTGGCGCAATTCGTCGCTCGATCCTTTGTCGGCAACCCACACCAGCTGCGCGCGTGCGTTGTCGGTTTCGCCCGCCTGCATGGCGACGCGGGCGGCCAGCAGTGCGCCCAGGCTGGCGTAACTGGTGCCGGAATATTTGCCCAGCAGTTCGCCCTGGGCGTCGCGTACCCGTTTGGCAAATTCGCGCGCTTTCGCCTCGTCGTGGCGTTCGAGCGCGCTCACGCTGTCGGACGCCGCCTTCTCGAGCACCATATAGACCTGGCTTGCCATCTGCGCCTGCGAGTTGCTGTAATAGTTCCAGCCCTGCCAGGCGATCGACGCGATGGCCGCGGCGGCCACCAGCCAGGAGGTCAGATTGCCCCAGCGTTCCCACCAGGCTTTCAGCGACGCAAGTTGTTCCTGTTCTTCGAGGTCATAGGTTGCCATCGTGTTCGTCCTCATCCCCGAAAAGATAATCGGCGATATGCAATGCCAGTTCGTTGCGTGCCACGCGTAACTGCGGGCGCGACTCGCGCAGGGGTTTTACCGTCACGGCGTCGACGCGCACTTCGTCCTCGCCTACGATGAGCGCAAGTTTCGCGCCGCTGCCGTCGGCGCGCTTCATCTGCGCCTTGAAATTCCCGCCGCCAGCGTGCAACTGTACGGCAAATCCCCCGTCGCGCAATTCTTCGGCCACAGAGAAAGCCACGCGCCCGGCGCCCTCGCCATCGTGCACCACGTACAGGTCGGGCGACTCGATGAAAGCCGCCGACTGCGCCTCGTCCCACAGCGCCAGCACGCGTTCCACGCCCAGCGCGAAACCCGCTGCCGGCTGCGGCTTGCCGCCCAGTTGTTCGAACAGGCCGTCATAGCGGCCGCCCGCGCATATCGTGCCCTGGGCGCCCAGGCGATCGGTTACCCATTCGAAAACGGTGCGATTGTAATAGTCCAGCCCGCGTACCAGGCGCGGATTGACGCGGTGCGGAATGCCGGCGTCGCTCAGCAATTGCCGCACGGACTCGAAATGCGCCAGCGACGCATCGCCCAGATAATCGGTCAGGCGCGGAGCGCCTTCCACCAGTTCCTGCATGTGCGGGTTTTTCGTATCGAGTATGCGCAGCGGATTGGACCCGAGGCGGCGGCGGGAATCTTCGTCCAGGCGGTCCTGGTGTTTTTCCAGGTAGGCGACCAGATCGACACGATGCCGCGCGCGTTCTTCGAGCGAGCCTAGCGAATTGAGTTCGAGCTTCACGCCGTGTATGTCCAGATCGTCCCACAGGCGCTGGCCCATCAGAATCAGTTCCGCGTCCATGGCCGGTTCGGCAAAACCCAGCGCCTCCACCCCGACCTGATAAAACTGGCGGTAGCGGCCTTTTTGCGGGCGCTCGCGGCGGAACATGGGGCCCATGTACCACAGACGTTTCGGGCCGTCGTAAAGCAGATTATGTTCGAGCACCGCGCGCACGCAGGAAGCCGTACCTTCCGGGCGCAGCGTGAGTGATTCTTCGGCATCGCCGAAGGTGTACATTTCCTTTTCGACGATGTCGGTTACTTCGCCGATCGCGCGCTTGAACAAGGGAGTCGGTTCGACCAGCGGCATGCGCATGGGGCGGTAGCCATAGCCGCGCAGCCAGTCGCGCACCAGGGATTCGAAGGCCTCCCAGCGCTCCGCCTCGTCCGGCAGTATGTCTTTCATGCCGCGCACGGCCTGAATTATTTTAGTCATGTCATTGCCCCGCTCGCGCCCTGGCGGCGTCCGCGTATTAGTCGAATTGAACGGATTGCGTCAAAGGCCGCGTCATCATGCCGGCGGCGCGGTTTTGCGGGCATAGCTGCGCGCGACATAGGCGTCGATGATGGCGCGAAATTCGTCGGCGATGTGCTCGCCTTTCAGCGTGACGGTTTTTTGCCCGTCTTCATACACCGGCGCCACCGGCACCTCGCCGGTACCGGGCAATGAAATGCCTATGTTGGCGTGCTTGCTTTCACCGGGGCCATTCACCACGCAGCCCATCACGGCCAGTGTCATGCGTTCCACGCCGTCGTACTGGTCGCGCCAGCGCGGCATCATGCGCCGCACATAGGCCTGCACGTCGGCCGCCAGTTCCTGGAAAAAAGTGGAACTGGTGCGCCCGCAGCCGGGGCAGGCCGCCACCATGGGCGTGAAGGCGCGCAGGCCCATGCTTTGCAGCATTTCCTGCGCCACGATGACTTCCTGCGTGCGGCTGCCGTTGGGTTCCGGCGTGAGCGACACACGTATGGTGTCGCCTATGCCTTCGTGCAGCAGCACGGACATGGCGGCTGTGGAGGCGACGATGCCTTTGGACCCCATGCCGGCTTCGGTCAGCCCCAGATGCAGAGGGTAGTCGCAGCGACTGGCCAGTTCGCGGTAGATCGCGATCAGGTCGGCCACCCCGCTCACCTTGCAGGACAGCACGATGCGCTCCGGCGCGAGTCCCCAGGCCACGGCCTGGGCGGCGGATTCGAGCGCGGACGTGACCATCGCCTCGCGCATCACCTGGACGGCGCTGAGCGGTGCGGCGCGGCGCGCATTTTCGTCCATCACGCGCGCCAGCAAGGCCGGGTCCAGGCTGCCCCAATTGACGCCTATGCGTACCGGCTTGTCGTAGCGGCACGCGATTTCGACGATGGCGGCGTATTTTTCGTCGCGTTTGCTGCCCTTGCCGACATTGCCCGGATTGATGCGCAATTTGTCCAGCGCTTCGGCGCAGGCCGGGTTGTCGCGCAGCAAGCGGTCGCCGTTGAAATGGAAGTCGCCCACCAGCGGCACGGACACATTCATGCGCAGCAATTGTTCGCGTATCGCCGGCACTGCGGCGGCGGCTTCCTGGGTATTGACCGTGATGCGCACCAGTTCCGAACCGGCGCGCGCCAGTTCCGCGACCTGAATGGCGGTTTTGATGGCATCCGCGGTATCGGTATTGGTCATGGACTGCACCACGACGGGCGCGTCGGAACCGATGCGCACGCCGCCCACCTCTACCGATCGCGTGCGCCGCCGCGGCGCCATGTCGGGTGGCGTGCCTGCCTGTGTATTCATCGGGTGGTTATTTGACGCTGAAGCGGGCTACGTCGACCTTGGTGTGCGGCTGCAGATCGAATGTCTGGCCATCCACGCGCAGCTGTACGCTGCCTGCGTGTCCGACCACCAGCGCCAGCGGCGCCTTGCCGTCCACGCTGAATTTACTGCCGCCCGGCCTGACCTGGGAAACCAGGGTACGGCCGTCCGCGTCCTTGATTTCCAGCCAGGTATCGGTGGCGAATTCGAATTCCAGCCGCTTTTCCCCGGCCGCGGGGAGGGCGGGCGCTGCGTCGGCTTTGGCGACCTGCGGCACTTGTGTGGTACTCGCGGCAGGTGCCGCGGGAGCCGGAGGTTTGGCCGTCTCGGTCGCCGCCGAGGCCGGCGCGGACGGCTTTGCGGCACCCTGCGGCACCGTACTGCTCGCCGCCGCCTGAGCCGGTGCGATGGCGTCGGTCGAGGCGGGGCTGGAAATGATTTGCGGCAGCTTGGTGGAGTCGGGCTTGAACCAATCCAGATATGCCGCCAGCGCCAGCCCGACTGCGATGGGCAAGCCCAGGCCCAGCGCGGACAGCAGCCAGGGCCGGCGCGCCTGTGCCTGCGGCATGGCGCCGTCGGCGTTGCAGGTTACTTCCAGGTTGGGCGCAGCTTCGTTTTCCAGCCCGGCCGCTGCCACCAGCGCATCGCCGTCAAGTTCCAGCAGGCGCGCGTAATTGCGCAGGAATCCACGCGCGTAGGTATGGCCGCCTAGTTGTTCGAAGGCGTCGCGTTCCAGCGCCTCGACCTGGCGTGGATGCAGCTTGAGCTGGGCCGCAACGCTATCCAGCCCCAGACCGCGCGCCTCGCGCGCCGCGCGCAGGCGCTCGCCGGTACTTCCGGCGGGTGCGGAATATTCGGTCATTCGAATTTCCCCTGCATGAGTGCCTGATATTGCGGCGATCCGGCGAAATTGCGCCGCAACTGCGTCGCAAAGCTCGCTTCCGCCTCGCGATCACCCGCCTTGCGTTCTATGCGCAGACCTAGCCACAGCGTTTCGGCATTGGGCTGCATGCGCCGATGCAGTTCGGACAGAAAACGCCGCGCCTCGAAATAATCCTGTGCCCGGTAGTTGATTTCCGACAGCAGGAACATGGCGGCCAGGTTGGCCGGGTCCATCGCAAGCGCCTGCCGGAACGCATCCGCGGCGGCCTTGTCGTCACGCAGCCGCAGATAACACAGCCCGGCATTGTGCCAGGCGCGCGACGGCGTGCGATAGAGCGGGTTTTTGATGGCCGTCATGAGGCGCTGCAGCCCGTCGGTTTCGCGCCCTTCCTGACACAGGAAAAAACCAAAGTCGTTATTGATGTCCGGGTCGTTGGGCGCCAGCCGTTCAGCAGTCTGGAACGATGTCAGCGCTTGCGGGCGTTCGCGCAGGCCCATCTGTACCAGCGCCATGAGGCGATAACCCGGCGCGTAGTCGGCGTCGAAAGCTTGCGCGATACGCGCTTCTTCGAGCGCCACGGCAAGATTGCCCTGGTCGAAATACTTGAGCCCCAGTTCGGCGTGCGCTTGTGCGCGCATGCGCGGCGTGCCCGTCTTGCTTTCTTCGGTTGGATGAAACGTGGGGGTCGTCGACGCGACGGTGTCCCCGCTGCCTTCGGGGCGTACGCCCATTTGCGAGCAGCCAGTCAGTAGCAGCGCCACGAGGCAAATTTTTTTGATCATCTTCCGGTCTCCACCAGCGGAATGACCGCGCGCCCGTTCCGGCGCGTGCGATCCTGCACCTGTCCGGCGAGCTGGCCGCAGGCGGCTGCCACGTCGTCGCCACGCGTGCGGCGCGTCGTCGTGACGATACCTTCACCCATCAGAATTTCCGCGAAGCGGCGTATGCGCTCGCGTCCCGAGCGCCGATATATCGTACCGGAGAACGGGTTGAAGGGGATCAGGTTGAACTTGCAGGGCACGCCCCGCACCAGGCGCACCAGCTCGCGCGCCTGCGTATCGGCGTCATTGACGCCATCCAGCATGACGTATTCGAAAGTGATGAAATCGCGCGGCGCGTTGTCCAGGTAGCGCAGGCAGGCGGCCATCAGGTCGGCGAGCGGATATTTGCGGTTGATCGGCACCAGTTCATCGCGCAAGGCATCGTTGGGGGCATGCAGCGACACCGCCAGCGCAACCGGACAGGTGCTGCGCAGCCGGTCCATGGCCGGCACGATGCCGGAGGTGGATACCGTCACGCGCCGGCGCGACAGGCCGTAGGCGTGGTCATCCAGCATGAGCCCGAGCGCGGTGACGACATTGTCGAAATTGGCCAGCGGTTCGCCCATACCCATCATGACCACGTTGGATATGGCGCGTTCCGCCGTGTCCTTGCGCGCGTTGCCTGCGCCCAGCACGTGGTTGGCCCACCACAGCTGGCCGACGATTTCTGCGCTGCTCAGATTGCGGTTGAAGCCTTGTTTGCCGGTCGCGCAGAACGAACAGTCGAGCGCACAGCCGGCCTGGGACGAAATGCACAATGTGCCGCGCCCGGATTCCGGTATGAACACCGTTTCCACGGCATTGCCGGCGCCCACGTCCAGCAGCCATTTGCGCGTGCCGTCTTCCGACAGGGTGTCGCGCACGACGGTGGGCGCCTGCACGCAGGCGACTTCTGCCAGGCGCGCGCGCAAATCCTTGGCGACGTCGGTCATGGCCGCGAAATCGGCCACCCCCATACGGTGTATCCAGCGCAACAACTGGCGCGCGCGAAACGGCTTCTGGCCCAGATCGGCCAGAAATCGAGTGAGCCCGGCGGCGTCGAATTCGAGCAAATTTTGCATGGACGACAGGGCGGCGCGTGGTGCCGCCGCCCTATGACGCTCAGCGCGCGTGGATGTTCGCGGCGGGGAAGAAATACGCGATTTCGACCGCGGCCGTATCCGGCCCGTCCGATCCATGCACGGCATTGGCGTCTATGGATTCCGCGAAATCGGCGCGTATGGTGCCGGGGGCGGCCTTTTTCGGGTCGGTGGCACCCATCAGTTCGCGATTTTTGGCGATGGCGTTATCGCCTTCCAGCACTTGCACCATGACCGGGCCGGACACCATGAACGACACCAAATCCTTGAAGAAGGGGCGCTCCTTGTGCACCGCGTAGAAGCCGCCCGCTTCGCGCTCGGACAGATGCATCATGCGTGCCGCGATGACTTTCAGGCCGGCGCCCTCGAAGCGCTGGTAAATCTGGCCGACCACGTTTTTCGCGACGGCGTCCGGCTTGATGATGGAAAGGGTGCGTTCGATGGCCATGAATTACGTGCTCCGTTGGGGATGGTGTCGAAAAAATTGCGAAAAACGCGGAAAAATCCGGGCGGCGTTCCGATTCGGGAAATATGACGGACACTGGCGCAGCGCCCGTGCCTACGCAGAACCGGCGCGAGTGCGGCAGGATGCGCCGAGCGTCGGAAATTCGACATTTTAGCAAGATTGCGGCAGTGCCGCATCACAACGGTGGATTTGGCCGCCGCCAGCCCGAAAAAAAGCCCGGTCGGCGGACCGGGCCCCAGCGAAAGCCAGCCGGATTACATGAGACCCAGCGTTTTGGGCAGGAAGATAGAAAGCGGCGGGTAGTAGGTGACGAGCAACAGATAGCCCACCATGGCCGCCAGCCACGGCCACACGGCGATCGTCAGTTCCGTGATGCCCATTTTGGTGATGCCGGACGCGACATAGAGGTTCAAGCCCACCGGCGGGTGGCACATGCCCACTTCCATATTCACCACCATCATGATGCCGAAGTGCACCGGGTCTATGCCCAGCTTGACCGCCACCGGAAACAGGATGGGCGCGAAAATGAGCACGATGGACGAAGGTTCCATCACGTTGCCGGCCAGCAGCAGCAGCACGTTTACTGCCAGCAGGAAGGCGATCTGCCCCATGCCCTGGCCTATCATCCAGTCCGCCAGCGCCTGCGGGATGTTCTCGTTGGTCATGATGAACGAGAACATGACGGCATTGGTGATGATGTAGAGCAGCATGGCGCTCATGTTGGCCGAGGTGAGCAGCACTTTCGGCACATCCTTCAGGCTCATGTCGCGATACACGAACACCGCCACCACGAAGGCATAGACGGCGCTCATGGCGGCCGCTTCGGTCGGCGTGAATAGCCCGGTGTAAATACCGCCCATCACGATCACGATGAGCAGCAGGCCCCACATGGACTTGCGGAAACTGTCGAAGCGCTTCGCCATGCTGGCTTTGGGCTGGCGCGGATAGTCGAATTTTTTCGCGCGGTACCAGGCCACCCCGCCCAGCACCAGCGCCAGCCCTATGCCCGGAATCACGCCGGCCATGAACAGCGCCCCCACCGACGTGTTGGTGGCGACGGAATACATGACCATCACGATAGACGGCGGAATCAGGATGCCCAGCGCGCCCGAGGTGGAAATGACGCCGGCGCCGAAATTTTTCGGGAAGCCGGCTTTCACCATGGCGGGCAGCAGGATGGAGCCGATCGCCACCACGGTGGCCGGGCTGGACCCCGATACCGCCGCGAACAGGGCGCAGGCCATCACACCCGCGAGGCCCAGGCCGCCGTACCAGTGGCCCACCATGTCGGTCGCGAAATTGATCATGCGCCGCGCCACGCCGCCGTGGGTGAGGAAATTTCCGGCCAGGATGAAGAACGGAATCGCCATGATTTCGAACTTCTCTATGCCCGTGAATAACTTCAGCGCCACCGATTCGAGCGGCACCTGAGTCATCGTGAACAGGAAGGTCAGTACCGTCAGGCCGAGCGAAATCGAAATCGGCATGCCGGTCAGCATGAGGGCCAGCAACAGCCCGAAAATGACTGCGGCGTTCATGAGCGCGGCTCCCGGGGTTCGCCATGCGGCTTGTGCGTGAGATCGTGCGGGTGGGTGTTGTCGTCCATCCCGTACCAGTTCACGTCCTTCGGCACTTCGTTTTCTTCTTCCAGGCCGTCGACGTGGCTGTGGTCGTGGTGCGGCAATTCACCCGTGCGGATGAAGCCCACCGCTACCTGCAGGAAGCGGAAACACATGAGCGACGAACCCAGGGGCACGGCGCTATAAACCATCCAGGTTGGCCATTCCAGGTCGGGCGTGGTGGGCGGATCGGGCAGGTCGCCGGTGTCTTTGCCCAGCCACTGCAGGAAGCTGTAGTGGGCGCCGTTTTCCCACACGAAATGCGCACCCAGGGTGGCGACGACGCCGGTGAATAGTGCGCCCGCGGCAAGTCCGAACAGCACGAATTTGGCGCGGTTCTTGTCCTGCAGCTTGTTGATGAGCACGTCCACGCCCACGTGTACGCCGGTGCGCACGCCGTAGGCCGCGCCGAACTTGGCCATCCACACGAACATGATGATGGTCAGTTCCTGCGCCCAACTGAAGTTGAGCGACAACAGCCAGTCCTGCAGGCCCGGGATGGCATATCCCGACATATAGCGGTGCACCACCGCGGTGAATGTAATGAGCGTCGCACCGCCGATGAGCAGCGTAATGAGCCACTCCTCGAGGTGGTCAAGAATTTTCATCATTTTTGTCTCCAGCCAGCGAGCCGGCGCCCGTGTCGGGGCGCCGCCAGCGGCGGACCTTGCGGCCCGCCCTCCTTATGGAACCGGCCGCGCGGGCCGGCGGTGCGCTTACAGCTTGGACGGATCGAAATTGGTTTCCTTGTAGATTTCCTGCAAGGTTTCCTTGCCGATGCGCGATTCCATCTTCTGATGCACCGGCACCAGGGCTTTCTTGAACGCCAGGCGCTCTTCCTTGGTCGGCACGTACACTTCGGTCTTGCCGCTCTTCTTCACCGCTTGCACGGCCGCCTCGTTTTCTTCCCTGGCGATCTTGTTGGCGTAGTCGGTGGCTTCTTTCATGGCCTGGTCGAGCTTGCCGCGCACATCGGCGGGCAGGCCTTCCCAGAATTTCCTGTTCGTGATGACGGCGTAACCCAGATAGCCGTGGTCGGTCAGGCTCAGGTATTTCTGCACTTCATGCATTTTTTGCGTGTAGAAATTGGATGGCGGGTTTTCCGTGCCGTCCACCACGCCGGTCTGCAGTGCCTGATACACCTCGGAAAACGCCATGGACTGCGGCAGCGCGCCCAGGGTGCGCATCTGTTCTTCCAGCACCTTGGAAGACTGTACGCGCAGCTTTTTACCTTTCAGGTCGCCCGACTGCTTGACGGGGGAATTGGCGGAAAATGCCTTGAAGCCGTTATCCCAGAAGGCCAGTCCGACGATGCCCTTGGATTCGAGCTTCTTGAACAGATTCTTTCCGACCGGGCCACTCGTGATCTTGTGCAGTTCTTCGTAATTGTCGAATATGAAGGGCAGATCGAAAGCTTCGAATTCCTTCACGCCTATGGGGCCGAATTTGGCCAGCGAGGGCGCCAGCATCTGCACGGCGCCCAGCTGCAGCGCCTCCATTTCCTCCTTGTCCTTGTACAACTGGCTGTTCGGATAGACTTCCACCTTCACCTTGTTGCCGGTCAGTTCGGCAGCACGTTTGGCGAAAAAGTCGGCGGCCTTGCCCTTGGGCGTATCGGTTGCGACGACGTGGCTGAATTTGATGACGACCGGGCTGTCCGCAAAGGCGGTCGGCAGGGCGGCAAGCGTGGCGAGACCGAATACTAGCGCTGAAAATTTCATGAATTCCTCCTGTTGGCTCTCGAAATTGTCCTGCTGTTCCAGCTGCCGGCTCGATGCACCCAGAGGGCGCGCGGTGTTGTGGGAAGGCCCGCAGCGGCTCGGTCAGCTTGCGCATTGTCTTGCAATCCACTTGCGCTGTGAATTGTGGGTTTCCGCAGTGAGTTCCCCGAGCGGGGCTTGCGGGAGCGGCGCACGTATCTTTGCTGCTGCCCGCAACAGCCAGATTCCTGGCCCGCGTGCGGCGCTTGACGCCTGCGCGGCCCAGTCTGCAAACTAGCGCCAGACACTTGCCGAACCTGCGCCGCGTTGCAAAGTGCGACGAAACGCCGCGGGGCGTCGATTACCTGACACCATGCCCATCATTGATACTTTGCCTGCGTTGCCCAATCCTGCAGGCCCAGCGGCGGCTTCGCTGCGCATATTGCTGGTCGAAGACGTGGAATGCGACGCCGAACTGGCGCGCCTGGAACTGGAGCGCCGGAACATCGCGGCAGACTGGTTGCGGGTATGGACTGAAGCCGATTTTCTTGCCGCGCTGGCGCAGTTCCGGCCCGACGTGATTTTGTCCGACCTCGCCATGCCCGGCCTGGACGGCTGGCGCGTGCTGGAACTGGCGCGCAGCGAGGCGCCCGACCTGCCCTTCATATTTCTGTCCGGCACGCTGAACGAAGCCGATGCCATCGAAGCCCTCAAGGGCGGTGCGGTCGATTACATATTCAAATCGCGGCCGGACCGCCTCGCCCCCGCACTGGTGCGCGCCGTTGCCGAGGCCGAGGGGCGCCGGGCGCGGCGCGCCGCCGAGCGCGCACGCCGGCAACTGGCCGAAATTCTCGAAGTCACGCCGGATTTCGTCTGGATTTGTGACCGCGAACAACGCTTGCGCTACGCCAACGCGGCCGGCCTCGCGCTGCTCGGACTGGAATTTGAGCAACTTGGCGGCCTGCCGGTGCATTTGCACTATCCCGCCTGGGCGCACGAGGTGCTCACCAAAACCGCTTTCCCCACCGCGCGTGCGGCGGGCGCATGGCATGGCGAACTGGCCTTACTTGCGGCGGATGGCGAAGAAGTCCCGGTGTCCCAGGTGCTGATCGCGCACCGCGACGACGCCGGTGTGGTGGAGTACTACTCCGGCATCGCGCGCGATCTGCGCGAGCGCCGGGCCTATGAAACCCGCATCGCCAGCCTGTCCAACTACGACCCGCTCACGCGCCTGCCCAACCGCACGCTGCTGGAAGACCGCACCACCCAGGCTTTGGCGCGCGCGCATCGCAACGGCAGCGAGCCGGCACTGGTGATCGCCGACATAGACCGCTTTTCGCGCGCCAACGAGGTGTATGGCCGTACCTTTGGCGACGCCTTGCTGTGCGAGGTGGCGCGGCGGCTGCGCGGCGGTTTGCGGCGCGCCGATACCGTCGCGCGCCTGGCCGGCGACTGTTTCGCCGTGCTGCTCGCGGAATGCCGGCAACCCGAAGACGCGCGCATGGTGGCGGAACAATTGCGTGCGGCCGTGTGCCAGCCCTATCTGATCGAAGGCCGCAGCTACCAGGCCACGGCCAGCCTGGGCGTGGCGGCCTTTCCGCGTGACGGCAGCGATTTCCCGGCTTTGCTGCGTAACGCCGATGCCGCCATGCATCGCGCCAAATCCGAACACCACGGCATCGCGTTTTACGATGCTGCCATGACGCGTCTGGCGCAGGAGCGCCTGGCCCTTGAACAGGAACTGCAGTGCGCGTTGGAGCGCGATGAATTGCGCCTGCACTATCAGCCGCAGATCGACATCGCAAGCGGGCGCGTGGCCGGCTGGGAAGCCCTGGTGCGCTGGCAACATCCGGTCAAAGGCATGGTGCCGCCCTTGACCTTCATTCCGGTGGCGGAAGAGACAGGTCTGATCCGGCCGCTGGGCGTGTGGGTATTGCGCCGCGCCTGCCGGGATGCCGCGCGCTGGCCGCAGGCCTGGGGCGCATCGACGCGGGTGGCGGTAAATCTATCGGTGCGCCAGTTGCACGATGCGCAACTGGTGGAGCAGATTGCCGGCGTGCTGGCAGAAACCGGCCTCGACCCAGCCCGGCTGGAACTGGAAATTACTGAAAGCGACCTCATGCAGGAAGCCGCCGACACGATAGATTTGTTGTTGCGCATCAAAGCGCTGGGCGTCCAAATATCCATCGACGATTTCGGCACCGGCTATTCCAGCCTGGCTTATTTGTCGCGCTTTCCGATCGACCGCCTGAAGATAGACCGCTCTTTCGTACAGCGCATGAGCCGCGGCGCCCATGACGGCCAGATCGTGCGCGCCATCATCGCCCTGGCGCACGGGCTCTCGCTGGCGGTGATAGCCGAAGGCGTCGAAAATGCCGAACAGCTTGCGCTGCTGGCGGCCCAGGGCTGTGGCGAAGCGCAGGGTTACCTGATTGCCGCACCCATGCCGGAAGACCGCATGACGGCATTCATGGCCGCTTATCGGCCGCCCGCGATCGCGGCGGACGGCTGCTAGAATCAGATCACGCCGTTTCCGATCCGCATTAAAAGCCCCGCTGTTTGCCTCCTTGCACATGCTTGACCCTTGCGGTCGGGCGTGGCGGCACGCCCGACCGCAAGGGCCGGTCCGCCGCGCGGACAAATGCCGGATTAGTCACGGTGCGGAACGCGCGTAGCCGCAGGCGCGCGCGCGGGGGCCACGCAAACGCGTGCCGCAACAAGGTACGCCAACACGCCGTGAAAGGAATCAGCATGTCATTGCACATCAATGAAGAAGCACCGGATTTCACCGCCCAGACCACCCAGGGCACCATCCGTTTTCATGAGTGGATAGGCGACGGCTGGGCCATATTGTTTTCCCACCCCAAAGATTTCACGCCGGTCTGCACCACCGAACTGGGCTATATGGCCAGGCTGCAGCCGGAATTCACGAAGCGCAATACCAAGGTGATCGGCCTGTCCATAGACCCGGTCGACGACCACGCGCGCTGGGCCAAGGACATAGAAGAAACACAGGGCGCCGCGCCCAACTATCCCATCATCGGCGACACCGATCTTGCGGTGGCCAAGCTGTACGACATGATTCACCCGGAAACGCCGGGCACGTCCAAGGGGCGTACCGCGGCCGATAATGCCACCGTGCGTTCGGTATTCATCATCGGCCCGGACAAGAAAATCAAACTGATGATTACCTATCCGATGAGCACCGGGCGCAATTTCGACGAAGTGCTGCGGGTGCTCGATTCCTGCCAGCTCACGGCCAAGCACAAGGTTGCCACGCCGGTGAATTGGAAACAGGGCGAGGACGTGATCATCGTGCCGGCGGTGTCCGACGAGGACGCGCGCAAAAAATTCCCGGACGGCTGGAAAGCGCCCAAGCCCTATCTGCGCATCGTCAAGCAGCCGAAATAAGTCCGGGCGTTTAGTTGCGCTCGTTGTAGTCCTTCATGAGGCGCGCGAGGTCCACCGCCGCGCGCGCGCCCATCTTCTCGAATACCCGCGAGCGGTGTACTTCCACCGTGCGTATCGATACGCCCAGATCGTCGGCGATCTGCTTGTTGAGCCGGCCGGCCAAAATCAAGTCCATTACCTCGCGCTCGCGCGTGCTCAGACTGGCCAGCCGGGTTTCGATGGCGGCCGCCCCGGCACGTTCGCCCAGCCGCCGGCGGTGCTGTTCCAGCGCGATCAGTGCGCGATCGACCAGATAGTTGTCGTCGAAGGGCTTTTCCAGAAAATCGAAGGCGCCGTCCTTGAGTGCCGCCACGGCGAGCGGTATGTCGCCGTGTCCGGTCAGAAAAATGACCGGTACGTCGAAGCCGCCGGTGCGCAACTGGCGGAACAGTTCCGGCCCGCTCATGCCGGATAGGCGCACGTCCAGCACCAGGCAGGCGGCCGTGCAGCCGGCCCCGTCGGCGCCGCAGGCGGCGAGAAAATGTTCCGCCGAGGCGTAAGCGCAGGTTTCCACATTGCGCGACGCGAACAACCACACCAGGGCATCGCGCATCGCCTCGTCGTCTTCCACGATCACCACGCCGTCCATGTCCTTAATCCGCTCCAGGCAAATACAGGTGGAATACCGTACCGCCACCGTCGCGCGCCTCGAACCACAGTTTGCCGTGGTGCAATTCCATGATGGAGCGGCAAATATTGAGGCCCATGCCCATGCCGTCACGCTTGGTGGTGAAGAAGGCGTCGAACAGGCGGTTGGCTACTTCGGGCGCGATGCCGCAGCCGCGATCGGCCACGCTCAATTCGACACCGCTGCCGGATCGCCGCACGCCAAGGTGCAGCGCGCGATCCGGCGGGGCCGTATCCTGCATCGCGTCCATGGCATTGCGCAGGATATTCACGAGCACCTGTTCGATCATGACGCGGTCCATATTTACCTGCGGCAAATCCGGCTCCATGTCCAGCACCAGCGCTACGCCGCGCCGGCGCGCGTCCGCTTCGAGCAGACCGGCGGCGTCTTCGACCAGGGCCGCCACCGGCTGCTGTTCGCGCCGGGGTTCCGAGCGCCGCACGAAGTCGTGCACGCGCCGTATGATTTGCCCGGCGCGGCGCGCCTGCGCCGACAGTTTGGATAAAGCATCGCGCAATTCTTCCGGTTTGAGCAAACCTTGTTCGGCGCGGTTCATGCAGCCCGTGCTGTAACTCGAAATGGCGGCCAGCGGCTGGTTCAGCTCATGTGCCAGCGCGGACGCCAGTTCGCCCATGGTGACCAGCCGGGCCGTAAACTGCAGGCGCTCCTGCTGGGCGCGAGCGAATTCTTCGGTACGGCGGCGCTCGGTAATGTCCACCACCGAGCCCATCCAGCCGCAATGGCGGCCCGCCGCGTCTATCAGCGGCGCCTCATAAATCAGGGCGTCGAAGCGCTCGCCGTTGTGGCGCATGAATTTAAGCTCCAGTCCCTGCGTGCCGGCCGGCGCGCCGAGCAGGCGCTGGTTCGCCTCAATCAGGAAATCCATGTGCTCGGGCGGCCAGTAGGGCATGGGCGGGGCGCGCCCCACCAATTCCTCGGCAGGCCAGCCCACCATGCGGCAGAAAGCCGGATTGACGTAAGTGACGCGCCCCTGCAGATCGCGTGCGCGCAAACCGGTGTGCAGTGAATCTTCCATCGCCTTGCGGAAGGCATATTCGTCGCGCAGCGCCTTTTCTGCCGCATAGCGGCTCAGCACGTGGCGGCGCAATACCCAAAGACTCCAGGTCATGGCGCTCGCCAGGCCGGCGATGGTGACCACCAGCAAAATCGGCAGCACGCGGGTTTCGTGATGAAACGCCACCACCTGCAATGCCAGTCCGTGACCGGGCGGGTCGAACGCCACCTGGTGCAGGCCGGCGTCGCGGCGCGCCTCGACCTGGGTTTTCGACATGAGCAGGTTGCCGCCCGAATCGAGCACGTTCAACTGGTATTTTTCCGCGAACCACCAGGGCACCACTTCGCCCAGCATTTTCCGCAGTGAATACAGGCCGACAACGGTGGCCGCCGGGCGACCGTTGCGATAGGCCGGCACGTGCACTTCAAACTGAATATCGCCACCCACTACCGCATAAGCGTTCGAATACACCGGCCGCCCCAAGGCCGCCGCGAGCCGCGCGACGGCTGGCGCCGGCACCTCCGGCTGGGCCTCGCCCACGGTCAGTTCTCCAGCCATGGGCGGCCAGGCACCGCGCTCTTTTCCGTCGCCTTCCAGCAGCACGATTTGCGTCGTGCCCTGGGTGAGGCGACGCACGGCGGCTGCACGCGCGTCCAGTGTCGCGCCGTCCAGGCTGCCGGCGGCGTAGTCGTCGCCAAAACGCTGTAGCAGTTCGGCATTGCGCTCGAACTGCAGGTGGAAATTCTGTTCCAGCCAGAGCACGTCGCTCACCAGCGTGGCTTGCTGTTCGTCGCGGTCGCGTTGGTAGAGCAGCCAGATCAGGCCGCCTATGGCGGCCAGGAAAGCCAGCAGGAACAGGCGCTGCAGCGCCCAAGGCCAGGCCGAGGGGCGTTCCGGCATGGCTACGGCGGCTTGCGCCGGGCTTGTGGCCGGACTGGTCATGACGCGAGGTTCCGCCGCCGCCGCGCTGCGTTGCGGCCACCGCGCCCAGCCATGACCAGGGTTGCGCGCCGCTTCACGCCACCCTCTGCGTCAGCGGCCGCGCGCGCGGCCGCGCGGCGGCACGAGTAAACCTTCGATGCCCAGTTCGGCGAGCTTCTTTTGCGCCGCCAAGGCCTCGGCGCGGCTATTGAACGGGCCGACCTGCACACGCGTTTCCAGCTGCACCGGCACGCCGGCCGCGACCAGGCGGGCGCGCATTTGATCGGCATGGGCCGGATCGGTGAATACGCCGGTCTGCACATAGAAATTTTGCGTGGAACCGGCTGGCGCCGCGGCGGGTGGCGGGGTGGCGGCGGCGGCCGGCGCAGTTTCGGCCGCGCGCGAAGGCCGCAGCGGGGTTTCCGTATGTTCCGCTTCGGCTGCCGGCGGTAGCGGCGGGGCGTCCGCTGTGGTGCGGCTTTCACTTGCGGTCGCCGGCATGGCAGCCGCCGCTGCCGGCGCCTGCGGCTTGCTGCCAGTGTCGCGCAGACTACCGCTGGCGCGCGGCGCCTGCTGCGGCTCCGGCGGCAGTTCGTCGCCTTTCTGGGCGCGGTCGTAGAGGGCGAGGCCACCTATCAGTGCCACGATGGCCAGCGCTGCCGCGCCGGCACGCAGGGCGATGCTGCGGCGTTGCTCGGGCGCTGCGATGGCGGCCGGAGCGTGGCGCGCTGGAGCAGGGGCCGCTGCGGGGGCGGCCGGCTCGGCTGTGCTGGCGGGGAGCGGCTCGGCTACGGGTTCGGGCCGCGGCGCGGGTGCCGCCTCGGCGGCGGACAGGGGCAGTTCGGACTGCCGGCCTTCGTTCTCCAGTCTTTCCACCGCTTTTCCTCCCCCAACTGTGTTTTTCCCGTGCCGGCCCTGGCTGGCGCGGCAGGCTGTGCGGCTTAGGCTTGCGACTCGCCGCGTGCCAGCGCCAGCAGCAATTCGGCTTCCGCGACGGCGACGCCGCAGCGCTCCGCAATCTGTTCGGCATGCAATCCCTGGCGCGCGAGTACCAGTGCTTCGGCATATTGCGGCGCGGTGCCCTGTGTCTGGCGCAGGCGGTCGATCTGTTCCTGCAGGTCTGCGCAGTTTTGTTGTGAAGCGGCGACAAGTTCGCGCAATTCGGCCAATTCACGCGCCAGTTCGTCCACACGCAGCGCGAGCTCGGGTGCCGGTGCGGGCGGTGCCTCCGGCGCCGCGCCGCGGGCGGCGGACTGGCTCAGCCGGTACAGGCTGTAGCCCAGATAAACGGCCAGCACGGCGACCGCCACGAAAGCCGCCACTTTCCAGTCCAGTGTCACGGCGCGGCGCTTTCAGCCGGCGGCGCGGGCAAGCGCCTGATCGATATCCCAGAGGATGTCATCGAGCGTTTCCAGACCTATGGACAGACGGATCATGTCGGGCGGCACACCGGCGGCGATCTGTTCCGCTTCCGATAACTGGCGGTGCGTGGTGGAGGCTGGATGGATTACCAGCGAGCGCGCATCGCCCACGTTGGCAAGATGGCTCACGAATTGCAGCGCTTCGATGAAGCGGGCGCCGGCCTCCAGACCGCCGCGAATTCCGAACGACAGAATGGCGCCGGCGCCGCGCGGCAAATATTTTTGCGCCAGCGCGTGATAAGGGCTGGAGCTCAGGCCGGGGTAATTGACCCAGGCTACCTGGCCGTGCCCGGCGAGAAATTGCGCCACCGCCGCGGCATTCGAGCAGTGGCGTTCCATGCGCAGCGGCAGTGTTTCCAGGCCCTGCAGCAGCAGGAAAGAATTGAATGGCGACAGGGCCGGCCCGAAGGTGCGCAAGGTTTCCATACGTGCTTTCATGCTGAAGCCGAAATTGCCGAAGGTTTCGTAGAAGCGCACGCCGTGATAGCCCGGCGAAGGTTCGGTCATGTGCGGGAAGCGCCCATTGTCCCAGGGAAATTTGCCCGCTTCGACCATGACGCCCCCCATCGTGGTGCCGTGCCCGCCGATAAATTTGGTGGCCGAATGCACCACGATGTCGGCACCGAAATCGATAGGGCGGCACAAACAGGGCGATGCCAGGGTGTTGTCGATCACCAGCGGCACCCCGGCGGCGTGGGCGCGGGCGGCCACGGCTTCCACGTCGAGCACGTTCAAGCGCGGGTTGCCGATGATTTCCGCATACACGGCGCGGGTTGCCGGAGTGATCGCGCGCGCAAATGCATCGGGGTCGTCGCCATCGACGAATACCGTTTCTATGCCCAGCTTGCGCAAGCTCACGTCGAGCTGGCTGTAAGAGCCGCCGTAGAGCTGGCGTGCTGCCACGATTTGATCGCCGGCCTGGGCCAAGGTCAGGAAAGTGACCATTTGCGCGGCTAGCCCGGATGCCGCTGCCAGCCCGGCGCGCCCGCCTTCCAGCGCCGCCATGCGTTCTTCCAGCACCGCAGTGGTGGGGTTGGACAGGCGCGTATAGACATTGCCGAAAGTTTGCAGATTGAACAGGCTGGCTGCGTGTTCCGGCGTATCGAACACGAAACTGGTGGTCTGATAAATCGGCACGGCGCGCGCACCGGTGGCCGGATCGGGCTGTTGGCCCGCATGCAGGCAGAGAGTTTCGATTCCGTAGCGGCGATCGGCCATGCGCGTCGCATCCCAAGGAGTAGCGTGGCGCCGATGATACTAAGGTTTGCCCCTCCCTGTGGCAGGCAAGCCATGCCGCGGCCCCGGCCGGCTTGCGGCATAATCGTCGCGCGGCGCGCGCCGGCACGGCTGCAGCCGGGTTTGCGGGCCTCTTACCGAACAGCACAGATGGGACGGCAACATGGGACATAGACTATCCAAAATCGCCACGCGTACCGGCGACAATGGCAGCACGGGCCTGGGCAACGGTACGCGCGTGCCGAAACACAGTGCGCGCATTCATGCGCTGGGCGAGGTGGACGAACTGAATTCGGGCCTGGGCGTGCTGGCGGCGGAAAGCCTGCCGGCGGACGTGGGCGAGTTGCTGGCCGAAATCCAGCACGACTTGTTCGACCTGGGCGGCGAATTGTCCATTCCGGGCATGACGCTGGTGAAGCCCGAGCATGTTTTGCGTCTGGATGACGCGCTCGAGCATTACAACTCTGCGCTGCCGCCGCTCAAGGAATTCATCCTGCCCGGCGGTACCCGCGCCGCGGCGCTGGCGCATTTGTCGCGCACCGTATGCCGGCGTGCCGAGCGCGCCGTGGTCGCGGTGGCGGCGGAAGAGGCCGAAGGCGCCATAGGTGAAGCGCTCCGGCAGTATTTGAACCGCCTGTCAGATTTGCTGTTCGTGCTGGGACGCGTGCTCAACCGCGCCGCCGGCGGCAGCGACATCCTGTGGAAGCGAGGCCGCGCCGGCTAAGCCGGCGGCGCAAGCGCGGCGGTCTGCTACAAGATAAAGGCGCCGTGTCCACATTGACGCTGCCATGAGCGCGCTGGCGCCGATAGGCGTATTCGATTCCGGCCTCGGCGGCCTGTCCGTGCTGCGCCACATACGCAGCTTGTTGCCGGGCGAACATCTGCTTTATTGCGCCGATTCCGGCCACGCGCCTTACGGGGAAAGGTCGCCCGAATTCATACGTGCGCGTTCCCTGGCGCTGGCGGAATTTTTGTTGGAGCAGGGCGCACGCGCCATCGTGATCGCCTGCAACACCGCTACCGCGCAGGCGGCGACGCTGCTGCGCGAGCGCTACGCGCTGCCTATAGTCGCCATGGAACCGGCGGTAAAACCGGCCGTGGCCGCCACCCGGCGCGGCATCATAGGAGTGCTGGCCACCACCGGCACACTACAAAGTGCGCGCTTCGCCGCCTTGCTGGATAACCATGCCGGCGAGGTGGAAGTGCTCACCGAGGCCTGCAGCGGCTGGGTCGATTGCGTCGAGCGCGGCCAACTTGGCGGCCCCGCAGTGCGCGCGCTGGTGGCGCGCCACGTCGAACCGCTGTTGGCCGGCGGCGCCGACGTACTGGTGCTCGGCTGCACCCACTATCCCTTCTTGCGCTCCCACATCGAGGCCGTTGCCGGGCCCGGCGTGCCCGTCATAGACACCGGCCAGGCCGTGGCACGTCAATTGCTTCGTCGCCTGGCGGAAGCCGGCGGTGCCGCGCCGCCGGATTTTCCCGGTGGCGAAACATTCTGGAGTAGTGCGGTATCCGACACTGCACGTCAGGCGCTCGCTGCGCTCTGGCACGAGTCCGCGGCGGTGCGTGATCTTCCCATCTAAGGGCAGGTGTCGAAGTACCTGTCGCCTTGTGTTGCAACCCATTGCCCGCATGCGCTGCTATAGTGTCGGCGCCTGCCGAACCATTTCGAGCAATCTCTTTGATACGCCACCTGCAAGCCCTTGCCAGCCGTCGCGGCAGCCTGCGCGCCCGCGTAACCTTAGCCATCGCGGCTGGCCTGTTCGGCGTGGGGGTGGCGGCTGGAGCCATACAGGCGTCCCGGCGCGGGGCAGAACTGGAAGCGCAACGCGGCCGCACCTATGCCGCCGCTGCGGTGCAGATCGCCGAGCGCACCGGGCGTGGTCTGCGCGAGCGCCTGAGCGACCTGCGCCTGTACGCCTCGCTCACCATATTCGGCGAGACCGGAGAGGATGCCGAGCGGCGCGACGCCTTGGTGCGCCTGCGCGCGGCGGTGCCGCAATACCTCGGCCTCGCCTATGTCAGCCAGTCCGGACTGGTGCTCGCGGCGACCGGCGATTTCAAGGTGGGCAGCGATCTTGCGCTGCTGGACGAATTCCGCAGTGCGCGCCTGGATGCCTATCTGGGGGTGCTGAACAACCGCAAGGAAAGTCGCAATGCCGCGCCGGAGCTGGTGCTGGCGGTGCCAGCGCGTGGCACCGCCGGGCAACTGGCCGGCGTGCTGATGGCACACCTCAGCGTCGACTGGATGCTGGACGAAGCCCGCGCGGTGCTGGCGCCCTTGCGCGAAAATCGGGACCTGGATGTGCTCGTGGTGGCGCGCGACGGCCGTGTGCTGAGCGGGCCGGCCGAACTGGTCAATAGTTCCGTGCGCGATCTGGCGACGGTACGCGCGCGCGCCCAGTCGGTTGCCTCTGCACTCGAGGCCTGGCCGTCCGGCGAACGCTTTCTGGTCGGCTATGCGCCGGTCAGGGCGATACGCGAATTGCCCGACCCGGACTGGACCATCATGGTGCGCGAAAGCGCCAGCTCAGTGTTTGCGGATGTGGCGGCGCTGCAAAAACTGACCCTGGTTTTATCCAGCGTCAGTGCGCTGTCGATGGCCTTATTGGCCAGTCTGCTGGCGGGCTGGATATTGCGGCCGCTGCGCGTGCTCATCGCCGCGGCGCGCCAGGTGCATGAAATCGACGGCCGCGTCATTCTGCCGCTGGCAGCGCGCAAGGACGATTTCGGCGATCTGGCGCGCGCCCTGCAAAGCATGCTGGATGGCCTGGCGCGGCGCACGCGCGAATTGCGCGAAACGCAGCGCACGCAAACCACGCTGCTTGCCAACCTGCCCGGATTTGCCTATCGCTGCCGAGCCGATCCGCTGTGGACGCTAGACTACGTGAGCGACGGCGTGCTCGCCGCGACCGGCTATGGTGCGTCCGAAGCCTTGGGACGTCCCAGCCTGGACCATGACGACCGAATTGCCGCGGAAGACCGGCCGCGTGTGCATACCGAATTGCGCCGCGCACTGGCCGCGCGCACGCCCTACATGCTGGAGTACCGCCTCATGGGGCGTGACGGCCAGTTGCGCTGGATAGGCAACCGTGGCACCGGGGTGTTCGGCGAGGATGGCAGTTTGCTCAGCCTGGAAGGCTTTGCGGCGGACATTACGGAACGCCACAACGCGGTTCAGGCGCTGCAGGAGCGCGAAGCGCAGATGCGTCTGGTGACCGAAAACGCACCCGCCGGCATGGCTTTCGTGGATGTCCAGCGGCGCATCCATTACGCCAATTCGGCCTATGCCCGCATGCTCGGATGGGAAGCCGACAAATTGCCCGGACGCCCGCTGGCCGAAGTGCTGGGCGGCGACAGCATGCTGGAGGTGGAACCGCACCTGCGCCGCGCGCTGGCCGGCGAACACGATACCTATGAGCGCGTCGCGGCCGGCCGCGACGGCCTGCAGGTGCATTTCGAAATCACCATGGTGCCGAATCGCAATGCACGCGGATGGGTGGATGGCGTGCACATCATGGCGCGCGACATTACCGACCAGCGCCGCTTCGAACAGCGCATCCAGTACCTTGCCACGCGCGACACGCTCACCAGACTGCCCAATCGCTCGCTGCTGCTGGACCGCCTGAATCAGGCCCTGGCACGCGCCCAGCGCGTGGCGGGCATGCTCGCGGTGATGGTGCTGGATTTGGACCGCTTCAAGAACATCAACGATTCGCTCGGGCATCAGACCGGCGACGCCTTGTTGCGCATGGTTGCGCAGCGCATCACGTCCTGCCTGCGCGAACAGGATTCCGTCGCGCGCCAGGGCGGCGACGAATTCATCCTGCTGTTGCCGGGGCTGGACCAGCAGGGCGATGCGCTGCGCGTGGCCGAAAAAGTGCTGGGTGGAATCGCCGAACCTTGCGTCATCAACGGCACGGCCATCACGATAGGCGGCAGTCTGGGCGTTGCGCTCTATCCCGACGATGGTGCCGATGCGGAAACTTTGCTCAAAAATGCCGACGTGGCCATGTATCACGCCAAGGAATCCGGCCGCAACCACTGCCAGTTTTTCACCCAGCGCATGAACGATCTGGCGCGCCAGCGCCTCACGCTGGAGGCGGAATTGCGGCGCGCGCTGGAACAGGGCGGCCTCTACCTGTGCCTGCAGCCGGTGATGGATACCGCGAGCGGTGTAGCGGTCGGCTTCGAAGCACTGGCGCGCTGGCAGCACGCCACGCTGGGTGCGGTGTCGCCGGTGCAATTCATACCGATCGCGGAAGAATCCGGACTCATACTCGGGCTGGGTACCTGGGCGCTGCGCGAAGCGTGTCGCGCCGCGCACCGCCTGCACACCCAAGGCAAGGCGCGCTGGATGGCCGTCAATGTGTCGGCGCGCCAGTTCAGGCACAAGGATTTCGTTGCCACGGTGGATGGCGTACTGGCCGAAACCGGCCTCGACCCCCATCTGCTGGTGCTCGAAATTACCGAAAGCATGCTCATGGAACATACCGACGAGGCTATCGCGACGCTGCGTGCGCTGGCCGATCGCGGCATCGAACTTGCGATCGACGATTTTGGCACCGGCTATTCCAGCCTCAGTTATTTGCGCCGCCTGCCCATACACAAAATCAAGATCGATCGCAGTTTCGTGCGCGAATTGCCGGCCGACGGGGAAAGCGGTGCCATCGTGCGCGCGATCGTCGGGCTGGCGACTTCGCTGGGCATGAAAACCGTGGCCGAAGGCGTCGAAACTCCGGCCCAGTTCGACTACCTGCGCAATAACGCGTGTACCTACGTTCAGGGCTATCTGTTCAGTGAGCCGCGCCGCATCGAAACCTGGAACAACGAGTCGCTGGAAGCGCTGGAACATGTATCCGACGCCAAGTCTGCCGTCGCCTGAGCCGATACCACGCGCGCCATGCCGATTGCTGCCGATTGCCGGATAATCCGCCAGCAGACCGCCGCCGGCGGTACGCGGCAACTATTCTGAGAGGCGCCATGAGCACCCCGTTCGAACGCTGTGCGGAATATATCGCCGCCGCCGATTCCATCGTGATTTGCGCCGGTGCCGGCATGGGCGTGGATTCCGGCCTGCCGGATTTTCGCGGTCCAAGCGGATTCTGGCGCGCCTACCCGGCGCTCGGGCAGGCCCGCATCGCGTTCGAGGAAATCGCCAATCCCGCCGCATTCGAGCGCGACCCGCAACTGGCCTGGGGGTTTTACGGGCACCGCCTGGCGCTCTATCGCAATACGCAGCCGCATGCCGGCTTTGCGATACTTAACGCAATCGCCGGCCGCCTGCCGCATGGCGCATTCGTATTCACCAGCAATGTGGATGGCCAGTTCCAGCTGGGCGGCAGCGCGCCCGAGCGGGTGGTGGAATGCCACGGCTCCATCCATCGCCTGCAGTGCGCGAATGTCTGTAGCGACGACATCTGGCCGGCCGAATTCGAGCCGCTGCTGGACCAGGCAAACTGCCGCATGCTGGGCGAACTTCCGGCCTGTCCGCGCTGCGGCGGACTGGCGCGCCCCAATGTGCTCATGTTCGGCGACTGGAACTGGATTCCACGATACACCGAAGAACAGCGCCACCGCATGCATGACTGGCTGTACGCCGTCGGGCGTCCGGTGGTGATCGAACTGGGTGCCGGCACGCAGGTTCCCACGGTGCGCATGACCGCGGAGTACCTTGGCGCGCCCATATTGCGCATCAATCCGCGCGAGCCGCAACTGCCGGCCGGGCGCGGCGAAAGCCTCGCGCTGGGGGCGCTGGAAGCGCTGCGCGGCATAGAAGCGGCCCTCGCGGCAGGCGGATTTTTTGCCGCCTGAGGCGGGCGCTCTCTGCCGCGCTCTGGTAACTGGCCGCTATTTGCGGCTCACCACCACCACTCCGCCGACCACCAGCGCGGCGCCGGCAAGTTGGCTCACACCGACCGCTTCATCCAGAAACAGCCAGGCCATGAATATGGTTGCGACCGGGCCTATGCAGCCGATCAGGCCGAAGCGCGCGCTGCCTATGCGCGCGATGGCGGCGCCGACCATGAGCGAGGGCAGTATCGTGGCGAATACCGCCATCGCCGCCGCCAGTGCATACACCTGCCAGGGCTGTACCAGCGCCGCGAGCGGCCGCGCGGCGGCGAAATGCACGCCGACCGCCAGGGCCGACCACAGCATGCTGGAGGCCATGAGCCGCGCCGCGCCTATGCGCACGATCAACTGGCCGCCGGCCACCAGATAGATGCTGTAGGAAATTGCCGAGCCCAGCACGAATAGCGCGCCCAGCCAGGTGCTCGAGCCGCTCGCCGTGCCCCCCAGGTCGTGACCGAAACTGACCGCGATGCCGGCATAGGTGAGCGCCATGGCGCCCAATTCGCGCCGGCCCGGGCGCTTGCCCAGAACGACGGCCGACAGCAGCACCACGAAAGTCGGATAGGAAAACAGGATGACCCGCTCCAGGCCCGCGCTGATGTACTGCAAACCGGCGAAATCGAACAGGGCCGACAGGTAGAAGCCGATCAGGCCCAGCGCCGCCACGCCTATCGCATCACGCCGCACCAGCGGCGGGCGGCCGCGGCGCTCGGTATAGGCGATCACGGCGAATACCGGCGCGGAAAAACCCAGCCGCAGCACGAGCAGACTGAGCGCATCGATGCCGTAGGGGTAAGCCAGTTTGATCAGTATCGCTTTGCACGAAAAACCGATCGCGGCGAACGTTGCGAACAGCACGCCCAGGCGCAGTTCGCGTGCGCGCGCGGCGGCCTCAGTCACGCCCGGTTCGGCGCGGCGAGGGCCGCCTCAACGCCGCCCGCCCAGGATGGAACCCATGATGCCGCGCAATATCTGCTTGCCGACCGCGCTGCCTATGCTGCGCGCGGCGCTTTTGGCCGCCGCTTCCAGCACCCCTTCGCGACCGCGGCGGGCGCTGCCGCCACCCCCCAACAGCCCGCCCAGTCCGCCCAGGATACCGCCCTCGCTATCCGCGCCGGCCGGCGCCGGGCCGGCTTCTGGCGTGCTCTCGGCGGGCGCCGCGGGCGCTTGTGCGGTGAGCTTTTCGTAGGCCGATTCGCGGTCCACCATTTGTTCGTAACGGCCGTACAGCGCGTCGCTGCGGACGTGGGCGGCACGCTCATCGGCCGTCAAAGGCCCCAGGCGGGACGCCGGCGGGTAGATGAAAGCGCGTTCCACCATGCTGGGCCGGCCTTTTTCATCCAGGAAAGACACCAGCGCTTCGCCGGTACCCAATTCGAGAATGGCGTCGGCCGCATCGAAAGCCGGGTTGGCGCGCATGGTTTGCGCGGCGGCCTGCACGGCTTTCTGGTCACGCGGCGTGAAGGCGCGCAGCGCGTGCTGCACGCGGTTGCCGAGCTGGCCCAGCACGCTGTCAGGGACGTCGCGCGGATTTTGCGTCACGAAATACACGCCCACGCCTTTCGAGCGTATGAGTCGCACCACCTGTTCCACCTTTTGCAGCAAGGCCGGCGGCGCTTCGCTGAACAGCAGGTGGGCCTCGTCGAAAAAGAACGCCAGTTTGGGTTTGTCCATGTCGCCCACTTCGGGCAGGCGCTCGAACAGTTCCGACAACAGCCAGAGCAGAAAACTCGAGTACAGGCGCGGCGACTGGTGCAGCTTTTCCGCCGCCAGAATATTGATCACGCCGCGCCCGTATTCGTCGCAGCGCATGAGGTCGGCCACGTCCAGCATGGGCTCGCCGAAAAAATGTTCCGCGCCTTCGTCGTCCAGGCCCAGCAGGCCGCGCTGTATGGCGCCTATGGAAGCCGGGCTGACGTTGCCGTACTGGGTTTTGTACTGCGCTGCGTTGTCGCCCACGTGCTGCACCATGGCGCGCAAATCTTTCATGTCGAGCAGCAGCAGGCCTTCGTCGTCGGCCACGCGGAACACGATTTGCAGCACGCCGGCCTGGGTGTCGTTCAAGTTCAGCAGGCGCGCCAGCAACAGCGGCCCCATGTCGGATATCGTGGCGCGCACGGGGTGGCCGAATTCGCCGAACACGTCCCAGAACGCCACGCTATTGGGGTAGGGCGCGAAATCCGCCAGGCCGAGCTGGTCCAGGCGCTTCTGCAGGCCGGGTGTGAGCGTGCCCGCTGCCGCCATGCCGGACAGGTCGCCCTTCACGTCGGCCAGAAATACCGGTACGCCGATATAGGACAGGCGTTCCGACAGCGATTGCAGCGTGACCGTTTTGCCGGTGCCGGTGGCGCCGGTCACCAGGCCGTGGCGATTGGCCATCTGCGGCAGCAGGGCAAGCACCTGGTCGCCGCTTTTCGCGACGTAAAGAGGGTCGGCCATGGGAACTTACCTCCGCGGTTTATAATTTCAGGCTCTCAAAGTCTAACAGCAAGCCGAGGTAGTCATGGCCGGCCATTCCAAATGGGCCAACATCCAGCACCGTAAGGGGCGCCAGGATGCGAAACGCGGAAAAGTTTTCACCAAACTTATCAAGGAAGTGACCGTGGCCGCCCGCATGGGCGGCGGTGACCCGAATTTCAACCCACGCCTGCGCCTGGCCATAGACAAGGCCAAGGCGGAAAACATGCCGGGCGACAATATCGACCGCGCCGTCAAACGCGGCACCGGCGAACTCGAAGGGGTGAGCTACGAAGAGGTGCGCTACGAAGGTTATGGCGTGGGCGGTGCCGCCGTGGTGGTGGATTGCCTGACCGACAACCGTGTGCGCACGGTGGCGGAAGTGCGCCACGCGCTGTCCAAAAACGGCGGCAACCTGGGCACGGATGGCTCGGTCGCCTTCATGTTCAAACATTGCGGGCAGTTTTTGTTCGCGCCCGGCAGTTCCGAAGACAAAATCATGGAAGCCGCGCTCGACGCCGGGGCCGAGGACGTGCTGGCCAATGAGGACGGATCCATAGAAGTGATCTGCGCACCGGCGGATTTTGCAGCGGTGCGCGACGGCCTGGAAAAAGCCGGCTGCAAACCGGAACTGGCCGAAATCACCATGAAGGCGCTCAACGAAACGGCGCTGGCCGGCGATGACGCCATCAGGATGCAGAAAATGCTCGACGCGCTCGAAGATCTGGACGACGTGCAAGAGGTTTATACCACCGCCCTGCTCGACGCCTGAGGTTTCCCGGCGCGCCGGCGCGGAGCCGTACCCATGCAGCGCTTCTTGCCCTGGCTATTCGTGCTGCTCTGGAGCACCGGCTTCATCGGTGCCAAATTCGGCCTGCCCTACGCCGATCCGCTGGCCTTTTTGTTCGTGCGTTATTGCGCCGTGGTGGTGCTGGTGTTGCCGCTGGCGCTGATTACGCGCGCGCCCTGGCCGGCCGACCTGCGCGGCGCGCTGCATATAGGCATGGCCGGCCTTCTGGTGCAGGCCACCTATCTGGGCGGCGTGTTTTCGTCCATCGCTTTGGGCCTGCCGTCCGGCGTGACCAGTCTGGTGGTGGGCCTGCAGCCTCTCATCACGGCGGCGCTGGCGGGCCTCGCGCTGGGCGAGCAGGTAAGTTCCCGCCAATGGACCGGCCTGGTGGCGGCGCTTGCCGGCGTGGCATTGGTGTTGGGCGGGCGTAGCGACGTGGCGGCCGGCGCGCGCATCGATTTCGCGCAGGTCATTCCGGCGCTCATCGCGCTGGCCGGCATCAGTCTGGGCACCTTGTATCAGAAACGCTTCTGCCCGCAATTCGATTTGCGTACTGGCGCCTTCCTGCAGTTTCTGCCTTCCGCCATCGTCACCGGCATCATCGTGTTCGCCGGCGGGCGCTGGCGTATCGATTGGCAGCCTGCGTTCGTGTTCGCAGCCTGCTGGCTCACGTTCGTGCTGTCCTTCGGCGCCATGAGTTTGCTGCACGTGCTCATCCGGCGCGGCACCGCGGTGGCGGTGGCAAGTCTGTTCTACCTCACGCCGGTGGTCACGGCGGTGCTGGCGTTCATTTTGTTTGGCGAGCGGCTGACGCCGCTCCAGTTGGCCGGCATGGCGCTGGCGGTGGCCGGCGTATCGGCGGCACGCGGGAAGTCACGCTGATGCGCATATTGGGCGTGGATCCGGGCCTGCGCGTAACCGGCTTCGGCGTGATCGACAAGCACGGCAGCCGGCTTGACTATGTCGCCAGCGGTTGCCTGCGCACGCAGGAAGACGCGGCCCTGCCGCTGCGCCTCAAGACCATACTGGACGAACTGGGCATCGTGATCGCGCGTTATGCCCCCGAGCAGGCGGCGATCGAGCAGGTATTCGTGAACGTCAATCCGCAATCCACACTATTGCTTGGCCAGGCGCGCGGGGCGGCAATTTGCGCGCTGGTCGCAGCCGGCCTGCCGGTGGCGGAATACACCGCCTTGCAGATCAAACAGGCGGTGGTGGGCCAAGGCCGCGCGCGCAAGGAACAGGTGCAGCACATGGTGCAGCGCCTGCTGCTGCTGCCCGACCTGCCCGGTGCCGACGCCGCCGACGCGCTGGCCTGCGCGATTTGCCATGCCCACGGCGGCAGCGGCTGGGGCACCGGCACGGCGGAACGCCGCCAGGGCAGCCGCCTGCTGGGCCGTAAAAAAAGCGGCTGGCGTTCCTACCAGCCGTAATTCGCGCCGACCCGCCGCTAAACTAACCCGCCTATCGCGCCCACGCCCGCCATGTCGCCTGCTGAACCCGGTCCGGACTCCTACGCCCATCCCGCGCTGCGCTTTTTTGCCGCAACACGTCCGGCTTTTTTGAGCGTAACGGTGGTGGCTTGCCTGCTCGGTACCGGCTCGGCCTGGAGCGACGGCGTGGCGATCGATCCGTTGCTGGCGCTGGCAACCCTGGCGTTCGCACTATGCGCCCATGCCGGCGTGAATGTGCTGAACGACGTGCATGACGCCGATGCCGATGCCGGCAACCGCGAGCGCATCTATCCCTATACGGGCGGCAGCCGCTTCATCCAGAACCGCATCATCGCGGCTCCCGATCTGGAAAAATTCGGCTGGGCGCTGTTCGGCATTGTGAGCTTGGCGGGGTTATTGCTCAGTTTCCTGAGCGGCTTCGGTCTGGTGCCGATCGGTCTCGTTGGCTTGTTTTTGGGCTGGGCCTATTCTTCCCCGCCGCTGCGGCTATCCGCGCGCGGGCTGGGCGAACTGGCCGTCGCCGCCGGCTGGTTGTTGATCGTGCTGGGGGCCGATTACGTGCAACGCGGCTATTACGACGGGCTCGCGTTGGCGGTAGGCATGCCGTTCGCGGCACTGGTGACCAATTTGTTGCTGGTGAATGAATTTCCGGATTGGCGTGCCGACGCGGAAAGCGGCAAGCGCACCCTGGTGGTGCGCCTGGGCCGGCGCGAGGCGCGTTGGCTATACCTGGTGCTGAGCGGCATCGCCGGCGGCTGGACCATTGCCGCACTGGCGGCGCAACTCATACCAGGGGCCTGTTTCGCCGCCTTGCTGGGGCTCGTTCCGTCCGTGCAGGCCGGGTTGGTATTGCTGCGGCAGGCGGAACAGCCGCAAGAACTGGTGCCGGCCATCACCGGCAGCATTGTCGCGGTCCTGCTGTTCGGCCTGTTGCTGACCGGCGGACTGATACTGGGCGGGGCGGGCTGAAGTGCCCATGTGAATATCGGGAGAAAGCCTTGATAGGCAGGCTGAACGGCTTGTTGCTGGAAAAAAATCCGCCGCAGATCACGTTGGACGTGGGCGGCGTGGGCTATGAAATCGACGTGCCCATGAGCACCTTTTACAATCTGCCGGCCTTGGGTGAGCGCGTCGAACTGTTTATCCACCATGTGGTACGCGAAGACGGGCAGTTCCTGTTCGGCTTCGCGCAGGCGGGCGAACGCCTGGCTTTCCGCCAATTGCTCAAGGTGAGCGGCATCGGACCGCGCACCGCGCTGGCGGTGCTGTCGGGCCTGTCGGTGGACGATCTGGCGCAGGCCATCGCGCGGCAGGAAGCGGGCCGGCTCATCAAAATTCCCGGCATAGGCCGTAAAACGGCGGAACGGCTATTGCTCGAATTGCGCGACAAGCTGCCGGCGGCAGGCGTAACGCAGGTTACCGCCACACCGGCCGCACCCGATGCGGCGGCGGACATTCAGAATGCGCTGCTGGCGCTGGGTTATTCAGAGCGCGAGGCGGTCGCGGCGCTGAAACAATTGGCGCCAGGCATCAGCGTTACCGATGGCATACGGCAGGCGCTGCGCCTGCTCGCGAAAAGCTGATCGCTTCGGCGACGCCGCACGCGAATGCCGGTGGGCGGCTGGCTGAGGCTACAATCCGCATATGCTGGAAACCGACAAACTGGGAGCAAGACCGCCGGACAAGCGACTGGTGGCGGGCGATGCCGCGCCCGAAGACGCGGTCGAACGCGCCTTGCGCCCCAAACGCCTGGCCGATTACATAGGCCAGCAAAAAATCCGCAACCAGCTCGATCTGTTCATCACGGCGGCGCGCGGCCGTTCCGAAGCACTGGACCACGTACTGCTGTTCGGACCGCCGGGGCTGGGCAAAACCACGCTGGCGCACATCGTGGCGACGGAAATGGGCGTGGGTCTGCGCCAGACATCCGGGCCGGTGATCGAGCGCGCCGGCGATCTGGCCGCCATGCTCACCAATCTGGAACCGCGCGACGTATTGTTCATAGACGAAATCCATCGTCTGTCACCGGTGGTCGAGGAAATTTTGTATCCGGCGCTGGAAGATTTCCAGATCGACATCATGATAGGCGAGGGACCGGCCGCGCGATCGGTCAAGCTGGACCTGCCGCCCTTCACTTTGGTGGGCGCCACCACGCGCGCCGGCATGCTCACGAATCCGCTGCGCGACCGTTTTGGCATCGTTGCGCGCCTGGAATTTTATACACCGGACGAACTGGCACTTATCGTGCATCGCTCGGCGCAATTGCTCAATTGCCCCATCGATGCCGAAGGTGCGCTGGAAATCGCCCGCCGTGCGCGCGGCACGCCGCGCATCGCCAACCGCCTGCTGCGGCGCTGCCGCGATTACGCGCAGGTGCGCGCGAGCGGTGCGATCACACGTGCGGTGGCCGACGCCGCGCTAGGCATGCTGGACGTGGACCAACTCGGTCTGGACGTGATGGACCGCAAACTGCTGGGCGCCATTCTGGAAAAATTCGGCGGCGGCCCGGTCGGTGTCGATAACCTCGCCGCTGCTGTGGGCGAAGCGCGCGATACCATAGAAGACGTGATCGAGCCTTATCTGATCCAGCAAGGCTATTTGCAGCGCACGCCGCGCGGGCGCGTCGCCGGTACGGCCATTTACCGGCATTTCGGCCTCAACGCGCCGGCGGCGGGGACGAGTGGCGAGCTCTGGCCGGAGTGAATGCGGTTGCGCCCCGGCCATCATGCCGGTGGAATTGCCGGCGTGATGGCCGGGGCGGCACTTTATATCGGCCGGCCGTATGGCGCGTCAATGTGGCATCATGGCGCCTTCGAGGGTGGCCGCGAGGCAGCGAGGAGATAAAACATGCACCAGCAAATATCCCGAGTCACTTTCTTCACACGGCGCGCCGGCCCCCTGCTGTTCGGCCTGCTGCTCGCCACGGCGGTAAGGGCGGACATTCTGGTCGGTCAATCCACCGGGCTTAGCGGGCAAATCGCCGCGGGCTCGCAGGAAAACGTTGCCGGGGCGAAGCTGTACTTCGACAACGTCAATGCCAACGGTGGTATCAATGGCGAAAAAATCGTGCTGGAAACACTCGATGACGCCTACGACCCCAAACGCACCGCCGAAAATGCGCGCAAGCTGATCGAAGAAAAAAACGTCGTCGCCATGTTTTTGACCCGCGGCACGCCGACCACCGAAGCCATCATCCCGCTGCTGGATAAATATCGCGTGCCGCTGGTTGGCCCCTCGTCAGGTGCGATGGTGCTGCGCCAACCTTTCAAACCCATGCTGTACCACGTTCGTGCCACCTATCAGCACGAAAGTGAACGCTGCGTGGAATTGCTCACCGCGATGGGGCAAACCAAATTTGCGGTGCTGTACCAGGAAAGTTCATTCGGACGGGATGCGCTGGCCGGGGCCGAACGCGGGTTCGCCAAGGCGAAACTGAAGCCCGTGCTGTCGCAGGCGTTCACCCCTGACAAGCTGGATTTTGCCCCAGCGGTGGCCGAACTGGTCAAGGGCGGAACCGAATCCGTTTTGCTGTTCGCGACGGAAACCCCTGCCATCGCTTTCGTCAAGGAATTGCGCAAGGCGTCGAGGACCGTACAGGTTGCGACGATTTCCAATAATGCGACATCGGGATTCCCGGTCGGTTTGGGCGATCTGGGCCGCGGTACAGTGGTTTCCCAGGTCGTGCCGAATCCTTCGTCGCTGTCGATTCCGCTGGTCAAGGAAATCACGGCGATTGCCAAGGCCAAAGGTGTGGCTGAGGTAACGCCGACGATGATAGAAGGCTTTGTGGCTGCCAAGGTGCTGGCCGAAGGCATGCGTCGCGCGGGGGGCAAAATTACCCGTGCCAGTCTGGTGGATGGCTTGAATTCGCTCAAGAACTACGACGTCGGTGGCATGAGCATGAACTATTCCGCCGACCGCCACGACGGCGCCGATTTCGTCGAACTTTCCACCATTAGCCGCGACGGCCGCTTCCAGCGCTAGGGCCAAAAGTCGGTCTTGCCTGCATTGCAGGTGAAAGGTTTCGTCAGAAAGTTTGTGATATTCTTCACGGCAGGGTGGCATTTCAGAACTGCCCTGCAGTGCGTTTTTGCTTGAACGCACGCGCAATCCGCCAACAGACCGATGGGGTTCCAGACTTTCAGGCGCGACCGGCGTGAACGCAGTAAAACAAAGCTTTGACACCTCTCGATCAGAAGAGCGTGTATTCAAGTCGTCCGCAGCCCTCGTGCATGGGCTTTTCTGCGTCCTTGCCGTCATTTCGTCGCTCGATGCCGGGCAACAGCTTGATCTGTTCGACGTCGCTGCGGCGTTCCCTGCAATGTCTCCGCAATACAAATGCGCAGCCTTGTTCGGTGCCAACCTGTTGATGGCTTTCGCCTTGGGCTTGAACGTTTGGCGCGGCGGCGGCCGCAATCGCCAGCTTTTAATCGCCGAATTGATGCTGCTGGGCGGTTTGTTGCCCTTCCTGCGGCCCGGCTATGCCTTGATACTTTGCCTCAACCTGGCCATGCTGGCCTACGGCAGTTATCGCTCCCCGCACCACCTGGCGCAGGATGCGAGCGCGCAGTCAGCGGCGCCATCGACCGTGTGGGGCGGCCGCGGCTGAGCCCTCACGGCTGGGGACCGTTCCTGACGCGGCATATTTCCACTCCCACGGCGGCGGCATCCCCGTATATGTCGGGCTTGTGCGTACACACCCGCGCGGCGCACACGGCCCGGTGGCTCATGGCGAGGTCGGCCACCAGATCGCACAGGGTTTCCTGCAGGTTGATGTGCTGGGTGGACGCAAGTGCGTGAATGCCGCGCCGCAAAAAATCGTAATCGACCACGTCATCCAGTTCATCGCGCAGCGAGCGGGCGGCCGCCAGCGGTACCCAAATTTCCACGTTGATGACCACCCGCTGCGGGGCGCGGCGTTCGGACTCGTGTACGCCTATGGAAAAGCTGGCGACGAAATCGCGTAGGAATAGACGCCTATGCTGCGTCGGATCGGGCGGGAAGGTGGGGAGCGCGGTCATGTGCAGCTTACTCGAATTGAATGTCGCGCCGCGTGGGCCACAGGTGCAGCCCGCCATCGACGATGAGCGTACTGCCGGTGACGGCCCGCGCGCGGGCTAGAAAACATACCGCCTGCGCGATGTCGGCGGCGCTATTGGAGCGCCCCAGGGGCGTGCGACGGCATGCCTCGGCGAAATTTTCCGCGCTTTGTTCGCCCGACTGAAAACTTAATCCGGGTGCTACGCCCAATACCCGCAATTTCGGCGCAAGTGCCTGCGCCAGCATGGTGGTGGCGGCCGCTAGCGCCGCCTTGGAGAGAGAATACGAAAGAAAATCCGGGTTCCAGTTCCACAGTTTCTGATCCAGCAAATTGATGACCGCCCCCTCGTCCGCGGCGTCCATGCGCGCGTGCACTTCGCGCGCCAGCAAGACCGGCGCCGCGCAATTGACGGCCATGTGGCGCGCGAGCCGCGTGTAGTCAAAATCTGCCGCGCTGTCGTATTCGAATAGCGATGCATTATTGACCACCAGCTTGGGCAGGCCCGGGCCGGCACTCACTGCGTCGACCAACTTCACCACGGCTTGAGGATCAGCCAGATCGGCCGCGAAACATGCGGCGCGGCGCCCCAGCTTGCGGATATCCGCCACCACCTCAGCCGCCTCGGTGGCGGATGTTCGATAGTGCACCGCCACGTCCCAGCCGTCGTTTGCCAGCGCGAGGGCGATGGCACGCCCCATGCGCAGGCCGGCTCCGGTTACGAGGGCAATGTTGCCTGGGGTCATGGGCTTTTTTTTCCGATCGAACGGGCGCGTCATTCGAGTACCACGGCCAGCACGGCCGGCATGACTGCCACCGCGAGCACGTTGCCCAACAAAACGATGGACGCCACTTTGGCGGGTTCCTGGTTGTAGCGCTCGGCGAATACGAAATTCAGTACCGCCGGCGGCAGGGCGCCGTACAGCAGCAACAGTGCGCGCGGCATGCCGGTGACGCCGAAAGCCAGGGTGACGGGCCAGGCGATCGCCAGCCCCATGAGCGGCCGCGCGACCGCGCCGATGAGGCCGACACGAATTTCCGACAGCGCCGAATCGGCCACCCGCACTCCCAGGGAAAAAAGCAGTAGCGGTATCGAAATGTCGCCCACCATTTTGATGGCAAGCTTGAGCGGCTGCCACACCGGCACGTGCATGAGGCTGAAAGTAAGTCCGACCAGTGAAGCCGCCACCACCGGATTGCGCCACAGCAACCACCACTTGACGCGGTGGTCCAGCAACCAGGCGCCGAACGAAAAATGCGCCATATTGCTCATCATGAGTACCACCACGGCCAGACCCAGTGCCTGATCGCCAAATGCCAGGACGGACAGGGGCAGGCCCAGATTGCCGATGTTATTGAACATCATGGGCGGCACGAAGGTGCGCGCATCGATTGCCAGCATGCGCGCCAGCCCCCATCCGATCAGGCCGCTGGCGGCAATCTGGATCAGTCCGCCCCAAGCCATGATCTGGTTTGCCGCCAGGTCGAAAGATTTGTCGGCCAGTGCCGAAAATATCAAAGCCGGCACGAACACGTCCATGTTGAGCCGATTTGCGATCGCCATGTCGGGCTTGTGGCGCCGGCCGTAGAACCAGCCGCCAATCACCACGGCAAATACGGGGAATACGATTGAAACGATGCGTTCGAACATTTTGCGATTAGAGCATGCTCGCAGCGTCAGTGCCACGAGCCCCATTCCCCATGCGGCGACAGCAATGTACAAATCCAGCACGCTTGGATAAGCTATTGCGTCCCAAATCATGAAGCGACAATCATGCGCGAACTTTTCTGCCTGCCCCGCCGCACCTTGGTCCTCGCAACGTTTGCGATGTCGCTGCTATGCGCGCCTGTCGCTACTTTGCGGGCTGACATCACGATAGGCCAGACCGCCGGTTTTACCGGCGACGTGGCCGGAACGGTGCGCGAAATCACCGACGGCGCCATGCTCCTGTTCAATGACGTCAATGCGCGCGGCGGCGTGAACGGGCAGAAAATCGTCCTCGAATCGATGGACGACAAATTCGACCCCAAACTCGCTGGCGAGAACGCGCGCAAACTGGTCGAGGAAAAGAATGTCGTGGCGCTCATGCTGTCGCGCGGTACGCCGCATAGCGAGGCGGTGCTGCCGGTGCTCGACAAGTACCATCTGGCCTTGGTGGCGCCCTCCACCGGCGCCATGGTGTTTCATAAGCCCACCAAGAAATACGTGTTCAACATACGCGCGCCCTATGCCGCGGAAACCGATTACATCGTGCAGTGGTTTTCCAAGGTCGGTCTGAACCGCATCGCGGTACTTTATCGTAACGATTCTTTTGGCGAAGACGGCCTGGCCGGGGCCACCAAAGGTTTCGACAAGCGCGGCATTTCGCCGGTGGTGCTGGAGCGTTTCGAGCGCGTCAATCCGAATTTTGAACACGCCATCGCGGCGATCGTGAAAGCCAACGCCGACGCGGTGCTGGTGGTCGGCTCCGGCAAACCGGTGGCGACTTTTCTCGACGGTTTACGCAAAGCCGGCTCACACGCCACGCTTGCCACGATGTCCAACAATGCATCGGCGGAATTTCTGAAATTGCTGGATCACAACGCGCGCGGTGCGGCCATCACGCAAACTTTGCCGGACCCGGGCGACAAGCGTCTGCTGTTGGTCAAGGAGGCGCAGGCTCTGGCCCAAAAAGCTGGCAAGGAAATGTCCCCGGCCATGCTCGAAGGCTATGTTGCTGCCAAGGTGATGGCCGAAGCGCTGCGTCGCGCCGGCGCAAAGGTGACGCGCGACAGCGTGGTCGAGGCGCTGGCCGGGATGAAATCCTTTGATATGGGCGGGGTTTCGATCAGCTATGGCCCGGATGACCACGGCGGTCTGGATATGGTGGAAATGTCTGTCGTGGGGGCAGGCGGCAAATTTACGCGCTAGATTTGCCCACCAGGCCGGTTGTTGCCCATGCCCGCGCTGCCGGGTGAGGCGGTACGCGCCGAAGCGCGCGCTTTCGCCGAGCGTTTTCTCGCCGAAGGGCCTCATGCGGGCTTGTTCGCCCACTTGCGGCAGGCGCTGGGGCTTGATGTCGACGCCATGGTGGCGGGCTACCTGCGCTACGCCTTCGACTCTTACGACAGCGACAATTCGATTTACGACGATCCGGCCGTGCGCTGCGCGATGCAGATCGAATACCTCACGCCAGCCAGTTACCACGCCAGGCGGCAACAGCTCGTACAGGATGCACTAATACGCCACGCGCCGGCCAGCATTGCCGACATAGGTTTCGGTGCCCCCATGTGCTATTTGCGCGATTACGTATTGGCGGAATCCGGCCGGCATGCCGTGCTGTTCGACAAATTCGAATCCGCATTGCAGCTTGGCCGCGCTGTCGTGCAGTACTGGGGCGGTGATCGTTCCGGCGCCGTGCGCTTTGCCGCGCACGATATGGATGCCGGCGCCGCGGTGGGTGCATTCGATTGTTATGTGCTGCAGGATGCGATTGAACATGCGCGCGACCCGGCCGGCTATTTGCGTGCCACCCTGCGCGCCGCCCCGGCGCACGCGGTTTTGCTGCTGCAGATGCCGCTGGGGCCGCTGATCGAAAGCCACTTCATCGCCTGGCCGGATGCTTGCCAGGCGCTCGGTTGGCTGCATGAGTTCGGTTTGCGCGAAGTGCAGGTGGAGTACGTGGAGCCGAATCCTGCTGCCGACTTTTTCGCACGCGGCGAAAATACCCTTACCAGCCTGTTTGTCGCAGCGCGGCGGGCCTGATTACGGATTGCCTCGCAGAAAGCCCGCCGTTGCAGGGCGCTTGCTGCGGCGGCACTCAGGCATGCAGAAGCACGAGACTG
Organism: Rhodocyclaceae bacterium; assembly: GCA_016791105.1. Lineage (GTDB taxonomy): Bacteria > Pseudomonadota > Gammaproteobacteria > Burkholderiales > Rhodocyclaceae > JAEUNM01. Next base: position 38,598 of record JAEUNM010000098.1, on the reverse strand, counting down.
CCGCGTCCGCTTACCTGCACCCGCTCGCCGGTGCGCCAGGGTGGCGAATAGAGGTAGAAGGTGCGCACCACGGCGCCGGCGTCCATGCGCACTTCGACGCGATAGCGCGAGCCGGGCGCAGCCCCTGCGTAGGCGACTACCGCCTGCACCGTTCCACAATCCGCGCAGTGCGAGGCGTAGCGCCGCACCGGGACGAAATCCTGGTCCCGTTCTTCGGCGCGCGGCGGGGAGGTGGAACCGGGTGCGGCGGGCGATTCCCGCGGCCCGACCAGCGGCACGCGCGGCGTGCCCAGGGTGGGCGGCACCAGGGGCGCAAAATTTCTGGCCGATTCAGAATGCGCCAGCGGAAGTATGCCGGTCAATGCCGCGATACCCAGCGCGCTCAACAGGATGACGGTTACCGCTGCGGCGACGAGCAGGGGGTACAGAATTCCGCGTTTTGGTTGAAGGCTTCGGTCCATGATTGCCCGCCCGGACTTTGGTCAGCACCCATCCGATAAGGTAGCCCGGAGGCAGGGAGTGGCGTATTACGACTACACCCCCGGCAGTGGGATGGGAGGTTGGGATGTGGTCCTTTTCCCTGCCTCCGGGCATTCTTTGCGGCGCCCGACGGGCGCCTCGATTCGATCGCGCTGGCCCTGTGTTGGAGGCCGACCCGACAAACCGCTTGGTTTTATCCATAGCAGGCTTCGTGCCAGCCAAAAAATTGCTTTTAAAACAGGGGTTTGTGCTGGAGGCGCAGAACTTCGCCAGGCGCGGCCTGTCGCCGATTCCCGACAACGCCCGGAAATCGCCTGTAAGTCACTGAAAATATGAGGGGGTTTTTGTCGTCGCGGTGAGACAGGCGCGGTCGGCTGCAAGCAGCCTTTGCTTCAGTCTTCGTCGCCCGGCTTGAATTGCGCCGGTTCCAGCTTGTGCCGCCCGAGCAGCTTGTAAAACTCCGTGCGGTTGCGCTTCGCCAGCCGCGCCGCCTGACTGACGTTGCCGCCGGTAAGCTTGAGCAATTGCGCCAGATATTCGCGCTCGAATGAATTGCGCGCGTCCTCGAACGAGGCGATGGCCGATTCGGTTTTGCGTATCGCCTGTTCCACCAGCGCGGGCGGCACGATGGGCGCCGTGGATAGCGCGACCGCCTGTTCCACGACGTTATAGAGCTGGCGCACGTTGCCGGGCCAGGCCGCGTGCGCCAGCAATTCCAGCGCTTCGGGCGCGAAGCCGCGCATATCCTTGCCGTATTGCGTTGCCAGCTTGTTCAGGAATTGACGCGCCAACAGCGGAATATCTTCGCGCCGCGCCTCCAGCGCGGGTAGTTCCAGCGTGACCACCTTGAGGCGGTAATACAAATCTTCGCGGAACAGACCTTCGGCCATGCGCGCGTCCAGATCGCGATGGGTCGCCGAAATGACGCGCACGTCGAAACTGCGCGTTTCGGTCGCACCCAGCGGCCGTAACTCACGCTCCTGCAGCACGCGCAGCAATTTCACCTGCAGCGGCAGGGGCATGTCGCCGATTTCGTCCAGAAATAGCGTGCCGCCGTTGGCGGCGATGATGAGCCCGGTGTGATCGCGCGCGGCACCGGTAAAAGCGCCCTTGGTGTAGCCGAACAGTTCCGATTCGAGCAGGTTTTCCGGGATTGCGCCGCAATTGATGGCGACGAAAGGGGAGCGTGCGCGCCGGCCGGCGCGGTGTATGGCGCGCGCCAGCATTTCTTTCCCCGAGCCACTGGCGCCGACGATGAGCACCGGCGCGTCCACGTCGGCCACCAGTTTGGCTTTTGCGAGCACTTCTTCCATGCGGTTGGAGCAGGTCAGAATGTCGGCGCGCCACGCTTCGTCCTGCGCCGTGGCGGGCGGCGCGTTGAGTGCGGCGGCATGTTCCACGGTGGCGAGCAGGCGCGCCGCATCGACCGGCTTTTCCAGATAGCCGAATACCCCGCGTTGGGTGGCGGCCACCGCATCCGGAATGCTCCCGTGCGCGGTGAGCATGATGACCGGCAGGGACGGTTGCTGGCGCTGCACGGCTTCGAACAAGGCCATGCCGTCCATCCCCCCCATGCGCAAATCGGTAATGAGTACCTGCACCCGGCTGGCCGCCAGCAAAGCCAGCGCGCGTTCGCCGCTATCCGCCGTGATGACTTCGAATCCGGCCGCCTTGAGCCGCAGCGCCAGCAGGCGCAGCAGGTCGGGATCGTCGTCCACCGCCAGAACGCGGCCGCGTGCGGCGCTCATCGCCCGCCCCCAGCTTTTTCGCTCATGTTTTTTTCCAGGTTTTTCAATGCATCCAGCTTTTTCTGCAGGTTTTCGATCTGGATGTCCTGGCGCCGCATTTCGACGTCGTGGCTGCTGAGCAGTTGCGCCAGCGCATACAGCGGCGAATTGCGGTTTTTCTGGATGGGGGCGAGCCAGTCGGCCAGACGCGGATCGGCCGGCGCATGGGTGGCGTCCAGCGCCAAGGCATAGCGCAGGCAGTTGAAATCCGAGCGCTGCCGGATACAGGTGGTACGCGCGGCGTCCAGTTCGCGAGCGCCCTCCGCCGCCGGCAGGCGCTGCGCCCAGCCGAAATAGAACAACAGATTTTCCGCTTCCGACTGTGGCTTGGCTGCCAGCCCGCGCAGCCAGGGCTCGGCGCTTCGAGCGTGGTCTTTGGTGGCCGTGCCGCTCGCTGTTTCAGGTGGCTTGGTGGCGGTGCAGGCGGCGCCGAGCAACTGCGCACAGATGAGCGCCAGGGCAACCCGCGCAGATGGCGCGCGCGGCGCACTGCCTGTGGCGAGGTGGCCGGCCATGTCAGTGTCCAGATCGCTCGGCGGGTATCGTGACGCGCATGTGCGCGCCCGAATCGCCCGATACCAGTTCCACCTTGCCGCCGTGCGCCTGGGCATGTTCGCGCACGATGGACAGGCCTACGCCCGACCCTTCCACGCGACCCGACGGCAAGGCGCGCCCGCGCACGAAAGGTTCGAAAATCGCGGCGCGTTCTTCCGGCGGTATGCCCGGACCTTGGTCCTCGACGTCCAGCACCAGTTTGCCCTCCATGTAGCGCACTTGCACCGCCACGCTGCCCTCGGCGGGCGAATACTTGATTGCATTCGACAGCAGATTATCCAGTATCGCGCGGATTTTCCCGGCGTCGATGAGCAGTTCCAGCGGCTCTATGGCACGTTCCACATGCAGGCTCCTGGCGCGCGCGGCGAGGGCATGATTGTCCAGCACCTGTTCCACCAGCGGCGTAAGCTGGGTGGGCTGGGTGTCGAGCACGGTGCGCTGGAACTGGGCCGCTTCGTATTGCAGCAGACCGGCAATCAATTGCTGCAATTCGTGGCTCTGCCGGCGCAGGATGTCGACGACTTCGCGCTGTTCGTCGTTCAGCTTGCCCAGCGCCTCTTCGCCCAGCAGTTCAGCGCCCTCGCGCAGCGCCGTCAGCGGGGTTTTGAGCGCGTGGGATATTTCGCGCAGGAAGCGGTTTTTTTCGCGTTCCAGGTCTATGAGCTGTTCGCGCATCCAGTCCAGGCGGCGCCCCAATTCTTCCAGATCTTCCGTGCCTTGCACGGCCACCGGCTCGGCCAGCTGGCCGCGGCCCAGGCGGCGGATGGCGCGATCGAGCTGGCGTATCGGGCGGCCGATCAAGGTGGTGAAGCCGCCGACCAGGAAAATCATGACCGGGATGAGGCCCGCCAATTGCCACAGGGTGATGGAACGTGCGCGCTCGGCATCCTGGCGCAGCGCTTCCGCTTCTTCGGCCGTGCGCCGCTCGCCGGCGGCACGCAATTCACCGGCCTTTTCGCGCAACTGGACGAACTTTTCCAGCGCCGGTGCCAGCTTTTTTGCATTCACGCGCGGCGCCATCAAGGCCTCATGGATGTCGCTTTCGAGCTGGCGCACTTCCGCCAGCGCGGCCCGCTCATCGGCATCCGGATCGAGCAGTTCGATATCCGCGATGGCCTGATAGAGGTGCTTGCGATTGGTGTCGTAAGCTTCCAGCCATTCCGGCGCGCTCACGATGGCGAACTGGCGTGCATTGCGCTCCAGCCCCACCAGCGCCTCGCCCAGGCGGCGCTCGCTCAGCGCGTTCTGTACCGAGCGCACCACCGCACGTTCGCCGCGGCCGGCCAGTTGGGTGACCGAAATCGCGCTGGTCAGTACGCCCAATATGGCCGGCGTGGCCACCAGCACAAACCCTATCCACAGCAAGCGCCCGAACGAGCGCGGATAGGCGGCAAGCCCCATCATGGCCGGGCGGCCTTCCCGGTGCGGCGCCGCGACAAATTTACCGGCGACGCCAACCCCGAGCGCCGCCGTGCCGCGTATACCGCAATATCCGCCATGTCCAGCCAACCCATGCCTGTACGACTCCGCAATGCCTGCGCACCTTTTCCGCGCGCCGCCCGCGCATGGTACGCGAGTTCCCTGGCCGCAGCGCTCGTGCCGCGCGGCAGCCGTGCAGCAGATGAGCAACCGGCGGCGTTACAATACGTAACGCCGATTTGCCCGGCATGCGGCGTGCGGACGGTGGGCTCGGGTAGAATGCGCCCATGTCTGCGGCCCCAACCCCGGCGAACGGCCCGAGCCCGGCCTCATTTCGCTACACCGTGCGGGTGTATTACGAAGACACCGACGCCGGCGCAGTGGTGTATTACGCCAATTACCTCAAGTTTTGCGAGCGCGCTCGCACGGAATGGCTGCGCCAGTGCGGCGTGGAACAAAAAACTCTGTTGGACGAGCGCGGCATCGCTTTCATGGTGCGGCGCCTGAAAGCGGAATTTGTCGCGCCGGCGCGGCTGGACGATGCGCTCGACGTGTCCACTCAGGTCGCGCGCCTGGCCGGTGCCAGCGTAGTATTCGCCCAGCGCATCGCGCGCGCCGGTCAGTTGCTGTTTGAATGCGAAGTGGTCGTGGCCTGCGTCAATCATGCGCGGGGCCGGCCGATGCCCATCCCGCCCGATTTGCGCGCCTGTTTTTCCCATCCCTGATTTTCCTCTTACCGCCCGGCTACAAGAATGAACGTTACACAAGACATGGCCATCCTCGAACTGGTCAGCAATGCCAGTCTTACCGTCAAGCTCGTGATGGCCTTGCTGCTGGCAGTGTCGTTCATGAGTTGGTACTGGATATTCCGCAAGTGGTTCGCGATTCGCCGCGCGCGCAACAAGACCGACCGCTTCGAACTGGATTTCTGGAGCGGCGGCGACCTCGCCGCCCTCTACCAGAGCGCCGCCAACGACCGCCACAACTGCGGCGGCATGGAGCGCATATTCGAAGCCGGCTACCGTGAATTCACCAAATTGCGCGGCCAGCGCGGCGACGGGCAGGCGCAACTGGATGGCGCGCGGCGCGCGATGCGGGCGACCTTTCAGCGCGAACTGGACGACCTCGAAGCGCACCTGGCCTTTCTTGCCTCGACCGGCTCGGTCAGCCCCTATGTCGGCCTGTTCGGTACCGTGTGGGGCATCATGAACGCCTTTCGTGGCCTTGCCAACGTCAGTTCGGCCACGCTGGCGCACGTTGCGCCGGGTATCGCGGAGGCGCTGGTGGCTACGGCGATCGGTCTGTTTGCGGCGATCCCGGCCGTGGTGGCATACAACCGCTTCGCGCACGACATCGATCGCCTGTCCATACGCTGGGAAAGTTTCATGGAAGAATTTTCCAACATCCTGCAAAGGCAGATGCGATGAGGGCCGCAGCCGCCCACGTGGAGCGCTGAAAGCATGCGCCAGCGCCGCCTGATGAATCAGATCAACGTCGTGCCCTATATCGACGTGATGCTGGTGCTGCTCGTCATTTTCATGGTGACCGCGCCGCTCATCCAGTCCGCCTCGATAGACGTGCCCAGCGTCGGCAAAGCCGCGCAGGCCCCGGCCGATCCGCTGGAACTGCTGGTACGCGAAGACGGCTCGCTGGCGCTGCGCGACCCCAAAACCGGCAAGGAACAGTCCATGGACAAGGCGCAACTGGTACGCGCCATCCAGGCCGCTCAGGGCGAAGGCGCGCCGCGGCCGGTGCTGGTGGCGGGCGACAAGCGGGTGCGCTACGAAGCCGTCGTGGCCGTGCTGGACGAATTGCAGCGCGGCGGCCTGCAGAAAATCGGACTACTGGTACAAAGCCGACCGGAGCGATGAACCAATCGGTATTACCGCATTCGACTGCATCGGACCCGGCCAAGCTCGTTTCGGCAGTGCTGGCGGTGTCGGTGCATGTGCTGCTGGCGGTCATCCTGATTTTCGGCGTGCGCTGGCAGAACAAAGCGCCCGCAGCGGTGGAGGTCGAACTGGTACGCATGCAGCCGGTCAGCGTCGCGCCGCCGCGCCCGCAGCCGCCGCCGCCCAAACCACAGCCGGCACCGCAAGTGCAGCCGCCACCGGCGCCGGTGGAGGTAAAGCCGCCGCCCAAGCCTGACATCGCGCTCAAGGACAAGGAAAAGCCGAAAGAAAAGCCCAAGGAAACCCCCAAGCCGCCGCCACCCGATCCGCAAGCCGAGCGCGAAAAAGAGCGCGAAAAGGAACGCGAGCAGGAGCGCAAGCTCATGCAGCAGCAACTTGCGCGCGAATCGCAGCGCATCACCCAGAACATGGCGGCGCAGGAAATGGATCGCCTGAATCGTGAATTGCGCGAAACCCAGGCGCGCGCGGCGAGCGAGCGCGCCTCGGCGCTATGGGCCGACGCGATCAGCGCGCAGGTGCGCCGGCACATCGTATTGCCGCCGGGCGTGAGCGGCAATCCGGAAGCCATATTCCGCGTCAACCTATTGCCCGACCGCAGCGTCATGGAAGCAAAACTGCAAAAATCCACCGGGAATCCGGCCCTGGATGCGGCGATCGAGCGCGCCATTTTCAAGGCATCGCCACTGCCGGTGCCGACCGACCCGAGCGCTTTCCAGCGCGACCTGAAGCTCAAATTCCGGCCGCTGGAAAATTAACCACCGATACACCGCAGATATAATTCGCCGATGCAATCCATTTCGACCTTGCTGCGCCGGCTGCTCGCCAGCGCTTTATTTGCGACGGCGCTGGCCGCGCATGCCGAACTGTCAATCGAAATAAGTGGCGCCGGTGCCAAGCGCATCCCCATCGCCGTTGCCAATTTCGAAGGCAGCGGCCTGCTGCCTTCGCTGGTCGGCGGGGTGGTGCGCGCCGATCTCGATAGTTCGAAATTATTTACGCTGATCGAACCGGGCTTTGCGCCCCTGGGACCCAGCGCGCCTGTCAATGCCGCCGACTGGAAAGCGCGCGGCGCCGATGCGCTGGTGGCGGGCGGCATCAATACCGGCAGTGACCCCGGCCGCAGCGAGGCGCGCGTCAAACTGCACGACACCGTGCAGGGCGGCGAACTGGGCGGCTTGGCTTTCCTGCTCGCGCCCTCGCAGGCGCGTGCGGCCGGGCACCGGATTTCCGATTTCGTCTACGAAAAACTATTGGGCGAGCGCGGCGTGTTTTCCACGCGCATCGCCTATATCGTGAAGAACGGGCCGCAATACGAATTGCAGATTGCCGACGCCGATGGCCAGAATGCTCAGGTCGCCCTGCGTTCGCGCGAACCCATCATTTCGCCGGCCTGGGCGCCGGACGGACAAAGGCTCGCCTATGTGTCCTTCGAGCAAAAAAAGCCCGTCATATACGTGCATACGCTAAGTACCGGGCAACGCCAGATCGTGGCAAATTTCAAAGGGTCGAATTCCGCCCCGGGCTGGGCACCTGACGGGCGCCGCCTCGCCATCGTGCTAACCAAGGATGGCGGTTCGCAGCTCTACACCGTCAATGCCGACGGCAGCGGGGTACAGCGCATCATGAGTTCGCGCGGCATCGATACCGAGCCGCAATATTCGCCCGATGGGCAATACATCTATTTCACCTCGGATCGCGGCGGTGCGCCGCAGATATATCGCGTGCCGTCCAGCGGCGGCGATGCCCAGCGCCTGACTTACGAGGGCAGCTATAACGTGACGCCGCGCGTATCGCCGGACGGCAAGACGCTGGCCTATATTTCGCGTAACGGCGGCCGCTTTCAGTTGACGGTCATGGATCTGGAGAAGCGCCAGACGCAAACCCTGACCGACTCGGCTCGTGACGAATCCCCCAGCTTCGCGCCCAACGGGCGCATCATTCTGTACGCAACCGAAATTGGCGGCCACGGTGTATTGGCTTCCGTTTCTACCGACGGGCGAGTAAAACAACGCTTGTCGGTGCAGGCGGGTGATGTGCGCGAGCCGGCGTGGGGGCCTTACGTCCAATAGCACGCCCACGGAGATCAGTCATGTCCAGAAAAATTTTGTCCCTCAGCTTGCTGGCGCTCGCGCTGGCAGCATGTACGAGCAGCAAGCCAGGTCCGGAACAAGCCGCAGCTTCGGTCGAGGACCGCAGCGGCGCCAAGCCCAGCGGTGTCGGCGTACCGACTGTAGACGCCAGCCAGACCGGCGGCGCTGCGGCCGAATTGAAAGCCGGCTTGCTCGGCAAGCGCAGCGTGTTTTTCGACTTTGACGACTTCACGATCAAGGACGAATACAAGGCGCAAATCGACGCCCACGCCAAATATCTGGTCGGGCACGCCAATGCGCGCATGCTGATACAGGGCAATACCGACGAGCGTGGCTCGCGCGAATACAACATCGCGCTGGGCCAGAAGCGGGCCGACGCGGTGCGCCGCGCGCTGATGCTTCAGGGCGCGCGCGAACAGCAGATCGAATCGGTCAGTCTGGGCGAGGAAAAGCCTCGCAACGCCGGCCATGACGAGGCGGCCTGGGCCGACAATCGCCGCGCCGACATGCTCTATAAGGGCGAATACTGAAATGCCTCACTTTTGGCCGGACCAAGGCGAACGATGAAAAAATTCTGCTCCTTGCTGCTGTTGGTGGCCGCTACCGGTGCGCACGCCGGAATGTTCGACGACGACGAGGCGCGCAACCGCGTCACGCAATTGCGCACCGAGGTTACGGCACGCCTGGAGCGGCTGGAAGCCGCAAGTCGCGCCCAGATCGAAACCGCCAACCAGATCGAAGAATTGCGCAGTGACGTGGCAAAACTGCGCGGTCAGATCGAAGAATTGACCTACGAGCTGGAGCAAATAAACAAGCGGCAAAAGGATTTTTACGTCGACCTCGACAACCGGCTGCGCAAGCTCGAAGCCCCGGCACAGGCAACGGGCGACGCGGCCGCCGGTACGGCAGCGGCCAAACCGGTGGACCCGGCGCAGGAAACGCGCGATTACGAAGCGGCCCTCAATCTGTTGAAAAGCGGAAAATTCAAGGATGCCGCCAACGCTTTCGCCGCGTTCGCCAAGAACTACCCGGGCGGCAACTATTTGCCGGCTGCCACCTTCTGGCAGGCGAGCAGCCTGTTTCAAGCGCGCGACTGGCGCGGCGCGGCGGAGCTTTATCGCGACGTATCGACACGCTGGCCGACAGATACGCGCGCGCCGGACGCCCTGTTAGGTTTGGCCAATTGCCAGACCGAACTGGGCGATACCCGCTCGGCGCGCAAAACGCTGGAAAGCCTGACCGCGAAATATCCCGGCACGCCGCCTGCGGAAGTGGCGCGACAGCGTCTGGCAAAGAAATAGCCGGCGCGGGCGGTCGCCCGCCACATCCGGTTTTCACTTCAGTCATCGAGCATGTCCAGACCCGCAGCAGTCGTCCTATTGTCCGGCGGACTCGATTCCGCCACCGTACTGGCCATCGCAGCCAGTCGCGGCTTTGATACCTATTGCCTGTCTTTCGACTACGGCCAGCGCCACAAGGCGGAACTGGCCGCGGCGGCGCGCGTGGCCGCCGCGCAGGGCGCCAGCAAGCACAGAATCGTGCATTTCGATCTGGCCCAGTTCGGCGGCTCGGCACTCACCGACAGCCAGATCGCCGTGCCGGTGGAAGGCTTGCAGCCCGGCATTCCGGTTACCTATGTGCCGGCGCGCAATACCGTCATGTTGTCGCTGGCGCTGGCCTGGGCCGAAGTGCTGGGCAGCCGCGACGTGTTCATAGGCGTCAATGCGCTCGACTATTCCGGCTACCCGGACTGCCGGCCAGAATACATCGCTGCTTTTGAAGCGATGGCCAATCTAGCCACCAAGGCCGCCGTGGAAGGTGCGCGCTTGCTTATCCACACGCCTCTGATCGATGCCACCAAAGCCGACATCGTGCGCATGGGCCTGGGCCTGGGCGTCGATTACTCGCTTACCGTATCCTGTTACCAGGCCGATGCGGAAGGCCAAGCCTGCGGTGTGTGCGATGCCTGCCGGCTGCGGCGCAAAGGTTTTGCCGAAGCCGGCCTGGCGGACCCGACGCGGTATCGCGCACGCGACTGATAAGGCGGGCGGCATGCCCGCCTGGCCTGTGCGGTAAAAGGTCAACCCATACGCACTTCCACGCGGCGCGGGCGTGCGGCTTCGGCGCGTGGCAATTTGACGCACAGCACGCCGTCCTTGAAGCTCGCCTCCACGCGGCCGGCATCGAGCTCGCGGCTTAGCGTGAAGCTGCGCCGGTAGCGCGTCAGGCGTTGTTCCACATAAATCTGTTCGAGTCCCGGCGGTGCCGCAAAGTTGGCGCTGCCCTCGATGTTCAGTGCGTCATTGTCCACGCGCACCTGCAGGCTTTCTTTCGGCACGCCCGGCATGTCCAGCCACAGCGTAATGCCTTCCGGCGTTTCGATTACGTCTACCGCGGGCGTCAGTGCCGGCTCTGATTGACGCACTTCTTGCGGGTGGACTTGTTTGCTGCTGTCGTTCATGGCGATCATCTCCAAAGCTCAACTGACGGCGATGCGACGGGGTTTTGCGGACTCGCGCTTATGCACGCGGATGTGCAGCACGCCGTCGCGATAGCTGGCCGACACGCGCTCGGGGTCGGCATCTTCCGGCAGGCTCACCACACGTTTGAACGGGCCGCGAAAGCGCTCGCGCGCATAGACGGTGAGCTTGTCGCCGTTTTCCGGCAGTGCGCCGCGGCGTGTGCCGGAAATGCTGAGCAGCCCCTTGTCTATCGACACGTCCAGCGTGGCCGGATCGATGCCCGGTGCCATGGCATAAACTTCCACCGTATCCGCCGTGGCGGCGACATTGATGGACGGAAATGCGTTCGCGCTATTCGCACGTATGCTCGACGGTACGCCGGATACCCCCAGCGCGCGCTCCAATTCGCGCTGCAGCCTGTCCATCTGACCGGCCAGGTCAGTCGGAAATCTCAACAAGGATTCATACATGATGCTTGGCCTCTTTCGCTTGGTTGGTTCGTGGCAGCAGGCAGGCGCGGGGTTGTACCGCGCATCTGCGCTGCCCTGGCGCGGCAAGCCTGCGCTGCCGCTCGGTGTCGAGAATGTGGGCGCCAGCCGAATTTGCAAGTCCCCGGGTGGGGCTGGCGTGACTGAACCGGCCGTGCCGGCACAGGCGCGCGCACCGCGGCCGTCACGCATGGGCATCCACCGTCAGGCGGCCACAGCGGTGGGGGCGCTGCTGTTGGCTACCCATTGCGCGGCTGCGCCAGTTCAGCCACGCGTCGTCACGCCGCGCGGCGAGTTGTTTGCCGACGAGCGCGCGACGGTACAGTTGTTCGAGCAGGCCAAAGCCACTGTGGTATTCATTTCGACGCGCGAACGCCGGCGCGACCTGTGGACGCGCAACGTGTTCAGTGTGCCTAAAGGTACGGGTTCAGGCTTCGTCTGGGACACGCAAGGACACGTCGTTACCAATTTCCACGTCATCGAAGGCGCTTCCGAAGCCAACATCAGGCTCGCCGACGGGCGCGACTATGCGGCCTCCCTGGTGGGCGCCAGCGCCGACCACGATCTGGCGGTATTGCGCATCAAAGTTCCGGTAAATCCGCCGCCGCCGGTGCCTATAGGCAGCAGTTGGGATCTGAAGGTGGGGCAGAAAGTCTATGCCATAGGCAACCCGTTCGGGCTGGACTGGACACTGACGAGCGGGGTCGTATCGGCGCTTGACCGTAGTTTGCCGTCAGATGCCGGACCGAATATCGAGCATCTTATACAGACTGATGCGGCCATCAATCCGGGCAACTCGGGCGGTCCACTGCTCGACAGCGCGGGCCGGCTGATAGGCATCAACACGGCCATCTACAGTCCGTCCGGAGCTTATGCCGGGGTGGGTTTTGCGGTACCGGTGGATACCGTCAATCGCGTCGTTCCGATACTTATTGCGCACGGGAAATATGTGCGGCCCAGCCTGGGCATACAGATAGACGAATCATTGAATCGATTGCTCATCCGGCGCTTCCGCGTGCAGGGCGTGTACGTGCTGCGTGTTGCCCCCGATTCCGGAGCTGCGGCGGCGGGCCTGCGCGGCGCCGTGGTGAATGAAGATGGAGATGTCGTTCCGGGCGACATTGTGCTTGCCGTGAATGGCAAAGCCGTGAATGGCGTGGCTTCTTTACTTGCCCGCCTGGATGACTATCAAGGCGGCGATACCGTGCGCTTGGGTTTACTGCGTGGCGGCAAGCAGATCGAACTTGCCGTTCGACTGCGCTAGGCCGGCAGCCCCGCGGACGGGGTAATGCCGACCTGGCGCAGCAAGACTTAAAGCGACAATTGCGCGCGCAGTTTGGCGAGCATTTTGGCGCCCATGCCCTTCACCGACAGCAAATCGTCCAGGCTGGCGTAGGGGCGGCCGGCCACGATGGCGGCGGCGAGCGGCTTGGACAGGCCCTTGATGGCCGTCAGTTCGGCCGCAGTGGCGCGGTTCACGGACACGCCGGTATCCGCGCTCGTGCTTGCGGCGGGTGCCGCCGTGGCGACTGGCGCGGTAACAGGCGTCACTTCCACTGCCGCAGGTGCGGCGGCTTCCACCGGGCCGGCAGCCGGCGCTTCCGCCTGCGCTACCGGAATGGCCGGCAGCCTGGCGTAATCGCGCGTCACATAGCCTTGTGCCGTCCATTCGCGCAGCATGGCAACCAGTTGCGTGCCCGCGGGTGCGGTAGCAACAGGCAGCGCCAGTTCGATGGGCTCCGTGCTGCTTGCGCCCGCGACTACGCCAACATCAGCCCCGGCCAGGGCGTGGCCCGCAAACGCGCCACCCAGATAGGCGCCTTCAAGCGCCCACACTTCCAGGCGCAGGCTGCCGCTCAGATTATCTTCGCTGCGCGGATTGACGACGCCGCCGCAGCGCAGCTGCAGTGTGTCCCCTGCGAGCGCGCATTCCACTGCGCCGGCGAAGCGCGGCAGGCAGAAGGACTGGCGGTGCTCGAAATTGCGATGATCCAGCACGCACCCGCATTGGTCTACCAGCACCAGCGCCATTGCATGATCGGAATTGCCTGCCGGCAGTTGCGCGGGAACAAAACCCTGCGCGCTCAACACGCCGTTGTGTGCTTCGCCGGTAAGGTTCAAGTGCGCAACCAGCACGCCTTCGAGCGTGCCGCCTGCATAAGGCGCAGCGAGTGCCCATAGTTGCAGCGACAGTTCGTCGGCGCCTGCGCCAGCCACAAAAACCTGTGCGTTTAGTTCCACATAATCGCCGTGAATGGCGTAACCATGTTCAATACCCAGTGCCGCACAAGTTGCTGCGACACCGCCAAATTGTTCGTTCGTACCCACTTTATTTCCCGCTCCAACTGCAAAAAGTCGCGCATTGTACGCGAATGCCGGAGCTGAGTCACGTTAAAAAACGGCAACAAGGCATGCACCACGCAAGTGCGCCGATGGGGTTTTTTAGTTTGGCTTCCGCACCGCAATGTTCTTTTTGCTGAAGCGCTACTTTGCTATGCCCGGGGGCGCCGCCGGGTGCTGCGGATTGGTCCTTGGCGCAGGCTTTGCCGGGTATCGCGCAGAATATATTTAGTTAATCTAAACTAAATTGGCCCGGACACGGGTGCGGTCCGGGTCAGGCTGCGCGCTTGCCGCAGGTGATGCGGCAGCGTGGGAAATTCGGGCAGGACCAGAATTTTTCGGTGCCCTTGTGGCGCGGCAGCATTTTTCCGCCGCAGGCCGGGCAACTGGGGGTGGTCCAGTCTCCGGCAGTCGCAAAGTCGAGCAGGCGCTGCTGCATTTGCGCCGGCAGGCGTTCGATCATTGCCAGAAACATGGGCAGATCTACCAGGTTGATTCGATGCGCCGCGGCAAAGCTGCGCGCTTCGTCGGTAAATCCGCCGTTGCCCATCACGAAACCTTTGCCTATTTTTTCCGTGCTCATGAGCGCCGCCAGGTTGCGCGGAACGTCCGCGCCCAGCACGCGCGCATTCCAGCCGCGGCAACGCACGATGGCGGTCGGCACCGCGTCCGTCGTCGCGAACAGACGCAAATCGATACCGGCGCCCGGACCGAGCGAGCCAATTTCGCAGCGCATGCCTTTTTCGCGGTAGAAGACGGGGCAAATATCCTCGAAGCGCTTCCACTCCATGCCGTGCAATACCCCCAGCGACCACTGTGCCGGCGCATGCGCGTCATGCAGCCATTGCTGCGTATCGACGACCAGCGTGGGGGCATCGGCAAATGGCGTGTCGGCTTCGTCATCCACCACCAGCACGGTGGGGCTGGGCGCCAAGGTGACCTGTTCTGTGGGCAGGAAGTTTGCTTGTTCGGTGGCGCTGGCCGGTCGCGCGGCCAGCATGCGCATGATTGCGAAAGCGACGAGGCCCAAGGCCAATAGATCGAGGAATATGGCCGCGAAAGACCGCAACGAAGAAGAAAGATTGCGGGCGGTGGCGAACTGCGGCAGGAGGAAATGTGCGGCAGCAAACAGGGATGCAGCGGCTGCGAGCACGAAAAATGTGATTGCAGGCCGGCGAGCGGGGGGGGAGAGTTGCTCAGTCGACATGGAAAAAGCCGGCCGATCGGCTTGAAATGCGGCGCCGGATTGCCGGTGCTGTCTGGCTTTCGATCGTGGAATTATATGATTTTCGGCACCAAATTGCACAAAATGTCCAAAGCGCCCGAAACGATGTTTCGTGCCTTGTAGTGCGTTGATGTTTGTCGTGTTGGTTCGGATACGGCCGCGCCGCGACTGGGCTGGTGACGCAATCGCCGGGCCGGGCCTGGGCGCTTGGGCTTTATCTGGAGCGAGCCGGTGCGCCTCGCGCTGGAAGCGGCTTGGCGGAAACCGGCGTAATCACTCGCCGGCAGGTTCGCATTTCAGGCGCGCAAGGGCGATAAAACCCGGCAACAGAATCCAGGCGAAGCTCAGCAGACACTGCACGACGAGCGCGGCCACAATCGCCATGAATTGTTCGGCATCGACCAGGGAGGAACCGTGGACCAGCGCCACCGCGCCATAGGTGGTAAATAGCATGGCACATAGCGCCCAGAGGCCGGGCAGGGTGGATAAGAACATGCGCGCGCGGTGTGCGCAATCGCCCGGCCCGCGCGCGGCGGACTGCCCATCCCATGAGGCTCGAAAGGGTCAAGCCGAACAGTATCGCGAGCGAAATTTTTTGCTCCACCGGCGCCGACGTGCCGAAATAGGCGACTATACCCAGTACCGCGAAGGACGCGGCAACCAGACTGATCGTTGCGGCAGGCCAGCCGGCAAAATTTGCGACCAATGCGGCTGGCGTAATGTATGCGGCGGCGAAAAAGACAGCGACGGCAGACGCGAAAATGCCAAAGTAAAAGTCCGGGCCGGCAAATTCCACTTTGACGATTAGCCATCCCGAGGTCCACCGCAGCGGCAGCAGCATGACTGCCGTAAGAAACAGGAACACCGTTTTGCGTACCGGCTGAGGCTCGGTTACTGCAATCGCGTGGGCGCGAAACAGAAGCAGCCAGACCAGCAGGGACAGTAGACCGGCGGCGAGTGGAGCTAAGGCCCGTATGGCGGTGCGGGCAGGGGCGGAAACCCCGCCAACGGCCGCAATCGACACCAGGCACAGCACATTGATGACGGTTACTAAAGGCACCGCGCGGTGCACTGCCAAAGCCCATACTGCGGGGCGATGAAGCAGTAGCTTGCGATCCAGGCGCTGCAGGAAGCGCGGCAAGGCAGTCCAGCGCGGGCGCCTGCGGTTTGTCTGGACAAAGCCGGTGCTGCGCGGCTGAATACGGCGCCACACGCAGCCGGGAATAGCGGCGATGCCCATGCCGAATGCAATGGCCGCCGCAACCAGGCTCCAACGGGCAAACCGCGCCATGGCGGCATTGATTACGTGCGCCACGCCGCCGGCCCCATAGTGTTGGTGCAGGCGCAGGGTTTCGACCCGCGCGCGCAGCAGGCCCGGGCGCGTGTTTCCGGCCGCGTCCGTCATTTCCAGGTATTTCCAGGATTCCGGCGCGAGCGGGCAGGCCGCCAGCCCGGTGCGCCGGCCCCAAAAAATTCTGCCGCGCGTCGCCAGCCCGAATTGTGCCAATGCCGCGCTCAGGCGTTCGCGCTCGGTGGCATACAGGTCGGTGTCGATGTCCTTGGTGCAGCACCAGAAGTCGTGGCTGGCCAGATAGTCATAGCTGTCCTGCAACCGTTGCGGTGCCATGACACTTGCCACCGTGGCGCTCAACCCGCCGTAGAAGGCCAGTGGCGGCGCCAATAGCGCCGCCAGCGCGACAAACGCATAGACTGTCGCGCGCAGGTGATCCGACAGCGGACGTTCGCCGAGCGGAAAGCGCAACACGGCGCGCATCCAGATCGCGGCCAGCACGCCCATCACCATCATATAAAGGCTGAACGCGCGGCCGATGTCGTCCTGTGTCCATAGCGTGCGCGTATCCATAGGTACGGGCAGACCCGCCGCCGCGCTGGCCAGGGCAAGCGGCACGGTGAAGGCGAACATGGGCAATAAGTGGCTGCGCCAGAACAATGGATAGTTGCGCAAAAAATAGCCGTAAGAACGTCCCCAGGCAGCCGGAACCAGCGCAAAAAGTTGATCGATCAGTTTGTCCAGCCAGGCAAGCATGTTCCGGCTCACTCGAACAGGCGCCGCACCGAACCGGAATTGTCGCGGAAATAGGACACATCCACGTCGCGTTCAAGCAGGCGCGCGAGTAATGTGCGGTGGTCCATTTCGCGCGCGGTGGTGAGCAGGAAAATGCCGCCTTCTTCGCGCACCTCCAGGACGCCGGAATGCTCCAGCCGCGGCCGCAGTTCGGCCAGACTTAGTGCGCAGCCCAGTTCGAATTCATTGCCGGTGAGCTGGCTTGCCAGCGCGTCCCGCCTGCGCCAAGGCCGCGCGAATTTCCGCTGCCGCTTGCGCATCGCTGTGGTTGTAGGACAGAAATACACCGCCACGCTTGCTCTGCGCAGGACTCTGGTCGGGAGGCCCGTCAGCCTACGGCGCTGCGGCAAGGTTTCCTGCCGCCTCCACGGCGCTGACCAGGTCGAGCAGGCGGTAGGCCAGCCGGGAACGGACTTTTGTGTAATCGCCGGCAGAAACTTCTTCGGTGCGCTTCTGCATATCCACCTGCGTCAATTGCCCCAGCCAGGCCGACACTTCCGCCAGCAGGTTGCTACAGCCTGCGGGGATGGCGGCGCGCACGGCGAGCCCCGCGTCGCGCAGCGTGTTCTGCGCGATCAGGCGATGGATGGCAGGCGCCAATGTATCCATGCTGAGCCCATCGTTCAGTGACCGTCCGCTGGCGGGTCGAAATTGTCGAACCGCTCATCATTCAGAGTTATCCGCGCGAGCGGAGCTTGGCAAGCTGGATGCAAGCTTTCCGGGCTTGCGCCGGCCCGCTTTACGGAATCGCTTGCGTGGGACGGGGACGCGCTGAAATTACCGATGAGCCTTTCAGATAGGCCGCAGGCATAGTCCGCTGCATAGGGCGTTCGCATTTCCGGGACTCGCCCGGTGCCCGTATCGGGCGGCTTTTCAGGGCTTTCCTGCCAAGCGCATTTTCAACAGCCGGCGCTCAAATTTGCGGCTCGCAGCGCACTTCGCTCCTGACGGAATTGGCGATGAAGCACTCGTCGTGCGCGCGATGGTGCAGGTGAAGGATTTGGTCCGGGCTGGGCAGCTTGTCGCCGGAAAAGGCCACCGCCGGGCGCAGCGTGACCTGCGTGATGGCGAGTTTTCCCTGCTCGTTGCGGGCCATTACGCCTTCCGCGTGGTCGTGGTAACGATCGACCACGTAACCCGCGTCGGCGGCCAGTGACAGAAACCACAACATGTGGCAGCTCGCCAGCGATGCGACGAACGATTCTTCCGGATCTACCGCGTCCGCCGCGGAATAAGGCAGGCGGACGACGTGCGGCGAGGACGAGCCGACGTACTCGACGCCGCCGTCGAAGCGCACGCTGTGGCGGCGGCTGTAGCGCTGGTCTATGAATTTCTGGCCGCCGCGCGACCAGATTATTTCGGCGAAATAGCTTGCCATGGGGTATTTGCTCGCAGCATGCAGTCTCAGTCTGGCTTTGGCCCCGTGAGGTGAAGGGGCGGCCGAATCATAGACTCCCGCAGTCGCCCCACCCTCAGCCGGCCTTTTGATGCATCCCGGCGTCGGCGGACGATGACATTTCCATCGCAGTGAAGTCCAGGCCGCCCCGCCCCTGGGCCATGCCGCTCAACAAGCGTGCGCGCAGCAAATCACCGATAGGCATGGGCACGCCGGCGGCTTCGGCGCTGTCGCGCAATAGGCGCATGTCTTTCAGACCCAATTCCATCGTGAAGCCCGGCGGATCGAATGTACGCTCGGCGATGATGCGCCCATAGTTTTGATAAGCCGGGCAGGCGAACATGGTCTGGCCGAAAAACGACGCCAATGCGCGCCGGTCCAGGCCAGCCTTTTCGGCCAGCGCGAACGCCTCGGCGAGCGCTTCGACGGCCGCGAAAATCAGAAAATTGCCACACAGTTTCAACACGTTGGCGGCTCCGGGGTCGGTGCCGAAATCGAATATGCCCTGGCCCAGGGCCTCAAATACCGGTCGCGCACGCTGTTTGGCGGCCTCATCGCCGGACTGGCATATCCATAGCTTGCGCGCCGCGGCTGCATCGGGCCGGCCGAATACCGGCGCCGCCACGAAACTGCTGCCGTGGCGCTCATGCTCGCGCGCAAGCCGGCGCGATGTTTCCGGCGCCACGGTACTCATCGAAATATGCAGTCCACCCGCGCCCAGGGCCGGCGCGAAGCCTGCCTCGCCCAGCGTGACGGCTTCCAGCGCTGCATCATTGGCCAGCACCGTCACCACGATACCGCCCGGCGCAACCGCGTCGGCAGGGCTTTGCGCCACGCGCGCACCGGCCTCGCCCAGGCGTGCAGCCGGCCCGCGCGAGCGGTTATGGACGGATAGATCAAACCCGGCTACCAGCAGGTGGCGCGCCATGTGCGCGCCCATGCGACCCAGGCCGATAAAAGCGACGGACGTGTCCTTCATTGCTTTCCCCTCCAGCGGTCTGACGATTATTTGTTTCTGCGCCGGCCTGTGCGTGCAGCGGCTTGAATCGATCGGCGCTACAAGCCGGCCGTAAATTGCCCCGCCCGCCGCGCCGGCCATGCCTTCATTTACGCGCCCGCGTCGCCAGCACAATGGCGATGCCGCCCAGTATGGCCAGCGAGCACAGGATGAGCCGCAGGCTGGGCGCCTCGCCGAGCAGCAAAGTGCCGCCAAACGCCGCGATTGGGGGGACGGACAATTGCACCGTGGCCGCGCGCATGGAACCCAGCCCCGGTAGCGCGGCGTACCAGATCACGTAACCCAGGCCGGAAGTGATTGCCCCGGAGGCGATGGCGAGTGCCGTGCCCATCGCATCGAGGTGCGCGTGCGATCCGTACAGCAGACTGAGTGCCAGCGCCATGGGCGTTGCGCGCAAAAAATTGCCGGCGGTTGCCGCGAGCGGATCGCTGGCGCGGCGCCCGCGCAAGGAATAAAACCCCCAGGCCACGCCGGCTGCGGCCATGAGCAGCGCGCCAAACAGCGGCGGTGCCGACAAGCCGGGCGAAACCAGATAGATAAGTCCGCCCGCCGCGAGCGCAAGTCCGCCCATCGCCGGGGCGGGAAAGCGCTCCCCGGCCGACAGCCCGGCGGCGAACATCGTGAGCTGAACCGCGCCGAACAAAATGAGCGCGCCGGTGCCAGCCGTCAATTCCAGATAGGCGAACGAAAAGAACGCGACATAGGCGAACAGCATGGCGGCGGCGAACCAGTCCGAATAGCGTGGCGCGGAGGCGCTTTTGAGGTACAGCACCAGGGCCAGCGTGGCGGCGCCGGAAGCGAGCCGTATCGAACCGAAACTGGCCGGGTCTATGCTGGGCTGCGCCAGCGCGAGGCGGCACAGCAGCGAATTGGCTGCAAAAGCCAGCATGGCGAGCGCGGTGAGCAGCAGGACGCGCAGCGCCGGCACGTGGTCGGTGGGCGCGTTCAATCAGTAACCCGTGAGATTGACCGCCACCAGCAGCGCGGCCCAGGCCAATAAGGCGAAGCCTAGCGGAGCGCTCATGCGGCGGCCCCAGGGCAGGTTTTTTTCGACGGCCATGACCGCTGCGAGCGCCAGCATCCAGCCCAGATTGCCGCTACCCACCACGAACATGAGCAACATGAGCGCCCAGCAACAGCCGACGCAAAAAATTCCATGATGGACACCCAGTCGAAACGCCTGTGCGGCTTCGGCACGGCCGCGCCAGTATTGCATGACGAAGCTCAAGGGCGTGCGGCATTTCTCGAGACAGCGGTACTTCAGCGGGCTGAACTGGAACGCGCCCGCCAAGGCGATGATTGCCGCGCCGGCCGGCCAGCCGCGCGCCGCCACGGCGGGTACGGCGCCGGCTCCCGCGAGCAGGGCCGCATGGGCCGCGTGTGCCGCCACGCCGAATGCCGCCCACACCGACACATAACCCAACGCCAGCAGCGCGAACAGCAGGACGCGGTCGCTGCGTCCCAAGGTGAGGCGGTCGAACAAGCCGAACAGGGGGGCGGTAGTCGGCAACATCATGGCCGCACACATGAGCACCCAGGCGGCGCCGCTCAACGCTGCCGGCACGATGAAGCTGCCGCCGGGTATGCTGCGGCAAATATCCACCAGCGGGCCGGCGACCGTCAGGTCGCCGTGATCGAGATAGCGTGCGTAAGGACTGAGCGACCAGGCCCACAAGGCCAGCCACGCACCCGCCACGAGCAGCCCCAGGACCGGCACGAATACGCGCCGCGCGGTGGGCGCTGCCATGGCGGCCATGCGCGGCACGGCCGGCTCAGGCGTCGAATACGAAAGTGCTCTGCAGGGCGTTATGGCCGGACATATTTACGTCTATGCCCAGGGCGGCGTTTTTGGAGCGATAAACCGGTGCTTTGCCGACGAATACGGGCGCCCCGGGGACGGTGGAAAATACGGTGTCGGATAGCGTCGTCTTGCCGCCCGTGGCGCCCAGATAGGGGTCTAGTTCGGCGTAATAGTCGCTGCCTATGGATAGCGTGCCCTTGCCGCCCTGTACGTCGAATTTGATCGGCGCGCGCTCCACCGATACGATGGTGCCGATCAGTTTGGCCAGGTCCGCGACCGGCCCGCCGGCCTGGCCCGAATACACTTTAACCAGCGCATCCGCCTGTGCCTTAGATGCCTCGTCATCGACGAATATGGCGGCGGTCCAGTTACCCTGGAGGATATTGCCGGGTACGTGCGCAACCGCGGCGATGGTCGTGTTTGCAACATCCACGCCATCCACCGTGCCACTATCGATGCGCCACGCGACGATCGTGTCGCAGGTGCCATAGTCCGGGTCTTCACCTATCCAGCATGGGCACAGCACGCGACAATTGCAGACTTCCAGCAGGCGTCCTTCCAGGTGATAAGCCATTTGAATCTCCATTCGACGGTTTTGTGCGGGGCGCCCATGTCAGGTGGGCGTGCCTGGATTGCCCTGGGTCGGGCGTTTTTCCAAAGTAGCACGCATGCGAAACCAGCGCCGGACTATCTGGAAACCGGTAAGCGTTTGTGCAGCGCATGCAGCATGGCCGCGGTAGTTCCGTGCCGACTGCGGACAGTGCTCAGTCTTCCGTCTTCTGAACGCCGCGCCGGCTATGGTCGCGCACCATCGCGGCCAGAATGTGCTGCGGCCGGCCCAGGGCATAGCCTTGTGCATGGTCCATGCCCAGTTCGCGCAACATCGCCACGTCTTCGGCGAATTCCACGCCGACCGCGACGGTCGCGATCTGCAGGCGCCGTGCCGCCAGCGCGGTGGCGGCAATCTGCGCGCGTGCGACCGGGTCGTCGTGGGCATCGCGCACCAGTTGGGAATCCAGCTTGATCAAGTCTAGCGGCATCTGTTTGAAAGACGAAAATGCCGACAAGCCGCCGCCGAATCCGTCTACGGCGATGTAGCAGCCCCGCGCGCGCAGCGCCCGCGCCAAGCGCTCGGCGGCCGGCAGATTGCCCAGCGCCGCGCTTTCCGCAATTTCGAAACACAGGCGGCGCGCGTCCATGCCTGAATTGGCGATGATTTGCCAGGCGTCCTCGGCAAAATTCGGGTCGGCCAGGCTGAACTGCGACACATTGACCGAGCCCCAGGCGTAGCGCGCGGGTTGGCTTGCGATCTGCGCACAGGCGCGTGCCAGTACCCAGCGGTCCAGCGCCGGCATGCGACCGGCGCGCTCCGCCGCCGCGATGAACTGGCTAGGTGCAATGGCGCGGCCGTCGGAATCTTCCAGGCGCGGAAAAAATTCCACCGCGGAGGCGCCGGCAGCGGCGTCGCTGCCTAATGGCACCACCGGCTGTTCGTAGAGCAGGATGCGTTCGTCGGCGAGCGCTTCGTCGATTTCCGCCATCCAGCGCAATTCGGCCTGTTGCGGCGTCATCGCGGCTTCGCTCGCCTGATGTACGTAATAGCGGTTGCGGCCGTTCGCCTTGGCGACATAACAGGCGGTATCGGCTTGCGCAACCAGGTGGGCGGAATCGGGCAGGCCGGGCGGCACGGCGGTAATCCCTATCGACACGCCGATGCGATGGCGCGATTCGCCCCAGGCGAATTCGAAACTGCGCACGGTATCTATCATGGCCTGCGCCACCAGGGCGGCTTCCTGCGGCTCGCAAAAATGCAGCAACAGCGCAAATTCGTCGCCGCCTACGCGGGCCAGGCTGTCGTCCGAGCGCACGCGACCCTGCAGGCGCTGCGTAACCTGTCGCAGCAGATGGTCGCCGGCCAGGTGGCCGCAACTGTCATTGACGTGCTTGAAGCGATCCAAATCCATGAACATGAGGCTGTGCGTACGCTGCTGCAGGTCTGCGTCGCGCACCAGGCGCTGCAGGCGGCGCTCGAATTCGGCGCGGTTGATCAGCCCGGTGAGCGGATCGTGGCTGGCTTCCCAGCTCAGCTTGCTGGCCTGCTGGTGCGATTCGGTCACGTCGTGAAACACCACCACCACGCCCACCACCTTGTTCAACGCGTCGCGTATCGGCGCCACGCATTCGTCGATGAAACCGACGCTGCCGTCGTGGCGGGTCAATTGCCAAACCTGGCGCCCGGTTACGCCGGAACGCTCCAGCGCGTCGCTGAACGAATTGGACTGCGCGGCGCCCGTGGCGGCGTCGGCGATAGGCATGATGTGTGCAAGTTCGCGGCCGACTGCGCGCACGAGCTGCCATCCGGTGAGCTTTTCGGCCGCGCTATTCAGATAGGACACCCGCCCCGCTCCGTCCGTCGTGAGCACCGCGTCGCCGATGGATGCCAGCGTCACGTCGGCCAGTTCCTTTTCCTGTGCCAGCAGGCTCGCCTGGCGCTCGGCATTCAACGCGGAGCGCAGCCAGTCGCTGGCCAGCCGCACCATGCCCAGTTCGTCCTTGTCGAACTCCGCCGGCCGTGGCGCATCGGCGCACAGCACGATCATGTGCGTGCCGCCGTCGTCGGTATGGAACAGCACCGCCACATAGGCCGCAAACGGCGCCGGATTGTCTTCCGGCAGGTCGGGCGCGTCGGTGCTCCAGATCATGCCTTTCGGGGCGGCGTACAGTGCCAGCGGATTGGCCCAGTCGGGCGCCAGCGCAAATAGGTCATGATCGGCGGGCACGGCGTGCTCGAAGCGCCAGCCATCCGGCGCGCGCACCATCAGGCAGGCCACCGGCAGATCGAGATGCTGGCTCGCCATTTCGAGCAGGGCGCGGATTTTCGCGGCGCGCCACACGTCCGACGTAATGATCTGGGCGAAGCGCGAGAGCCAGGCTTCGCGCCGCGCCAGCGCGGTGCGCTGCGCCGCCACGGCATCGGCCATGGTGTTGAAATTTTCGATCAGGCCCTGCAATTCCGGCACCGGCTCGGAACGCAATTCGACGCGCGCCTGGTAATTTCCGGTACTCAACTGGCGGGTGGCCCGCGCGACACGGAACAGCGGCTTGAGGCCCTGCTTCAGAATGAAGCGCACTACCAGCCCCAGCACGACCAGGCCCGCAAAGGTCATCCCGAGCAGGATGCGGGCCATGCGCCAGAGGTGGTTTTCCAGGCGTAGCGGGGAAAATTCGAATTCCAGCACGCCATAGGCGTGGCGCCCGTAATCGAGTTCATGCCGGGTTGCATCACGCCTTAGCCCCAGCCAGTCCGCGAACCAATCCGGGCGATTTGCGGCGATGCTGGCGGGGTGCGCTTCGACGCGGCCGCCGCGTATGTCGATGTAGCGCAGGGCGAGCAAATCCTGAGTGCCGGCGTAGCGCTGCAGCACGTCGCCGACACGGTCGAATTCACCCACCACGGCGAAATTGGTGATGTCGCGCGCCACCACGGCTTCGAAGCGGCTGCGCTCGGCGTCGAGCTGCTTGCGATACTGATCGGCCAGCAAAGCCACGGACACCATGAAGCCGGCGGCGCCCATCAGCACCATCGCGAGCAGACAGGCCGCAATGATGCGCAGGCGCAGGCTGAACCAGCCGCGGCGCAGGCGGGACGCGATGCCGCCATCGGAAATGTCAGCGGAACTTGCCGTTGCTACGCGATCAGACTGATTCGCCAACGGAGGTACCCCATAAAGCGTGCCCTGCTGCGGGGCTTGCCTTGTTTATTGTTGATGTGCGCCGGCCGCGTACCCGTCATGCGGGAGTGGAGCGCGCTACGGCGTAAGCGTATAATTTTAAACCCATGTTGCCCGTGGGGTGTAAATGCGTCGCATCTTCCTTGCAGTCTGCCTGATACTCGTGTCCTCGCTGGGTTCCGCGCTGGCGCAGCCCTTGCGCTCGATACCGGCCAATGCGCAGCGCGCCACCATGACTTCGCTCTACAATGGCTCGGTCAAATTGGGCAGCACGGTGTATGCACTTGCTCCCGGCGCGCTCATTTTCACGCCGGAAAATCGCATCCTGCTGCCCATATCCGTGCCGCAGACCACCAAGGTGGCCTACCAGCTGGACAGCCAGGGCATGGTGCGCAAGGTCTGGATTCTGGCCCCCGAAGAAGTTCAATAGTGGCGCGCCCCAAGCGCCCTCATTCCTGCCTGTTACGTGAGCAAAAAAGTATTCATCAAAACTTTCGGCTGCCAGATGAACGAGTACGACTCGGACAAAATGGCAGACGTGCTGGGCGCTGCCGAAGGCATGCAGCCCACCGATAACCCCGCTGACGCCGACGTGATCCTGTTCAACACCTGTTCGGTGCGCGAAAAGGCGCAGGAAAAGGTGTTCCACGACCTCGGCCGGGTCAAACACCTGAAAGCCGCGCGGCCCGACCTCATCATAGGCGTGGGCGGCTGTGTCGCGAGCCAGGAGGGCGCCGCCATCGTCGCACGGGCGCCCTACGTGGACCTCGTGTTCGGCCCGCAAACCCTGCACCGGCTGCCGCAGCTCATCGCCGAGCGGCGTGCCAGCGGCCGTGCCCAGGTGGATATTTCGTTTCCCGAAATCGAAAAGTTCGACGCCCTGCCGCCGGCGCGCGTGGAGGGCGCGAGCGCTTTCGTGTCCATCATGGAAGGCTGTTCCAAGTACTGCACGTTCTGCGTCGTGCCCTATACGCGCGGCGAGGAAGTGTCGCGCCCGCTGGCCGACGTGCTGGCCGAAGTTGCCGGCCTGTGCGACCAGGGCGTGCGCGAAATTACGCTATTGGGACAAAACGTGAATGCCTGGCGCGGTGAATTGCCGGGCGGCGACAGCGGCGATTTTGCTTTCCTGCTGGAGTGCGTGCACGACATCCCGGGCGTGGAGCGCATACGCTATACCACCTCGCACCCGCGCGAAATGACGCAGCGGGTAATCGACTGTTACGCGCGCCTGCCCAAGCTGGTGTCGCACCTGCACCTGCCCGTGCAGTCCGGCTCGGACCGCGTGTTGGCGGCCATGAAGCGTGGCTATACGGTGCTCGAATACAAATCCGTGGTACGCAAATTGCGCACGGCGCGACCCGAACTGTCGCTGTCGTCCGATTTCATCGTCGGTTTCCCGGGCGAAACCGAGGACGATTTCGAGCGCACCATGAAGCTCATCGAAGAATTGCGTTTCGATACTTCGTTTTCTTTCGTGTATAGCGCGCGGCCGGGCACCCCTGCCGCCGACTACGCGGACGATACCCCGGGCGATGTAAAACTGCGCCGACTGGCGCGCCTGCAGGCGCGCATCGAACAGGAAGCGCGCGACATATCCGCCGCCATGACCGGTAGCGTACAGCGCGTGCTGGTCGATGGGCACGCCAAAAAAGACGCGGCCGAACTGTCCGGCCGCACTGACAATAACCGCGTCGTCAATTTCGCCGGCCCGACACGGCTGATCGGCCAATTTGCCGACGTGCGCATCACGCGCGCGCTACCGCACAGTTTGCGCGGCGAGGTCGTTACCGCCGAACTGGGAGCACCGCTCAATTGATGCGGCAGCTTGCCGTGGCCCGGCGCGCGAGCCCGTTTCCTCCGAGCAGACAACAGCCTCGCTACGATAGGTGGAGGTCTGCACAGTGAAAGCCGGCACTGCCGCCAAGGCGCTCGAAGTAGTCCTCACCCCGTCCGACAACCAGCGCCTTGCCACGCTATGCGGCGTGCTGGACGAAAATTTGCGCCAGATCGAAACTGCCTACGACATCACCATCGCGCGTCGCGGCGAGCGTTTCCGCCTGACCGGCGACATCGTGCAGACGCGGCGGGCGGCCGCCGCGCTGCGGCATTTTTACGACTCCGTCGCGGCCCACCTCACGGTCGATGACATACAACTGGGGCTGATAGAACTGGCCAACCGCAGCCCGGCGGAACAGCCGGCGCCGGCGCTGCTTACGCGCAAAGCCGACCTGCACGGCCGCACGCCGCGCCAGACTCACTATCTGCGGCAAATCCAGGAACACGACATCACTTTCTCCATCGGGCCGGCCGGCACCGGAAAAACCTATCTGGCCGTCGCCAGTGCCGTCGACGCGCTGGAACGCGAACAGGTGGAGCGCATCGTGCTCACGCGCCCGGCCGTCGAGGCGGGCGAGCGCCTGGGCTTTTTGCCCGGCGATCTGGCGCAAAAGGTCGATCCCTATTTGCGCCCGCTGTACGACGCCCTGTACGACTTGATGGGCTTCGACCGCGTCGCCAAAATGTTCGAGCGCGGCAGCATAGAAATTGCGCCGCTCGCCTATATGCGCGGGCGCACCCTGAACCGCGCCTTCATCATCCTGGACGAAGCGCAGAACACCACGCCGGAACAAATGAAAATGTTCCTGACGCGCATAGGCATAGGCGCCCGTGCGGTCATTACCGGCGACGTTACCCAGCTCGACCTGCCGCGCGGGCAGAAAAGCGGGCTGGTCGAGGCGCGCCACATCCTGCGCGATGTGCGCGGCATCGCGTTTTGCGAATTCCTGGCCGAAGACGTGGTACGCCACCCGCTGGTGGCGCGCATCGTGTCGGCCTATGCAGCCCATGCCTCAAATGCGCAGCCGCAAGCCGGCAACTAAGGCGCCGTTGCGCCTGTCGCTGGCGGTGCAATATGCCTGTGGCGCGGCCGAACTGCCGCCGCGCGCGCGCCTGCGTGCCTGGGTCAGTGCCGCGCTGAGTGCGGCGCGGCCGGCCTCGGCCCAACTCACCCTGCGCTTCGTCGATGCGGAAGAAGGGCGTGCGCTGAACCGCGATTATCGTGACCGCGACTACGCCACCAACGTACTTACGTTCATCTATGCCGGGGGCGAAAATCTGGCCGGCGACGTAGTGCTTTGTGTCCCCGTATTGGTGCGTGAAGCCGCCGAACAAAACAAAAGCCTGCTTGCGCATTGCGCGCATCTGGTGGTGCATGGCCTGCTGCACATGCAGGATTATGACCACGAACGCGGTGACGCCGAAGCCGAAGAAATGGAAACGTTGGAACGCAGCATCCTTGCCCGGCTGGGCTTTGACGATCCTTATGCGGCGCCGGATGCACTCCCGGTGCGCTAAGTCGATATGACCGCTGGTCGCTCTGCCTCACCTGTCGTGGCGCCGCTCGGCTAAACTAGCAGTGCGGCGGGGTCTCCCGTGCCGGCTTGGCTGTCGTGTTCCGGCCGGCTACCGCCGCAGGGACATAGCAAACTCAGACAACAAACATGGACCCATCACCTAACCGAAACGGATTTTTTGAACGTCTTACCGCGCTCTTGTTGCGCGAGCCGGAAGACCGCGAACAACTGCTCGCCCTGCTGCATTCCGCTTTCGAGCGCAACCTGCTGGACGCCGATGCACTCACCATCATAGAAGGCGCGCTGGCCGTATCCGACATGCCGGTGCGCGACGTCATGATTCCGCGTGCCCAGATGGACGTGATCGAAATCGACGAAGCGATCACGTCGATACTCGAAAAGATCAAAAAAACCGGCCATTCGCGTTTTCCCGTTACCGGTAACGACCGCGACGACATTATCGGCATCCTGCACGCCAAGGATTTGCTGCGCGTGATCACTGGCGACGAAGAAAGCGTGCGCGACATGTTGCGGCCGGCGGTATTCATTCCGCAGTCCAAGCGCCTCAACGTACTGTTGCGCGAATTTCGCGTCAGCCGCAATCACATGGCCATCGTGGTGGATGAATATGGCGGCGCCGCCGGCCTCGTCACCATAGAAGACGTGCTCGAACAAATCGTCGGCGACATCGAGGACGAATACGATTTCGACGAAGCCGCGGACAATATCCGGCTCGATCAGGCCGGCCGCTATCGCGTCAAAGCCACCACCGAAATGGACGATTTCAACACCGCCTTCGGTACCGATTTTTCGCGTGACGAATTCGAAACCGTGGGCGGCATGGTGATACACCATCTGGGCCGCCTGCCCAAGCGCGGCGAAGTGCTCAATATTGGCGATCTGCGCCTGCAGGTGCTGCGTGCCGACAGCCGGCGCGTGCATACCTTGCTGGTGGACCGCCTGCATGCGCCCGGCCTGGCTGAGTGAGTGCCGCCGGCGCCCGGCGTGCCGGCGTACGGGCGGCGCCGCGCAGGATTGATTTCCTCCTCTTTCAATAGCGGCCCGGCCTTCACCGGCCGAATTTTTCGATGAAAACGCTTTTGCCGGCTTTCGCGCTCGGGCTTGCCGCGGTGTTCGCCTTTGCGCCTTTCGAGCAGTTCTGGCTCATGTTCGTGCTGCTGGCCCTGCTGTTCCGGCGCGCGCGCGGCGCGGCGCCGACGCGCGCCGCGCGTATCGGATTCGCCTTCGGACTGGGGCAGTTCCTGGCCGGCGTATCCTGGGTTTACGTGAGCATGCACGAATACGGCGGCATGGCCGCGCCGCTGGCCGCGCTTGCGACCCTATTGTTCAGCGCTTATCTGGCGCTTTATCCAGCCCTGGCGCTGGCCGCGTTTGCCTGGCTGCGCGCACGCGCGGAGCGCTTCGACCTGCTGGCTTTTGCGGCCGCGCTGGCGCTGGCGGACATGGCGCGCGGCTGGGTATTCACGGGCTTTCCCTGGCTGGCGATAGGCTATAGCCAAACCCCGCCCAGTCCATTGGCCGGGTTTGCCCCGCTCACCGGCACTTACGGCCTGAGTTTTCTGACTGCGCTAGGCGCGGCCTGTATCGGCGCCGCCTGGCGCGCGCCGCCGCGCCGCGTGGCCGCCGCGCTACTGACGGCGGTTGTATTAGTGGCTGCCGGCTGGCTTTTGCGCGGCATCGAATGGACAGTGCAACGGCCGCAGGCCCTGTCCGTTGCACTGCTGCAGGGAAATATCGAACAAAGCCTGAAGTGGCGCCCCGACCTGGTGAATTTGTCGCTGGCGCGCTACGTCCAGCTTGCGCGCGACCATCCGGCCCAACTGGTGCTGCTGCCGGAAACCGCCCTGCCGCTGGTGTACGAGCGGGTGCCGGAAGACTATATCGGCATGATTGCCGCTCCGGCCATGGCGGCAGGGGGAGACTTATTGATCGGTGCCGTGCGTGGAGGGGACGGCGAGCGCTATTACAACAGCGTGATCGCAGCCGCGAGCGGCGCCCATTACGACAAGGAACATCTGGTCCCGTTCGGCGAATACACGCCGCCGCTGTTCAGTTGGACCTTGCGCCTGCTGCACATTCCCATGGCGGACCTGGCGCGCGGCGCCGCCGACCAGCCGCCCATTAGTGTGGCGGGCGAGCGTGTGGGACTCAATATCTGTTTTGAAGATTTGTTTGGCGCCTCCATCGCGGCTGCCGCGGCGCCCGCCAGCCTGCTGGCCAACGTATCGAATACCGCCTGGTTCGGTCATTCCGCGGCGCAGCCGCAGCATTTGCAGATTGCCCGCATGCGCGCGCTGGAAACCGGTCGCGTCATGTTGCGCGCTACCAATACCGGCATGACGGCTGTTATCGATGCGGACGGGCGCGTGCGCGCCGCGCTCGAAGCATTTACCAGCGCTGCCTTGCGCGCGGAAGTGCATGGGCGCGACGGACTAACGCCCTATATGCGCTGGCGCGATTATCCCGTGCTGCTGCTGTGCGCATGTTGCATCGCCCTGTGCCTGCGGCCGGCGCGTGCGCTGCCGGCAAGGCCAATGGCGTAGTTGCGGGGCCCGCGCATTCCATGCAGAATGACGCGACCGGAGGAAGTCCGCCCGTATAGCGCGCCAGACGTGTGTGCACGGGCAAGCAAAAAATACATACCGGAGCCATTCGGAATGGATAGTGATCCCCAATTGCTGGCGCAAATGCTCGGCATAGAGGCGCCGTGGGAAGTGAAACGCCACGCCGTGGATAGCGCGCGGCAGCGGCTGGAAATCTGGATAGGGCTGGCGGCGCCGCGAAACTGGTTCGGTTTCGGCAAGCCCGCCGCCCGCAATACCGCAGACTACTCATGGCGTCACTTGCCCTGCACCGGATTGCAGACCACGGTGCATGTCGCATTCCCGCTCGACATGCAGCCGGGCGAGGTCGATTGGCAGGGGGATGCCGGCCTGCCATTTACCCACGCCCTGGCGCGGCGCCTGGCGGAACATTTCAGCGAAGGGCTGACGCCGGTCCAGATTTGTCGCCTGTGCGGCGTCGAAATGGACGATCTGTGGAAATACAAATTCGCACGCGAGCGCGGTCGCTCCGTGCCGACGGCGGACACCAAAGCCACGACAGGCGTGACCGCGCCCGTCGCACCGAAAGCCGCGGCTGATGTGGAAGCGCCCCCCATCGTGCCGGAAAACGATCCCATCTGGGCGCAACTCGCCAATGGCAGCGTGGAAATCGACATCCGCGCGCTGGGCCTCAAATTGCTGCTCACGCGCGTGCGCAACCAGGTCAAGGCCCTGTCCGACCGCGACGTGCTGGCCTTGAAACAGCGCGAGCTGTATCGATTTTTCGTCAAGAACGCGCCCACGCTTGCGCATGAAGCCGACCAATTACGTGCGCTGATCGCGCGTGCGGGGACTTGAGCATGTCGGGACAACTGGTCAGTCCGTCCGTCGCCGTGGCGATGATCAAAACCGGCCGCTATTTTTCCGTTGCCGGCGACGAAAGCCTGCTCGCCACGCTGCCCAAAGGCAACTGGATAGGCGGCAGCATCACTTACTTCATGGGCCAGGACGGCGGCGAAACCACGCGCGACCGCTTGTTCGTGACGCCGCTGCCCACCTTCGGCCTGCAGCCCGAATTGCGCATGTACGATCTCGCCTCGCTGCCGCAAGTCTGCGAGGACGCGCCTGCCCACGGCTATTCGGTCATCATCATTCCGGCATTTACGGATGTGCATGTCGCGTTCGCGCGCAATGCTCCGAACTATCCGGACATGTACATGAAACCCCTGATCGGCTGGATCGCCGGGCTGCATCTGGACGACGTAGGCATGCGCGATCCGGTGGTGGTGGATGGGCGCGAAGTACGCCTGAGCGACCGCGAAGTGGCGGTGCTGCACGTGCCGCTGCCGCAGGAGCGCAACGCGCGCATCGATATCGTCAATCTGTTCGTGCCCGGCGACGGGCCGGCCATCGTATTTCCACAGGGCGGCTTTTCTGCCGGCGCCTGCCGCGTCGGCGGCGAGGCGGTCAATCTGGCCGATTACATCACGCGCCAGAAAATCGACACCCGCCTGCCGCTGGTGGCCGATTATTGCGGCGCGAAAATCAACGTGTCGGTGCGGGCCGTCGATGCCGCCCGACAGCGCGTGGATTTTTACGCGCCGGTGTTCGAGGACATGGAATACCGCTTTGCCGCCCCGATCGCCGATTACGTGCAGGCCTTCCAGCGCGCGCTGCCGGACGGGGTGGAGCGCGAGAGCTTTTCCTGCAACTGCATCCTGAACTATCTGTATTCCGAGCTGGAGGGGAAAAAAACCGGCAACATGACCGGCCCCATGACCTTCGGCGAAGTTGCTTACCAGCTCATGAATCAGACCATGGTGTATCTGACCATCAGCGACTAGCCGCGGCAGGATGCGGCGGCGGGCAGGCGCGCCTGCGCAGCCTTAAGCCGGGCGCGCCGGCCGGCGCGCACGAAAATCCGCTGCCACACTTCCGGCACGGAATTTGCCCTGAATTGGCCCCAGCCGCCCGCGCGCATGACGATGCGGCCGGAAAGCCGCTAAAATCGCGCCTTTGTCACACGCCGGGCCAGCCGGCGCCGGATTCGACCATGGCGGCAGAAAAACCCACCTTCCAGCAAGTGCTGCTCACGCTGCAGCAATTCTGGGGCGCGCGCGGCTGCGTTTTGCTGCAGCCCTATGACATAGAAGTCGGTGCGGGCACCTTCCACACCGCCACCTTTCTGCGCGCCATCGGCCCGGAGCCCTGGAATGCCGCCTACGTGCAGCCCTCGCGCCGGCCCAAGGATGGCCGCTACGGCGAAAACCCCAACCGCCTGCAGCACTACTACCAGTACCAGGTGGTGCTGAAGCCTTCGCCGCCGAATATCCAGGATTTGTACATCGAAAGCCTGCGCGCGCTGGGCATAGACCCGCGCTGCCACGACATCCGCTTCGTCGAGGACGACTGGGAATCGCCCACCCTGGGCGCCTGGGGCCTGGGCTGGGAAGTCTGGCTGGACGGCATGGAAGTGACGCAATTCACCTATTTCCAGGAAGTCGGCTCCATTTCCTGCAAGCCCGTGCTGGGCGAAATTACCTATGGCGCCGAGCGCCTCGCCATGTACCTGCAGGGCGTGGAAAACGTGTTCGATCTGGTGTGGGCGCAGGGGCCGAGCGGCCCCGTCACCTATGGCGACGTGTATCACCAGAACGAAGTCGAACAGTCGCGCTACAACTTCGAACATTCCAATGTCGAATGGCTCACCCGCCTGTTCGGCGAGTACGAAGCCGAGGCGCGCCGCCTGATGGCCGCCGGCCTGGCCCTGCCGGGTTACGAAATGGTCATGAAGTGTTCGCACACTTTCAACCTGCTCGATGCGCGCGGCGCCATTTCCGTCACCGAGCGCGCCGCCTACATAGGCCGCGTGCGCGCGCTGGCGCGCCTGGTGGCGCAGGCCTATCACGATTCGCGTGCCGCGCTCGGTTTTCCGCTCGCCAATCTGCAGGACGCGCAATTGCGCAAGCTGCTCGGCGCCGACAGCGTCGCAGCCATAGAAGCGCGGCGCGCCGAACTGTCGGCCGCCAGCCCCGCCTGAATTTTCTGCCCGGCCGCCATGCAAGACACCCTGCTCATAGAACTGCTGACCGAAGAATTGCCGCCCAAAGCGCTGGCCCGGCTGGGCGAAAGTTTCGCCGACAGCGTCGCGCGCGGGCTCGCCGAGCGCAAACTCGCGCCGCAGCCGCCGCGTTGCGAATGGTTCGCCAGCCCACGCCGGCTGGCCGTGACCGTGCACGACGTGGTGGATGCCGCGGCGGACGAACAGCTCACCGAAAAAATCATGCCGGTCGCCGTGGCGCTGGATGCGCGCGGCGAACCCACGCCGGCGCTCATGAAAAAGCTGGCCGCGAAAGGGCTGGGCGCCGAGGTGGTGGCGCAATTTGAACGGCGCATGGACGGCAAGGCCGAAAGCCTGTTTCTCACCAGCCGCGTGGCCGGCGCGCGCCTGGCGGATGTGCTGTCCGCCATCGTGACCGAGGCGGTGAAAAAGCTGCCGATTCCCAAGGTGATGCGCTGGGGCGATTCCGAACACGAATTCGTGCGTCCGGTGCACGGTCTGGTCATGCTGCATGGTGCCGAATTGGTGGCCGGCGAAGTGCTGGGCCTCAGCTCGCGCCGGCATACGCGCGGCCATCGTTTTCTGGGCGCGCGCGATATCGATATTGCAAGCGCGGCCGACTACGCCCGCACGCTGTACGAACAGGGCTCGGTCATGGCCTCTTTCCTGGCCCGCCGCGTACTGGTGGAGCGCGAACTGGCGCATGCCGCCGAGGCCCTGGGGGGCGGCGTCACGCCCATACAGGATGCCGCGCTGGTCGATGAAGTGACCGCGCTGGTCGAATATCCGGTGGTGTATGTGGCCGAATTCGAGCCCCAATTTCTGGCCGTGCCGCAGGAATGCCTCATCCTGACGATGAAGCAGAACCAGAAATATTTCCCGCTGCTCGATGCCGCCGGCAAGCTCATCAATAAATTTCTGGTCGTATCCAACATGCGTGTGGATGACCCGACCAATATCGTCGCCGGCAATGCCCGCGTGGTGCGCGCGCGTCTGGCCGATGCACGCTTCTTTTTCGACCAGGACAGGCGCGAACCGCTTGCCGCCCGGGTGGCAAAACTGGCCGCCGTGGTGTATCACAACCGCCTCGGCAGCCAGGGCGCGCGCGTCGAACGCCTGGTGCGGCTGGCCGGACATATCGCACGCCAGTTGCATGGCGACGCCGCCGCCGCCGAGCGCGCCGCGCTGCTCGCCAAAGCCGACCTGGTTACCGACATGGTGGGCGAATTTCCGGAACTGCAGGGCATCATGGGGCGCTATTACGCGCGCCACGACGGCGAATCCGACAGCGTCGCGCAGGCCGTCGCGGCCCACTATCAGCCGCGTTTTGCGGGCGATGCGCTGCCGCATGACAACGTGGCGCGTGCCGTCGCGCTGGCCGACCGGCTCGACGCCCTGGCCGGTTTTTTCGGCATCGGCCAGGTGCCTACCGGCGACCGCGATCCGTTCGGCCTGCGTCGCGCTGCCCTGGGCGTGTTGCGCATCCTGATGGAAGCGCCGCTGCCGCTCGATCTGGCGGCGCTGGTGGAACAGGCCGGCGCGGGTTTTCCGGCCGCTGTGCTCAAATCCGGCTTCGAAGCGGAACTGCTCGATTTCATGCGCGAACGCCTGCGCCACCTGTTGCGCGAACAAGGCCACGCGCAGGATGCGGTCGAAGCCGTGCTGGCATTGGCGCCGGTGCGCATAGACCTGGTGCCGGCCAAGCTGGAAGCGGTGCGCGCCTTCGCCGCGCTGCCGCAGGCCGAAGCGCTCGCCGCGGCGAACAAACGCATCGTCAATATCCTGAAAAAGTCCGGCTCCGCGGCGGCCAGCGGTGTCGATGTGGCACTGCTGCAGGAAGAGGCCGAACGCGCGCTGTTCGACGCACTTAACGCGGCTGCGCCCGGCATAGAAAGCCAGCTAGCCAACGAGGACTATACCGGCGCGCTATGTGCGCTGGCGGCGCTGCGCCCGGCCGTCGATACTTTCTTCGACAAGGTCATGGTAATGAGCGAGGAGCCGTTACTGCGCGGCAACCGCCTGGCGCTCCTGGCGCGGCTCGCGGCCCTCATGAACGGCGTGGCGGACATTTCCCGCCTGGGCGTCTGAGCGGCGCCGCGCTGCCATGAAACTGATCATCCTGGACCGCGACGGCGTCATCAATCACGATTCCGATCAGTTCATCAAATCGCCCGATGAATGGCGGCCCATCGCCGGTTCGCTGGAAGCCATCGCGCGGCTCAATCAGTCCGGTTATCGTGTGGTGGTGGTGACCAATCAGTCCGGCGTCGGGCGCGGCTTGTTCGATATGGACACTCTGGCCGCGATCCACGACAAGATGTACAAGGCCTGCGCCCATGTGGGCGGGCGCATAGATGCGATATTTTTCTGCCCGCATTCGGCCGACCAGAAATGCACCTGCCGCAAACCCAAGCCCGGCATGTTCCGCGATGTGGGCGCGCGCTTCAATGTCGATCTGACGGAAGTGCCGGCCATCGGCGACAGCATGCGCGATCTTCAGGCCGCTGCGGTGGTCGGCGCCAAGCCTTATCTGGTGCTGACCGGCAAGGGCTCGAAAACCTGCGACGACCCGGCGCTGCCGCCTGGCACCCACGTCTATCCCGACCTCGCCGCGGTGGCGGCCGAACTGACGCGGCAAGGATGATTTTTCCCGCCAAGCCGGCGTGCGAGCGCCGCCCGACCCTGACCTTGCGGATACACTGAATGGCTGCGCTGCGCTCCCTGCTGCTGGCGATCGCGATGGTGATATTGACCATCCCTTATAGTTTGCTCGCGCTGGCCTGCCGCGGCTTTGCGCCGCTCACGCGCTACCGCATCATCACCAGTTGGTCGCGCGCGGTCGTCTTTTGCGCGCGCTGGATATGCGGCGTGCGCTGGCGCGTGATCGGCCGCGAAAACATTCCGCAAGCGCCTTCGGTGGTGCTGTCCAAACACCAGTCAGCCTGGGAAACCATGGCTTTCCAGCTCATATTTCCGCCCCAGGCCTATGTCCTCAAGCGCGAACTATTGCGCGTGCCGTTTTTCGGCTGGGGCCTGGCCATGCTGCCCAATATCGCGATCGACCGCGCATCCGGCCGCGAGGCGCTGGAGCAGGTTACCGCCATAGGCAAGGTACGGCTGGCTGCAGGCTTCTGGGTGGTGATCTATCCCGAAGGGACGCGCGTGCCAGTGGGCGAAAAGAAACGCTTCAAACAGGGCGGCGCGGTACTGGCGCGTGCCGCCGGGACGGCGGTGGTGCCGGTCGCTCACAATGCCGGCGAGTTCTGGCCGCGCAATGCATTCGTGAAACATCCGGGCGAAATCATCGTGAGCGTGGGGCCGCCCATCGCCACCGCCGGACTTAGTGCGCAGGAAATCAACGCACGCGCGGAACGCTGGATCGATGCCGAAATGCATCGCCTGTTCCCGCATCATTTCAAATCCGCCGGGCCGGAGCGTGCCGTTTCAGCTTGAGCTGGGATTCGACATGCCGGCGCCCATGACGCCGCCGCCCAGCATACGCCTGGGCGAGCACACCCTGTTTTACCAATTGCGCCGCTCGCAGCGGCGCAGCATAGGTTTGCGCATCAGCGACGACGGACTGAGCGTAAGTGCGCCGCCGTGGGTAAGTCAGGCCGACATAGATCGCGCGCTGATTGAAAAGGGCCGCTGGATATTGCGCAAGCTGCACGAGTGGCGCGCCCGCTCCGACACCCAGCCGGCGCATTGGCAAATGGGCGGCCGCCTCGCCTACCTGGGCCAAATGCTCACTCTCGTGCCGGGCGGTGGCCGCGGCGTGCGGCAGCAGGGTGCCGAATTGCAACTGCCGCTGCCGGCGGATGCGCCGGCCGCCCGCGTGCATGCCGCCGCCAGCGCCTGGCTGCGTACCGAAGCCCTGCTGCTGTTCCATGCCCGCACCGATCGCCTGGCCGCGCTGCACGGCCTGAAGCCGGTGCGGGTGGTGTTATCCGCCGCCGCCACGCTATGGGGAAGTTGCACCGCGCGCGGTGTGGTGCGCCTTAATTGGCGGCTGATCCACCACCCCCTGCACCTGATCGACTACGTGATCGCGCACGAATTGGCGCACCTGGCCGAAATGAACCACTCGCCCGCCTTCTGGGCGCAGGTGGCGCGCATGTACCCGGATTACGCCGCCGCCCGCGCCGAATTGCGCAAACACCGGCCGGACCGCCCGCCCAGCAACTGAGGGGGCGGGCGCAACGAAGCTGCGCCAATCTGAACCCGCGGCACTTAGTCCTGCGACACGGCTGCTTGGCTCATTCCTCGCCGCCGCCGAATTTTTTCAAGGCGATCTTGCCGGCGCGGCGTTCGGCGCGGCGCGTCTTCACGTGCGCCCCGGCACCGCGGCGGCGTCCCGCGGCAGCCGCCGCAAGCCACGGGTTGCGCGGCTTGGGCGGCGCCACCACGATGGGGGCGAGCAAGGATTTACGGATTTTCATCGCACTTACCCTTTCACGCAGACCACTTGTTTGAGCGTGTGCACGACTTCGACGAGATCGGTCTGACAGGCCATCACCTCGTCTATATCCTTGTACGCGCCGGGAATTTCGTCCAGCACGCCGCCATCCTTGCGGCATTCCACGCCCTTCGTCTGGCGGTCCAGGTCCGCCGTGTTGAACTTGCGGCGCGCGGCGCTGCGGCTCATGCGGCGTCCCGCGCCATGCGAGCAGGAACAATAAGATTCCTCATTGCCCAGCCCGCGCACGATGTAGGACTTGGCGCCCATGCTGCCCGGTATGATGCCCAGTTCGCCCGCGCGTGCGCTGATCGCGCCCTTGCGCGTCACGTACAAGGGCGTGCCGAAGTGCGTTTCCAGCGCCACATAGTTG
>JAEUNM010000066.1 GCA_016791105.1 Rhodocyclaceae bacterium | reverse complement strand
GCCCGGCGTGCCGCGCTCGACCACGAAAGCCGATATGCCGTCCGGCCCCGGCTTGGCCGCGTCGGTGCGCGCCATGACGGTGTAGATGCCGGCTTCCGGCGCATTGGTGATGTAGCGCTTGGTGCCGTTCAGCACGTAATGCTCGCCGTCGCGCCGCGCGCTGGTGCGCAGGCTGCCGGCGTCCGATCCGGCGTCCGGCTCGGTGAGTGCGAACGAGCCGATGATTTCGCCGCTGGCGAGGCGCGGCAGGTAGTAGGCCTTCTGTTCCGGCGTGCCGTCGATCACGATGCCCTGACCGCCGATGCCGTTATTGGTGGCGAATAGCGAGCGGAACGCCGGCGAAGTCTGGCCGATGGCGAAGGTGGCCAGCACTTCTTCTTCCATGGTGAGGCCCATGCCGCCGAATTCTTCCGGAATCGACATGCCGAACAGCCCCAGTTCCTTCATTTCCGCGACTACTGCGGCGGGAATCTGATCGGTTTCCGCCACTTCGTTTTCGATCGGCACCAGCCGCTCGCGCACGAAGCGCGCAATGGTGGCGAGCAGGATATTGAGGGTTTCCTGGTCTCTGATCATGCTGCGTTCCTTCGCTTGGTTAGTGTGGATGCGCCGGGCTTGCGGCGCCGGGCGGTGGCAACGGATGCCACGCCCGGCGTGCCTGCGCTTATTTCACGTACTTGCGGAATTCCGGCTTGCGGCGCTCGCGGAAAGCATTGCCGCCCTCGGCCGATTCTTCCGATTCGTAGTACAGCTTGACGGCGTGCATGGCCAGCCCGCCCAGGCCACGTATCATTTCCGTATCCACGTTGAAGGACTTTTTCGCCAGCGCGATGGCGGTGGGGCTCTTTTCCAGAATTTCGTCGCACCACTTCTTCACTTCGGCATCCAGCTCCGCCTGCGGCACGACGGCGTTTACGAGGCCCATTTCCAGCGCCTGCTGGGCGTTGTAGCGGCGGCACAGATACCAGATTTCGCGCGCCTTCTTTTCGCCTACCACGCGCGCCAATAGTGCGGTGCCGAAGCCCGGGTCCACCGAACCCACGCGCGGGCCGACCTGGCCCAACTGGGCGTTGTCGGAAGCGATGGCGAGGTCGCAAATGGTGACCAGCACGTTGCCGCCGCCGATGGCGAAGCCATTCACACGCGCGATGACTGGCTTGGAAATGTCGCGGATGGCGCCCTGCATTTCTTCGATGGGCAGGCCGATCACGCCGCGGCCGCCGTAGCCGCCGTCCTGCGTGCCCTGGTCGCCGCCGGTGCAGAAAGCCTTGTCGCCGGCGCCGGTGAGGACCACCACGCCTATGGATTTGTCGAAATCGGCGTCCTTCAGGGCGAATATGATTTCTTCGCAGGTTTGCGCGCGGAAGGCGTTATAGACCTTGGGGCGGTTGATGGTGATGGTGGCGACGCCGTCCACCTTGGTGTACAGAATGTCCTGGAATTCCATGATGTGTCTCCTGTGAGTGCTGTGTTGGGCGGGTCAGCCGACCATGGTGAGGCCGCCGGATACGCTGATCACCTGGCCGGTGATGAAGGATGCTTCGTCGCTGGCCAGGAAAGCCACGATACCGGGCAAATCGTCCGGCTGGCCCAGGCGGCCGAAAGGAATGGATTTTTCCAGCGCGCCGCGCAGTTTGTCGCCGCGCTCGCCTTCGCCGGCAAAATCGCGGAACAGGGCGGTGTCGGTCGGGCCGGGGCACACCACATTCACGGAGATGCGCTTGCGTGCCAGTTCGCGCGCCAGGGTTTTGGAAAACGCCACCAGCCCGCCCTTGCAATAGGCGTACACCGATTCGCCCGAAGAACCCACCCGCGCCGCATCCGAGGCAATATTCACCACCCGCCCGGCGCCGCGCTCGGCCATGCCCTTCAGCACCGCGTGGTGCATGTACAGGTTGCCGTACAGATTGACCGCCACGATCTTGTCCCACAAGTCCTTGTCGGTACTCAGGAAGCTGCCGGCGCGGTCCCAGCCGGCGTTATTCACCAGCACGTGTGTGGGGCCCAGTTCACTTTCGGCTTTGGCGACGGCGGCCACCACCGATTCCTGGCTGGTGAGGTCCACCGCGAATGCGGCGGCCTTTCCGCCCGCCTCGCGCAGAGCGCGGGCAACGCCCTCGGCGGCTTCCTGGTTGATGTCGAATACCGCGACCGCCGCACCGGCTTCGGCGAAGCGCCGGCAAATTGCCGAACCTATGCCGCCGGCGCCGCCGGTAACGATTACCACCTTGTCCTGTAGTCCTTTCATGCCTCTGCTCCTCACTTGTGCTGCTGAAAAAGGGGCGGCCCTTGCATTGCAGCCGCGCTTTGCGATTCAATTGCGCGTCCCCAGCCCGCGACGACGCAACCATGACTGATCTCGGTCCCGAAAAAAGCCAGGCCACGGACGAACTCAACAACCGGCTGTTTTTCCGTTTTTTCCAGGCCGCCAACACGCTGCACACCAAAGGCACGCAGGCGCTCGATGCAGTCGGTGTTACCACCCAGCAGTGGTCGGTGCTGGGCGCCTTGTCGCGCCCGCAGGCGGCGGACGGCATGAGCGTGGGCGACCTGTCGCGCTACCTGCTGGTGAGCCGCCAGAACCTCACCGGCGTGCTGGGCCGCCTGGAGCGCGAAGGCCTGATCGAACGCGCCATGGATGCAGCCGACCGCCGCGCGCGCCGCGTGAAACTGTCCGAAAAGGGGCAGGCGCTGTGGCTGCAACTGGGCGAGCCGATACGCGCCTTCTACGATGCCGCGCTGAAGGGCTTTTCGTTCGACGACAGAATCGAATTCATCCATTACGTGACCCGTCTGCAAAAAAATATGGCGGGGTTGTAACCAAGCGCATTTCGTTGCGGCGCAGTGGTACGCACCCAATAGTCTCTGGGGGGGGCGGGCGTCCCGCCCGCCAGACGCACCCCAAGACCCCGGCGCGCTGCCCTCAGATCGCGTGGCGCGCCGTCATTTGCCGCGCGATGATGAGTTTCATGATGTTCGCCGTGCCGTCTCCGATCTGCAGGCCCAGCACGTCGCGGTAGCGCTGGCCGAAGGAATAGTCGCCGCCATAGCCGCCGTGACCGTGCGTGAGCAAACACTGATGCACGATTTCGCAAGTCAGTTTGGGCGCCCACCATTTGCACATGGCGGCTTCGGACGTATGCGGCAGGCCCTGATCTTTCAGCCACAGCGTGCGCAGACATAGCGCGCGGCAGGCTTCGTAATAGGTTTCGGCTTCGGCGAGCGGAAAGCTCACGCCCTGAAAATTGCCTATGGGCTTGCCGAAAGCTTCGCGTTCCTGCGTATAGCGCCAGGCTTCGTCCAGCGACACACGCGCCACGCCCATGCACTGCATGCCGATCAGCGCGCGGCTGTAGTCGAAGCCCTGCATCACCTGCACGAAACCCTGGCCTTCGTCGCCCAGCATCATGTGTTCGGGCACCCGCACGCCATCGAAAAAGATGGAACCGCGGCCGACCGGGCGCGTGCCTATGTCGTCGAAAGTGGTGCGCGTGACGCCCGGCAAAT
Source organism: Rhodocyclaceae bacterium (assembly GCA_016791105.1). Taxonomy (GTDB): domain Bacteria; phylum Pseudomonadota; class Gammaproteobacteria; order Burkholderiales; family Rhodocyclaceae; genus JAEUNM01. The sequence continues at coordinate 7,886 of JAEUNM010000066.1, read as the reverse complement.
CCATCGGCACGAGGAATGCGCTGATGCCGCGCGCGCCGTCGGATTCCAGCCCGGTGCGCGCAAACACCACCGACACGTCGGCCTGGGTGGCCATGGAAATGGACGTTTTTTCGCCGCTCAGCACGAATTCCTTGCCCTCGCGCACGGCACGCAGGCGCAGGCGCGCGGCATCCGAACCGGCGCTGGGTTCGGTAAGCGCGATGGCGATGAGCTTTTCGCCCGCCAGCACCTGCGTAAGCCATTGCCGCGCTTCATCCGAGCGGGCGTGGGTGGATACGATCTGGCCGCACAGCGAGGTGAGCAGATTGACGTAGGACACGTTGAAGTCGCCATACGAAATTTGCTCCAGCAACAGCCCGCTGGTGACGCAATCCAGCCCCAGGCCGCCGGAGGATTCCGGCAGTTCCAGCCCCAGAAAACCCAGCTCGGCCATTTCGCGCACCACTTCGCGCTCTATGCACTCGGCCTTTTCGCGTTGGCGGTAGCCGGGCGCGAGGCGGTTGCGCGCGAAGCGGCGGGCGGTTTCCACCAGGGCTTCCTGGTCGGGGGTGAGCGCGAAATCCATGTTGCCTCCGGGTGTCGTTCGAGTATGGGTGCATCTTAGGTCAGGTTCCGCATTTATGTCAATACCTTGATATAAAATTCTTTGGCTGGGTTTTCGGCCGGCACCTTGGGGCCGCCCGCTAGCGGCTGCCGCGGCACTCTCTATATGGATGCCGGTGGCGCGACTGACGGCAGCGCCGGCGGGCTGCGCCCGGTCCGTTGGCCGGCGCAATGGGCGGACCTGTGGCGGTCTCGCGCCGGCGCTGCCCGAAACGGCGGTCGGGTCGCAGCAAGGCGTCCGCAGCACGCTCGCGCACGGCCGCTCATCGCAGTACTGGCAAGGCATTTTCGTTGCAGTGCAGCATGCGCGCCACGGTTTCGGCGCCTCCGCCGCAGGCTCGAAAGCCTGGCGTTTGCGCGCTGCGGCAGCGGGACGTTCCGCAGGCGGCGTCGCTCCGGCATAAGAATGTTGCAGTGCGCAAAGTTTTGCCGGGCTAAATGCCGGCCGCACAGCGCTGGTTCGGGCCGCCGGAATGCCGCGCCCTGGACCGAGTGTTTAAAAATTAATATCAATGTATTGACATTTCGGCCGGAATTTTTTACTGTTCACCTACGGCAGCGCGTGCGCCGCGCCGGCTACCGGGGAGAGGCGGCGCAGCGCTGCAGTGGCCGGCAAGGCGCATGCGCCTGCCGCCCTTGCGCACACGAAAGCACACCGGCCAAGTCGCGACTGAGGCGGCACCAGGTGTGCGGGCATACCACCACACCAGGTTCAGGAGAGGAGTGACACATGAATTTCGACCCCGTATTGCTGGCCCCGCGCATGGGTTCCATGCGGACGAGCGGCTTTTGGCGCGACGAAACCATCAACCAGCACCTCAAGCGTGCGCTGCAGGAATGCCCGGACAAGAACGCCGTGCTTGCTTACCGCGACGGCGTGGCCGCGCCGGTGCGCCTTAGCTACCGTGAGCTGGAGCGCCGCACCGAACTCGCGGCGCGCTCGCTCACCGCGCTGGGGGTGGGGCACGGCGACGTGGTGAGCTACCAGTTGCCCAACTGGTGGGAATTCATGGTGCTCATGCTGGCCTGCGCGCGCATCGGTGCGGTATCCAATCCGGTCATGCCCATATTCCGCCAGCACGAACTGCGCTTCATGCTGAATTTCGGCGAATCGAAAATTTTCGTGGTGCCCAAAACCTATCGCAATTTCGATTACGAAGAAATGGCGCGCGGCATGCTGCCGGATTTGCCGCATCTGAAACACCTGGTGATCGTGGATAGCAAAGGTGCGGACAGTTTCGACGCCCTGCTGCAGCAGGAGGGGCTGCCGCCGCTCGCGGGGCCGTCCCTGGCGCCCGATGACGTGTGCCTGCTCATGTACACCTCCGGCACCACCGGCGAGCCCAAGGGTGTCATGCACACCTCCAACACGATATTTTCCAACCTGTTCGCCTACGCCGAGCGCATGGAACTGAGCAGTAATGAGGTCATCCTGGCGTCTTCGCCGCTGGCGCATTTGACCGGCTATGGCTATCTCGCCACGCTGCCGGTGCTGCTCAACGCCACCACGGTGCTGCAGGATGTATGGGAGGCCAAGCGCGCCCTGCACATCGCGCGCAGCGAGCAGGTGAGCTTCAGCATGGCGTCGGCAATTTTTGTGAACGATTTGTGCATGGCGGCGGAAAACGGCGAAGCGCCGGTGCCGACCTGGCGCAATTTCAACTGCGCCGGCGCGCCGATTCCGCCCGTGGTGATAGAGCGCGCCTACAAATTGCTGGGCTTGCGCGTCTGTTCCGCCTGGGGCATGACCGAAAATGGCGCCGTGACCGTCACCGAGCCGGCGCGCGCGGCGGAAAAATCCGGCTGTTCCGACGGCCGGCCGCTGCCGGGCATGGAAGTCAAAGTAGTGGATGTGGCCGGCCATTCCTTGCCGGCCGGAGAAGTGGGCGATCTATACGTGCGCGGCGCCTCGCTCTTCGCCGGCTACCTGAAACGGCCCCAGCTCAACGCCACCGACGAACAGGGCTGGTTCAACACCGGCGACCGCGCCTTCATCGACGCCGAGGGCTACATCCGCATTTCCGGCCGCACCAAGGACGTGGTGATACGCGGCGGCGAAAACATACCGGTCGCCGAAATCGAAAACCTGCTCTACAAGCACCCCGCCATCAGCGCGGTGGCCGTGGTCGGCTTTCCGGACCGCCGCTATGGCGAGCGGGTGTGCGCCTTTGTGGCACTCAAGCCGGGCTGCCGCTTCAGTTTCGAAGACATGACGGCGCATCTCGCCGCCCAGCAACTGACCAAACAGTATTTCCCGGAGCGCCTGGAAGTGCTGCAGCAAATGCCGCAGACGGCGAGCGGCAAACTGCAGAAATTCAAGCTGCGCGAAATGGCAAGGGCCTTTGGCGACACCCAGGATCGATAAGGAGATGGCAATGCCGCAACAGGATGTGCTGATCATCGAAAAGCGCGACGGCGTGGCCCTGCTGCGGCTTAACCGCCCGGCCGTGTATAACGCCTTGAACGATGCGCTCATGGACGCGCTGGGCGCCGCGCTGGATGACTGCGAAGCCGATGAATCCATAGGCTGCGTGGTCATCACCGGCTCGGACAAGGCGTTTGCGGCCGGGGCCGATATTTCGGCCATGAAATCCTTCGGCTATATGGATGCCTACAAGAGCGATTTCATCACGCGCAACTGGGAGCGCCTCAAAACCTTCCGCAAGCCGGTGATTGCCGCGGTGTCCGGCGTGGCGCTCGGCGGCGGCTGCGAACTGGCGATGATGTGCGACATGATATTCGCCGCCGACAGCGCCCGCTTCGGCCAGCCGGAGGTAAAAATCGGCACCCTGCCGGGCGCCGGCGGCACGCAGCGCCTGCCGCGCGCGGTCGGCAAGGCCAAAGCCATGGATCTGGTGCTCACGGCGCGCATGATGGATGCCGCCGAGGCGGAACGCTGCGGCCTGGTGTCGCGCGTTTATCCGGCGCAAAGTCTGCTCGAAGAAACTTTGGCGGTGGCGCGCGCGCTGGCCGGCTATTCGCATCCGGTGCTCATGATGCTGAAAGAAGCGGTCAATCGCGCCTTCGAATCGCCGCTCAACGAAGGTTTGTTATTCGAGCGCCGCACGCTGCATGCATCGTTCGCGCTGGCGGATCAGAAGGAAGGCATGGCCGCATTTCTGGAAAAACGCGCGCCGCAATTCAGTAACTGTTAGTTTCCGGTAATCCGGTTTTTAGTCCAGGGGGAAGGCATGCCTGTCGTCGAACTCGAGCACCCCGGCCGCGGCATCGCGCGGCTGCGCATCCACCGCCCGGATGCGCGCAATGCGCTCAATCAGGAAGTGCGGCAGTTGCTGGGCGAGCACTTTGCCGCGCTATCCGCGGATGGCTCCGTGCGCGCCATCATCCTGACCGGCGGCGACAAATATTTTGCCGCCGGGGCCGACATCAAGGCCATGGCCGAGGCGGGCGCCATAGACATCATGCTGCGCAACACGCATTTATTGTGGCGAACCATCGCCGCCTGCCCCAAGCCGGTGATCGCCGCGGTGAATGGTTACGCCTGGGGCGGCGGCTGCGAACTGGCCATGCATGCCGACATGATCGTGGCGGGCGAGGGCGCCTCGTTCTGCCAGCCGGAAATCAAGGTGGGCATCATGCCGGGTGCCGGCGGCACGCAGCGGCTCACCCGTGCCATAGGCAAATTCGCCGCCATGAAAATGCTGCTGACCGGCCTGCCCATGAGCGCGCGCGAAGCCCTGGCGGCCGGGCTGGCGAGCGAAGTGGTGGCGGACGAACTGGTGCAGGCGCGCGCACTGGAACTGGCCGAACTGATCGCCGCCATGCCGCCGCTGGCCGTCATGCAGATCAAGGAAGTGCTGCTGGCCGGCCAGGATGCCTCGCTGGATACGGCCTTGATGCTGGAGCGCAAGGCATTCCAGTTGCTTTTCGCCAGCCGGGACCAGAAAGAAGGCATGCAGGCCTTCCTGGAAAAACGCAAGCCCGACTTCACGGGGCAATGATGGTGCGTTCGGCGTCAGTGTCCGGCCACGCCTTCCCGCCGCAATCAGTTTCCAAGGCTGGGTACGCGGGCGTCCCGCCCGCGTACCGGCGTGGCGCGTGTCCATGTGCGGGCGAGACGCCCACACCCCCAGGCCAGGGCTGCGATCGGGGCCGCGGGCGGGCATCGCAAAAGCTTTTATGGCGCGGTGAATCCGTCGTGCAAGCACGGGTTCCATTCTCCTGGCGCCGAAAGCACGCCGGCCCTGGGGGCGCGGGCGTCCCGCCCGCGTGGCGCACGCCTGCGTGCGCCAGACCAGCGGCACGAGCAAGCGCATCGTCCGTGCGCGCCCGGCACCGCGCACGCCATGTCCGCGCCTGTGCGGCAACTGCTACCGCCAAGCCGCGCCTGAAACGCTGCTGCAAACCTGTCCGTTGCAAGCCAATGTCCACCTTTCGACGCCGCCAAGCGGGGAGCCAAGCATGAACACGCTGGACGTACAAAGATCCGATCTCACCCTGGGCGTGGTTGGCACCGGCCTGATGGGGCGCGGCATCGCCCAAATTGCCGCGCAGGCCGGCATTGCCGTGCGCCTGTTCGATGCCCGCGCGGGCGCCGCGGAAGAAGCCCGCGCGGCCCTGGTGGCCACTTTCGGCAGCCTGGCGGCCAAGGGCAAACTGAGTGCGGCCGCCGCCGATCAGTCCGCCGCCCGCTTGCAACCCGTGGACGCATTGAGCGCCCTGGCTGGCTGCCACGTGGTGGTGGAAGCCATCGTCGAAAATCTGGACGCCAAACGCGAGCTGTTCCGCAGCCTGGAAGCCGTGGTGGATGAGGACTGCCTGCTCGCCACCAATACCTCCTCGCTATCCGTTACGGCCATTGCCGCCGCTTGCCGCCTGCCGGCGCGCGTGGCCGGCTTCCACTTTTTCAGCCCGGTGCCGCTCATGAAACTGGTGGAAGTCATAGACGGCTTGCTCACGGCGCCGGCATTGAGCGAGGCGCTGGTCGAACTGGCGCGCCGTTGCGGCCACCAGCCGGTGCGCGCGGCAGATACACCGGGCTTCATCGTGAACCACGCCGGGCGCGGCTATGGCACCGAGGCACTGCGCATACTGGGCGAGGGCATCGCCGGCCATGCCGACATAGACCGCATCTTGCGCGGTACCGTCGGTTTCCGCATGGGGCCGTTCGAATTGTTCGATGCGGTCGGGCTGGATGTGTCGCACCCGGTCATGGAATCCATTTACGACCAGTATTACCAGGAAGCGCGCTATCGCCCGTCGCCGCTCACGCGCAACCGCGTGGCGGCCGGGCTGTTGGGACGCAAAAGCGGGCAGGGCTTTTACCGCTATGTGTACGGTCGCGCCGAAACCCCGGAGCCGGCCGCGCCGCCGACCGTACCGGCCATGAACATATGGGTCAGCCGGCGCGATCCGCGCGCCTATACGCGCGCCGTACAGGCGCTGCACGCCGCCGGCGCCGGCGTGGACGACGGCCTGCGCCCGCAGCCCGATTCCGCCTGTCTGGTACTGCCCACCGGCGAAGATTGCACCACCGCCGCGCTGGCAGAAGATCTGGATCCGGCCCGCACGGTGGCGCTGGACCCCTTGTTCGTCGATCCGCTGTTTCTGAGCGGGCACCTCACGCTCATGCGCAATCCACTCACCCGCCCGGACGTACGCGACGCGCTGTGGGCGGCGCTGGGCAGCATGGCGCTGCCGATCAGCGTGATCAACGACAGTCCGGGTTTTGTCGCCCAGCGCGTGGTGGCCATGATCGTGAATATCGGCTGCGACATCGCACAGCAAGGCATTGCCACGCCGGCCGATATAGACCGAGCCGTCACTCTGGGTCTGGCCTATCCGAAAGGTCCGCTGGCCATGGGGGACGCGATAGGCCCCGCCACGGTGCTGAAAATTCTGGATGGTCTGTACGCCTTTTACCGCGACCCGCGCTATCGCCCCAGCCCCTGGCTGACGCGGCGCGCACGCCTGTCGGTGTCTTTGTTGACGCCGGAAAACTGAACCGGAGAACCCCATGCTAGACGCCTACCTTTATTCCGGCCTGCGCACGCCCATAGGCCGCCACGCCGGCAAACTTGCCACGCTGCGCCCGGACGACCTGGCTGCCACGGTGATCGCCGAAACTTTGGCACGCTCGCCATTCAAGCCGGAACAGGTCGAGGACGTGGTGCTGGGCTGCGTCGCCCAGGCCGGCGAAGACAGCCGCAACGTGGCGCGCCATGCCGCGCTGCTGGCCGGCCTGCCGGTGGCGGTGGCGGGGCAGACGGTCAATCGGCTGTGCGGCAGCGGGCTGGCGGCGGTGCTCGACGTGGCGCGTGCCATTAGTTGCGGTGAAGGCGAACTATACGTTGCGGGCGGGGTGGAAAGCATGACGCGCGCGCCCTTCGTGGTGGCCAAGTCGGAGGCCGCCTTCGGCCGCGATTTCAAGGTATTCGACACCACCATAGGGGCGCGCTTTCCCAACCCGAAATTGATCGAGCGCTACGGCAACCACAGCATGCCGGAAACGGGCGATAACGTGGCCGCCGAACTAAGCCTGAGCCGGGAAGATTCGGACCGTTTTGCGGCGGCATCGCAGGCACGTTACGCGGCGGCCAAGGCGAGCGGCTTTTACGGTGGCGAAATTTTGCCTGTTAGTGTGTCTACGGGGCGCAAATCGCCGCCGCTGATTGTGGCCGAGGATGAACATCCGCGTGCGGAATCCACTTACGAATCCCTGTCGGCGCTGAAGCCGCTGGCGGCTGGCGGGGTGGTCACGGCCGGCAATGCGTCGGGCATCAACGACGGCGCCGTGGCGCTATTGGTGGGCAGCCGCGCCATCGGTGAGCAGGTGGGCGCGCAGCCCCTGGCGCGCATCCTTGCCGGCGCGGTGGCCGGCGTCGAGCCGCGCGTCATGGGCCTGGGCCCGGCGCTGGCCATCCCCAAGGCCCTGGCGCGTGCCGGCATAAGTTTGGCAGACTGTGACCTGATAGAAATTAACGAGGCGTTTGCACCGCAGGTTTTAGGCTGTTTGAAGCTGCTCGGCCTCGACTATGCCGACCCGCGCGTAAATCCCAACGGTGGCGCCATCGCCATCGGTCATCCGCTCGGCGCCTCGGGCGCCCGCCTCGCGCTCACCGCCGCGCGCGAACTGCAGCGGCGCGGCGCGCGCTACGCGGTCGTCAGCCTGTGCATAGGCGTGGGGCACGGCATCGCCGTGGTGCTGGAGCGTTCGGAAAGTAGGTTGGGGTGACGCAGGAACCCCAACATCGGACGTTGGTAAGTCGCCGAGGTTTTGGTAAGTGACGGCGGTTGTTGGTGGGTTACGGCGGTTGTTGGTA
>JAEUNM010000071.1 GCA_016791105.1 Rhodocyclaceae bacterium | reverse complement strand
GGCATGTTCGCCCAGCCCGGCCAGTGCGGTGATGCGCACGCCCAGGGCGGATTTTTCCGGCGCCAGATTATTCAGCGCCGGCGTGCGGCCTTCCTTGAGGCGGTAGCGCGTGGCATTTACGCGGTTGTTGAACAGGTCGATGAATTCCGCCGTGGCTTCGTTGCCACCACGCACCTGGTCGCGTATCCAGTCCGCAAAGGCCGGCGGCAGCGGACCCAGCCCGCCCGCCACGCTGTAATTGGGGGTGGCGAGGCGGCAGCGTTCGCTATCCACCTCCTGCATCAGTCCGGTAATTTCGCTGGCCGGGAAAGCCTGCGACAACTCGCCCGTGAAGCGGATGCGCTCGTCCATGGGCCAGGCGCCCGCACCGGGCCGCGCCAGCAGAAGGCGGACGGCCTGGTAAAAATTCGTGCGGCCGAGGCGCGCCGCAACGAATGCGGCTACAGGATCGGCTGGACGCCTGACAGGGGTTGCCATTGTTTCACGATGCCTTTGGTGTCAGTGGTTTCCAGGCTGGTTTCGACCAGCGTGTTCACGCTCGCGTAGAGCGCCAGGAAGTGATGCAGCACGGCGGCGAACAGCGCCGCGCTGGCGTTTTCGAAACAACTGCGGTCCAGCGTGAGGCGCACGTGCAGGCCCGGCACGAAGCCGCGCCAGGCGTCGCGGCCCAGGCGCCGCGTGACGGGGCGGCAATTCAGGTCCTTGATGCCGTCTATCTGTTTGAGGCCGGGCCCGGCGGCCGGCCCGACGTGGCGGCGCAACAGCGACTTGAACGCCGCCAGCGCACCCTCGCCCTGCACCAGCGACAGGTGGTTCAGGCTCAATTGCCCGGCCAGCGCCCAGGGCCGCGCGCCTATCAGTTCCGGCGTGTGGTGGGCGGTGGGCTTGGCGATCACGCGCACGCCATTCACCGGCCCCGGCCCTTCGAGCTGCAGGCTGTCGCCTATGCGCAGTTGTTCCGGCAGGCGGCGGTTGGTGCATAGCGCACGCCCGCCCACCACTTCGGCTGGCGGCACGATGGGGCGCGCGCCGGTGTCCAGAAAGGATATGAACAGTTCCGTGCCCGGCACGTCGTCGCGCCAACTGGCCTGGCGCCGTGTGGCATAGAAAAAATCCTGCTCCAGGCTGGCCTGGCATTCGTCCAGCGCAAACCACGGCGCCACCGTGTGGGTGGGCCGGCCGGGGCCGCTGGCGGATAGTTCGAGCAAGCTGTGCACTTCGAAAAACTGCTGCCGGCTGGCATCCGCGGTCAGGCGATATTCGTAGCGCGTGTGGTCCAGCGCCACCGGGTCTATGCGGGCCGGAAACAGGTTGATGAGCGGCACGCAATTCGGGCGCAGCAAATCCGCACTGAGCCGCGACGCCCGCCCCGCCGCCACGTCGAACAGGAACAGCAACTGGCAGGAGTCGCCGCAGCCGGCAAAATCCGCATCGAGTATGTCGAAAAACAGGAATTTGCCCGGGAAGGCGAAATATTCCTGCAGCAGCCGATAGCCCGGATGGCTGTGCGGGCCTTCCGGCAGCACGGCTTCGGAATCGTCGAAGCCGCTCCACTGGAAGCAGGACAGCGGCAGATCGCGCACCTGGCCGTCGGCGCGGCAAATCGCCAGGCCGACCAGATTGAGCGCCAGGCGCTCGTACAGCGGCCAGGCGGCGCGCTGGGTTTCGTCTATGTAGAAGCGCAGGCGGCGCGGCGCCATGGCGTCGAAGCTCATGCCGCCCAGGCTGTCGAGCGACATGGACAGCACCGAATGCACGTGCGCGCGCTCGCCCGGCAGCGGGCTGTCCTTGGCCGGCTGCAGCATAAGTTCGCGCACCCGTATGGGCCACAGCGGTGTGTCCTGGGTGGTCGTAAAGCGGCACGGCACCACGCTGCCCTGGTCGCCGCTGGCGTCGGTGCGGAACTGGCGGCCGCGCTCCAGCGTTGCGCCGCGGGCAAAATTGGCGCCGTCCGGCTTCACATCCACTTCCACCATCACCATGCACGGCACCGGCGCTTCCAGGTGCGGCTGCAAGTGGGACATGAGGGCGTTGGGCAGCGCCGCCATATCCTCTTCCATTTCGAAGTGCAGGCGGCCGGTGAGCCAGGCAAAGGCCTGCAGCAGCAATTCCACATGCGGGTCTTCCGAGCGCCCCTTGTGCATTGCCAGCGCCCGCGCCAGTTTGGGGTGCGAACGTCCGAACGCTTCCGCGTCGCCGCGCAGCGACAGCAGCTCTTCGCGGAAATAATCTTTCAGATTGACGTCGGAATTGAGCATGCTCGTTCAGTCCCTGGGGAGCGGGAAATAGAAGGCCTGCGGTCCGTTGTCCGAGGCCAGCATGGCTTCCACCACCAGGCGTGGCATGGCCTCCACGCCGCCCATGTCCACGCGTACGCGGGCATCGATCAGGCGCGGCTCGTAACGGCGTATCAGCGCTTCCAGGCGTTCCGCGGTGCGGCGCAGGGCTTCCCCGCCGGCGTGGCCAAGATCCACCGGACTGGGCATGCCCAGTCCGGTCATTTCGGCCATGCCGGGGGGCAGTTCCCAGGCGTGGATGGCAACGAGGCGCGAAAGCTGCAGCGCCACCACCGTTTCCAGCGCCGGGCCTGCTTCCCCGCCCGCTTCCAGCCTTTCGAACAGATAGCGCGTCGGAGCGGCCATGCCGCGGCCTCAGTCGGTGAACTGGCCTATGGGCCGGTTGCGCGCAATACTCCAGCCCGTAGACACATTGCCCGCCGGTGTCAAATCCGCCTTCTGTACCGTGTAAGTCCACAGCATTTCGGTGAAATTGAGCTTGAACTGCTCGGTGGGCATGTCGTCCGGGTGGGACGTAAACTGCACTTCGCTGATGATGGCGTCACGCAGCGAGATGGTCAGGATGTTGCCGGTCTTGTCGCCCGAATTGCGCGCGATATAGATTTTTGTCGGCTGGTCCTTGCCCTTGCCCAGCGGCTTCGCGCACAGGCAGTATTCATAGAACTTGACCGACAACTTATCCACGTATTTCACGCAGGTAAATTCGGTAATGATGGGCCGGCCCGAGGTGCGCGCAGAATTGCTCACGTCGGTGGTTACCTGCTGTTTCATGCCCTGGTTGATGGACACCAGTTCTATGCAGTTCTGCAGGTCCAGCACCTCGTCGCGCCATACGTTGTCGACCAGGCTGCCGCCATTGGCCCAGCTATTCGGCAACTTGCCGAATATGTCCTGATCGCCGGGTTGCAGGAGTATCAGATCCATGTTTGTTCCTCAGGTTAGTTTGGGCTCGGGGTTCAGGCGGGGAGCTTGGCGACCAGGCGTATCGAGGTGGTAAGTTCCTCGAGCTGGAAGTGCGGCTGCAGGAATGCCACGGCCTTATAGACGCCTGGCTCGCCCGGCACGTCGGTCACCTGGATGGACGCCGCGCGCAGCGGATAGGTGGCTTTCACCTCCTGCGTGGCGCCGTCGTCCAGCAGTACGTACTGGGCAACCCAGGTGTTCAGATAGGCCTCGACATTGGCGCGCGTCATGAAGGTGCCCACCTTGTCGCGCATGATTACCTTGATGTAATGCGCGAAGCGCGAAGCAGCCAGCATGTAGGGCAGCATGGCCGATATGCGCGCGTTGGCGTTGGCCGCGTCGCTGATGAATTTCTTCGGCCGGTTGGTGGTCTGGCCGCCGAAAAATGCCGCCTTGCCGGCGCCCTTGCAGTGACACAGCGTGATGAAGCCCAAGTCGTTCAGCTCTTTTTCACGCCGGTCCGTAATGGACACTTCGGTCGGGCAGAATAGTTCGCGGCTGCCGGAGCCGGTCTCATAGACGAACACCGGCAGGTCCGACACCAGGCCGCCGCCTTCCACGCCGCGGATCGCCGCCGTCCAGCTATACAGCGCAAACGCATTGGTGATGCGTTCCGCCAGCGCGAACGCGGCATTGCCCCACAGGAAGTGATCCAGCCCGGGCGACTGCCCGAGGTCGTCGCCCTCGCGCACGCTTTCCTGGAAATTCATGCCGTCGCAGCCCATGCCGCCGTCGCCATAAGGCAGGCGCAACATGATGTGCGGCAGCACCAGGCTGACGTAGCGCGAATCTTCCTTGGCGCGGAATTCGTTCCAGGCGATCAGGTTGGCGCCTTCGAATATCTTGGCCAGATCGCGCGGCCGGCCGAGGCGGTCGAAACTGGGCAGCCCGAACATGGACGCGCCCGCCGCCGCGATGAAGGGCGCGTGCGCGGCCGAGGCCACTTCCGATATCTTGTGCAGGCAGGCGATCGATTCCGGCTCGGGGCCAAACTCGTAAGCGCCCAGCAGCAAGCTGTAAGGGAAGCCGCCGTAAGTGCCGTACTCCGCCTCGTAAATCATTTTGAAAATGGCGCTCTGATCGAATTCGACGGCCTTGTTCATGTCGTCGAACAGCTCTTTGCGCGTGGCGTTGAGCACCTTCAGTTTCAGCAGCGTGCCGGTTTCGGTGTGCGACACCAGATAGAACATGCCGCGCCACGTGGCTTCCAGTTCCTTGAAGTTGGGCGCATGCAGAATGAGCGATAGTTGCTTGCTCAGTATCTGGTCTATCTTCACGACGGCCTGGTCGATCAGCACCATGGCCGAGCCCTTGTCTATGGGCGTGTCGTTCACCTTGATGCCGTCGAATTCACCGGCCGCGAGGCGCTGTTTTACCTGCTCGTCGAAGGCCGCCGCAAATTCGGCCGGTACGCTGGCCGGCAGCGCCCCGCCACCAAGCGCGGCATCCAGCGCCTTGCCCAGCGGGTCGTCGCACTCGGCCATGGCCTGCAGGTTGCGGATGCGGTTACGCGCCTCGTAGATGGATTTGAGCGCATCGACTTTCTTGACCACCGCGGTGGGGTCAAAATCGTCCATGCGGGCAAATTCCAGCACGCCGGTTAGTTTGCCGCTGCCGCCGGGCATCACGTTATCCACGTCGGCCAGCTTCACCTGGGGCCGGCAGGATTTGAGCAGTTCGTCCAGGTTGTCCCGGTCGACCAGCGTCATCGTGCGTTCCTTGAACGGCGGCTTGTCGCTATCCGGCAGATCGCCCGACAGGTCCGCGAATATGCCCACGATGAAAGGGATTTCGCGTTTTTCGATCGCGCCCCCGGTTTCCACGTCGTAGGTAATTTTTACCCGGGGCGGTCTGACCCGGAGCAATTTGTCCTGGATGCTTCCCAACATCGCCTTTGTCCTCCAAAGATCCGGCAATCGGCGCCGCGCCGACAGTAATGCCGCGGGCTTCCCACCCGGCACAGGCCGGCGGCCCAGCTTGAGGTGTCGCAGTCAGCCAATCAAGT
>JAEUNM010000061.1 GCA_016791105.1 Rhodocyclaceae bacterium | reverse complement strand
CGTCAGCGGTCAAACTTTGGACATCAATAGCGGCATCACCATCCAGGGCAGCGGTTCGATCACCGATTCGAGCTCTGCAACCGTGATCAATCACGGTACCCTGAATGCCAATACCGCAGCGACCACCTTGACCGTTTCTCCTGACAATTTCATCAATACCGGCACTATTGAATCCACAGCCGGCACACTTACAATCAGCGGCACAAACTTCAGCAATAGCGGCAGCTTTGCCGAAACCGCCGGCACGATCAATCTCAATACACGCCTCACCGGGAGTGACCTGATCGGCCATATCGGCGCCAATCGCACTGGCGGCAGTTTCAATATCGGCGGCGTGGTTGACCTGCAGGGTATGACGCTGGACATAGGCACCGGCGGCTTCGGTAGCGGCGGTCTGAGCGCATTCAGCGGCACTTTCAGCAATGGCACGCTGATATCGACCGGCGGTGTCGCTCTGGCCAATGGCGGGTCACTCTACGCAATCACCTTGGGCGATGCCACGCATCCGAGCTTGAGCCTCGGCGGCAGCGGCGGCTTGAGCATTTACGGCAACCTGACGCTCGCCGACGGCGCGACGCTCGATGTGGGGTCGAGCACGCTGTATTTCAGAGATACCGCCACCCAGAATATTCGCTCGAGCAGCGGCGCGCCGGCCACGATCAATTTGACCGGTGGCACGCTTTACGCAGGCTATGGCGTCAGCGGTCAAACTTTGGACATCAATAGCGGCATCACCATCCAGGGCAGCGGTTCGATCACCGATTCGAGCTCTGCAACCGTGGTCAATCGCGGCACCCTTGATGCCAATACCGCCGCGACCACCTTGACTGTGTATCCGGACAATTTCATCAATACCGGTACTATCAAGGCCACGGGTGGCACGCTCACATTCGTCGGTACAAACTTCAGCAATAGCGGCAGCTTTGCCGAAACCGCCGGCACGATCAACCTCGACACACGCCTCACCGGCAGCGACCTGGTCGGCCATATCGGCGCCAATCGCACGGGCGGCAGTTTCAATATCAGCGGCGTGGTTGACCTGCAAGGCATGACGCTGGACATAGGCACCGGCGGCTTCGGAAGCGGCGGCCTGAGCCAATTCAGCGGCACTTTCAGCAACGGCACGCTGATTTCGACCGGCGGCATTGCCACGCCCCTTGGGGGGGGCTCTCTTAACGCAATCACCCTGGGCGATGCCACCCATTTGAGCTTCGCCATCGGCAGCGGCGGCTTTAACATTTACGGCGGCCTGACGCTCGCCGACGGCGCGACGCTCGATCTGGGTTCGAGCGCGCTATATTTCAGGGAATCCGGCACCCAAAGCATCCGCACAACCAGCGGCGCGGCCGCTACGATCAATATGACCGGGGGCACCCTTTACGCTGGCTATGGCGTGAGCGGTCAAACCCTGGATATCAACGGCGGCATCACCATCGCCGGCTATGGCACGCTGTCGGATTCGAGCCCCGCCACCATCCTCAACCACGGCACACTGGACGCAACAAACGCCGTCGGCCAGTACCTGTCGATAAATTCGACCCGTTTTATCAACGCCGGCACGCTGCGCGCATCGCTGGGCAATTTGGCAAGCAGTGCCACCCTGTTCAGCAACACCGGAGTGATCGATCTCGCCGCCAACACGAGTTTGCAACGCAGCGGCCTTGCGTTCACCAACGACGGAATTTTGCGCGGGAACGGCAGCATCTATTTGGGCGGTTCGACGACGCTATACAACAACGGCAGCATCAACGTCGGCGACGGCGGGACGGCCGGCAGCGGAAAGCTCACGCTGAACGGGAACCTCATACTCGGCGCCAGCAGCATCCTCAATCTGGACCACGGCGGACTCAATCGCGGCGCAACGGTGTCCGGCTACGACTCACTGGAAGTAAGCGGTACGGTCGCGCTCGGCGGAACCGCCAACATCAATCACATCGGCACCTATGCGCCCGCGATAGGCGATGTGTTCGTGTCGGTCATAGGCAGCGGCGGCATCAGCGGAAGTTTTGCCGCGGTCAATGCGCCGGTTGCTTACACGGCGCAATCGGTTGGCGGTTTTCTGCTGTTCGAGGTCGGATCGACTCCCATCCCGGTGAATATGTGGAACACCGACAGCAGCGGCGCCTGGACCACACCGGGCAACTGGAGCCTCGGTCATGTCCCGACATCCACTGAAATCGCCTTGATCGATCGCAGCAACGCCAATCCCACCATCACGCTATCCAGCGGAACCAATGCGGTGGTGGGCGTGATCGACAGCGAAGCGCTGGTTCTATCGGGCGGCAGCCTGAGCACGACCGGTTCGACCACCACGACCGATACCAGTACCCTGACCATCAGCGGCGCCACGCTCACCGCCAACGGCCCCGTGACGGTAGGCGGCGCATTCGCCTTAAGTTCCGGCACGCTGAACGGCAGCGGCCTGGTCACGCTCAATAACGGCGGCACGTGGTCCGGCGGCAGCTTCGGCGGCGTACTGAATGTCGCCCCCAATCAGACGCTGTCCATCAACGGCGGCGCCAAAACCCTGGCGGGTGGCAGCATTACCAATGACGGCGTGGTGAACTGGTCTGGCGGCAATATCGACGTTACCGGCAATGCGACCATCGCCAACAACGCGCAGTTCAACATTACTGCCAATGCGACACTAGGCGATCTGGGTGCGGGCGTCGGCAATGTCAGCTTCACCAACGCTGCCGGCGGCATCATCACGGTGAATAATTCGAGCGGTGTCGACCTCGGCTCCAACGGCGGCGGTACGCCCAACTATGTCGCCTTCAGCAATAGCGGCCAGATCCAGGTTAATGCGGGGCAACTTTGGATCAACCATTTGTATGCCGGCACGTCCGGCGGTTCCTTCACCAGCGCTACTGGCAGCAGCGTGGACGTCGCCTCGGGCGCGACGTTCAGCATCGGCGGCAGCGCAAGTTTTGCCGCAGGATCGGTACTGAGCGGCGCCGGCAATCTCAGCGAAACCCATGGCGCTTTGAGTGTCGGTGGCAGCACCACATTTACCGGCAGCGCCAGCGTATCCGGCGGAACGCTCAATCTCGATTCGGCCTTCGCGCTGGCGTCGCTCACGATCAATGGCGGTACGGCCAACGTCAATGCCGCCGGCAGTACCGGCGCCTTCGCGCTTTCCAGCGGTAGTTTTGGCGGCTCCGCCCTGCTCACCTTGGACGGCGGCGGTACATGGTCCGGTGGTGTTTTCGCCGGCCAGCTCGATGTGGCTTCCGGTCAGACGCTGGCCATCAGCGGCGGCACCAAAACCTTGGCGGGCGGCACGCTTACCAATGACGGCATCGTGAACTGGTCTGGCGGCAATATCGACGTTACCGGCAACGCGACCATTGCCAACAATGCCCAGTTCAACATTACCGCCAACGCAAGCCTCGGCGATCTGAGTGCGGGCGTGGGCAACGTCAGCTTTACCAACGCCGCCGGTGGCATCATCGCGGTGAATAATTCGACCGGAGCCGACCTCGGCACCAATGGCGGCGGCACGCCCAACTATGTCGCCTTCAGCAATAGCGGCCAGATCCAGGTCGCTACGGGGCAACTATGGATCAACCATCTGTATGCCGGCACGTCCGGCGGCTCTTTCACCGGCGCTAGCGGCAGCAGCGCGGACGTCGCTTCGGGTGCAACGTTCAGCGTTGGCGGCAGCGCAAGTTTTGCCGCAGGATCGGTGCTGAGTGGCGCCGGCAGCCTCGTCGAGACCCATGGCGCTTTGAATCTCGATGGCAGCACCACATTTACCGGCAGCGCCACCGTATCCGGCGGAACGCTCAATCTCGATTCGGCATTCGCGCTCGCGTCGCTCACGATCAATGGCGGCACGGCCAACGTCAATGCCGCCGGCAGCACCGGCGCCTTCGCGCTTTCCAGCGGTAGTTTCGGCGGCTCTGCCCTGCTCACCTTGAACGGCGGCGGTACATGGTCCGGTGGCGTTTTTGCCGGCCTGCTCGATGTGGCTTCCGGTCAGACGCTGGTCATCAGCGGCGGCTCCAAAACCCTGGCGGGCGGCACGCTTACCAATGACGGCATCGTGAACTGGTCCGGCGGCAATATCGACGTGACCGGCAACGCGACCATTGCCAACAATGCCCAGTTCAACATTACCGCCAACGCAAGCCTCGGCGATCTGGGTGCGGGCGTCGGCAACGTCAGCTTTACCAACGCCGCCGGCGGCATTATCGCGGTGAATAATTCGACCGGAGCCGACCTCGGCTCCAATGGCGGCGGCACGCCCAACTTCGTCGCCTTCAGCAATAGCGGCCAGATCCAGGTTGATGCGGGGCAACTATGGATCAATCATCTGTACGCCGGCACCTCCGGCGGCTCTTTCACCGGCGCTAGCGGCAGCAGCGCCGACGTCGCTTCGGGTGCAACGCTCAGCATTGGCGGCAGCGCAAGTTTTGCCGCAGGATCGGTACTGAGTGGCGGCGGCAGCCTCGTCGAAACCCATGGCGCATTAAGTCTCGATGGCAGCACGACATTTACCGGCAGTGCCACCGTCTCCGGCGGGACGCTCAATCTCGATTCCGCCTTCGCGCTGGCGTCGCTCACGATCAATGGCGGCACGGCCAACGTCAATGTCGCGGGAACAACGGGTCTGCTGACCCAATCCAGCGGTACGCTCGGTGGTACCGGCACACTGACATTGACCGGCGCGGGCTCAAGCTGGACCGGCGGCACCTGGTCCGGCGGCGGCACGGTGCATCTCAATGGCGGCACCGACCTCGTCCTGTCCGGCACAGATGTTTTCAACGGTCATACGCTGGATGTGGCAGCGGCCGCGACGGTGACGTTTGGCGGTACGGGGCAACTCAATAGCGGCGGCGTCAATACCATCGTCAATGCCGGCACAGTCAATTTCACCGGCAGCGGTTTCTCGGCGGCGGGCGGCAGCCTCACCTTCACCAACACTGCCACGCTGAATAATCTGAGCGCCGGCACGTTCACGCTGAACAGCACGAACCTGATCAACAGTGGAACGCTCAACGCCAGCACGGGAACTTTTGCCCTCACCAACGGCAGCTGGACCAACTCCGGCGCCATCCTGATCCCGCTCGGCAGCGGTGGGCTGGAGCTAAACAGTTCGACGCTCACCAACCAGGCCAGCGGCAGCATTACCATCACCAGCGCCGACGCCACCCCGATCTTCACCTTCGGCAGCGGTGTGCTGGCCAACGCCGGCACGCTGACCTATAACAATGCTGCCAGTGTCGGCATCAATGCCAGCGTAAGCAACACCGGGACCATCAACGTCCAGAGCGGCACGCTGGCTCTATCCTCCTTCAGCAGCAATGCCGGCAGCTTGACCATCGCCAGCGGCGCCACGCTGACGGGCGGCGGCAACCTCGCCAACACCGGTGTCCTGCAGGGGAGTGGAACGCTCGATCTGGGCACCGGCACCCTGACCAATAACGGTACGATCGAACCCGGTGGGGCAGGCACGGCGGGCACCTTGACTCTCACCGGTAATCTGGCCCTGGGCAGCAGCGGCGTGATCAACCTCGAAATGGGCGGTGCCACGGCAGGCACGTATGACGTGCTGGCGGTAAGCGGCGACGCCAATCTGGGTGGGAATGGCACGCTCAACGTATCGATCCTAGGCGGCTATAGCCCGGTTTCCGGCGACCGTTTCAACGGCATCACCGCAAACAGCTTCACCGGCGATTTTGCAAGCAAGAACCTCCCGGCCTCTTTTACGGCGTCAGCAGCCGGTACCGCGTATTCGATCGCCTATGCCCCCGTGACGCTCTGTTCCGGCGCCGACGTTTGCTGGGACGGCGGCGGCGATCACACCAACTGGACCGATCCGGCCAACTGGTCAGCCGACGTATTGCCTGGTATCGGCGATTTGGTATTGATCAACCTGACCGGTGGTGCCAATGTATTCCTTTCGAGCGGCAGCTACAGCATAAAAGGATTGAACACCGGCAGCGGCAACCACCTCACGCTCAATGGCGGCTCGCTTGCGCTGGCAGGCAACGCAGTCACCTCCACCTTGGCCGGCAACTTGACCGTAAGCGCCGGTACCCTGGCGGTAAGTGGTCAGCTCAATGCCGCCATCCTGAATCTGTCCGGCGGCACCGTGAGCGGTGCCGGCAACATCACGGTCAGGAGCGATTTCAATCAGACCGGCGGAACTTTTGCGCCGACCGGAAGCGTCGATCTGACGCGTTCCCTGGGCAGTTTCAGTTTTGGCGGTATAACCTCGACCGGGACGGTGCGTCTGGTCACCACCGGTAATAATGATCTGACCTTGACCGGGGACGTGGTATCCAGCGCCAGCGGTCTGGCTAATTCCGCTCCGGCTATCGTGCTCAATTCCGGCCGCGACATTCTGCTGAATTCTTCCGCCACGCAGCTGACCGCAAATACCAGTGGCGGCGTCAGCCTCACCGCGGCGCGCGATATCGATCTGATCCATGTCGATACCCCCGGCGGGGTATTCGCGCGCAGCATAGGCGCGCCTGGCGACATCACGCTCACGGCCGGCAACGGGCAGATTTTCCGGGCCACCGGGGACGACTATCGCAACATAAGTGGTGCCAACGTGACGCTTACTGCCGCCACCCGCATTGCGCCCTTCGGCGACATCGCGGCAGGCGGAAGCTTGACGATCGATTCCGCAACCGGGTTCACGCCCTACGGCGCCGTGTCGGTGGGTGGCGATCTGTCAATCACGCAGGGGTCGGGTGACCTCATCACTGGAAGCCTGTCCGCATCCACACTGAGTTTCACCGCAACATCGGGCAATGTGGTGCTGGCGCCGGGAAGCACATTCACGGCTACGTCGATGAGCGCCGCAGGCACGGGTAGCCTGCAGATCAACGGGGGCACGGCAAATGCGGATGCCGCGCTCGCCACCGCCATGCCGCTCGTCGTCACGAACGGCACATTGAATCTGTCCAGCCCGGTATCGTTCACCGGCCTCACGCTGGCAGGGGCAACCCTGGGCGGCACCGGCAGCGTGAGCGCCAGCGGCGCTTCCAGCATCAGCAATAGTTCCGTCACGGTGCCCGTCACGCTGGACGGAAACCTCGCCGTGAGCGGAACGAATTCATTCACCGGTTCCGGCTTTTCGTGGACGTCCGGCACCATATCAGGAAGCGGCAATCTGGATATCAGCGCCGCCATGATTTTGCCCGGCACGACCAACCGGGTAGTAAGCGGACCCGCAGTTGGCGCCGGCGGCCTGGCGCTTGCCGGCGGCGTACTCGACCTGCCAGCCGGCTCACTGACACTGAACGGCAGCGGCAGTATCGCCAGCGGCGCCACGCTGCAGGCCAGCGGCGGGCACTTGACGGCCCTCGCTGCCCTGGACAACGCCGGCACGCTGGCCGCCGACAACGGCAGCGTGGTAAGCCTGCAGGGCGGCGGCAGCCACAGCGGCAGTTTCCTGGCTGGAAATACCGGCGCAGGAGGCCGCATCGACTTCGCTGGCGGCACGCACCAGTTCGGCGACGGCACGCTGCTCGACGGCGGCGGTACGTTCGCGCACTCGGGCGGCACGCTGCTATTGACGGGAACCGGTAGCGGAACCACGATAGGTGCGGCCGCCACCATCGATCTCGATATCATGGCGTTCGGCGGCACCGGCAAGCTGACCAACGCCGGAACGGTGTCCGGCAGCAGTGACCTGGTCATTCCTGGCGACTTCACCAACCTGCCCGGCGCGACGGCGGACCTGACCGACGTGACGATAGTCGGCAGCCTCTTCAACAGCGGCCAGTTCAACGTGGCGGGTACTGTTACCGTGGCCGGTCCGGTCGCAAACCAGATCGACGGCACCATGCTGATTCCGGTGGGGGCGCAACTGGTCAAGCAGTCAGGCCTGTTCTCCTGGATAGGCGGGACCATACACGGAGTCGGCGCCTTGGGCAGCGGTTCACTCGGATTTACGCAAGGTGGTACGTTTGCATTCGGCGGAACCGGAGACCGCGTGATAGACGGCATGAATTTCATATTCACCGACCTCACGGTACCCGACGGATCGCTGACCGTCCAATCCGGCAGCCTCACGCTCAACGGCGCCACCAACATTCCGGCGGGCGTCACGCTGGGCGTGAACGGCGGCACCCTGACCAATAACGGCACCCTAAATATCGTCGGTGTGTTCGCCAACACCGGCGGCACGTTCGACGGCAGCGGCGCGATGACCAGCTCCGGCAACGTAAGCCTGGGCGGTGGAACCTTTACCAATAGCATCACCAACACCGGCACGGTAACCGTCGCATCGGGCGCCACCTTTACGCAAATGTTCACCAACCAGGGTACCTTCAACCTGCCCGCGGGCAGCGTAAGCTTCAGCAACGGCTTTACGCAATCCGGCGGCGGCACGGTAAATCTGGGTAACACCATGGCCGGGCCAGGAAACATGACCGTAGGCGGCTCCGGTTTCACGCTTGCCGATGGAACGGTAAGCGGTACCGGGACGATTTCCGGCAACGTAACGATAGGCAATGGCCTGCTCAATCCGGGATATTCGCCCGGGGCGCTGACGATAAGCGGCGACTTGACGCTGGCCGCGGGCAGCACCACGCGCATCGAATTGGGTGGCACCACTGCCGGCAATACTTATGACGTGGTATCGGTCACTGGTCACGTCACGCTGGACGGCGTGCTGAACGTGCTGCCCTACGGCAGCTATACGCCGGCAGCCGGCGACAGTTTCGCGTTCATGCATTTTGGCAGCGTAAGCGGCAGTTTCAGCAGCCAGAACCTCCCGAGCGGCTGGGGGCTCGTTTATACGGCGGGGCTGGATTCCCTGCAACTTGCAATTCCGGCGGCAGCGCTTCCCGGCCCGATCGCAGCCGTCCCGCCCGAACTGGTGGCGGTTCCGCTCCCACCACTTTCCAGCATCGCACCGCCCACCGTGGTGGCCGATGCCGCAATCCCAGTCGAGGAACGGGTCCGCCCGAGGATGTGCCGATGAAAACTTATGCCGCACTAATCTGCCTGTCGTTGGTGGTATCGACCGGCGCGCTGGCCGATCCGGTGGCCGAAATTGCCGAAACCAAGGGCGCCGTCACGGTACAGCGTGCGGACGGACGCTGGCGTCTCATTTCCAGCCGCTCCAACCTGGAACCCGGCGACACCGTGGTCACCCAGGCGAATAGTTCCGCGGTGCTTGCATTCACCGACGGCGGCAAGGTCGCGCTGCGCCCGGAAACGCGCTTTCAGATCGTCGAATACCAGCACGTCAAAGCGGCGCCGGAGCGCGACAACGCGCTGCTCAAGCTGATTACCGGCGGACTGCGTACCCTGACCGGACTGATCGGCAAACGCGGCAACGCGGACGCCTACCGCATGCAATCTTCCACTGCAACCATAGGCATACGCGGCACGGAATTTACCGCCCGCGTCTGTCACAGCGACTGCGGCAGCGCGCCTCTGCCGTCCGCCGCCCACGTGACCGCGCTGCAAGGCGCTGCCACGGCAACCGACACGTCCGGCCGTGCGCGCGAACTAAGCCTGAATGGCCCGATTCATGCGGGCGACATCGTGCAGACCGCCCCTGGCGCTTATGTCGGTCTGGTGTTTGCCGACGAAAGCCGCATGGTGCTGCGCGGCGATTCACGTCTCCAGGTGAGGGAATATTCTTATGACGCCGCACGCCCGCAGGAAGACAAAGCCGTGCTGAAACTGTTGCGCGGCGCCTTCCGCGCGATTACCGGCCTGCTCGGCAAACGCAACGCGGGACAGGTACGGTACGAAACCACCACCGCCACGATAGGCATACGCGGCACGCAATGGGACGCCTGGTGCGTGCCCAAGGACAGTTACAGCAGTGGCGGCGGCGGCGCCACGCTCACGCGCGATTGCGACGAGGGCTTGCTGGTGCGGGTAAGCGATGGTCGAGTCGCGGTGGATAACCCGGCCGGCAGCACAGAAGTTGCCGCGGGCCAGACCGCCTACGCCAACGGCGCCGGCGCCGCGCCCACCGCGGTGGCACCGGCGGCAGTGCTGCCTCCGGCCGATGGCGCGCCCGATCCGGGCGCACTGCCACCCCCAGCGCCGACGGCCCCGGAAAGCGCAGACGGCCTGGTCGTGATCGTGCATGAAGGCCGTGTAGCGGTGACGGCCGGCCCCACCACCCTGGATCTCGGCCGCGGCGAAACCGCCTTCGCCCCCTCTGCCAGCACCCCGCCACTGCGGATGTCCACCCCGCCCGCGGAAATGCGCACTGACCCCTTCCTCAAATCCGTCGATTTCGATGCCGTAAGCTGCACGCTCTGAGCGTGCAGCCCAGCCGCCAACGGACACCCTGGCGTCGCGGCGTCAGGGGACGCTTGGGCCCGTATTTTGCGTAATCAGTGCGCCCCGCGGCGCGACATTTGCCATTCGCGCAGCGCATGGGCCGAATAGGCGTTGATGGCATCCCATTGCGGTTTCGGCAAGGCCTGGGCGAGCGCGTCGAACAACTGCTGCGTGCTGTCGCGCGCCAGAGCGCCGGTGGCGGCGTTCTGGTCCAGACAGGCGATCTGAACGTGCAATAGCGCGTCGGCCACGATGCGCCAGCCATAGTGGGGCATGCTTTGCGCCTGCGCCACGAGCATGCCGCCCAGGTGGGCCAGGATGCGTAGTGCGTCGGCTTCCTGCTCGGCCGCGATCATGGCGTGATACAGCGCAAGATGGATGGCGCGGCGCGATTCCACCTTGAAATCGATCGCCGCGCTTTCGGATTCGGCCAATGCCGCGTACTGGCGCTGAAACCAGGCGTCGGCGCGGGCGTCCAGATCGGTGCGCAGCGCGCCCAGCAATTCGGTCAGCGCAGGTATCGCGACCAGACCGAAGGCCTGACTATAAGCCAGCCCCCATTGATCCAGCCCGGCGACCAGCATCGCGAGCCGCAGGCCTTGCGCGGCTTCGCCCTGTCCGGCGCGCGCCCAATTGCTCATGAGCGGCACGGCTTCCTGCACCGCCGCGCGCGCGCCCTGATCGTCGGCGCCGGCGGTTAGACGGAACAGGCGCGCAAAGGCGTCCTGCGCCATGCGCGCGGCAAGTTTTTGCGTATCGGTGGGGGCTGCACCGGCCAGTTGGTCTGCAGGCGGCGGCGTGCTGGTGTCCGGCATGAAAAAGCTCGCGGCAAAAGGCGAAGTTTGCCGCAAAGTGCCGCCGGAGGGGGAACAAGGCGCGCTTATGTCGAGTCGCCTGGTTTGTCGCGCGCGCCGCTGCAAAAGCGCCGAACCTGGCTCAACCTACATTCCTCAGTTGGACGCGCCTGAGGGTGCGGCGGGCGCGTTGCCTGCCTAGGCGCGACGAGGCGGCAGGGCCGCCCCCTGCAACGAGGAGCAACAACGGCAGGCGGCGCGCCCGTCGTGCCATCGGGTGCGT
>JAEUNM010000025.1 GCA_016791105.1 Rhodocyclaceae bacterium | reverse complement strand
ATTCCGCCCGCCCTGGGGGCGCGGGCGTCCCGCCCGCGATGGCAACCGCCGGGCATTAATACGCGGGCGATACCTCGCGCCCGCAGCCGTAGGGCGGATAAGCCGAAGGCGCAATCCGCCGTATGGGGGCGGTGGAACCCGGGGGCAGGTTCATTATTCGCACGTCGAGTCGATCGGGCGAGCTTCGCTTCTGGCATCGGGCCGACAGCGCTTGGCTTCTGCCGCGCGGCCGTGGGTGCTGCGCTGCGTAGTGGCATCGGCTATGCGCGCCATTGCGGCCGTTTCGGAATGCAATAAACCCGGGCGCTGTGGATAGAAACGCGTCTAACGATGCGGACGCGGCAACATGCCCCGTCCGGCGATGGGCGGCGGTTTTGCGGTCGCCTGCGGCGTTGGGGGCGGGTGCGGGATTGGCGTTTCCTGCGGGGCTGCGCCCAACGAGGCTGTGTCGGGCGCATCGCCCCATACGGCGGAATGCGCTGCGCTTTTCCGCCCTACAGGCTTCACCGCATCGAATCCGCCACACGGTTGAATTCCGCCCGCCCTGGGCGCGCGGGCGTCCCGCCCGCGATGGCAACCGCCGGGCATAACTTCCCGCGTGACACGCCGGCGCCCGCAGCGATGCTGCCCAGGGCGCATCGCCCGGCCCGGCTGCCGCCCGCATTTGCCTAGCGCCGACCCGGCGCGGAAGGGCGGAAATATACAACCCCCTGCACTTAGCTGCTAAAATTGCCGCCGGCATCGAGGTTGGCAAAATGGCGCGACGCAAACCCGCGCCAGGACTGGCTTCCCGATGGCTAGCCCTGTAAGGGGAATCCTGTTCGAGCAGGCTTGAAACAAAGACTCACTTGATTGTGACGAACAAGCCTGTAAGGGGAATCCTGTTCGAGCAGGCTTGAAACTGGTTTTATTGTGTTTTCCACCCTTTTCGCACCTGTAAGGGGAATCCTGTTCGAGCAGGCTTGAAACATTAAAATCTGATATATCTCCTGTATTCCTCTCCTGTAAGGGGAATCCTGTTCGAGCAGGCTTGAAACGCCACCCACGCTTCTTCATTGATTGCTTCACCTGTAAGGGGAATCCTGTTCGAGCAGGCTTGAAACTTCTCCTCATGGAGTAGTTGCTGAAATCGAAAACCTGTAAGGGGAATCCTGTTCGAGCAGGCTTGAAACACTTCTTTCATCCAATTTCTTCCCTGGTCTACTCCTGTAACCGGAATCCCGTTCGAGCAGATTTAGTCTTTCGTAGGTTGGGGTGACGCCAGGAACCCCAACATTTTTCCCCCGCACGGCCAGCACCTGACGAGCTTCGCAAGCCCATCCAGATTGCCGCATTAAACCCGAACACGCCGGCATGGTGCCGATTGATGCCGGCACTTCGTGTGCCGAAACTAAGTGCCTGTGCCGCACGCGGCATGCGGGGTTTCCAAACAAGCGCAGCCATCGCGCCACGGCACTGGCGATCTGCCTGCCGCCGCGCAGCCGCACTCCTGCATGCACCCATTGCCGGCTGGCGACGTTTCCCAGCCGCCGCCGATTAGTCCATCTTTCCGCCGCGCCCTGCCGCATCCACGGCCTCCGCCAACGAAACGGTGCCGCCACCCCCATCGCCACCTGCCCTGGCGTAGTGCCAGCCTGCCGCGGCGCTTGCCGGCAAGCATCAATTCCACTGTCCGCTCACGCATGGCGCGACAAACCCGCCACAAATCCATTGGTATCGATATACTGCGCAGCTTGTCTGACTCGCGGGTTTAGATAAAACGGCGCGGTACTTCGCGCCCAGGGGGGAGCATGGTCG
>JAEUNM010000004.1 GCA_016791105.1 Rhodocyclaceae bacterium | reverse complement strand
AAGTACGGAAGAGATAACCGCTGAAAGCATCTAAGCGGGAAACTCGCCTCAAGATGAGACTTCCCGGAGGCTAGACCTCCCTGAAGGGTCGTCCAAGACCAGGACGTTGATAGGCTGGGTGTGGAAGCGCAGTAATGCGTTAAGCTAACCAGTACTAATTGCCCGTGCGGCTTGATCCTATAACCTTGCCGGTCGAAGCGCCGGTCTGTGCGTGCCACCCATCGCGGTGCGCCACGCTGCAATTGCTAATACCCGAACACACCTCTTCCAAGCCGGCCGGCAACAACAACACCATGCCGGCCAGGCCATCCGCTTCAGCCTGGTACCCATAGCGCTGTGGAACCACCCCTTCCCATCCCGAACAGGACCGTGAAACGCAGCCGCGCCGATGATATTGCGCATTCGCGTGAGAAAGTAGGTCAGTGCCAGGCTACCTTACACTCAATACCCCCGTCAGATTACGCTGTCGGGGGTTTTTGTTTTTGGGATGCGATTTCTTCATCCGGCATGGGCGAAGAAGCTGCCGCGCGAATGGGAGGCGGGTATTTCGCGGCATACTTGAGAAATTGCGTGGCGGCACTGGCGCCGCAATGTGTCGGGACGGGGGCGTGGGCTGCGCGCTGCGGCGGCCGCCCTGACCGTTAGTGCGTGGCTTAAGGGCGTCGAATTCGACAGGGCGAAGTGGTGTTGAGTACGGACATTTCTGATCGCATCGATGGCGCGCGGGCATTCGGCGGCCTCGACCGGCTGTACGGTGCCGGCGCGCTGGCGCGTGCTTCTGGCGCCCACGTTGCCGTGGTCGGCATTGGGGGCGTGGGCTCCTGGGCGGCCGAGGCGTTGGCGCGTAGCGGCGTGGGCCGCATCGCGCTGGTGGATTTCGACCACATTGCGGAGTCCAATCTGAATCGGCAGGTTCATGCGCTCGATGTCACCCTGGGGCAGGCCAAGGTGGTGGCCATGGCGCAGCGTATCGCCGCCATCAACCCGGATTGCCGCGTGCAGCAGATCGAACAATTTGCCACCCCAGACAATCTGGACGCTGTATTCGCCTCCGCGCCGCACATCGTGATCGACGCCTGCGACGGTGTGCAGGCCAAGACGGCCATCGTGCAATGGTGCCGCACGCATGGCGTGGCGGTGATCTGTTGCGGTGCGGCGGGCGGCAAAACCGATGCGACGAAAATCCGCTGCGAGGATTTGGCGCATACCCAGTACGATCCTCTGCTGGCGAAAGTTCGCGCGCGCCTGCGCAAGTTCCACGCTTACCCGCGCGACCCGCGCAAGCGCTTCGGCGTCGAGGCGGTTTTTTCCTGCGAAGCGATCCAGAAACCGGCGCATGGCCTGGTGTGCGACGCAGAACCGGGCAGCGCGCTTAATTGCCACGGCTATGGGTCCATCGTGACGGTTACCGCAACATTCGGGCTGATTGCCGCCGGGCGCGCGCTGCACATTGCGCTGGCGCGCGCGCAGCCGGCTTGAGCTATGTCAAGCGATGCCGCGTCGGCTCGCACTAGCATTGGACCGTTGATCTCAGGGGGATATATGGCACAAATCGTTTGGTCGGAAAAACTGGAAATAGGCCTCGAGCCCATGGATTCCATCCATCGCGAATTCACCGATTTGGCGAATGCCGTGGTCACGGCCGAAGAATCCGGCTTGTTGCGTGCGCTCGACGAATTGATCGCCCACACGCGCGTACATTTCGCGACCGAAGATCGCTGGATGCTGGAGTCGAATTTTCCGCCGCCGTGCCATCGTGACGAACACCGGCGCGTGCTGGAGGTGATGGACGCGGTGCGCGGGCAGGTCGTCGCCGGCGACATCGCGCTGGGCCGGCGGCTGGCGGAAGAATTGGCGCCCTGGTTCGAGCAGCATGCGTCGACCATGGATACCGTATTGGCTGGTTTTTTGCAGCAGATCGGCTACCAGCCCGTGGGGCCGGACGCGGTGACGGCCTGAACGGCACCCGGTCCGCAAACGCAACGCCGCGTCGGCGCTAAACCCCGCGCCTACGCGTCGAAAAAAATTCTGCCAGCGCGCGCCCGGTGTGCGAAACGGACGCCATGTCCGCCAGCGCTTCGGGCGGCCCGGACGCAACCACTCGCCCGCCCCCGGCGCCGCCTTCCGGGCCCAGATCGATCACCCAATCCGCCTCTGCAATCACGTCCAGATCGTGTTCGATCACGACCACGCTATTGCCCGCATCGACCAGCCGGTGCAATACGTGCAGCAGCTTTTCCACGTCCGCCATGTGCAGGCCCACGGTCGGTTCATCGAGTACGTACAGGGTGTGGCGGGATGCCGCGCCCGGCCGTGTTATGCCAGGGCGTGATTTGGCCAGTTCCGTCACCAGCTTGATGCGCTGCGCTTCGCCGCCCGACAGCGTGGGGCTTTGCTGCCCCAGCGTCAGGTAAGCCAAACCCACGTCCTGCAGCAATTGCAGCGCGTGGCGTATGGGCGGATGCGCCGCGAAAAACGGCAGCGCCTCATCCACGTTCATTTGCAGAATGTCGCCTATGCTTTTTTCGCGCCACAGCACGGCCAGCGTATCGGGATTGAAGCGCCGGCCCCCGCAGGCGTCGCACAGCACTTTCACGTCGGGCAAAAAACTCATTTCTATGGTTTGTACACCCTGGCCCTCGCAATGTTCGCAACGTCCGCCCGCGGTATTGAAAGAAAATCGCCCGGCCGCATAGCCGCGCGTGCGCGCTTCCAGGGTATCCGCGAATAGTTTGCGTATGGCGTCCCAAAAGCCGATGTAGGTGGCCGGGCAGGAACGCGGCGTCTTGCCTATGGGCGTCTGGTCCACCTCCAGCACCCGCCCCACCTGTTGCCAGCCTTCGACGGACGCACATCCGACCGGCGCCGCTGCCGCATCCGCCAGCAGGCGGCGCAGATTGGCGAGCGTCACGTCGCGCGCCAAAGTCGATTTGCCGGAGCCCGACACGCCAGTCATCACCACCAGCCGGCCGAGCGGAATGTCCACGTCCAGGTCGAGCACATTGTGCAGATTGACCCCCGCCAGCCGCAGCGCCGGGCCGCCGGCCACGACTGGCCGGTGCGGCAGCAGCGGATGGCGCAGCGGATCGGCCAGGCAGCGGCCGGTTACGGAATTCGGGTTGGCCAGCAATTGCGCGTGGGTGCCGCTCGCCACCACGGCGCCGCCGCGCGTGCCGGCGCCGGGCCCGAGATCGAGCACATGATCGGCGCGGCGTATGGTGTCTTCGTCATGCTCCACCACCACCAGGGTATTGCCCCGCTGCCGCAGGCGATCCAGCGTGTCGAGCAGAATGCGGTTGTCGCGTGTGTGCAGACCTATGGTCGGTTCGTCCAGGATGTAGCACACCCCCTGCAGGTTGGACCCAAGTTGCGCGGCCAGCCGTATGCGCTGCGCTTCGCCGCCCGACAGGGTGGGCGCCGGGCGGTCCAGCGCCAGATAGCCCAGCCCGACCTGATCCAGAAAGCCCAGGCGCGATTTCACTTCCGCGACGATGTCGCGCGCCACTTCTGCGGCACGTCCGCTCAGCGCCAGCGTTTCAAAGCGCTGCCGCAAATCCGCCACTGGCGCGGCGCACAGAGCCGAAATCGAAAGCCCGTCGAAACGCACGGCGAGCGCCGTTCGGTTGAGGCGCTGGCCGGTACAGGCCGGGCAAATTTGTTCCGATTCTGGCGGCACATCTTCCCAAGCGGCTTCTTCCCCACTTTGTTCGGCATTGAATTCCGGCAGTACCAGGCCGGTGCCGAAACAGTCCGCACACCAGCCGTGGCGGGAATTGAAAGAAAACAGGCGCGGGTCCAATTCCGCGAAACTGGTGCCGCATTGCGGGCAGGCGCGGCGCTCGGAAAATACCTGGGTGGGCAGATTCAAAGACGCGGCGCCGGCGCCGGCCAGAGCGGTGCGCAAATCGTCCAGCGGCCCGATCACATGCACCACGCCGCGACCATGCAGCAGCGCTTCGCCCAGCGCGGCGGCGAGTTTGGCCTCGTTTTCCGGCTGCACCACCAGATCGGCCACCGGCAGTTCTATCGTGTGTTCGCGAAAGCGGTCCAGGCGCGGCCACTTGCCAGTAGGCAGAAATTCGCCGTCCACACGCAAATGGCTGTGGCCTTTGCCGGCCGCCCATTGCGCCAGATCGGTGTAATAGCCCTTGCGGCCGATCACCAGCGGCGCCAGCAGGCCGACGTGCTGGCCGCGCCGCTCGCGCAACAGCCGCGCCACGATGGCGGCGCGCGATTGCGGCTCGATCGCGATATGGCAGTCGGGACAATACTGCGTACCCAGCTTGACGTACATGAGGCGCAGAAAATGGTAAATCTCGGTCAGCGTGGCCACCGTGCTTTTGCGGCCGCCGCGGCTGGTGCGCTGTTCTATCGCCACCGTGGGCGGAATGCCGTACAGCCCGTCCATGTCCGGCCGCGAGGCCGGCTGCACGAACTGGCGCGCATAGGCATTGAGTGATTCCAGATAACGGCGCTGTCCTTCGGCAAACAGTATGTCGAATGCCAGCGTGCTTTTGCCCGAACCCGATACGCCGGTAATGACGGTGAAGCGCTCGCGCGGAATATCGACCTCGATGTTTTTCAGATTGTGCTCGCGCGCGCCATGCACAACGATGGCATTAGCCGCGCGTTCGCGCAGGGCATTCTGCGCGGCGCCGTATTGCGGCAGCGGTTCCGCGGCGGTAAGCGTGCTGCCGTGGCGCGCGGCGTCCTCGCGGCTGGCGGCCGCCAGCACGCCGCGATAGGCAGCCAGCGCGCGCCCGGTGTGGGACGCCGCCACGCGGGCGACTTCATCCGGCGTGCCGGCGCACACCACCTGCCCGCCGGCCGTACCGCCCTCCGGCCCCAAATCCACGATCCAGTCCGCCGCGTCTATCACGTCCAGATTGTGTTCGATCACGATGATGGAATGGCCGGCGGCCAGCAACTCGCGGAAAGCGCGCAGCAATTTGGCGATGTCGTCGAAATGCAGGCCGGTGGTCGGCTCATCGAACAGGAACAGCTTTCCGCGCGCGCTTGGGCGCGTGCCGGCGGCTTCGGCCAGATGGCCGGCCAGTTTGAGGCGCTGCGCCTCGCCGCCCGACAGGGTGGGCACCGGCTGCCCCAATTTCAGATAGTCCAGCCCCACCAGCGCCAGCGGCCGCAACAGGCGTTGCAGCTCGCCCGCGCGGGCAAAAAACGCGAGCGCTTCGGACACCGTCAGGTCCAGCACGTCGGCAATGGATTTGCCTTCCACCTGAACTTCCAGCGTTTCCGGCTTGTAGCGGCTGCCGTTGCAATCCGGGCAGCGCAAATACACGTCGGACAGAAACTGCATTTCCACATGCTCGAAACCGCTGCCGGAACAGCTCGGGCAGCGGCCGCTGTTTTGCCCCGCGTTGAAGCTGAACGTGCCCGCCGTATAGCCGCGCTCGCGCGCCAGCGGCGCGGCGGCGAATAGCGCGCGTATCGGCTCGAAGGCGCCCACGTAGCTCACCGGGTTGGAGCGCGTGGTTTTGCCGATGGCGCTTTGGTCCACCATCACCACTTCGGCGATTTCGCGCTGCCCGGTCAGGTCGCGATAGGCGCCCGGCGCTTCGGTCGGCTTGCCCTGCGCCTTCAGCAGCGCCGGGTACAACACATCCTGCAGCAGGGTGGATTTGCCGGAGCCGGAAACGCCGCTCAGGCACACCAGGCGCCGGAGCGGAAATGCCACGTCTATATTCTGCAAATTGTTCTGCGCCGCGCCCCATATTTTGAGCCAGGGCGTGGCCGGGTCCGGCACGGCGGCGGAAGCGCCGCCACCGGCGCGCTTGCGGCCCGACAAATACTGGGCGGTGAGCGTATCGGCCGCGCGCAAGGCATCCGGCGTACCGTAAAACACGATATTGCCGCCGCGCTCGCCGGGGCCCGGCCCCATTTCCAGAATGTGGTCGGCACACAGCATGATTTGCGGATCGTGCTCCACCACCACCAGCGAATTGCCGGCTTCGCGCAATTTGCGCATCACCGCGATCACCCGCGCCATGTCGCGCGGATGCAGACCGATGGACGGTTCGTCCAGCACGAATAGCGCATTCACCAGCGAAGTGCCGAGCGCGGTGGTCAAATTGATGCGCTGCACTTCACCGCCCGACAGGCTGCGCGACTGCCGGTCCAGTGCCAGATAACCCAAACCCACGTCGCACAAAAAGCCCAGCCGGGCGCGAATTTCCGCCAACAGCAGATCGGTGGCTTCATCCAGCGGCGCCGGCAGGAGGAGGGTGTCGAACAGCCGGCGCAAATCTTCCACCGGCTGCAACATCAATTCGTGCAAGGTCCAGCCCGCGGCGGGCGCCCCATCGGTCGTGGCGGCCTCGCTACGCGCAGTGCGCGCCGTGCCGCCCAGGCGCCACAGCGCCGCGTCCGGCTTCAGGCGGCTGCCGCCGCAAGCCGGGCAGGGCGTATAGGCGCGGTATTTCGACAACAGCACGCGGATGTGCATCTTGTAGCTTTTGCTTTCCAGCCAGGCGAAAAAGCGCGACACGCCGTACCAGGTGCCGGGCCAGGACCGCTCCCAACTTACCCATTCCGGCTCGCCTTCCAGCACCCAGCGGCGCTCATGCGCGGACAATTCGCGGAACGGCCGGTCCAGCGGAATGCCGCGCAGGTCCGCGTACTTTTCCAGGTCGTCCTGGCACTCGCGGTAGGACTGCGTCTGCCAGGGCTTGATGGCGCCGTCGCGCAGGGTTTTGCTCTCGTCCGGCACCACCAGGCCGTGGTCTATGCCTATCACGCGGCCAAAGCCGCGGCAGATTTCGCAGGCGCCCAGGGGCGAATTGAATGAAAAACTGGCCGGCGTAGGCTCGGCATAATGAATGTCGCACTCGGCGCAATGCAGGTCGGCGGAAAAGCGCCACAGCGCCTCGCCCGCCTGCACGTTCACGCGGCCGCGGCCTACGCGCAGCGCCGCTTCCAGCGCTTCGATTACCCGCACGCGCTCGGCGCGCGACATGCGCAGGCGGTCCTGTACCACCTCGAGCTGCCCGTCCGGCCGTGGGCTTACGTCCGTATAGCACTGGCGCGCGAGGTGCGAGGTAATTTCATCGGCCGAAAAATTGGCCGGCACGGCAACCGGAAAACTGATTTCCAGGCGCGGATCGCCCGCTGCCGCCGCGCGCTCGACCAGCGCGGCGTAAATGCTGTCCGGCGTATCGCGCTCCACGCGCGTACCGCAGCCGCGGCAGTAGAGCCGCGCGGCGCGCGCATAGAGCAATTTGAGGTGGTCGTTCAATTCCGTCATGGTGCCGACGGTGGAACGCGAACTGCGCACCGGATTGGTCTGGTCTATCGCAATGGCCGGCGGTATGCCCTCTATGCGATCCACCTGCGGCCGGTCCATGCGGTCCAGAAACTGGCGCGCATAGGGACTGAAGGTTTCGACGTAACGTCTTTGTCCTTCGGCATACAAACTGTCGAAAACCAGCGAAGATTTGCCCGAACCCGACACGCCGGTTACCACTACCAGTTCATGCGTAGGCAATTCCAGCGTAAGATTTTTGAGGTTGTGCTGGCGCGCACCGACGATGCGCATTGCCGCTCGGGGGCGGGCTTTTTTTGCATCCACTTTACGGAGTTCCTGCCGTTATTGAACTTCTGCCTGCATGTTGCGTCGCAACACGGTGTTCGCACCGGGCTGCCGCGCCAGGCGGACCGGCAGAATAAAACATCGCGCCCAATCGCGGCGCCGGAGATCAGACAATGAACGCTCTTCCATTCCTGCTGCGCGACGCAGAACAAATCGGTATCGAAATCGAGCGCAAAGCCGTTGCGCTGCAACTCGACTGGAAAAACGAAGCCATGCTGCGCGCCCTGGCGCGCGAAGCCATGGACCCCGACGCGCGCAAACACGTGATCGAACAGGCCGGCCACGGTGACCGCATGGCCATCGTCAAGGCGGAAATGTTCGGCCTCATCGCGCTGATGGAACGCACCATGGCCGGCTGCGCCGACCTGGGCTGGCTATGCCACGGCGACCAGAACTGGAAAGCCCTGGGCCGCGCCCTGTGGGCGGAAAAAGAACTGCGCGACGGGCAGACTGCCAAGCCAGCCACGGCTTGATTGCCTACTGGGATGAACGTCGCACGGCGACTTTTCCGCCGAATTGACCCACTGCGCCGCAAGCCGCGGCATCGATAAACCGCCGCCCCGACGAGCCGCGCGGCGACGTGGCCCTGTCGCGCTAATGTCCAGCCGATTCGATGCCCAGACTGCCCCTGCCGTTGCGGCGGCCAAATCATGCCCGCGAGCCGTTCGAACCCACAAGCCGTAGGGCGGATAAGCCGCAGGCGCAATCCGCCGTATGGGGACTCGGATCTGTACATGCGGCGCACCAAACGGCGCAGTGCGTTACGCTTTTTTCCCCTATGGGGGCTGCCCGGCCGCGACTATCAATCGTTCATTACGCAGGTTTTCCCGCCGCAAGGTCAGTTGCGGGGCGACATTGAAAGTGTGTAGAACGTTGTCTGTCCCCGATTTCCCCCCCCCGTTTCCCCCCCGTTTTCCCCCTCAATCAAGCAGACTTTTGAAATCCTTGAGCATGAGGAACAAGTGATATGGATCGGTCGGGCTTGGCTCGAATTCCCAGGACTCGTACCATTGCCGCGCCGCGTCGTCCTTGGCATGAACTATCAGGCTACGCATGCCGGCTATGTCGGCGGCCTGTGCCGTGCGCAGCAGTGCGTCCTTGAGCAAGGCCTGGCCCAGGCCTTTACGCTGATGCTCCTTGTCCACGGCGAGCCGGGCCAGGATCATGACCGGCGCCAGCCCCTTCGTCACTCTCGACGGCGCGGCTTCCGGATCGACGCTGCCAACAGCGAGGCTATAAAACGCCACCACCACGTCACCCTGGCAGCAGACGTAGGTCTGCGCGCTGTTGGCCTTCTGATTGATGAGCGCGTAGCGCTGCAGGAACTGGTTCAGCGCCGTTTGGCCGCAGTCGAAAGCGTCGGCCTGATCTGTAGCAAGCAGCTTGCGAACGGGCGAGTAAGCACTGGTCAATCCAGAACCCCAGGCTCGCGCAGCAATTTTTTCAAGCGCGGCTTGCTCTGCACCGGGCGGTCCAATGCTTCCTGGAAGGCTTGCCACTGCGTGTCGTCCAGCACGAACCGGCGACGATCTGCCAGCGTCTGCGCAGCTGCCGTCACACCCGCGTCGAGCAGGAACTCGCTCACGTTCTTGTGGCAGGCGCGTGCGGCTTCTTGCAGCAATTGCTTGACCGGCGTACTTGCACGAACGTCAATGCGTTCGGTCTTGGAAAGATTTGGGGTGCCCATGGTGCCCCTCGGGACTGATGTTGGATGCCCTAATTGTAGTCGTCCGGACGTTGTCACGACAAGGTGTTTCCAGTCTTGGCCATCGTTCAAGCACCTACATCCGTGTTGAAATGTGTCGGTAGTGATCGAGAACTACCAATTTTGTGGTCGCCGGTGTGAAACCGGTGCAAATTGGCCGACCAGAAACAGGTGGCTTGGGAAGGCCGTGAGGCGGCGGTTAGGGTAGCCTGGGTGGCGGAGATATACGCGAAAAAACCGAATCCCGCCCCCGCGCAAAGCCAATCGTCAGAACGCGTAGGGCGGATTAGCCGCAGGCGCAATCCGCCGTATGGGGCCTCGGAATCTCTGCATACGGCGCAATGCGCTGCGCTTTTGCGCCCTACAAAGGCGACGAATGCGGCTCGGCGGCGGTGAGGATCAGTTGTTCATAACGCTGGTTTTCCTGGCGCAAGGCCTGTTCCGGGTCGATGTCGGATGCGCGCGCCAGCGCGCCTAAGGCGAACAGGGCGCGGCCCAGCGCGTGCTCGCGCGCGGAGCGGTCTGACGCGGGCCAATTTTCGAGTGCCGCGCGGGCACCGGCCCATGCCTGGTCCGCATCCGGCGCTGGTAAACCTGCCGCGGCGCCACGCTTGATCAGTTTCGCGCAGCGGGTAAGCGCCGGCAAGGCGCGCGGAATGCCGGCCAGTGGCCCGCCGCCGGTACTCGATCGCTCACCGGCCTTGATGGATTCCCACACCGCAGTCTGGCCTTCCACGCCGGCACTTTGGGCATCGCCGAATACGTGCGGATGGCGGCGCACCATTTTTGCGACCAGCCCGGCGGCGACCTGAGCGAAATCGAACAGCCCCTGTTCTTCGGCGATGCGGCAATAAAACACGACCTGGAACAACAGGTCGCCCAATTCGTCGCGCAATTCGTTCAGATCGCCGCGCTCGATGGCATCGGCCACTTCGTAAGCTTCTTCTATCGTGTGCGGTACGATGCTGGCGTAAGTTTGCGCGCGGTCCCATGGACAGCCGCGCGCGGGATCGCGCAATGCCGCCATCAGATCGAGCAATTCCTGCATTTCGGACATCGGACAGGCTCCAGGCAAAGGAGGAAAGGATAAGGCGCGGCGTGCGACCGCCGCATGCGGAGCGGATTGCGGCAGGGCATGCGCCCGCCCGCGTGGCGCTGTGCGCGACGACTAAACCTGGTGGCCGTGGCGGGCCATCGCGCGCTCTATGCGCCGGTCCGGAATTAGCCACACCAGCGCCATGGCCAGATACAGGCCCTGCGCAAGCCAGGGAACGAAATAGGTCGAAACGATGGCGACCAAATACACGAGCGGGGACAACTTGCCTTTCCAGTCCTGGCCCAGCGCAGTTCTAAGCAGCGAGGACTCGCCTTCCGACTTGATGATGCATTGCTGCAGCAAGTAGTAGGCGATGGCGGCCATGAGCAAAACGAAGCCATAAAGCGCCGACGGGCCGGCGGCAAAGTGGTTTTCACCCATCCATCCGGTGGCAAACGGAAATAGCGACAGCCAGAACAGCAGGTACAGGTTGGCCCACAGCACGCCGCCGGAAATGCGGCTGGAGGCGTGCAGCATGTGGTGATGGTTGTTCCAGTAAATTCCAACGTAAATGAAACTAAGTACGTAGCTCAAAAATACCGGCAGCACGGGCAACAGGGATTCGAGGCGATCGCCGTGCGGCACTTTCATTTCGAGCACCATGATGGTGATGATGATCGCGATTACGCCGTCGCTAAATGCTTCCAGCCGCCCCTTGCCCATGTGCACCTCCGTTGCGCGCCATATGAATCGATTTTACGACGCTGCCGGGAAGCGCGCGCTGCCTGCCGGCAGGCGATTACTGCGGCGGCCAGGCCTGCGCGACGATGAGCGCGATGAGTGCCAGAAACCCCGCCAGTTGCACGAAGAAGAACGCGAAGCGCAGGGAGGCGGCGGTATTGGTCGGTGCCATGCCGACGTGGATAGCGGACTGGACGACCCGTGCCGCCACGATGCCCATGCAAATCCGGTCTATGCCCGGCCCGGCCGTGCCGCTTGCGCCCAGTGCCAGCACGATGACGGCGAATACCGGCAGGTTTTCGATGCAATTGGCGTGGGCACGCATGGCGCGTTTGTACCAGTCATCACCTTCGACGCGGTCGGCGCGAAATTCCCGTATCGGTACGCGCCCGGTGAGAATGCGCGCCCAGCGATATACGCCTACCGTGCCTAGCAGTAGCAGGATGGTCCTCGTCGCGAAGGCGAGCAGGGACCAGAGCGGAACGGTCATGTTTTCGTTTTCCGAATTCGAGGGCGGTTATTCAGCGGCAATGGAGGCGGCCGGCCGAGCCGGGCGGAGCAGGCCGCTTACTATCCGGCGCCTGCTAGCGCGTTGCTTCATCGAGCTTGCGCCGCTGCTGCGCGGCCGCGTCGTCGACGGCACGCTGCACGTCCTGTTCGACACGTTTCACGTCGGTGGGTGCTGCCCGCTGGGTGCTGCCGGGCGCCGTGCTTGGCGTGGTGCTGCCGAGTTGTTTGACGGTCAGATAGCCAACCAGGGCGACGACGACTAGTAACAGTATCAGGCGCAATCGATTGCTCCAAAAAACGGCGGGCGGGATTGCCGGTCGCGAAGTGCTTCCTCTTGAGGTGCGCATGTGCAGGGCGTGCGCGGCCGAGTCGATGCCACCAAATCAAGAACGACCGACGCGCAATTATGTGCCAGGGCGGGCAATTCGGTAGCCGGCGGAACCGCGCGCACAGTGTGCGGGCGAGACGCCCACACCCCCAGGGCTGCGCCGTGCGATACCCCGAGGCTACTCGATTTTAGTCCGCAGGTTGTGCCGACATGCGTCCACATCAAAGCCAGAGCCGTAGGGCGGATAAGCCGAAGGCGCAATCCGCCGTATGGAGCGCCGGATCGACCGCGCACGCCGCAATGACGCTGCTGGGGCACCGGATCGACCGCGCACGCCGCAATCACGCTGCTGGGGCACCGGATCGACCGCGCACGCCGCAATCACGCTGGGGCACCGGATCGACCGCGCACGCCGCAATCACGCTGGAGCGCCGGATCGACCGCGCACGCCGCAATCACGCTGGAGCGCCGGAGCGACCGCGCACGCCGCAATCACGCTGGAGCGCCGGAGCGACCGCGCACGCCGCAATGACGCTGGAGCGCCCGATCGACCGCGCACGCCGCAATGACGCTGGGGCACCGGATCCACCGCATACGCCGCAATGCCCTCTACTTTTGCACCCAAGGTTCGGTAGCGTGGCGACGCGGCAATTTCTCGGCCAGACATTCCTCGGCCACGCACGCGAGCCGGTCGGGAAACGTCCTTCCTTGAACAGGCGGCAACGCGGTAGCGTGGGCTGCCCTCGCGTACCGCGCTGCGCCAAAGACGCGACGTTACGCGCTGCGCACTCAGGCCGTTTGCAAGCCGCGCCGACGCCGGCTGAACACGGCAGCAAGCGCCAGCGCGGCCCACAGCGTGCCATCCGGCTCAGCCACCGGCGCGAAATGCAGGCGCCAGAGCGAATTCGCGCCCTGTTCGGCGATGTACAGATCGCCCGTGCTGGCGTCGAAAGCCATGCCTTGCGGCTTCAGAAATCCCGTGGCAATGGCTTCGACCGTGCCGCCGGCACCAAAGCGCAGGATGCGGCCCGGCACGCCGGCCTGGTCCTCGCCAGCGTACAGCTTGCCGTCCGGGCCGAATTCCAGATTGTCCGGCCAGCGCAGATCCAGCGCGGCAGAGCCGGCCTCGGCCAGCACCTGCATGCTGCCGTCGGCATCGACGCGGTACACGCGGCTCGCCGCGGTAATGGCGGCGTACAGGGCCGAGGTGCCGCTGCCGGCCAGCCTGCCGAAAGCAAGCCCCTCCGGGCGGGCGAGGCCGGCGCCGCTATCGACCAGGGTGACGACCGCGCCGCTGGCCGGGTCCAGTTGCAGGATGCGGCCGCCGCTGCGATCTTCGGCGATGAGCAAGCTGCCGGTGCTGCCGTAGGCGCTGGCACTGTCCAGTACCACCAGTCCTTCCGGGTTGTTCAGCAGGGTTGGTGTGGTGGCAATGAATTGCTTGCTGGCGCCGGTGGGGCGCTGTTGCGCGTCGTACTGGATGGTCAGGCGATATGTGCCACCCACGTCGCTCGGCTGCGGCGATAGTTCGCTCGTTACATAGAGGGCGCCGTCGGGCGCGAAGGCGATCTGGTCGGAACCTTTGATGCTGCTCGCGATGACGCTTACCGCGCCGGTCTGGCGGTCTATGTAGGACACGCCGCCGCTGGAATCCAGCGTTTCGCGCGTCGCGAACAGGTTGCCGTAGCGATCGAAGGCCAGCCCGTCTATGCGCGCCAGCCCCAGGTTGTCGTGCGCCACCAGTTCCAGCGTGCCGAGTGTAGGCGAAACGAGGGACGGCACGGCATGGGCCGTCGCACTCAGGGCGCCCGCGCAAAGCGCGAGCAGCCCGCAGCAGATGCTGCGCAATTGCATGATTTTTCCCCGCAAGAATATTGAAGCGCCGGTTGCAGAAGCTTTCTTCACAGCCCGCTGCTGCGCCGGCGCCGCGCGCCATCCGGCAAGCGTATTTACCCGGATTGTAACGCCCCACGCAGGCTATGGTTGCTACCCGGCTTCTTGCGGCAGGGCGAGGGCAGGGCGCCGGCGCGCCATCCCCGCGCCAGGAACTGCGCCGCGCGCGCCACGCTCCAATGCTCACACAAGCTACAGCCGGCGCCTCCGCGTCGGGTGGCGTGGTGGCTTGACGCCGGCTGGCTGCAACCTGTTGCGAAGGAGATTTGCCATGACCCCCGCGAGCTTGCCGCGCATGTTTTATTCCGAAGGCGAAGGCTGGAAAGACCTGGCCCGCGCCCATCCTGGCGTTGCCAAGATGACGCTGTTTCTGGTCGCCCCCATGTCCTTGCTGCCGCCACTCATGAACGCCTATTCCCAGATCGTCCATCCGGGCCGCGTCACGCCATTGGTGGAACCGGCTCTGGGCGGCGGGGAATTGCTGCTGGTGGGGGCGGTGTTTTTTGCCATCGAACTGGCCATGGTGGCGCTCATGGCCGTGTATATCCAGCGCCTGGGCGAATCCGTGGGCGTAAGCCCAAGTTATGAAGAAGCGTACGCCTTGGCGGCGGTCGCGCCGGTGCCTTTGTGGCTGGCCTCGCTGGCCCTGTTCGTACCCAACCTGGCATTCAACGTGCTGGCGGTGGCGGTCGCCTGGGTGGGATCGGTCGCGCTGATACGCCATGCCGTGCGCCCGCTGTTCAAGGTGCAGGATTTGGGGCGTGCCCACCACATGTCCAATTCCATCACCTTCGCCGGTGTGGGCGTGTGGCTGTGCCTGATGGCGGTGTTGCTCATGGTGCTGGGCATGCTGATGGGTTGGCGCTGACCTCCCCGCGCAGGCCGCGGCGCGGCCTGCGTCGTCAATAACACGGGCGGCCGTGCCGGCTGCGGCATGGCCGCCCGAGCCGCGCGGCGGGTTGCCCGCTTTTGGCTGATGCTGGCATACTGATGCCGCGCGCGCGGGCGCGCTTGGCGTGCCATTTTTGTTGCGCCGCCGCAGGGTTTCCGAATTCGCACAAACTACCGGGGAGGGGTAAAAATGCTAGGCCGAATGATGCAAATGCCGCTGTTGATATCGTCACTATTGCGGCACGCGGTACGCTGGCATGGCGACTCGGAAATCGTGTCGCGCCTGGTGGAGGGCGGTATCGCGCGCACCACCTGGACGCAACTGGGCGAGCGCGCCTGTCAGCTGGCCCATGTGCTGAACGATTGGGGCGTGCAGCGCGGCGACCGCGTCGGCACCCTGGCCTGGAACAACCAGCGCCACGTCGAAACCTATTTCGCCGTATCGGCCAGCGGCGCGGTGTGTCATACCATCAATCCGCGCCTGTTTCCGGACCAGATCGTCTGGATCATCAATGACGCGGAAGATACCCACGTATTTTTCGACCTCAGTTTCGTCAAACTGGTCGAGCAGATCGCGCCGCGCTGCCCGAGCGTGAAGTCCTGGATCGCCTACACCGA
This sequence comes from Rhodocyclaceae bacterium, assembly GCA_016791105.1. Lineage (GTDB taxonomy): Bacteria > Pseudomonadota > Gammaproteobacteria > Burkholderiales > Rhodocyclaceae > JAEUNM01. The sequence goes on along the minus strand of JAEUNM010000004.1, from coordinate 7,965 downwards.
TAGCGAGCACATGCCAGTCATGACGCCGCAGGCGCTGTGCTACGAAACCCTCATCGCCGGCCGCCAGACCGAATTCGACTGGCCGCAACTCGATGAAAACGAAGCCTCCAGCCTGTGCTACACCTCCGGCACGACGGGCAATCCCAAGGGCGTGCTGTATTCGCACCGCTCCACCGTGCTGCACGCTTACTGCGTGTGCCTGCCCGACACCATGAGCGTGTCCGCGGCCGACTGCGTGCTGCCGGTGGTGCCTATGTTCCACGTCAATGCCTGGGGCACGCCCTACGCCATCGCCTTGACCGGCGCCAAACTGGTGCTGCCCGGCCCGGCGCTGGATGGCCCCAGTCTGGCCAGTCTGATGGCCGACGAAGGGGTAACGCTTACCGCCGGCGTGCCCACCGTATGGCTGGGCTTGCTGAAACATCTGAAAGAAGCTGGCCAGAAGCTGCCCGCCCTGCAGCGCGTCGTAATCGGCGGCGCCGCGGCGCCGCCGGCCATGATCCGTCAATTTGCCGAAATGGGTATCACGGTGCGCCACGCCTGGGGCATGACCGAAATGAGCCCGCTGGGCACGGTATGCACGCTCAAAACCAAACACACGGATATGAGCAGCGAGGCGCGCGAAGCCGTGCTGCTCAAGCAGGGTCGCCCGATATTCGGTGTCGATCTCAAAATCGTCGATGCCGAAGGGCGCGAATTGCCGCGTGACGGCAAGGCCTTCGGCGACCTGATGGTGCGCGGCCCGTGGATACTGGAAAGCTATTTCAAAGGCGCTGGCGGCGACGTGCTGCAGGACGGCTGGTTTGCCACCGGTGACGTGTCCACCATCGATCCCGACGGCTACATGGGCATTACCGACCGCTCCAAAGACGTCATCAAGTCCGGCGGCGAGTGGATCAGTTCCATCGACCTGGAAAATCACGCCATGGCGCATCCGGCCGTGGCGGAGGCCGCCGCCATAGGCGTGCGCCATCCGAAGTGGGACGAGCGGCCGATATTGGTGGTGGTAAAAAAACCCGGCGCCGATCTGACGCGCGACATGTTGCTGGAATTCATGCGCGACAAGATCGCCAAGTGGTGGATGCCCGACGACGTGGTGTTCGTCGAGGATTTGCCGCATACCGCCACCGGCAAACTGTCGAAAAAAGACCTGCGCGAGCGCCTGCGCGACTACGCCCTGCCCGGAGTCTGATGCATGACCGCGCAAGCCCCCGCGCCGGACGCCACGCCCGGCGCGGACATGCGCCTGCGCCACCGCCTGCGCGTGCGCTGGTCGGAGGTGGATGCCCAGCGCATCGTTTTCAACGGCAATTATCTGAGCTATTTCGACGTCGGCATCACGGAATACTGGCGCGCCATCGGCCTGCCTTACCCGGAAGCTTTAAGTGACGCCGAAAACGACCTGTTCGCGGTGCGCTCGACGGTGAATTACCACGCCCCGGCATTTTTCGACGACTGGCTGGATATTTGTTTGCGCGCCGCGCGGCTGGGAAATTCCAGCATGCGCTTCGAATTCCTGATCTTGCGCGGCGCCGAGCGCATCGCCAGCGGCGAAGTCGTGTATGTCAATGCCCATCCGGTAGAGCGCCGCGCCCGCCCGCTGCCAGAGCGCCTGCGCGCGGCCATATTGCGGTTTGAGGGGCGCGAAGAAATCGGCGCGCTTGCGGGTTCTGTTCTGACGGCGGACTAAGTCGCATTTGCTTCGGGGCGACAGGTGCGCAGCCTGGGCGAACTTGGGCAGTCGCGCCGGAGCCGCCAAGCCGCTTTAGTTCCGCACAACTTACGGCCTCGCGTGTGCCAGCCGCGCAGGTGCCGGCGCCGAATCGACGCGACGATTCGGCGCGTGCAGTTTCGCAAGCTTGCACATTTGGCGGCCGGCATGGCAGACAGTCCATCAGTCCCACCGCCCGGCAAATCCTGACACCCGGATTCAACACATTCCGCAAGCGAAAAATCCAGCGTTCGGCTACAGGCAAAGCGGGGAAGGCTGAGCTAGTCTACCGCTGCATGAGGCGGCATTGCCCAGTCCTTGAACTGTCGAATTGGAGACGGAATCATGCTTAACGCGCTGGCTGGAAAGCGGATACTAGTTACTCAATCTGCCGATTTCATGGGGCCCGTGCTGTGCTCGGTGCTGGCGGAGCAGGGCGCCGAGGTGGTGGCGGATGCGACGGTTCTGAGTCCGCCAGACGCGGCACAGGCGGTGATTGATGCGGCTGGTCGCATAGACGTTCTGGTCGCCAATCTCGCGGTGCGCTCGCCCGGTACCGCGGTAGATCAAGCCGATGACGCCGAGTGGCAAAGGGTGTTCGGCACGCTGGTGGATCCTCTGCCGAGACTGGTGCGTGCGGTATTGCCGCAGATGGCTGCCAGGGGAAGCGGAAAAATCCTGGTGATGGGCAGCGCGTCGGCGCTGCGCGGCATGAAGCGGGCCTCCACCTATAGTGCCGCCCGCGGCGCGCAATTGGCCTATGTGCAGGCGGTAGGCGTGGAGCTTGCGCCGAAAAATATTCAGGTCAATGCCATCGCGCAAAATTTTGTCGAAAACCCGACTTATTTTCCGCCCGAGGTGCAGGCCGATCCGCGCTTCCAGGAAAGGCTTGCGCGCGAGGTGCCGCTCGGGCGTCTGGTAAGCGCGCGCGAGGACGCGATGTTTGTCGCCTACCTGTGCAGCGACTCGGCCAATTGTTTCGTGGGACAGGTATTTCCCGTATGCGGCGGTTGGGCTCCGCGCTGAAGTAGTGCGCCGCCGCTCATGAGCGGTGGCAGACTAATGGAGGCAATGGAGGCGGCGCGTGAAATTTCCCATTTTCCAGGTCGATGCCTTTACCGATCGCGTGTTCGGCGGCAATCCCGCGGCCGTGGTGCTGCTTGATGGCTGGCTGCCTGACCCGGTGCTCGCTTCGATTGCCGCGGAAAACAATTTGGCCGAAACCGCCTTTTTGATTCCGGGGTCTGACGAAATTCCATTGCGCTGGTTCACCCCGGCGGTCGAAGTCGATCTATGCGGGCATGCCACTCTGGCAGCGGCCTACGTACTGTTCCGGCACTATCAATCTGCGGCGAAGGACATTACCTTCAGCACGATGAGCGGAAAACTGCTCGTGAAGCGCAATGGCGACAGGCTGACGCTGGATTTTCCGGTGCGGGCCGGTGTGCCGATTGCCATCCCCGACGACCTGGTAAGCGCCCTGGGCGCAAGGCCGAAAGAGGTTTTCCGCGCGCGGGATCTATTGGCCGTTTTCGATTGCGAGGCCGACGTCAGATCGCTGCAGCCGGATTTTGCGCGTCTCGCCGCACTGGACACTTTTGCCGTCATCGTGTCGGCGCCGGGGAAGGACGTGGATTTCGTATCGCGCTTTTTCGCGCCCGCGGCGGGGGTAGCGGAAGACCCGGTTACCGGTTCGGCGCACTGCACCCTGGCGCCTTATTGGGCGGCACGCTTGGGGAAATCGAATTTGACGGCACGGCAATTGTCCGCCCGCGGCGGCGAACTTGCGTGCCAACTTGCCGGCAAGCGCGTACTTATTTCCGGCCGCGCGGTCGAATATCTGCGCGGCGAAATCGACATCGCGGTGTGAATTCAAGCGGCGGGCCCGGCCTTCCCTTGGGACTGCGTGCGCCGGAAAATAGAACCCGGTTAAAGCAGATTTAGTCGAGCAAGCTCATGACCTGGCTTGCCATGTCTGCGCTCACCGCGCTGACGTACTGCAGCAGCATTTCGGTGTCGGGGCCGGCGTCGGCGCAAGCTTTGGGGGGCGCCAGATATTCGGATGAAAAGTCACGCAGGGCTTTATCCGTGGCGCCGATTGCCGGCCAATAGGGGTTGCTGGCGTGGCGTGATGCACGCGCCGTATCCATCCAGGAGCATAGACGTAGCGATTCGTAAGTTGCCGGCGCCGCTGCGGCGGGGTTGCGCAAATGTTCCTGCACCTGCCGCGCCCAGGCGCGATATTCGGCCAGCGCCACCAATACCGCCACCTCGGCCCGCGGCACCCGCCTGAAGTTACGCCGGGCGTGCTTGTCGCGCCATGCGGCGAGCCAGGGAAGCAATTGTTCCGCCGGCATGGGTTTGGCAAACGCATAGCCCTGGCCGATGTCACAGCCCAGCCGCAGCAATACTTCCGCGTGCCCCTCGGTTTCCACGCCCTCGGCAATAATTTCGCGCCCGAAAGATTCGGCCAGGCCTATGGTGCCATCCAGTATGGTCAAATCTTCCGGGTCTTCCAGCATGTTGCGCACGAAACTTTGGTCGATTTTCAAAGTTTTCGCCGGCAGGCGCTTGAGGTAGGTGAGCGATGAATAGCCGGTGCCGAAATCGTCGAGCGAGAAGGTGATGCCGAGATCATTTCCGGCGCGCATGATGGCGGTAACTTTGGCGATATCTTCGAGCGCGCTCGATTCGACGATTTCCAGGTCCAGGCGGCCGACCGCCAGCGGATGCAGGTGCATGGCCACTTTGAGTTTGTCCAGAAATTCCGGGCACTGGAACTGACGGCTGGCGATATTGATGCTGACAGAAATGTTCAGTCCTTGCGCGTGCCAGCGCTCCAGTTGTTCCAGCGCAGAATCGATGATCCAGTCGCCCAGGACCACGATGAGATCGTGATTTTCGATCAGCGGCAAAAACTGAATGGGCGGCACCAGGCCATTTTCCGGATGCATCCAGCGTATCAGCGCTTCCACGCCCACCAGTTCGCCGCTGCGCATGTTCAGCTTGGGTTGGTAATAAAGGACGAATTCGCCGGCTTCCAGGGCACTGCGCACGCGTTCGAGCTGGACGAGTTGTGAGCGCAGGTGTTTATGCAATAGCGGGTCGAAGCGATAGCAGCGGTTGCCGCCGTTCTGTTTGGCCTGATACATGGCCTGGTCGGCCTGGCGTATCAAATGGTCGGCATCCAGGTGTTGCTCGTCCTGTGGGTAAAAACTTACCCCCAGGCTGGCCGTGATGTGAAATTCGTTGCCCTCGATGGAAAGCGGCCGTGACGCTTCTTCCTGAATGTCGTGGATGATGGCTTCGCAGGCGGCCTCGCTATCAAGCTGCGTGAGCACCGCGACGAACTCGTCGCCGCCCGGGCGCGCCAAAGTGTCTCCGGTACGCAGAATGCCCTGCAGACGCTTGGCAAGGTCCAATAGCTGGCTATCTCCGACGCCATGTCCGTAGGCGTCGTTAATCACTTTGAAATTGTCCAGGTCTATGTATATGACCGCCAGCCGGGTGGAACGGGAATCCGCCTGGTGTATGGCCTGCTGCAGACGGTTGGCGAGCGATATGCGGTTGGGCAGCTTGGTCAATATGTCGAAGTGCGCCAGTTCGTGGAGCTGCTTTTCGTGTGTTTTTAGTTCCGTAATGTCAACCGAAATGCCGCAGATGGACTGCACCAGGCCGTCGCGATCGCACAGAGGAATTTTGGTGGACTGATAGATGCGCGAAATTTCACTGTTCAAAGGCTTGATGGTTTCTTCACAGCGTACTATCTGGCCTTCGCGCAGTACCTCTTCGTCGTTGGCGCGCAGGGCTTGCGCCGTTTCTGCATCGAGAAATTTGTCGCCCCGGCTGCCGCTGATATCGTTCGGGCTGGCCTGCCATAAATTGCGCATTGCGCGATTCGCGAACAGGTAATTTCCCAGGCGGTCCTTGAGGTAAATGTAGGCGTCCACATTGTCCAGGATGCTCAGCAGTTTTTGCTCGGAATCGGCCACTTTGAACAAGGCGTCTTCGAGTTGCAGCCGCCTTTTTTCCAGCTCGCGGTTGGCGTCCTGCAGGCGCGTGTTGGAGAGGCCTTTTTCGCCTATCAATTCGGCCATGCGCACCAGGAACACCATCATGCCGAATACTTTGGCCTCCGAGTAGCGCGGCACGTCGCGGATTGCCGCGACGTAAGCCTGTTCGTCAAAGCCGGCCTCGCGCGCCTGCAAGCGAAAGTGCTCGTAATCCGGCTCGTCGAAAAAGAACTGGCCGGTGAATAAATTGCCTATGTGCGAGCCGCCTATCATGACCGGAACGGCTACGTCGACCAGGCCGTTTCTGCAGCGATAGACGTTGTAGGCCTGGCCCTCGGCGAGCTGGCTGGCCAACACGGTGTCGCTTTCGAGGCAGCGCGCCGAAGTGACGGGCGATACGCGATGAAAATTCGTGCAAGCCTTTTGCCAGCCCGCCGCGACCAGAATATTTCCTTCCAGATCGAGCAGCGCGGTGGCGACTCCGAAAAGTTCGCTGAAACTTTCGCAAAGCCCCTGCAGGTCATGCAGGACCAGATATTTGCTCAAGTTCATGGTCAGTTCGGACATGATTCGTGTAGGCAGTCAAAACCGGGTATGGGCTGTACGCAAGTGGTGGCCGTTCGGCTGTGGTTTATCGGCCGCGCGCGGGGCGCCGGGCAGTTTGGTGGGTAGGGCACTCGCGCAATGCGCACACGCACCCATAGGCGCAAATATTTTACGTGGCAATCCGGAATTGTGCAGGGTTGCCAAAATCGGCGGTCGGGTTATCAGCACGCCATTGCGGGCTGACAGGGGGTGAATGGGAACATGGGTTGTGCGTGACGCACGGGGTCGCCGTGCTGTGTAGTGGGTATGCGCCCGCCGGCCCGCATCGTAATCGCGCCGGGCGCCGACCGTTTGCGCTCCAGCTTGCGCGAGCGCGCACCTGTGGCCTGTGCGCCTGTCGCCCGGCTTTATCGTCCGGGATTCTGGATTCATGGTTGCGATTGTCCAGATGTCGGGAAACCGGTAATGGAAATTGCATAACGGCTTTGGCGCGGAAAAATGAAACTGGCGGCCGGCGGCGTCAATGCATGCTGGATCCGAGCTGGACGGGCCGCCCCGCCGGGGCGGTTTGTGCGGTGCGGGAAGGCGGCTGAGGCGCGGACTGAGTGATGCGTGCTGCGCCGCAAGAGTCGCGGCGTCCGACTTGGCCTCCGCGGGATATCGGCCGTTCTTCCGCCCGCTCGGCGCTGGCGGAGCTACACGGCCGGACGGGGCATGTTGCCCCGTCCGCATCATTTGGTGTGGCTGGGCAAGGTGTAGCCGTTTGCCTATCGCGCTCGTGAAATGATCGGGACGCGGTAAATACCCCGTCCCGCCCGGGATTTCATCGACTGCATGTCGCCAACGCGCCTGCAGGACGAGTACAACGAGGCTGTGCGCGGCTGCGGCGTGTTCGTGATGTTGTTGTGGAGCAAGGCCGGGAAATATACCGGCGAAGAGTTTCTGGCGGCGTTCGATCGCTTGCAGTGGCGTAGGGCGGATAAGCCGCAGGCGCAATCCGCCGTATGTGGCGGTCGAACTGCCGTACACGGGCGAATAGGGGCCGATTTTCGGGGATGATCCGGCGCGCGTGTGCTTGATAACCCTGCGGCGGTCTCGGTTGCTATGGGAGGCTCAACGCTCGCATACGGCGGATTGCGCTCCGCTTATCCCCCTACGGTCCTCGCTGGCCAAGGCGCGATCCGGCGCGCCGCGAGCGGGCTGGGAACGCTACCAGTCCCTGCTGGCCGGCGGCGCCAAGCAGGATTATCCGGTCATGGAATTCGAAGCCACTATGGTAGGCGCCGAACTGGCCGCGCGCTGCGGCCTGGGTGATGGCGCGTCGGCATTCACGGAGCGCGCCAGGAATTGTTCAACAGCTTGCATTGCGAGGCACAAGAACGCCAGCTCATGTTGCTCATGGCGCTGGTGGCCGCCGGTACTGAATTCATGCCCTCCGTCTGCCGCGGCGAACCCGACCCTGGCTGGGCGGCCGCCGCAAACCAGGCGTGGCCCACTCGCCAAAATCGAGGCCCGCTTTTTTAAGCCAAACTTAATGTCTCACCAGCATGCTGTCATGGCAGATCATGCCCAGGCCACGGCTGCCGGAATCGATCCGGCTGGGCTGCGGTGAGCCTGGTTCCACTCGTTCGGGGGCGATCGATGCCTATCAAGCATAAAAAACTGATTCAACTGACGCGCGATTTCGGGGCGATC
>JAEUNM010000147.1 GCA_016791105.1 Rhodocyclaceae bacterium | reverse complement strand
CTGCGCCTCCTGCGGCAGTTCGTCGGCAACATCACGCCAGCGAGGGGCGCGCTCAATTGCGTCTGCCGCGTCATACAGGTCGTTCATCCATTGCTTCTGCTCAGGGTCGGCGTTGGCAATGTATTCGTGTGCCTCGGCATGGGTACGCAGCCGCCCAACAAGTACGTCAACCGGACCTTGCGCCGGAATAAGCGTTTCACTCATGATTTACCTCCTGTGCCGGCGCAAGGCCGGTTACGTTAGTGTTGGGCGTCTCGTCAGGCGTCAGCGGAATGCCGGCCATCTTCAAGTAGATCGAAGAGTGCCCGTGCTTCCGTGCGTCCTTCGCCACCCAGTTCATGTACTTGTCCACGTTCACTCCGCCGTGCTCGGCGCACTGCGCCAGAGCGCGGTAGCTGTCGAATATGCTGTGCCCGGTGCTCATGGCCGAAGTGCAAAACCCATCGTCGCTGTACTGAAACGAGGCGAACATCGGGATTCCTTCGCGCTGGCAAATCTCCAGCAGTTGCGTCATCAGCGGTGCAATCTGTTCGTCGTAAATCGCTTCTTTGTCTTCCATGTCATCTCCAAGAGCCGCCCAACACGGCGGTCAACGCGGACCTTCGGCAAGCTGCGCTTGCCTTGGCCCGTTACCTTGGTCGTTAGGCGTCACTAGCGCTTCAACGAGCGCATCAACCAAAACGGCCGTATGCGTCCCTTTCCAACCCAGCGGCACCTGCAAATACCTGCTGTCCTTGTAATAGACCCTGGCAACACGCATGTTGCCGACGGCCACGCCGCTGATCCGCGCGATGCTTTCGCAAATTTCAGGGTGCGTGTCGCGCAGCCGCTTGATTGCCAGTCGTCCTATGTACGCCGCGCTTACCGTAGTCACGTCTAACTCCACATCCAACCGGACCGGCCTAATCGGCCGTCCGGTTAATTTCGGCGTTAGGCGTCCGCAAAACCCACACGCTGACCCCATTTTCCACGCGCCGCTCCATCAGCCCGGCCCGCGCCATCCGCCCCGCCACTCCGCCGGCCGCCCGCGCACCGCGGGTAGGGCCGCCGCCGTGGCGGAATACAGGGGCTCGCAGCCCCGACTCACCCGGCCACCATTGTTCCGCCATCCAGGCCGGACGCATGGGCCGGTTCTCGGGGTTCGCGCGGCGAAGCACCGCAGCCAGGTCTGCAAATGTCACGCCTAACCCTCCGCTGCAGGCGATCCGCCGCAAGCGGCGTCCGCCTGAGCTATGGCGTTAGAAGTCACCGTCGCCGATCCGCACCCGGTTGCCGCGCAAAGCGATCAGTTCTTGTTGCGGCGTTTGGTTCCGGTCGTCGGCGTGCGGATTTCCGAGCATCAGGTTAAATCCACCGCTCGCGGTGTAATACTGAGCATCTGGAAATTCCTTTCGCACGTCAGCGAGCAAATCAACTATCGTCTTGCACACGCGGTTGAACCTCCGCTCGATCATCGGGCATTTCTCGGACAGCAACCCGTAGGCGCTTTCTCCATCTTCGATTGCCGCCAAAACCTCTGCCTCGTCCATGACGTCTAACCCCGCGCTCCAGGCGATCCGCCGCAAGCGGCGTCCGCCTGACCTATGGCGTTAGAACCCACGATACGGCTTCCATGGGTTCCCGTGTCCGCGACACAGCCGATACAATCGGTTCGAGTTTCGCAGCCGCCACCGCGCCTCGAATGAGTTGAGCTCATTCGTGCGCATCCGCAGTCGCGGCGCGTATGTGGCCCACCCGAGGCAGTCGGCTTCATGCCGCCGCCGCCAGCTTCGCCACTGCTTTTTCAACCATCTCCACATCGGTTCTAACTCCACATCCAACCGGACCGGCCTAATCGGCCGTCCGGTTAATTTCGGAGTTATGCGCTTGGCTAGCGAGCGCCAGCAGTGCGTCTCTAAATTCCATAGGGGTCGCGTTCGCCTCTCGCTTATTGAGTGTCGGTTTGTTCGCGGCCTTGCCGCGCTGGTCGTGAAATCCAATCTGGTGAGTGCCTTCTGGCCTCTCCCATCGCAGGGCCAGAGTCGGCGCGCTGCCGTAGTAGTAAAGCCACGTCGCTTTGTTCGCACGGTGGCCGTAGGCGCTTTGCCAGACTTCGCAAATCCATCCACCGTCCAGCACGCGCTGCCATCCACCACCGCGCGGCGCCGGCAGGCCGTGTGCCGCAAACGCCCGGCTATTGGCCGGGTGCTCAAGCACGCCTCCCCAGCGCCGCACGGCGTCAAGCGCGGCACGGAAACAACCATCGTCATTGCCTGGCCTGTTGTGTTCACCGCCCCAGCGCGTGTAATTCACAATCGCCATTGCGCCCCAAAGCTGGCAGGGCGGGTGTGCAACAACGGGCCACGGGCCTGCGTAAAGCCGCGCGTCTCGATGCTCCGGCCAGCAGTCCACGTCAGGCAGCCCGGCGTAACAGCCGGCCGGCTGCACGAACAGTGCGGCGGCGCGCATAACAATTGGCTCAAGCCGACCCACTACGCCTCCGGCTCCGTGGTCGGCTTAGCCAAGGCGTTGGCCGTCTTCATTGCGCGTGTGCCTTCCTGTCCGCTTCGGCCTTCTCTACCAGCGTCGCCAGCAGTTTCATGGTGGCCGCCGCATCCTCCGGGTTCACGGGCATGTTCACCTGCATCCTGCCCTTCACAGCCGCCTCGTTCGCAAGCCGAATTTGCCGTTCCGTCCACCACTGTCCCCAGCCCACGCCAGCGAGGAAGAAGATCGCCGCGTAAAGCACCATCGTTGCTCCGACACCAAGTTCCATCTTCATGTCCTTTCCTTTCGGCGGGTCGGCAGACGGCCAACCCATCATTCCACCGGACCTTCGCCGCTGGCGCGGCTCGTCCGGTGACTTTGTGCGTTAGAAGTCATGCACCGCCTCGCCAGCTCAACCAGCCATGCGGCCAGCTCTGGCGGGGTGTGCTCCCTTTCCGACTTAGTGATGTGCGGCCGGTGGTCTGTGCGCTTCCGGCTCTGCACCACATAGGCGGCTTCGCCCATCACGTAGGGCAGCGCCGGCACGTCGCCAGGTGCGCAGCCAACCACATAAAACCATGTCGCCTTTTCGGCTTTGTGGCCCCACCACTTTTGCGGCGCGGCCAAAGTCCAGCCGCCCCACTTGTCGCGCTGCCCAGGCTTCGGCAATCCTGCCGCATCCCACAGCGTCGATCCAGCAGGGTGTTCCAGTACTCCGCCCCACTTCCGCACTTGGTCTGCGGCCCAAAGCCCCAAAGCCTTTTCATCCGGTCTCGGTCGCGCAAAGTGGCGCAGCCGGCCCCATGCGCGGCACGGCGGGTGCGCAACCAATGGGCCGCCACCAGGCCAGCGCCGCGCGTCCCGTTCGGCGTCCCAAACATCCACGCCGGCCAGCGCCTTGTAGTTGCTGTCAGCGCGAGCAAAAAGAACCGCAACCGTCATCACTCTTCTCCACCAGCCGTACAACTCCGCGCTGGTTCGGACCCGCTTTCAGCGGGCCGCACAGCTTGGCCGTTCGGCGTCTTCATTGCACGCTGGGTTCCGTGAACCGCTCGTGCGGCACGTCTGGCTCCATGCCACGCAACTGCGACTCGATGAAGCCACGCGCGTACTCGGTTCCGAAGGTGCCCCACAGAGCGCCCCAGAAGGCAATCAGCACGCCGGTGATGTGCGCCTCCATTACGAGGCGGTCGCCCCTCGGCGTCTGCTGGAGCATCTGCATCCCGTACTGCACGCCAGCGTCAAGCAACGCCTCACGATCCTTGATGCGCGCCGACACCATCTTTCCTTTCACTGCTTCGTCATAGTGGCCGCGCAAGTTCTCATCCTCTTGTCGCCGCAACCTAGCGAGCTTTTGCGGTCGCCCGATTTCTGCCTTTGTCGGCCTCCGCAGCGCAAAGCTACCTCCCGTGTCTATACCTTGCGCTGCGCAGTGGCGCCGCAGGTTAATCACGTAGGCGTCCACATTGGGCACCGTCCGCGCGCACAGGTGCAGCATCGTCATCGCCAGTCCAGCGTCCTTCGTCATGCAGTAGGTGCCGGCCCGCTCGCCCGGCTGGTACTCAACCACCGCCACAAAAGCCATGCCGCGCTCGCGGCATCGCTGCGCCAGTGCCGCTAAGGCCGGAGCAATCTCCGCGTCGTACCACGCTTCGTCTTCTGTCGTTTCCGGCAGTGGCGGGTCTTCGTTGTCCATCTCGTTTCTCCAAAGTTTGGGCCTAACACAACGCACGTTCGAACCTGCGCGAAAAGCCGTGCAGGCCGGTGAATTCAGACGTTGGGCGTCACTAGCGGAATGCCAATCACCTGGAACGAATCGCACGTCGCGCTACCCTCTCCGGCCGGGTGACGCTTCGCCCACCGTTGGTGCTTCACCCAAAAGGCTTTCACACGTTCCGCGCCGTTCTCCGGCGTGTCCTCGATGGTTTCCGGTGCCTGCGGTGCCTTGCGCCGGTGCGCGTTACACTTTGCAGCAAACGCCTCGGCCTCCGCTTCGTCGAGGAAGGCGCGCACCGGGACTGAACTTTCGTAGTCGGTCTGCGCCATCACAATGAACACCGTTTGCTTTTTCATTCTTCTCCCCCATTCCGAACACCCCTTTTAGTCCCGTGGGCGGCACGCTGCTTACCCTTGGCGTTGGCCGCCTGCGCCGCGCGCCATTCCGGCCACTTCGCGCGCAACTGCGCCCAGGTCATCGCGCCATCAACGCCCGGCAAGGTGAAGCCGGTGATTCCGCCCCTGCGGGTGTCGTACTGGTAGCCGAATGGGGCGGCGTTGCCTTTCGGGTCTTTGATCTCGAATGATGCCGCGCCGCCCTCATCGCCAAAATTCATGTGCATCAGCAAGTGCTTCGTCCAGCCTTCCGGCTTCTCCGGCAGTTCGTTCAGGTCCACCGTATTCACTCCGTAGTAATGTCGCCGTCCGGCGTTACTCGAAAAAATCCATTTGCGGATTCGCGGGGTGCCACGCATCACCCGCTTCGAGAGCGGCGCGAACCCGGCGCTCAACAGCCGGCAAGTCGCGCGACCATCCCGGCCTGTCTGGTAGTTGGTCCGCATACAGGCGCATGTGCTCTGCAGCCAGTTGTTCGAAACTACGTGCAGGCGGCGGCGGGTGTTTGCGATTTGGATGCGTCATAGACACCGATCGCCCAATCAAGCGCGTGGCAGCACCAGCGAAAGCGGTGCGTGTATTCCTTGCAGTCGCGCTCCCAATCGACGAACTGAAAACCGTCGTGGCTGAAGTCCTCCAGCGCCATGAACGCGCTTTGCTCGTCGGTACCTAGCCGGTGGAGGACATCGAGTTCGATTTCTTTCCAGAGCGCGGATTTGCGCTCTGCGGTCCATTCGTTATCGTCGTCGGTGGCTTGGTCGAAGTAGTCCTTCACGTCGGCGCGAAAACAGTCTTCGCTGAACTCTTTGTGGCCGTCGCCCTTATCGGTCGCTTCCAGCTTCTCGGCCCAATAGCGCATGTCGATTTGGAATTGCGGGCGGCCGGCGGGCCGGCGGAAGAACTCGAACATATCGTTCAGGCGCCGGAAAACATACGTTCCCATATCGCCCGTGTAGCAAAGAAAGCCGGGCCAAGTCACCAAGTCAAAGTGCATGCACATGGTTCCTGGCTGGCTGAAGCGGATATGCCGGTGCACGCCGTCATCGCGGAAAACGTGCATTTGGTGGGTGGCGATGTCGCGCAGGAAGGTGTCTGAAAAATCCACTGTTACGCCTCCTGCACTACGTCGGCAGTACGATCATGCTCGATCGCCCTGTTCGGATCGGCGGTGCGCCAGTCCGGCCATTTGCGCTGTTCGTTTTTGGCCTGCTTCTGTACGATGGCAGCCACGATCTGTTCGGGCGTCGCGCCACTGCGCCACGCGCCGTCAAGCGCCAGGATAATCACGTCGATCCACTCGGGCAGTTCGCCGCCGCATTCCTCTACCTCGACCAACTCTCGGCGGATGTGGTCGCATACGCCTGCAGTTCTCTTGCCAGGCCCAAACGTGCGGGCGCTGAACTCAATCTGGCGATGCAAGTGCTTTACCAGGTCGAACTGGATGGGAAGATGCAGCACGGCCATGCCCAGGCGGTGCGCGACATGCAATTCCAGGTTTGCGCCTTGGCTGTTCTCCCAGCCAGGCATCAGGGCGATTGCGTCGCACGTGCACAGTTCCCGAATGTCGTTACGAAGACAGCCTTCCCAGGTTCCAGCTTCCTGGATTTCGGCTGGGCTCACTACTTCATAGCCTTCGGCGCGCAGACGGCGCGCCCATTCATGGAATGCTGGGAAATTGTTGTCGGCGATTCCGGTCATCGGGCCGCTGAGATACGCACGCATGATTTATCCTTTTGCTCTATGCGAACCGTCTTTTACGAGACGGGGAATTCGGAGTGAGTTACGCCGGCCAGCAGGCGGCCGGCGAGGCGTTTTCCGACGCGGCCCATGATCTGGTCGCGCCCCTCCGGGTCAACGGCGCCGCCGCCATACCAGTCGTCTACGTCACACCATTGCGGCCTGCCGCAGTTCTCCCATTCGTCGTCCTGCCAAATTACCGTCTCGTAGCGCGTTTGATCGCTGTCGTCCGGGATGTGGGCCGTTGAAAAATCTAGCCACGGCAGCCATTCCCCCCACTGCTTGAAGAAAAAAGGCACGCCGGACACCCGGCACTGATCCCGCAGCGACATCACCCATTGCGGGTGTATCGGTCGCGCTTGCGGGCCGGATTCGCCGCCGCAGATCACCCAGTCCAGGGATGAGGGCGTTTGGTGAAAACGCTCATCGTCGTGTGACTGGAGGGAATTGAACTTGAATCCATCCGTGTCCCACGGGCGACGCAGAACATCATGTTCCGTAGGGACTGCGATATTGCGTAGATCGATCGGCCCGAGCATCGGCTCGATGCTGAGGAACCGCACCGCGGCCGGGGTGGCCAGTAGTTTCTGGATATCGCGGTCTGCTTCGGTTTGGTTAACCACGGTGGCGCCGATCCACACGTTGCGGACACAATAAGACCAGCTTTTTACCCATCCGTGCGCGGGCCAGCCGGCGTGGAAAGCTTCCGTCATCATGCGGTCTGCGTTGCCGATGCGCTTCGTGAGCAGCAGCCAATCGAGCCATGGCGTATCGGCGATCAGACGCAGCAGGTCCACGCGCCATTCCGGCGGCACTTCGTTGTCGAACACGTCGGCCAGGCTGGCGCAGAACACGCGCCGGCGCGTTTCGGTACGGGCTGCTTCGGCATTCCAGCGCCGCGGCAGTTTCCAGTTGGCAGCGCCGGTGCGGCTGCGCGGGTTGCCAGCACCCCATTTGACGCGATGTTTACGCAGGTCAAAATCTCGCTCGGCATAGCAATGGTCGCAGCCCGGGCTTACTTTCGTGCATCCGATCCACGGGTTGAATGTGTGGTCGGTCCACTCGATGCTTGAGTTGGCGCCCATCACTCATCACCTTTCACGCCGAAGCCCCATAGCTCCGTCATTTCGTTGGACCGGGTGTTGAAAAACTCGGCAAGTTTTACCCAGCCGGCGGTGGCAAGGATTTTCTTCTGTGCCGCATTGCCGGCCGCCACGGTGCAGATGGCGAAGTCGTGCATTTGGGCCGCTACGGCGCCAATCTGGTCCTGCTTCAGGCGATGGCCGTAGCCGTTTCCGCGTAGCGAAGTCGGCACCATAAATCCGTGGCATACCGCAACCTGCGGCTGGCCTGGCAGCGGTGTTATTTCGTAAGCTCCGTACTTGGTTGCGTGGCGGGTCATTGTGGGGACGCCCTGTAAAGTTGATGGTGTGGGCGGGCCGCTCGTTGCTGCGGCCCGCCAGGCTTAGCGCCGCGGGTTACGGAGTGCCATAAATGACAGGGAACCCGGTCTCACCCGCGATGCGGGCCAGTTCGTCTTTGACCGCCTGCTTGAACACGCGATCAGGGCGGATCAGTTCGTACCAGAACGTCACCTTGCCATCCTTTTCGCGGTACTTGAGGCGCGCTACCAGGGGGTAGGCGCTGGCGCCTCCGTCGAATACCGGCAGGCCCAAGGTAAAGCGCTCGAACACCTGCATCTTCGTCCGGGTGTCTATGTTCTCGTCTTCGGCGAACTCGAACCCAAGGGCCATTTGCAGGATATCGGCTCCGCGTGGCATTCCCTCCACGGTCGAGGCGATGTCGGACAGGTTGTCCTCCAGCCAAGTGGCGAATTCGGCTTGGCTAACCGGCTTTTTGTTGCTGCCGAGCCAGCGCTTCCATTCCACGGCCTGCGCAGGCATGAACTGGCAGCGGTGGTCCCGCCATTGGGGCATGTCGGCGCAGTGGTCGTTGATGACGGCGACCAGGTTGAAACGGCTGGACTCTGCGTCGATGTCGGCGTAGACGGTGCATTGGTCCAAGCTGCCGTGCTTCTTCGTGTAGTCGATGAAGCTGCGCGTGTCGGTGGTCGTTACGTTCGCTCGCTTTCGAAACGGCACAATCTGGAGCGATTCCAGATCGTGGACTTTGTAGTCTTTCGGCACGACAACGAACGGAACGCCCCCGTGCATCATGATGGGCTGCACGGCAGCCGCGCCGGCGTCAAGAATGGCCCGGACGCCTTCTTTTTCGTGATCCATTTAATATCCTTCCTGATGCTGCGATAAAGTGATTGGTTACGCGACGGACTTCAGTTGTCGCGGCGGATCGTCCTGAACATCCTTCAAGTCGAGATTGCCTTGGCGCGGATCCTGGTTCAGGAAGTTTCCTTCCGGTGTCGGCCACAGCAGCGACTCGGCCGGAAGACCTTTCGGCATTTTGGCCGTGACTTCGCAGCGAACGGCATTCGCGCCGGCCGCACTCGGCTTCACGAATACTTTCAAAGTAAACGATCCACCCTTTCCGGTGTTGTTCACTGCGAGAACCAGTTCCGAAAGCTTTATGCCGGCATATTCCAATACGGGCAAAAGGTCGCCGCCATCGCTTTCTATGCGGGCGTCTTTAAGGTTCTCATGAAGCGGTTTAATCATTTTGCTTCCTTTTGGTTGGTTAATTATCCGCACCGGTCGCTCTTGCGGCGCGGCGCCGTGTTTTGCTCGCCAAACATTCCACTCATGAGTTTATTTCTCTCGGGTGCAACCCAAGTCCGGCAGCGCGGGGCGCGTAGCGGCAGGATGGCTGCCGCGCTACCGGGTTTCTCGGGCACTGCTCGCGGGTTGAATCGATCCCGGCTTCGGGGTGTCGCTGCCGCCCGACCGTGGCGCAAGGGCGGCCGGAGCCTTGCGCACCCATGACTCGATCCCGTACTAACAAGCCACCGGCACAGCTTCGCAACATCGTCGCTGCTCTGCCAAGCCGGGGTGATACGGTCAGATTCACTCTCTATGTGTCCTGTTGGTTATTCCGCCGGCTGGTCGGGCAGGCGGAATTTTTTGAAGTGCCTACCCTGAAATTGCTTGCTGAAGTGGGTGCCCAGGGAGTCGGCTTTCACGAACTGGTCATACTCGTCTTGTTCCACGTCCGGGTAATGGTAAATGTTCCCAGCGCCATGCTTAAAGATGACCGCCATCGTCTTCGTTTCGGGGTTGTAGCCGACGGCTTTAATTCTGTTCGACTCCACGGGGTTGGTCGCTATGGGGGTATACGGCTCGTCCGAAAACGGTGCCGGTTGGCGCTTGTTTGCCATGCTCAGTTCCTTCCTTGGTCTGTTAAGTTAACCAGCGCGGTCGCGCTGGATCGGTTCATGCGGCTTGCTGTTCGTCGAGTTCGACGGGCGCGCCGTTTTCCAGCCACACCGTTACGAACTCACGCGGAACGCTTGGGCGCTGGGTAAAGGTTCCAGCAACGAACGCGGTGTCAACGTCGCCCGCGGTAGCGATAGCGCGCAGCCATTTGAGGCACGCCAAGCGCTGCGCGGAAACCAGCACATCAAGGCGATCCAGCGCGAAGAACTTGAGCCCGGAGACGAATGAAAATGCGTCCGCGAGCGCGGCGTCGGCGCGCCAGCGTGCGGATTCAGAGCCCAGGCTGTACGGGCGCCCGGCGAGGCGCACAACCATTTCGCCGTCGATCGTCACTTGATCCCAGCCGGTGTGGTTCGCGGTTTCCCGCATTCTGGCGTTGATTGGCTTTAGGGCGTCCTTCACCATTTCCCCCGGAATTCCTTCCGGGGACAGCGCTTCGGCCAATTCCAACCACGCGACAATTTCCGCGTGGGTGTTATCCGCATCCTGTTTTTTCTGGTCGGCGCCATCGGCGACGGCGCACAGGGTGTCCAGGTTGGATATTTCTTTCAGCAGGGAAGCGCTTCGCTGGATTAAAGCGTCCAGGGCGGCTTGGTCAAAGGGTTCCGCAGGGGGGGCGGCGGATTGCTCGGCGATGTTCTTGATGGCTTCTGCCGCCGCAGTGGCGGTGGCGAGGTCGCGCTTGGTATTGGCTACAGCGCTTTCCATCAGCGCCACGGCGCTTTCTGCGGCAGGGATTGCGGCGGCGGCTTCTGCGTCCCCGTCGCTCTCCACAGGGCCGAATTCGGCCTCATAGGCACGCAATGTAGCGGCGTGCTGTGTCGCGCCGTTTGGGTCATAGGTGCGTACAAAGTACGTCACGGCACGGGCCAAGTCGTGCATCAGTCCAACGCGAGGTCCAACGCCGCCTCTTGCGCGTAGCGAGGCCAATTGGCGTTGGTGGGCGGCGAGGTTTTGTGTGTCCGCCGCGAGTTTCTTTTCCAGCCGCGGAAGCATTGCGGCGCGCTCTTCTTGGCGGTTGCGTTCGCCGGCTACTTGAGCCAGGAATCTGGCGGCGGCGTTTGCTTCGGCCTGGCGTTGCTGCGCCAGCTTGATCGACTCGGTTACGTCATCGTATTCGCTGCGCGCATCGCGCGCGTTTGCGCCGGCATCAAGCGCTTCCGGGGGTACGACAGGTGTCCAACCAACCGCTTTTTCGCTTCCCCACTTTTCGCCGGTAATGCGCTCCCACGCGCCTTTGGCTTCCCGTGCTTTGGCTGTCGCTTCGGTGGCGCTGGCGGGGAATCCCGCCCGTAGAAACGGCAGGATGTGGGTAATCTTGTCGCAGCCGATCTTGCGCGCGGCAAGGCGTGCCTGTACCGCCATCGGGTTGCACGCGAGGCCGGTGACGGCGAAAATCAGTTGCCGTAATTCGCTTGGCCTGTCCTGCAGGGCGGCTATTTTCGCCGGATCGAGACAGTACGGGAGCGCCGACATAGCCGGCTCGGGAAGGGAAAACGAACGCTCGGCGGCTGCCGATGGCAACTTTACCTGCGCGGTTTCGCCGCCCAGCATGCGGACTGCGACGGTGCTGGATTTGGCGCCATCACGGACGATCATCCGCAAGTCTTTTTTGAGCTTCACGCGCGTCGCTTCGCCGCAAAGCGCATGTCGCAGCGCTTCCAGCAGGGACGATTTACCTTGCTCATTTAGTCCGCCGATCAGGGCAAGGGCGTGGTCAGACAGATCAATGTTGATGTCAGACAGCATCTGATAGTTCGCGGCATGGAAATTTGTGATCTTCATGGCGCGGCGCCCTTAATCTATTTGACCGAAGCCGTCATCGGTCGGACTGACCGGCACGGGGGTGCGATTTTTCGTTCCGGCCACCGGGAGGATGGTTCCGGGCTCGTCTGGCGCGGACAGGGCGGCCGGCTTTGGCGTTTCGTCGTCGGGCTCGGCCTCCGGCAAAACGCCGTCGGTAATCGCCTGGCGCAGCACGTCAGGATCGGACATTGCGGATACGTCGAAAGTACGCCCACCGTCCGTATCTACTTGTGCCGCGGCTGTAATCGGATCGCCGGACAAGCCCAGCCATTTGGCGTGTTTCTTGACGGCGGACTTTGCCGCCATGTCGTTGAGCCACAACACCCAGGGGGTGGCGTCGAACTTTTCCTGCGCCTTGCGCAGATCAGCGGATCCCGGCGCGGCCGCTTCCACGGCGCGTGCGAGCGCCAGGTAGGTTTCGCTTTTGTCACGGATTTTCAAGATTTCCTGCAGCGGCAGGACCGTCGCGGTTTCTCCACCGCCGGTGAGTTTGGTGAAACAAAACGCACCAATTAGATCGCCGCGCTCGGCCAGCGAGATTTCGAACTCCAGCATCGTGTTCGATCCCATCATGTGGCGGAATTTGTCGCCGTGGCAAATCGCCGATGCCTGGATGGTCTGGATGTGCGGCGACCGGTGCGCCAGTGTGACGAAGCCGCGGTAACCGATCTGAAACTGGCAGTCATAGACATCCACCCAGCGACCATCCTGTTGGGCTCGGCGCTTGTACGGGATGAGGAACGCTTCCTGCAGGGCGGTATTCGGCTCCAGGCCCAGGCCGGCCGCCAACATAAAGGCGCCAAGGACCGATTGCGGGTTGCAACGATCCAGGTTTTTTGTGCGCCGGCACGCCAGAACCGCCAGGCGTATGAGCTTGTCGGCGCTCAGGTATTTGCCGGCCACGGCGGCAAAACCCTGGCGGACTTTCGGGGTTTCCAGGAGGTCGAATATCGTGTACGGCTTTGAGGCCGCTGGCGTTGCCGCGTGCTGCATGGACTGCAATTGCATTGTGGCCACTTGGGTATCCTTTTTCAGTTGTGATAACGGCAGTGCCCAAAAACCGGGCAGTATTTTTCCGAGCAAAGGGTGCTCGATGGATTGGGGGGAAACAACCCCTCTTTGAACATCGTCCCGGCCATCTGTAGCAGGCCGGGAGATTCTTGAGTTCCGATCAGAATTTCGCGCGTGCGGGGAACGGTCTGAAAGCCGATGCCGCCATTGGCGCGCGTTTGCATGCCAATGATTTCGGCTGGCCCCGTGATAGGCAGCCCTGTGGTTTGTTCTGCGAGCAACTCATAGACGCCGAGTTGCGGGCCATCTGTCCGGACAGAAACCACGTCGCCGTTGACCGTGGCGCGCCGCAACCCTGATTTAAGGTCGCTGATCGCCGGGCCTTGGTGCGTTTCCCGGATGCGGTCGGTGGTGCCAGTGAGTTCGATACCGATGCCATTGCCGACATCAATGGTCAGGTTGTCGCAGCGCCGTTCGACTGCGATGTAGCGCTTTGTGGGCGCTATTAGTTCGCAGTATCGCGATAGCAGTCGCAGTGCGATCGCGCGAGCCTGAGTTTTGGATGGATCGTCTGCGGTCCAGACAACCTCTTCCTGCGGGTAGTCGAGTGTGTTTACTAGCACGTCACTCGCGTCCGCGATGCTGATCGGGTAGCCGTCCAAAGTGGCCTGATCGAACGCCGCGGCGCCCGCGTGAATGGCGGTGCCGATCTGCGCGCGCACGCCGGAAGGGCTGCGCACACCGTCCAGGTGGCGTGCCCGCCAGCGCATAGGGCAGTCGAACAGTTCTGCCCAGCTTGATGCGCGAACGCGAACCACGTCCATTATTGTTGGACGGCCCGGACGAAGTGGAACTGGATCGCGCCCCGGTCGCGCTCGTCGGTTACGGCGGCGTAAAACGCGAACACGACAAGGATCGCGGCGATAAGCTGGAGTCCGGCGCTCACTCTTCGTCCTCCGGGTCGTACTGATACACCGGAGAAAACATCGATACGATCACTGCTATCGCACAGATGAAACACACCATCAGCGCGTCGCCAGCTTTTCGTTTCATTGATGACAATGACATTTGTTTTCCCTAGAAAGTCCCGCCGGTCCCGACGTAGAAGCCGGCGGGCAAATCGACAACAGGGAGGTGGCGCTAACCGTAGGTCAGCACCGCCGTGCAGGCTGTTCGCGCGCCAGCCGGGATAGCCCAACTAGCCACAACCTGCACGGCGCTGCCGCCTCACCGGGCGCCCACAAAAACGCGGCCGGTTTATGGGTTGAAGAATAGCGGAGCTAGTTTGCTGGTGTCAATACCTGCGCTAGTCTTTTGTGAAAAAAAAAGCCCGGCGATGTGCCGGGCTTGGTTGGCGAGGGCTGGTACTACATCATGGCTTCGAGTTCGTCTGCTCGCTGAGCGGACTTTCTTGCTTCGCACTCGTAAGCGGCCAGGGTGGCGGCCTGGCCTCCGTTCGCATCCATGGAGCACTCCGCGTTGCGCTGTTTTATCCATTGGCGCTGGCGGGCGCGCAACCCGGCTTGATCGCGCGTTGCGGTCATGGCGGCTTTGTACGCCGTGTTCAGGCGCGCATCCTGTCGCGCCGCTTCTGCGGAGGCGCAATCAATCATGTCCGCCATGTTGCCGTCGGCGGATTCGATGCAGGCCGTGTAGCCGGTGGCCGGTGTAGCCTGCTGCTGGGCTGGCGCAGAGCCGTCCCATGTGGCGAAATAGATGGCCTCGAAAACGGGAGCGGTTTTTTCGCGTCCGGACACGGTGGTGTACTGTGTGTTCGCGGTATAGCGGCCAACAAGGTCGAACCCGACGCCGACGCGGGCGTGGTCAAAATAGTATTGCCTGAGCGCGGCCGGCAGAACCACCCCAAAATAATCCGTACTAGCCCCCATTCCGCGGGCGCGGCGCAGTGCGCCGGCAAGCGCGTCGTTTTCTTGCGAGGCGGACACGGCAGCAATGAAGTTGGCCCCGTTGCCAAACGCTTCGATTTTGCCGTGCAGAAAATACGCGGCGCCATCAGGCTGTGGCTTTGGCGCGCTGGCAAGCCAGCCGCCGGATTGTGCGCCACGCACCGTAATGGTGCTACGAAACCCGTTTGTCTCTGCGGAAATATGTGAAGCTATGCACAGAGTTGCTATGTATATGACTACATGTTTTGGGGTAATATTCACAATATCCACTATTGTGACCAGATTAGTCTAAGTTCCGGTCTTGGCTTTCGCTGGTGGGCTTTTGGGGGACACCCCCTGGCCGCGCGCTTTGGTGTCCAGAGAATCGATGTAGGCAAGCGCGTTCAGATCGATCCAATTTGGTGGGGTTTCGCCCGGATCCTGCAGCAGGAAGTCAATTACAGCTTGCCGCTCCGGGCTGACCTGGTTGTAGCGGTCGCGCAAGGTTGCGGCGGAGGCTACGCTTGCGGTTCTCAGGGATCCGGATGCAAAGGCAGCAATGCTATCAATTTCGCGCTGTAGAGTCGGGCTGAAGTCCCCTACGCTGCACCGCAAGCCTTTGGCGAACTTGATCGCCGCCGCAAGATTCAGGACCGAACCTTCTGCTTTGTCAGCGTTCAGGTACTGCCACAACATACCCTGGACGCCAATCTCGTAGGTTTCCGCAAACTTGAGCTGGCTCATGCCTGCGCGCTCTTTGAACAGTTCGCGCAGGCGAACCGAGTCGCGGATTTGCTCGGCGGTGCGTGGGGTTTTCGGCGGTTTTGCCATCATGCAATTAAGACGGTTTTTTCGTCTATCGGCAACGAGGGGAGATAATTTAGGGTTTGACGGCGGAAACTAGGTAAGCTAGTATCTCGGTCATGGGTGCGACCAACAACATCAGACACGTCCGGACGCTCCTGGCAATGTCCCAGGAAGAGTTCGGCGAGGCACTGGGCATGTCCCAGGGGAACGTGAGCCACTACGAGTGCCAGCGGCAAGAGGTGCCGCCCGATGTGGCGCGGCGCATCATTGTCCTTGCGAAGGGGCGTGGGCAAGAGATCACGTTCGAGCAGATTTACGCATCGCCGGCTGTCGAGTAGCGGCGGGGGGTTTTGCCTTTTCATGCAGCCAAGTTTCCGCCGATCTGTACGTCGGCGGTAGGCGAAAAAAAACGGGGGTTCGTCAATGCGTAGCACCAGGCCGGTAAAGCAAACCCATCGCGCGCTTTTCCTCGCGCTGCAGGCGGACGCCAAGGAATTCCCTGGCGGCATCCGCGCTATCGCGGAAACCATGGGTGTCAACGGCGCCACGTTGGCAAACGGGATCAACCCGGACCATGACGCCCCGCCGCCTTCGTTCGGCGTGGTGCTGGAGATCATCGCGCTGGCGCAGGCCAAGCGGGCGATGTTTGCCCTGGCCCAGATCGTCGGCCAAGTGCCGATGGACTTCGAAATAGAGGCCCGCGGAAGGGCCGAAGCAATTACGATGTTTCTATCGCTGGTGTCGTCTGCGTCAAAAATTCTCGGCGCAGGCTCCGAGGCAGCGAAAGACGGGAGTTTCGACGCAGAAGAGCGGAGGGCGCTGGAGCCGCTGTTGCTGCAGTTGATGAAGGCGACCGGCGAACTGCTGGTCGCCATTCGCTAGCCGCGCAAGCAAGCATGGAAAGCGCCTTGCTTGAACGGCTGGGCCGTGGTCCCGTCACGCCCCTGTCTGCCCTGCGCGAGTTGGGTATTTTTGACCTGGACGCACGCATTGCCGCCTTGCGCGCGGCCGGGCACGTGATTATTCGGGATCGGGTAGAGGCAATTTACCTAGACGAACCATGCCACCTTGCCGCGTTTCGACTGGTGCCGAAATGACGGTTACGAACGAACAGTGCAGCGAGCAGCCCAGAATACCCTTGATGATGTTGTTCGGCTTGGTCAAGCCGCACAGGCTGCCAAAAGCAGAGCCGCCGACGGCGTCACTTGATTCCGGCCGCGCTCCGGCGCAGGAAGCCGAGGGCGCAAAGCCCCGGCGAAAGCAGCCACTAAGCGGCGATGTTGCCAGAGCATTTGAGGCTATCCAGGCGAACGGCGGCCGAGCCAGCAGGCTGGAGTTGGCCGCAACTCTGGGTGTGTCGTCGGACCGTGCGCACACCCTGACAAACAACCTGCAGGCGCGCGGGCTAATTACGCCCGTTGGTTCGGTCAGGATCAAGTGCGGGCGCTCTATGACACGGGTTACCGTTTTTGGTGTCGTTTCGGGTGCCGAGGCGTGAGCGCCTATTACAACGAAATCGACCCATACACCGCGCAGTGGCTGCGCAATCTGATTGCGGCGTACATGGAGTGCCTGCCGTGACCCACAACGACCTTATGCGCAGCCTGGCGGACCACCTTCGCGCCACGCGCGACCGTGTGGTATGGACGGACATGCAGATTGGGCCGGCAGGATCGCCGCGGCCGGACGTATACACGATCGGCAAATCATTCGCGCGATTCGCCCCGCTCGCCTATGAGATAAAAGTGTCGGTCGCCGATTTTCGGCGCGATGTGACGGCGGGCAAGTGGCGCGCCTACCTGGCCTACGCCTGCGGCGTGACGTTTGCCGCCCCGGCCGGGCTGATTACGCGCGCCGACGTGCCGACGGGATGCGGCCTGATGCTGCTGGGAGATTCGGGGTGGAGAACGATAAAAGCCCCGACGCTGCAGCACTTACAAACGCTGGAGCGCTCCGCGTGGCTGAAACTCGTCATCGATGGGATCGCGCGCCAAGTTGATCGTTCTGATTCCACGCCGGCGCGTGCTGCAAATCCATGGAAAGTCGCCTCGTCGCTGCGGAAACGATACGGCGATGAACTTGCCGCGGCGCTGTCCGAACGCGATACCGCGATATTCCGGCTCCACGCGGAGCGTGACGCCGCAAACAGGCAGGCCGACAGCATCATTGCCTCGCGCCAGGAAGCCGAGCGCTTGCGTGATGTTGCACGCAAGGGCGAGATTGACCGCGCTCGCAGCGATTTGGCCGAGGCTCTTGGGCTGCCAAGGGACGCGAAGATTTGGACTATCCAGGGTGCGGCGCGCGACGCGGCGGATAGGTTGAGCCGTGACGGAGAGATTGCGCACTTGCGGGCACGGCTAGACGCGATCAGCCGCGCGCTTGCAGAAGCCACGTTACCGGCTATCGCACTTCCTCTGACCGAGGTTTCTGCGTGAGCCAAATCAATCCACCGCGCAGCCACGGCACGCCGCCCGGTGTGCGCTGCCGGCAATCTCCACATGTATTTTCAATGACAAATAATTCAGGGCGGAAACAGTGACGGAACTACCTAACCCGCTGGTGCCAGCAGAAATAGATGTTCGTGACCTGCCCGGGTTTATGCTGAACACCGAACGGCTTATGGCGTCGGAACTTGTTGCCGTGTGTTCGAGGGAGGCAATTGGCGCCGCATTGTTGCTTTGGTGCCGAGCTTGGAAACAAGTGCCTGCAGCCAGCCTACCGGATGATGAGCGCGTGCTGGCAGCGTATTCCGGTCTTGGCGTACCAAGGTTCCGTAAGCTGCGCCAGGAAGTCCTGCATGGCTTCGTTAAATGTAACGACGGACGCCTGTATCACAAGACGCTTAGCGAGGAAGCTGTCGTCGCGTTCAAGAAAAAACAGCAGTTTAGAAACAAGCGCGAAACGGACGCCGAAAGGCTGCGCAACTGGCGCGCGCAACGCATAAAGAACAACGGCGAAACCACAATCGACACGCATAGCGACACGATATGTGAAACGCACGATGAAACGCTATGTGAAACGCACGATGAAACGCGTTTCGTACAGGAAGGACAGGGACAGGGACAGGGACAGGGACTTACTACTACTACTACCACTACCGCGGTTGGGGTAGACGTAACCGTAGACGGGCGCGATACCAGCGCCACGCGACTTGGCGAACTGTGTAAGCGGCTTAGGTGCTATGGCATAGACGCCCCCCCGCACCTGGATGCCTGGGCGCAGATTCTCCCGTTCTACCGCGACGATGAAATCGTTGCTGTAGCGCAAAGCGCCAGAGAAAAAAAACCCGGTGAGCGCCTTCATTTGAACTACCTCGTACCGATGCTCCGTGATCGGAAACCACGGTCAGCGACAGCCACCCCAAACCTAACGAAGTCTCGCGCGGTCGCGGCTGACACGCGGCTTTCCGCCTTTACCGACACAACTGGATGGAAACATGGAGAAAGGTCGACAGCCATTGAGGGCTGATTGGGTTGAAAGAATTTTCACCAGGCTGCAAGGCATGTTCGGTAATCGCTGGCTGGACCTGTGGCGTACCGCGCAGATTGTGCTCGCGCCGGACGGCAGCGAGGCAGACAAGGGCGTATTGCTGGCGCAAGCGACATGGGCTGTCGAGTTGGCAGGGTTTGCAGACCAGCCGAAGCGCATCGCGCGCGCGCTGGACGACTGCAGAAGCCGTAATTCCCCCCCGTCACTTCCGGAATTCCTCGCCATGTGCCGCGCCGCGCCGACAAACCTGATGGCGTTGCCAGAGCCTGATGTTGAGCGCGCGGACCCTGAGCGGGTGGCCGCGGCAATAGCCTCAACGACCTGGGCGATGCACGGGAAAAAAAAAGACGGGCCGAATTTGGAGCCGTGGCGAAAAATCCGGGCGCAAGCCGCGGTACCTGGAAACACAGTGGCCTTCGGAACGCAAAAGCTCGCGCGCGGCGTGCTTGGCGACCACGGCGAAGCGTGGCACGACGGCAAGATTTATCGCAGCGAAAAAGGCTTGTCACAGCATGTTTGATCGGAAGGTGTCTGCTGAGCAGGATCCTGAGGGTGAAATGTTCACGCTGTTTCCCATGGATAAATACCGGTGGGTAAAAGCCGGTCTATGTTGCGCGCGTTGCGGCGCGGTTTGTGGACTGAGCGGTGTCACGCAGAACGAATTGGGTGTGGCGCACGCACTGATGGCGGCGACGCACGGCCCTGGGCGGTGTGTCGTGACAGAAGAATGGGTGGTAGCTACCTACCAGGCTGCCTGGGTTGCGGCAGGGGCGATTGCTCGGGCGCTGGTTAGTGCCAAGGGGGCGACATGACCGAATTTGATGTGTGGATGTTGGTGGTACCCCGTGTGGTCGGAGGGGTGATAGATGCCTAAGTCCGGAGAGACGCACCACAATGCGCGGCTGTCGGACGCGAATGTGCGCGCCATGCGCGCCACCTGGGCGCGCTGGAAGGGAGAGAGCGACGGAATTGAGCGTAAGGGATACGGCATGCTGGGAAAGGTTTTTGGCTGCGGCGCCTCGACGGCGCGCGACATCGTGTTGTATCGGACAAGGCGTTTTGCCTGACCATGAGCGATGTAATGCTGGTCAAGACACCAAGCGGCGCGCTGGCGCCGGCCGACGAAGCGGCGCGTGAGCTGGTCGGGAAGCTTAAGACTGGTCAGTGGGTGCGCGCCACGGTCCGCCGCGCGCGCAACGTGCGGTTTCATCGGAAGGCGTTTGCGCTTTTCAAGCTGGCGTTCGATGCCTGGGAGCCGGTGACGCCGCTCGAATACAAGGGCATGCCTGTCGCCAAGGACTTTGACCGGTTCCGCAAGGATATGACGATCCTGGCGGGTTTCTACAAACCGGTCTTCAACGCTCACGGCGAAATACGCCTGGAACCAGAAAGCCTATCTTTCTCCGCCATGGACGAAAACCGTTTCGAAACGGTTTTCAAGGCGGTGCTGAACGCGGTGTGGGATCGCGTGCTGAGGGCTGCCGGGTACGCCAGCAAAGCAGATGTCGAGCGCGTGATAAACGAATTGATGAGGTTCGAGTGATGGCCACGGCGAAGGAGAAAGCGCATATGGGGCGCGTGGCCGCGCTGGGGTGCGTCCTGTGCGATCACCTTGGCCTTGGCGCCAGCCCGGCGCAGGTGCATCACATCCGCGAGGGGCAAGGCGCAAGCCAGCGCGCGAGCAATTTCCTTACCGTGCCACTTTGCCCGGACCATCATACCGGCCAGGACGGGTTGCACGGCCTTGGCACACGTGGTTTCGAACGCCGTTACAAGCTGTCCGAACTCGACTTGTTGGCGATGACCATTGAGCGGCTGTCGAGGGCGTGATGGACACGCAACCCGTTCGCTGTATCGACCGCGGGAATTTCAGGCTGCAGCAGGCTGGGGAAATGGCGCGCGTTGGCTTTGGTTTGTGCGCGAAGGCGACGGACGTAGCCGCACAGGCGAACTTCCGCTCAAGCGTGTATCCGCGCCGGTGCCAACGGTTCGAATTGGCGGCGGAGAACATTCGCGCTTCGCGCGTGGCGTGGTATGCGGTGAATAGGGTGGAGAAACGATGAAGGGCGGCGGCGTTCGATGGTCGGAAGCGGAACTTTTGGCCTATCGGGTGCGCTGCGGTGGCGCGCCGGCAGCGCCGAAGACCACGGTGCGCCAGGACACTCGCAGCGAGGCGGAATTTCATCGGCGCTTGGTAGCGCTTGGTGTTCCTGAGTGGGAACGGAACCACAGAATAGACAGGAGTCGGCGCTACGAAGCGGATTTTGCGTGGCCGGATCGGAAGATTGCCGTCGAGATAGACGGCCAGGCCCATTGCATACGCACGAATATGGCGCGCGACCGGCGAAAAGATCAGTGGGTGCGTTCTATTGGCTGGGTATTGCTGCGGTACTGCCCGGAACAGGTGGCGGACGGTACCGCGGCGGCGGAAGTGGCGGAACTTCTCTTTGGGGCTAAATGATGGACGCGAAACTGAATGTGGTTCTGACGCAAACAAGCGGCGGCAAGCCTCTGATGACCGTACAAAACCTGCCTGGCGAGGGGGCTGACCTTACGCCGGCGCAGGCGCGCGCGCTGGCCGAGGCGCTGCTGGCCGCGGCGAAAGATTGCGAGGGCGTGCCTATGGACCGGCGGACGTTTGGCCGGGTGAAACGCAGTTACGACATGATCCCGAAGGGGGTGTGACCATGGCAGAGAAAGCGGTATGCGCTCGGCAGGCGCAGGCAGCGGTTGTGCGGACCATTGGTGCGCGCATGCGCGCGGCACGTGAGCTTTGCAACCTGTCGCAAAGCGCGGCGGCGAAGCGCCTTGGATACTCGAACAGTTCCAAGCTCTCCAAGGTCGAGGGAGCGACGGACACTAACAGCGTTCCCCTGTGGCTGATTCTGCGCGCGGCGTCGGTGTATGAGGTATCCGTCGACTACCTGTTTGGCGTAAGCGAAGATTGGGAGGTCGGCGCGCGCATGACGCAGGAGCGCGAAACTTCGGCGTGGATGTTTGATGCCTGGGAGGCGGCCCGGCGCCGCGATATGGATGTGCTGCGCCGGCTGCACGATAAGCTATCCAGCATGTCGGAATCTGTTTCTCTGATGTTCGACGCAATCAGCGAGACGGAGGATGCGCTGCGGGCATTCGAAAGCCTCAACAAGAGGTTTGCGGATATGCGGGGAGGCGCCCGCTTGGTGAACAAGGTTTTGCGAGCGGTCGAAGCTGGCAATAACGCCAAAGCGAGGATGGCGCGCTTCAAGGTGGAGTGCCAGTCGGCGGGTGGGGCGCCGGAGCAGCTTTGCTTGCGCCTGGGATAAAGGTGGTGACGTGGGAGCACGCCCGAAACTGACGAAGGTGCAGTGGCGAGACGCCCGGAAACACTGGGAAACCGATCCGCGCGAGGGGTATCTCTGGCTCGTTACCGAACTTGATTTGCCTGTGTCTGCGCCGGCCGTGCGCAAGGCCGCGTTGCGCGAGCGATGGGTGAAAAAGGCACCTTTGGCGTTTCCGGGCGAAGCGGAAGCGGAAACCATAGAAACCAAGAAACCATCTAACCCCGCGAATACAAAGGAAAAAAAAGAACGCACAAAGGTTTCCAAGGTTTCTAAAAACAAGGAAACCAAAAAACGGGAAACCGAAGAACCTTTGGATGGCGTAACGCTCACTCAGGCCGAGCGCGTCGAGAGGGATCCGGACAAGTTTGGTGTGTTCGATGATTTGTCGGACATCCAGGAAATGTTTGTGCGCGAGTACCTGCGGGATTTGAACGGCACGAAAGCCGCGATTCGTGCCGGGTACAGCCCGAAAAGCGCCGCGCAGGCTGCGTGGGCGCTTCTCAGAAACCCGAGTGTCACACAGGCGATTGAGGTTCTAGGGACGGCGCGTGCGCGCCGGATCGGGATCGACAGCGATGAAATGATGCGGATGTGGAGCGCGGTGCTCTGCCTGGACGCCAACGAAATATCCCAATTGCGCCGTGTGTGCTGCCCCTACTGCTGGGGCGAGGATCATCAACTGCAATACACCCCGGGCGAACTGCGTTCGGCGAAGATCAGGCACGAAAAAGAGCGGGCGCGGCGGCTGCGGGCGAACGCGGACGACGACATCGGGGAATTCCCGGAATACACCGGGGCGTGGTACGACAAGCGAAAACCGCCGGTGGATGGCTGCCCGGAATGCTCGGGCGAGGGAGTTGTGGAGGTTTTTTTCTGCGATACCCGAAACCTGTCTCCGGCCGCGAAATTGGTGTATTCGGGCGTCAAAGCCGGCCGGGACGGCATCGAAGTGCTGATGATGTCGAAGGAAAAGGCTGCGGACAACCTGGCGCGCGCAATGGGCATGTTCAAGGACCAGGATAAGGAAGCCGACGCGGCGGAAGTGGCCAGCGACAAACTATTCAAAATCTACGAGGAGAACATGCGCAAAGCGCGCGAACGTCAAGCGCTGGTTCTTGCCGAGCGCCAAGGCGCGGAGTAAGGCGGCCCTGCATGGCGGCGCGGCGGAAAAACCGCAACCTTCTCGAAGACCCGCGCTACGCGGCGTTTGTTGAGCGCTATCACGCCGATCCGCTGCGCTTCGCTGTCGAGGTAACCGGCTTTGTGCCCAGCGCCGACCAAGAGGCGCTGTTTCACGCTCTCGAACCGGCAAACGCAAAGGTGTCGGTCGTATCTGGCACCGGCACTGGAAAGACCGCGGCGTTTGCGCGCATCGCGCTGTGGCACCTGCTGACTTTCCCTATCGCGGTATATGAAGGGAAGGTTGAGGTTGGCTCGAACACCTACATAGGCGCGCCGTTCATTCAGCAGGTGGCGGACGGCATCTGGAAGGAAATGCAGGACGCGCGGATCGCCCTCGCCAACGGCCCGCACGCCTGGATTCTCGGTTTCTTCACCATCACGAAGACGCGCGTGCATGTAAACGGGTACGCGGACCAGTGGTTCATCACGCAGATCGCGATGAAAAAAGGCGAGGCCATAGGCGTTGCCGGCAAGCACCGGTATTGGCAGCTCATCATCATCGACGAAGCGGCGGGTGTTTCTGATGACCATTTCGACGTAATAGACGGCACGCAGACACAGCCCGGCAATCGGACGCTCATGGCCAGCCAGGGCGCGCGCAATGCCGGCCGCTTCTACGATTCGCACCATACGTTGCGGGTTGAAAACGGCGGGAGTTGGACGCCTTTGCGCTTCAATTCCGAGCGGTCGCCGTTTGTTACGACGCAATGGCTGAAGGAGCGAGAGGTTGAAAGCGGTGGGCGGAATTCCGTCGAATACCAGATTCGCGTGCGGGGACTGTTCGCCCAAAGCAGCAGCAACATGCTGTTGGTGCGCGCTGACATCGAGGCGGCGTTCAAACGTGGCAAGATCATTGGCGACGACGAACCGTATGGGCTACTGGTGTTGGGCGATGTTGCCATGGGTGAATACCGCGACGATTCTGTATCGATCGTGGCGCGGGTGATCGGCGACGGCGACCACGGCCCAGATGCGCGGCGCGTCGAGTTTTTTGAAATACCGATCTGCGGCAATGACAAAAACGAAATTGACTTCTCTGGTGATCTGCTGAATATCGTTGGAAAACTATCCAACGCAACTTTGTATGTTGACGCAGGCGGTGTTGGCGCGACGGTGTGCAAACTAATTGAGCGTGCCGGGGGCACGGTAGTTCGGGTGAATTGGGGCGCACCCTGTTTCCGCAAGGAATACCAGGCGCGGTACTACAACCTGCGCGCGTGCGCGATGGTGCGCTTTCGCGATGCTATGCGCCAAGGGCGTGTGTCGTTGCCGCAGGGACTGGAAAACCGCCTGCGAGAAAAGATAATCGACCAGGGAAGTCGCCTGCCATACCATTTCAGCGAGGCCGGCGGCCTGCGCTACGTGATGGACAGCAAGGAAGATATGCGGCGTGACGGGATCAAGTCACCCGACGTGATAGACGCCATGTCGTTCGCGTTCCTGGAGTCCGCCACCTATGTTGCGGCGGGGCCGGCTGCCGCCGGCGCGGAAGGGTTGGTTAAAGCGGTTGTCGCGCAAACCGCCGGCTTGTTTGCGGACGTGTAGCGTTAAAAAATTCCTGCGTTGCGCAACGCGGTGTGGATGAGTTCATCTTTTGCCGACAACCAGTACGCGACGTGTCACATCGGCAGAAATTGGGGTGACGAATGGGTTGGGCGCCCTGGTTGCGGCTCTACGCAAAGCGGCGCCGTCAAGGATTGCCCGGTATTCGCGTCAGCTTCCAGATGCGCCCAAAATCCGTGCAACAGCGCTCCGCGAGCGGTCATCCCCGGCGTCTCCACATAGACGCACCACTCCGGCATGCGATGCAGCACGTCGGCTGGTATGTCGCCGGAAATTGGCGTATCGACCACGGCCGCGTACACGTCCGGATCGAATCGGTAAACCCCTTGCGTCGCGCGCCACGCACCCAGCGCAGACAGGCGCGCCACGTGCGTGATTCGCTCAACTGGAACGCGGTTTTCTCCGCCGCCCGAGACGATGGCGTACCAGCCGGCGAGCGGCAGGAAGCACCACTCCGGCCAATCTGGTAGGCCGTGCCGGCCGCGGACGGCGCGGAATTCATCGGCCCGCTTCCAGGCGTGCGGGTACAACCTGCCGGCCGTCGCGAGGTGCTCGCGCGGGCGGCAGCCCCATGGTGGGGGCGCCGTGGTCATCACCCCTGGAACTCCTTCCGGGCGCCAACGTATGTATCTTTCCGCTGTTGGAACGATCTCGCGTTCCAGACGGCGGCGCGGTGCTTATTTCCCCGCCACCACCAATCCGGCATGGCGTTGTAATACGCCGTCATGCGGGTGTCGTAATCCGCCCTGTGCGCGGCCGCGGCGGCATTCTCGGCGCGGGCCTTTTCCATCGCGCTTGTGTTGGCGCTGCGCAGTGCGCAGGCGGCGCGAATCAATTCGCCCTGCTTCCCATCGCCAGATGGTACAGAGCCATCGCAAACGCCAAAGTCGTAGCGACCCGTGAGGATCGCCAGCAGGTACTTTGCGAACCTGCGCGTGTTGTACTGCGTCTCGCGCGCGGCAGCATCGGCGACAGCCTGGGTGGCTCGCGCCGCGTGGTATTGCCCGCGGCTAATATCCAGGGCGGTAGCGCCTTCCCGAAAACGGGTGACCGCATCCGGCGCCACGCCATGCTTTTGCGCCTGCCGGGCGGCGCTTCTACCCGCACGCAGCATTTCACCATACTCGCCCTCCGCCCATTCCCGCAGGGCGCGGTATTCCGCTTCCATATCGGACGCATCCGTTATGGCATGTCCGCACGCGGCGGACAAGTGTTGAAAAAGATCGCTCACGGCGTTGCCCTCTTGATAAGGACCGCTTTCGCGGTCCGGTAATCCTGCTCGCTGCAAAACATTCCAATCTCCTGCTTGACGCGGCGCCCTGCCGACCAGGGCACCTCGCGAAGCCGCCCGCCGGAGCGGGCGCAGTGTTTAGGCGGCTTCCGCCCACGCTTTTGCCGCCAACAGGCGGCTATCCCAGCGGATGTTTCTTCCCTGCGGCATACGCAGCATGCGGGGAGGCATGCTTTCGCCGCGGA
>JAEUNM010000133.1 GCA_016791105.1 Rhodocyclaceae bacterium | reverse complement strand
CTGAAATCAGCGACCTGATCAAGAGCCGGATCCAGAACCTGGACCTGGCGGCCCAGGCGCGCACCGAGGGCACGGTGGTTTCCGTGACCGACGGCATTTGCCGTGTGCATGGACTGGCCGACGTGATGCAGGGCGAAATGTTGGAGTTCCCCAACAATACCTTCGGCCTCGCGTTGAACCTCGAACGGGATTCCGTAGGTGCGGTGGTGCTGGGCGAATACGAGCACATTACTGAAGGCGATACCGTCAAATGCACGGGCCGCATTCTCGAAGTGCCGGTCGGCAAGGAAATGATCGGCCGCGTGGTCAATTCGCTCGGTCAGCCCATCGATGGCAAGGGCCCGCTCGGCAACAAGGCTACCGACAAGATCGAAAAAGTGGCCCCGGGCGTCATTTGGCGTCGTTCGGTGTCGCAGCCCGTACAGACCGGCCTCAAGTCGGTGGACTCGATGGTGCCCATCGGTCGCGGCCAGCGCGAACTGATCATCGGCGACCGCCAGACCGGCAAGACCGCGGTGGCTGTCGATGCGATCATCAACCAGAAGGGTCAGAACATGATCTGCATCTACGTGGCGGTGGGCCAGAAGGCCTCTACCATCGCCAACGTGGTGCGGAAACTGGAAGAAAACGGCGCGATGGAATTCACCATCGTGGTCGCCGCCTCGGCTTCCGAATCCGCCGCGATGCAGTTCATCGCGCCGTACTCGGGCTGCACGATGGGCGAGTATTTCCGTGACATCGGCCAGGACGCGCTGATCATCTATGACGATTTGACCAAACAAGCCTGGGCCTATCGGCAGATTTCCCTGCTGCTGCGTCGCCCGCCGGGTCGTGAAGCTTACCCCGGTGACGTGTTCTATCTGCACTCGCGCCTGCTCGAACGCGCCGCGCGTGTGAACGAAGATTACGTTGCGAAGCAAACCAATGGTGCCGTCACGGGCAAAACCGGTTCGCTGACGGCTCTGCCGGTCATCGAAACGCAGGCCGGCGACGTGTCCGCATTCGTGCCGACCAACGTGATTTCGATTACCGACGGTCAGATCTTCCTGGAAACCGACCTGTTCAACGCCGGTATCCGCCCCGCCATCAACGCCGGTATATCGGTGTCGCGGGTGGGCGGTGCGGCGCAAACCAAGGTGATCAAGAAGCTTGGCGGCGGTGTGCGTCTGGCACTTGCGCAATACCGCGAACTGGCGGCATTCGCGCAATTCGCTTCCGATCTGGACGATGCCACGCGCAAACAGCTCGAACGCGGCCGCCGCGTCACGGAACTCATGAAGCAATCGCAGTATTCGCCGCTGTCGGTTGCCGACATGGCGGTGACGCTGTTTGCCGTGAGCCGTGGCTACCTCGACGACGTCGAAGTCAAGCGCATCCTGGCTTTCGAAGCGGCCCTGCATCAGTTCGTTCGCCAGAAGAACGGCGCGCTGATCGACAAGATCGCCTCGACCAAGGATCTCGATGCCGAGGGCGAGAAGCAGCTCGACGCCGCGATTGCCGAGTTCAAGAAGAGCTGGGCCTGACGCGGGGAGACTGAGATGGCTGGCGGAAGAGAAATTCGCAACAAGATCAAAAGTGTTCAGAACACGAAAAAGATCACCAAGGCCATGGAAATGGTCGCTGCATCGAAAATGCGCAAGGCGCAGGATCGCATGCGCGGTGCCAGGCCCTATGCCGAAAAAATCCGCCGTCTCGCCGCGAACCTGTCCCAGGCCAATATTACCGACTACAAACACCCCTTCCTGGTCGCCACGGATAAAGTCAGCCGCGTGGGCCTCATTGTCGTCACCACCGACAAGGGCCTTTGCGGCGGTCTGAACACCAATATCCTGCGCATTAGTCTTAACGCGCTGCGCGATTTCGAACGCAAGGGTGTCACCGACATACGGGTCACGTGCATAGGCACGAAAGGCTTTGGCTTCATGCAACGCATGGGCGCCAAGGTCGTGTCGCATGCCACCCAGCTGGGCGATACGCCCCATCTGGAAAAGCTGATCGGCCCGGTCAAGGTGATGCTGGACGCCTTTCAGGCGGGGGAACTGGACGCGGTATATCTGGCCTATTCGCGATTCATCAACACCATGAAGCAGGAGCCCATGATGGAGCAACTGCTGCCGCTGTCCGGTGAGCGGCTCGGAGCAGCATCCGACCACCACTGGGACTACATGTACGAGCCGGATGCACAGGTCGTCGTCGACGATCTGCTGGTTCGCTACGTTGAAGCGCTTGTGTACCAGGCGGTCGCCGAAAATATGGCGTCCGAACAAAGTGCACGCATGGTCGCGATGAAGTCCGCTTCCGATAACGCCGGCAACGTGATCAAGGAACTGACGCTGGTCTATAACAAGACCCGTCAGGCCGCGATCACCAAAGAACTGTCGGAAATCGTGAGCGGCGCGGCAGCCGTATAACGGGCACAGCGCATAGAGATGGTTACATTCCACGTGCCGGCGCGCTCAATACGTGAACGCTCCGGCATGCAGCGGGTGGGCAGGTCGGGCAGGTGGCAGCCGAGTGCTGCCGCCCCCCAAGCGACTGGTGGGGCGGCTTGGCCCACTCTCAAGGAACTTTGTGTTTGAGGATATGACGATGAGTCAAGGAACTATCGTTCAGTGCATCGGCGCGGTTGTGGACATCCAGTTCCCGCGCAATTC
>JAEUNM010000113.1 GCA_016791105.1 Rhodocyclaceae bacterium | reverse complement strand
CGTTGTTCCCGCGGGCGGGACGCCCGCGCCCCCAGCGGCCGGTGTAATTCAGCCCATCGCCTCGTCGCGCACACCCCTGGGGGCGTGGGCGTCTCGCCCGCGCGATTCGCGCCCGGCGTGTTCCCGCGGGCGGGAGGCCCGCGCCCCCAGCGGCTGGTGTAATCCAGCCCATCGCGTCATCGCGCACACCCCTGGGGGCGTGGGCGTCTCGCCCGCGCAATATGCGCCCGGCGTGTTCCCGCGGGCGGAAGGCCCGCGCCCCCAGCGGCTGGGGTAATCCAGCCCATCGCGTCATCGCGCACACCCCTGGGGGCGTGGGCGTCTCGCCCGCGAGATTCGCGCCCGGCGTGTTCCCGCGGGCGGGACGCCCGCGCCCCCAGCGGCCGGTGTAATTCAGCCCATCGCCTCGTCGCGCACACCCCTGGGGGCGTGGGCGTCTCGCCCGCGAGATTCGCGCCCGGCGTTGTTCCCGCGGGCGGGACGCCCGCGCCCCCAGCGGCTGGGGTAATGCAGCCCATCGCGTCGTCGCGCACACCCCTGGGGGCGTGGGCGTCTCGCCCCCGCGATTCGCGCCCGGCCTGTTCCCGCGGGCGGAACGCCCGCGCCCCCAGCGGCTGGTGTAATC
The DNA here is from genome assembly GCA_016791105.1 of Rhodocyclaceae bacterium. GTDB lineage: Bacteria > Pseudomonadota > Gammaproteobacteria > Burkholderiales > Rhodocyclaceae > JAEUNM01. The sequence continues at coordinate 40,539 of JAEUNM010000113.1, read as the reverse complement.
CAGCCCATCGCCTCGTCGCGCACACCCCTGGGGGCGTGGGCGTCTCGCCCGCGCAATATGCGCCCGGCGTGCTCACGTGGGCGGGACGCCCGCGCCCCCAGCGGCTGGTGTAATCCAGTCCGATGCGCGACCCGCGCCAGCCAGAAATGAAAAAGCCGCGCAGATTTGCATCTGCGCGGCCGGATTTTTCTCCAGCGTGCCGTGGTGCCGGCTTTTTATGGATCGCCCTTGCATGCAGGGCGGCGGCACCACGCGGGACTATGTCCCGGGCTGAAAAATTACAGTGCTGCTTTCAACAGCTTGCCCATTTCGGCCGGGTTCTTGGTGGTGCGGATGCCGCACTCTTCCATGACGGCCAGTTTTTCCTGAGCCGTACCCTTGCCGCCCGAAATGATGGCACCGGCGTGACCCATGCGCTTGCCGGGTGGCGCGGTGACGCCAGCGATGAAACCGATGACCGGCTTCTTGTTCTTGCACTCGTCGGCATACCAGCGCGCAGCGGCTTCTTCGTCGGACCCGCCGATTTCGCCGATCATGATGACGGCGTCGGTGTCGGGGTCGTTCATGAAAGCTTCCAGCACGTCCTTGTGCTTCATGCCATTGACCGGATCACCACCGATACCCACCGCAGTGGATTGGCCCAGACCCAGTTCGGTGAGCTGGCCCACGGCTTCATAGGTGAGCGTGCCGGAACGCGACACGACGCCTATGCGGCCCTTCATGTGGATGTGGCCGGGCATGATGCCGATCTTGATTTCATCGGGCGTGATGATGCCGGGGCAGTTCGGACCGCACAGCACGGTTTTGCGGTTTTCCTTGCGCATGCGGTTTTTCACTTCGATCATGTCGCGCACCGGAATGCCTTCGGTGATGCAGATCACGAGGTCGAGATCGGCTTCGACGGCTTCCCAGATCGCCGCCGCAGCGCCCGGGGGCGGCACGTAAATGACGGAAGCGTTGGCGCCGGTCTGCGCCTTGGCGTCCTTGACGGAGGCGAAGATCGGAATGCCTTCGTATGACTCACCGGCCTTTTTCGGATTTACGCCGGCCACGAAACAGTTCGCGCCATTGGCATAGTCCTTGCACATTTTGGTGTGGAACTGGCCGGTCTTGCCGGTAATGCCCTGGGTGAGAACCCGCGTGTCCTTGTTGATGTAAATGCTCATGTGTTGGTCCTCGCGCTCTCAGTTCCCGGCGATGGCAGACACGCTGTTCTGCGCCGCTTCCGCCATGTTGTTGGCCGTAATGATGGGCAGGCCGGAATCGCGCAGGATTTGCTTGCCCAGATCTTCGTTGGTGCCCTTCATGCGCACCACCAGCGGCACGTGCAGATTCACTTCCTTGGCCGCCGCGACCACACCCGTTGCGATGGTGTCGCAGCGCATGATGCCGCCGAAAATGTTGACGAGGATGCCCTTCACCTTGGGGTTGCGCAGCATGATCTTGAACGCTTCCGTCACCTTCTCGGTGGTGGCGCCGCCGCCCACGTCGAGGAAGTTGGCCGGTTCCGCGCCGAACAGCTTGATGGTGTCCATGGTCGCCATGGCCAGACCGGCGCCATTGACCAGACAGCCGATGTTGCCGTCGAGCGAAATGTAGGAAAGATCGAACTGGGAAGCTTCGACTTCGGCCGGATCTTCTTCGTCCAGGTCGCGCATTTCCATGATGTCGGGGTGACGATAGAGCGCGTTGGAATCGAAATTCATTTTCGCGTCCAGCGCCACCACGTCACCGGACCCGGTCAGGATGAGCGGGTTGATTTCGGCCAGCGATGCGTCGGTATCCCAGAACGCCTTGTAGAGGCCCTGCAGTTGCGCGCGCGCCTTGGCGACGGACGCTTCCGGCACGCCGATCTTGCGCGCCACGTCGTCGGCTTCGGCGTCGGTGAGGCCGGCGACCGGATCAACGAATACCTTGTGGATTTTTTCCGGCGTATGGGCGGCCACTTCTTCGATGTCCATGCCGCCTTCGCTGGAAGCCATCAGACACACGACTTGCGTGCTCCGATCGACGACCATGCCGACGTACAGTTCTTTCTTGATGTCGGCGCCTTCTTCGACCAGCAGACGCCGCACTTTCTGGCCCTCCGGACCGGTTTGGTGCGTGACCAGCTGCATGCCGAGGATATTGCCGGCCAATTCGCGGACTTGGTCCATCGACTTGGCGAGCTTCACGCCGCCGCCCTTCCCGCGGCCACCCGCATGGATTTGCGCCTTGACGACCCAGACCGGGCCTCCCAGTTCTTCGGCCGCCGCCACCGCCTCTTCGACGGTGAAACAGGCTTTGCCGCGCGGTGTCGTCACACCGTATTTGCGCAGGACTTCTTTCGCCTGATGCTCATGAATCTTCATGCGTTTTCCTAGCTAGTTGGTTGCGCGAATGTTTCCCCGTTGCCGGTTTGCGCCATGCGCTCCCGATCTGAGTATTCTCCACCTCGTCGCGGGCGCCGAACGCCCTACTGTCTCCAGCGAGGTTTCCAGTGTGCGGCAGATATCCGGCGCGGCCGGTATCGCCTCATAAGTTCTGTTGTTTTGTTGCGTGCACCAATTGCCGGCGGCACATTGCAAGTGCCGAACCAACAAAATCTTGTAATTATATCGCAGGCTAATTGCGATTTCCCGAATCTGTTTGCCCCCGCCAACGCAGGTGGCGAAAATTGCCCGGCGCATGCGCCACCAGCACGGAACCCAGCAGTACGCCCCAGAACGCGAACGGACGGTGCGCACCGGCAAACCCGAGGCTGGCGATCAGCACCAGCTTGAGCGCCATCCACACGCCGGTCAGTTCAAAGGCATAACTGCGGCGCGCTTGGTAGTCTAGCGCCAGCATGCCCAGCCCGGTGCCGGCGGCGAGCGGAAAAGGCCATTGTGCCGCCGGCGCGCCCAACATTTCCGCGCCCAGGCCGACGATGGCCACGATGTGCGCCGCGCGCAACATATTGAGCAGCCAGCGGCGCAGGTGCAGGTCGGATTTGGCTTCGGCCCCGGCTTCGGTCCGCTTCATTCCGTCCGGCGCGCCGCCCTGGCCACGCTCCGCGCCGTCACACCCCCTGCCCGGCTCATTGCGAATTGCCGCTTTTCGACTGCGATAGCGGCAGCACCGGCTCGGAACATACGATGCGGCGCCGGTTCGGCTCCACCCGCGCCAGAGGTTCCACCGCACGCAGGCTGGCGAGGCTGCGCCGCGTCAGCTCCTGGTACACCCGCGTGCCACCCATTTTCCAGTCGATCTCCGCCGCCGACAATTCGCGCACGACTTTTGCCGGCACGCCCGCGGCCAGACTGCGTGCCGGAATGAGCATGCCGGCTTTCACGAAGGCGCAGGCGGCGACAATCGCCTCTTCGCCGACCACCGCTTCGTCCATGATGACCGCATTGATGCCGACCAGCGCCGCGCGCCCGATGCGGCAGCCGTGCAGCACGGCGCCATGGCCGACGTGACCATCCTCGCCGATCACCGTGTCGGTGCCAGGATAGCCGTGCATGACGCAGTTGTCCTGCAGGTTGGCGCCACGTTCCATGATCAGGCGGCCGAAATCGCCGCGCAGTGAAGCGCCCGGCCCGACGTAACAACCCGGACCGACGATCACGTCGCCGATGAGGATTGCGGCCGGATGGACATAGGCAGTCGGATCGACCACCGGCACAATGTCTTCTATGCTGTAGGCAGGCATGCAAACTCCGTTCGCAGGGCCGGCGCGGGGCGCAGGAGTGGCACCGCCCACATCATGATAGCCGCGCCATGCGCGCGGTGGAACACGCAATGTGGCAGCGGAGGCCAGGATGGAAGAGCACCCGATACGGTACGAGTTGCACGATGGCGCAGCGCTCATCACGCTCAATCGCCCGCAACGCCTGAACAGCTTCAATGCTGCCATGCACGAAGCATTGCAGGCGGCCATTGCGCGCGCTGCCGGCGAAGCGCGGGCGCTGCTCATCACCGGCGCCGGCCGCGGCTTTTGCGCCGGGCAGGATTTGTCCGACCGCGCCGTGGCGGCGGAAGGCGCTGCGCCCGATCTCGCGCGTTCGGTGGAATTGTTCTACAAGCCGCTGGTGCTGGCGCTGCGCAATCTGCCGCTGCCGGTGGTGGCCGCGGTAAATGGCGTGGCTGCGGGTGCCGGCGCCAATTTTGCGCTCGCCGCGGACATCGTGCTGGCGGCGCGGTCCGCGTTTTTCATGCAGCCGTTTTGCAAATTGGGCCTCATACCGGACACCGGCGGCAGTTATTTCCTGCCGCGCCTGGTCGGCCACGCACGCGCCCTGGGTCTGGCGCTGACAGGTGAAAAATTGAGCGCGGAAACTGCCGCACAGTGGGGGCTGATCTGGAAATGCGTCGATGACGCCGATCTGCTGCCTGCCGCGCGCAAGCTCACCGCCGAACTGGCCGCCGGGCCGACCTTGGGCTACGCCTGCACCAAGCGCGCGATCAACGCCAGTTACTACCATACGCTGGCCGAACAGCTTAACCTCGAGCGCGACTACATGGGCGAGCTGGGCCGCACGGACGATTATCGCGAAGGGGTGGCGGCGTTTCTCGACAAGCGCGCGCCGCATTTCCGCGGCCGCTAGGGCGCCCCGCCCAGCGTCCACATGCAGGCAGGGATATGAGCGACACGCAGGCCAAAGCACTGGAAGTTGCACACCGTTCGGCGCACGCAATGTGGCTGGCAGACCACGCCGCCCACGCGCTGGGCATGGAACTGGTGGAAACGGGCAGCGGCTCGGCGGTGCTTGCCATGCGCGTCCAGTCCAGCATGGTGAATGGGCACGGCCTGTGCCACGGCGGGCTTATCTTTGCGCTGGCCGATACGGCCTTCGCCTATGCCTGCAATAGTTTCAACCGGCGCGCCGTCGCCGCCGGGGCCAGTATCGATTTTCTCAGTCCGGCTTATCTTGGCGACCGGCTCTACGCGCGCGCCACGCTGCATCACCAGGGCGAGCGCAGCGGCATATACGACGTGAAAGTGGAAAACCAGGCCGGTAGGCTGATCGCCCTGTTTCGCGGCCGCGCGCGCCGCATCGCCGGCAAGCTGTTCGACGATGCGGACGCCTGAGCGCGCTCCATTCAGGCGCCTGGCGCAAGCCGCTGGCGCCGCGCCTCGAACAGGCAAATGCCGGCCGCGACCGACACGTTGAGACTTTCCACAGAGCCGTGCATGGGAATGGACGCCAGTTCGTCGCAGGTTTCGCGCGTCAGGCGGCGCAAACCGGCGCCTTCGGCGCCCAGCACCCAGGCGAACGGCCCGCGCTGGTCGATGGCGTAAATGCTGCGCGCTTCGGCGTCGCCGGCAGCGCCGGCCACCCAGATGCCGGCCGCCTGCAATTCGCGCAGCGCGCGCGCCAGGTTGGTCACCATCACATAGGGCACGGTTTCCGCGGCGCCGCTGGCAACCTTGATGGCGGTGGCGTTCAAGGGCGCGGCGCGGTCGCGCGGGGCGATCACGGCCTGCGCGCCGGCCGCATCGGCGACGCGCAGGCAGGCGCCCAGATTGTGCGGATCGGTCACCCCGTCCAGCACCAACAGCAGGGCTTTGCCGTCCATCCCGTCCAGCACGTCGGCGAGCTTGGCTTCGCGGATTTGCGCGCGCACCTCGGCTACCACGCCCTGGTGGATGGCCTGCCCGACCATGGCCGACAGCCGCGCCGCATCCACGCTGTGCACGCGCACACCGGCGCCCTGCGCCAGATTGACCAGTTCGCGCATGCGCGGATCGGAGCGGCCGGCGGCGACGTACATGTCCAGCACGCTGCCGGCATCGCGCTTGATGCGCGCGGCGACGGCGTGGAATCCGTACAGGTAGCGCGTATCAGCCACGCTTGCCTCCGCTTTTGGCCGTTTCGATCAGGCGGAAATCGATCTTGCGCGTATCCAGATCGACGCGCACCAGTTGCACGCTCACGCGATCGGACAAACGGTAGCGCCGCCCGGTGCGCTCGCCGACCAGGGCGTGCTGGGTGTCGTCGAAGTGGTAATAGTCCTGCCCCAGATCGGACACATGCACCAGCCCTTCGACAAATATGCCGTCTATGGCCACGAACAATCCGAAAGGCACGGCTGCCGACACCGAGCCGGTGAAAGTTTCGCCCACCCGGTCGCGCATGAAATAGCACTTGAGCCAGGCATCGACGTCGCGCGTGGCTTCGTCGGCGCGCCGCTCGGTCATCGAACAATGCATGCCTATGCTGTGCCAATCTTCGCCCGGCGCGTAGGTACGCCCGCGCAACACCGCCTTGATGGCGCGATGCACGAGCAAATCCGGATAGCGCCGTATGGGCGAGGTGAAGTGGGTGTAGCTTTCATAGGCCAGCCCGAAGTGACCGACGTTATCCGGCGCATACACGGCCTGCGCCAGCGAACGCAGCATGACCGTCTGCAGCAATTGCTTGTCGGGCCGGCCCTGGATGCGCTCCAGCAATTGCGCATAGTCGGACGCATGGGGGTCATCGCCGCCGCCCAATTGCAGGCCGAAACCGGCCAGAAAGCTGCGCAGTTTCTGCAGCTTTTCCGGCGCCGGCCCCTCGTGGATGCGATACAGGGCGGCATGGCCGTGCTTCTGCAGAAAGTCCGAAGCGCACACGTTGGCGGCCAGCATGCATTCTTCTATGAGCCGGTGCGCGTCATTGCGCTCGTAGGGCAGGATGGCGGAAATTTTGCCCTGGTCGTCGAACACCATGTGGGTTTCGACGGTTTCGAAGTCGATCGCGCCGCGCCGCGTGCGCGCCTTGGCCAGCACGCGATACAGCGCATCGAGATTTTCCAGGTCGGGCAGGCGCTCCGCCAGGCGTTCGCGGGAGGCGGCATCGCCCTCATAGAGCGCGGCTGCCACCTGGGTGTAGGTGAGCCGCGCGCGCGAGCGGAATACCGCATTGCAAAAGCTGTAGCTCTGGATTTTGCCCTGCCGGTCTATCGCCATGTCGCACACCATGGCCAGCCGATCCACCTCCGGGTTGAGCGAACACAGCCCGTTCGACAACTTTTCCGGCAGCATGGGGATCACGCGGCGCGGGAAATACACCGAATTGCCGCGCTCGCGCGCCGTATCGTCGAGCGCGCTGCCGTCCTTCACGTAGTGGCTCACATCGGCGATGGCCACCACCAGCCGGAAGCCGCGGTCCTGGCGCGAGCAATACACGGCGTCGTCGAAATCCTTGGCGGTTTCGCCATCTATCGTGACCAGCGGCAGATCGCGCAGGTCTACGCGCCCCTTCAGATCGGACGGGCGGACCTCGTCCGGCAGGCGGCGCGCCTGGTCGCGCGCGGCTTTGGAAAATTCGAACGGCAGATCGAATGCGCGCAGCGCGATTTCGATTTCCATGCCGGGGTCTGCATAGGCGCCCAATATTTCGACGATGCGCCCTATGGGCTGGCTGGAGCGCGTCGGGTGCTCCAGCAATTCCACCACCACCACGTCGCCGGCGCGCGATGCCAGGGCGCGCCGGCCCTTGTCCGGCGGCACCAGCAGAATGTCCTGACTGATGCGGGTATTTTCGGCTACCACGAACCACACGCCGTGTTCGCAAAATACGCGGCCAACCACGGTTTTATTGGCGCGTTCCAGCACCTCGACGATTTTTCCTTCCAGGCGCCCGCGCCGGTCCTGGCCGGTAACGCGCACCAGCGCGCGATCGCCGTGCAATACCTCGCGCATTTCCTTTTCCGACAGAAAAATATCCTGCTCGCCTTCGTCGGGCACCAAAAACCCGTAGCCGTCGCGATGGCCTTCAACGCGGCCGCGTATCAAATCCGCCTTGTGCGGAATGAGCCAGGCGCCGCGCCGGTTTTGCATGAGCTGGCCGTCGCGTGCCATGGCGCCGAGGCGGCGGGTGAATGCATCTTCTTCTTGCGGCTGAATTTCCAGTAGCGCGACCAGATCGTGGGTGCTCACCGGCACGCCTTGTTCCTGCAGGATTTCGATCAGGTATTCGCGTGAAGGGAGGGGGTGTGCGTATTTTTGTTGCTCGCGCGCAAAGTGCGGGTCGCGCGCGCGGACATCGGAATGCGGCTTATGCTTGGGGTGCTTTGACAAAAAAAAAGATTCCTATAAAATGCGCGCCTCGTTGCCCAGGTGGCGAAATTGGTAGACGCGCTAGTTTCAGGTACTAGTGCCGCAAGGTGTGGAGGTTCGAGTCCTCTCCTGGGCACCAGCCACAGTATTCCGCGCAGCTCAGGCTGCGCCGCAAGAAAACAGAACCGGCTCAGGCCGGTTTTTTGTTTTCGGCACGGTGTTTTACCGTCTGAAGGCGCGCATGCTACCGCATGCAGCGCCCGCGTGGGGCGAGCGGCGTGGAATCCGGCTGCCGCGCGCGTCGAGAATTCCCCGGCGCGCAGCTTGCCGGGGACTTGCGCCGATGCCGCGATGGTGGCAAAACCGAACATCGAAAAACGGCCCCAGCCTCCGATTTGTCACGGAATGGGGCTATGATACTGCGCACTTTTTTCCGCAAATTTAGCCGAGGCGCCAGATGCTCTATCCAGAACTTTTCCGTTCGCTAGAAGCTGCACGCTGGAATATGGCCACCGATGTGTCCTGGGACAGTTTCGAGTCGGACAAGCTCAGCGACGAACAGGCGGAAACCGTGAAAATGAATGCCATCACGGAATGGTCCGCCCTGCCCGCGACCGAAATGTTCCTGCGCGACAACCGCCAGGATTCGGATTTTTCGGCTTTCATGTCGATCTGGTTTTACGAAGAACAGAAGCATGCGCTGGTGCTGATGGAATATTTGCGCCGCTTCCGGCCGGAACTTGCCCCCACCGAGGACGAATTGCACGCCGTGCGCTTCGAATTCGACCCCGCACCGCCGCTGGAAACCCTCATGCTGCACTTTTGCGGCGAGGTAAGGCTGACGCAATGGTACCGGCGTGCCGCCGACTGGCACACCGAACCGGTCATCAAGCAAATTTACGAATTGATATCGCGTGACGAAGCGCGCCACGCCGGCGCCTACATGAAATACATGCGCGAGGCGGTGAGCAATCAGGGCGAAGACGCCAAAGCCGCATTCACCAAAATCGGCATGCTCATGGCAGCCAGCGGGCGCGCCGGCAAGCCCCTGCATCCGACCAATCTGCATGTGAACAAAGAGCTTTATCCGCGCGATACGGTGCAGTCGCGGCTGCCCGATCCGGAATGGCTGGAACGCTGGCTGGACGAACATATTGTGTTCGACAAGGAATGCGAGGCACGCGTGGCGCGCGGCATTCTGAACAACTTGTCGACATTGTTCGACCAGGACTTCAAATCTATCGGCGATTTGAACCGCTATCGCAAGTCGCTCGCGGCAGGCCGCAGCGAACACTGATCGAACAGTGGCGATGTGGGGCTGCAGCGTTGGCTGCCGGCCCCTGCCCGGCCCGAGTTCGCACCTTCCCCATGCACTACCCCGCGCCCACCTTCGAACGCAAAATTTGCGCGCCGCATGAACTGGCCGCGCGCGTGGCCCTGCTGCCGCGCCCCCTGGTTTTTACCAACGGTTGTTTCGACATCCTGCACCGCGGCCACGTGACCTATCTGGCGCAAGCGCGGGCACTGGGCGCAAGCCTGCTGCTGGCTGCAAACACCGACGCGTCGGTGCGCCGCCTGGGCAAGGGCGATGACCGCCCCATCAATTGCGAAGCCGACCGCGTGGCGGTACTGGCGGCCCTGGAAGCAGTCGACCTGGTAACCTGGTTCGACGAAGACACGCCGCTAGAATGCATTTTGCAGTGCCGGCCGGACGTGTTGGTAAAAGGCGGCGACTGGAGCCCCGCAACGATAGTCGGTGCGGCCGAAGTGCTGGGCTGGGGCGGCAGCGTGCATTCGATCGCGTTCGAACACCAACGCTCCACTACCGCCTTGTTGCAGCGCGTGCGCACCCAGGCCTGACGGCCCAGCAATAACGACAATTTCAGCGGTACACCGATTCGACCAGGAACAACTCGAAGCCGGAACGGCGCAGTTCGCGCTGCACCACGCGCAGGCAATGTTTGCGCCCGTCCACTTGTATATCCAGAAACTGTTCGGCGCTGACGGCGTCCGGCATGGCAATCAAGCCGGTTTTGCCGGCAAAGCCGGGCACGAGCGATATGGTCAGCACGGCGCAGGGCTGACCGAGCGCCAGCCCGCGTTTGTCCGACGGCACCGCCATGTGCGCGCGCGCCTGCATGCCCAGCACTTCGATACCGGCATCGAGCGAGCGGCGTGCACCGCTCACGACCCGCTGCACCACACCCAGATAGGTCTGATGTTCGCTTTTCGGCTGTAGCGCAATGAGCGTGCCGGGTTGTATGTCCTGCGACGTACCGGCCACGATGCGCAGGCCGAAGCCGGTCGGGCTTTCATCGACGATGGCCCATTCGCTCTCCGCCTCGCCATTGGCCTTGCCGGCCAGCGCGCGGCAAATGCCCGGCACGCCCTGATGCAAGGCCGCGCGCGGCAGGAACTGGCTGCGATGATGGCGCCGCGTCGGCGGGCTGCCCCACTGCTGGTACAGGTGGCGCAGCACGGCTTCGCGCCCGACGCTATCCGGACCGTTGTCGACAACATCTTCAGGCATGAATTGCGGCTCACGCAATTCGCGCAATTGCGCCGACACATTGGCGAGCAGTCCGGTGCAATCGAGCAATAGCGAGCCGTCGGCGAATTCCGCATCGGGCATTTGTGAATTCGAGCGCGCCGACACCATGCCGCCCGGACCAAGGTGGAAGCGCCCATGCCCGGACGATGGGGTGCCGGGATGCCAGGTGATGATCTGCGCCATATTGGCGTGGCGCGCGATGAAGTCGAGCATGAAGTCGTACCCGCCGCGATCGACCATGGTGCCATCCGCCAGCGCCAGCAGCAGTGCCCCGATATAGCGTTCCTGCACGCTCGGCCCGCCGCCGTCGGGCGGCGTGGAGGCAAAATTGTGCTTGCGCGCAAGCTCGAAAAAACCGCGCATGAGGCGCCAGTTGGCATAGGACGGAACGCGCTTGAGGCGGCTGGAAAGCTGCACGCGGCGCGCGGAAAATTCGGCGCCGCGCTGCGTGTCGCGGCGCAAAGCGAGCTTGAAATTGATGCCCAGCGGGCGCTTCGACGCGTCCTGCGCAACTTCCAGATAGGCCACCGCGACGTGCTTCATGAGCTTGTCCGCCGCCATGGCGACGCGCTCTCCGTCATGATCCAGCGGCAGGTGCTGCGCCGTGACGTGGCTTACCAGTTGCTCCAGCAGCGGTTCGACCTGCGCCAGCAACTGGTCCATTTCGCGATCCAGATGCGACTTGCCCTGCTCGCCGGAAACCAGTTTATCGACGCGCGACGCAAGGCGCCGCGCCTCATCGACCAGGTGTTGCGAATGGTCGGGCTGCGTATCGTGGGCAGGTTTGTGGTGCGCGGCCGCGGCGTCGGTGCCGGCTACGGTGGATTGTAGGCGATTTGAATTTGTTCCCATATTTATTCCAAGCATGGCACAACCCCAGGCCATACACGCGGGCATGCTGCCGCTGCGCCCTTACCGGATTGCTGCTGCCCGGCACAGAACGCGAGCTGCCAAGCCAGCCCGCACGCCATACACTCCCGTCGCCCATACGCCAAGCTGCTACCAACCGGTACGCCCAACCGGTCCGATCGCACAGTCCGCACGGTTTCATGCAGGATTTTTCAGCTTTTTGTCATCATATCCGCAAACTAGCTGACTTTAGCGCGTGGCGGTGCCCCACCTGCTGCTGTGATTGACATTTTTCACACGTTTTTCGCACCGCACAAGCCGAACCGGGCGCGACCTGGCGAACCGCCTGCCGGGGCGCTCGCTGCGCCGTTCCAAACCACGGTTTCAGCGCTCCAGCACATAGGTTCCAGGCGCGGCGCACAATCCCGGATACTTATTGCTGGCGCGCGGCGGCGCTGCGCTCTGTGCGCCGGTCCGCTCGCCCAGCCAGGCCAGCCAGTCGGTCCACCAGGAGCCGGCTTGGTTCGTGGCCTGATCGGACCAGACTGTGACCGATTCGCCAGCATGCACGGCACCAGCGCGATAGCGGCGTTTGGGAGGATCCACTGGCGGATTGATGATCCCCAAGATGTGGCCGGAACTGGTCAGCACGAAACGGCGTTCGCCACCGACGTACTTGCAGACGCGGAATCCTTCGCGCCACGGCACGATGTGATCGTCTTCGGCCGCGACGGCATACAGGGGCTGCACGATGCGGCCCAAATCCAGCGGCTCGCCGGCAAGCTGCAGCGCATCCTTTTCGACCAGCCGGTTTTCCAGATAAAGCTGTTCCAGATACCAGGAATGCATGGCGGCCGGCATGCGCGTGGTATCCATGTTCCAGTACAGCACGTCGAATGCCGGCGGCGCTTCGCCATACAGCCAGCCGCGCACGATGTAATGCCAGATGAGGCCGTTGGAGCGCAGCAGGCGAAATGAAGCCGCCATCGAGCGGCCATCCAGATAGCCCTGCACGCCCATCTGTTGCTGCAGGTAGCGCACGCTGTAGCGATCGACGAATACTTCGATGTCGCCGGGGCGATGGAAATCCACCAGGGTTGTGAATACGCTCCAGTGCCCGACCGGTACGGCATCGGCCGCATAGTGCCGGTTGGCCCAGGCCATGTACATGGCAAGCGCGGTGCCGCCTATGCAGTAGCCGACCGCATGGACTTTTTCGGCGCCGCAAATTTCGCGCGCCACGTTGACGATGCGATCGATGCCGTCCGTCAGGTAGGCGTCGAAAGTAACATCACGCATGGACGCATCGGGATTTTTCCAGCTCGTGATGAACACCGAATAACCCGCCGCCACCAGGTGGCGAACCATGCTTTTTTTGGGCGTCAGATCGAGTACGTAAAATTTGTTGATCCACGGCGTCACGATCACGATGGGCACCGGATGCACCTTGTCGGTTTGCGGACGGTAGTGGACTACCTCCAGCAAACGATTGCGGTACACCACACTGCCCGGCGTCACCGCCAGGTTCACGCCGACCTGAAAATCGCTCGGGTCGGCCATGCGCACTTCACCTCGGCGCAGGTCGGCAAGCATATTTTCCATGCCGGCGCGCAAGCTTTTTCCGCCCGATTCGAATGCCAGCCTCTGCGCGACCGGATTGGTGGCGAGCCAGTTGGTCGGCGCCAGCGCGTTGAGCGCCTGCCGCCACCAGAATGCCGCGCGCCGCCGCTCGGCCTCGGCCTGGCCGGGCGTGGAGTGCAGCATGTCGAGCACATGGTGGGTGAGCAGCAGATAGCTTTCTTTCAAGGCATTCCAGACCGGGTCCTCAGTCCACACCGGGTCGCTAAAGCGCTCGTCGTCCGGATGCGGCTTTTCCGGGTCGGCAGATTTTCCGCCCGTCAGGCGCGTGCCAATGTGCGCAGCAAGATGCGAAGCGCGGGTCCAGAACAGCAAGGTTTGTTCGGCCAGCTCCTGCGGATGGCTGGCCCAGGCCGCCTGAGCGTGGGCGAGCGGGCCGACCACGCCCAGCGGATCGGCGGCGCCAGCCAGTACTTCGCGCAACTGGCGCAAAAAATTGAGCGCCGGCAGATCGATCTGCGGCAATTCCTGTTTCACGATGACCTCCGTTCTGCCGCGCCCAATTGCTAACCCACCGGCGCGGACTGATTTTTGCGCGGGCACGGAGCAACGATCAGACCCGAGCCGGCAAAACTGTATTATCGCGCGCTGGCGCAGCCGCGCGACGGGCGTGCCGCTACAGGTATTGCGGTAACGCAAATCGCCCAGCCGGCGGCACGCCTATAGTGAAATCTGATCGGATAAACCTGGAGTTGCATCGATGTTCCGCCATTTACTCGTACCTACCGACGGTTCGGATCTATCCACCAGCACCGTTGAGCGCGCCGTAAGTTTCGCCCGCGAAACGGGTGCCAATATTACCTTCATGTTCTCGAAGCCGGAATTTCCCGTGGCGATGTTCAGTGAAGGAATTTTGATCGACCCGGTATCGCCGGCACGCTTCGAAGAAGCCGCCGCAGCACAGGCCGCGGACATCCTCAAAAAGGCCGTCGATGCCGCGGCGACCGCCGGCGTGGCGGCCGACTCGGTGGCAAAAACCAGTGACATGCCCTACGAAGCCATCATCGCGGCAGCCGAAGAAAAGGGCTGCGACCTGATATTCATGGCTTCGCACGGGCGGCGCGGCATCAGCGCGGTATTGCTGGGTTCGGAAACGCAGAAAGTGCTCACGCACTCGAAAATTCCCGTGCTGGTGTATCGCTGAGCCCTGCGCACCAACAGGCGGGCCGCCACGCGCTGGCGCGGCGGCTGCCCGCTCTGCATCAGTAGGTCCAACGCTCCAGGTCAGCGCGCAAATCCTGTTGCGCTTCGAGGCCTACTGCTACGCGCAGCAAATTCTCGCGTATGCCGGCTTCCGCCCGCGCTTCGTCACTGATGCGGCCATGCGTGGTGGTCGACGGGTGCGTGATGGTGGATTTGGTGTCGCCCAGATTGGCGGTAATCGACAATACGCGCGTGGCATCCACCAGCCGCCAAGCTTCCTCGCGCCCGCCCTTCACCTCGAACGAAACGATGGCGCCCCCGGCAGACTGCTGACGCATGGCCAGCGCGTGCTGCGGGTGCGAAGCAAGGCCGGGGTAATACACGCGCTCCACCCAGGGCCGGGTTTCCAGCCAGGTCGCCAGTTCCAGCGCCGCCGCACTTTGCGCCTGCATACGTATGCGCAAGGTTTCCAGCCCTTTCAGAATCACCCAGGCATTGAAGGGCGACAGCGAGGGCCCGGCGGTGCGCAGAAATTTGAGCATTTCTTCGCCTATGGCCTTGGACCCGAGCACCGCACCGCCCAGCACGCGGCCCTGCCCGTCCAGGTATTTGGTGGCCGAATGCACCACGATGTCGGCGCCCATCTGCAGCGGCAATTGCAGTGCCGGTGAGCAAAAACAGTTATCCACCGCGAGCAGCGCACCAGCGGCGTGGGCAATGTCCGCCAGCGCTGCAATATCCGCCACTTCGGTAAGCGGATTGGAGGGCGTTTCGATGAAGATGAGCTTGGTCGCCGGCTCTATGGCCGCGCGATAGGCATTCAGATCGGTAGTCCGCACAAAAGTCGTGCGTATGCCGAAACGCGGCATGATGGTGCCCAGCAGTTGTTGCGTCGCGCCGAACACCCCGCGGCTGCACACGATGTGGTCGCCCGACTGCAGCAGCGCCATCACCATGGCCATGATGGCCGACATGCCGGATGCCGTGGCGATGCAGGATTCGGCGCCTTCCAGCGCAGCCAGGCGCTCCTGCAGCGCGCTGACGGTCGGGTTGGTAAAGCGCGCGTAAACGTTGCCGGGTTCCGCGCCGGAAAAGCGCGCGGCCGCCTGTGCGGCATTGTCGAACACGAAGCTCGAGGTGAGGTACAGCCCTTCGCTATGCTCGTTGAACTGCGAGCGATGGGTGCCTGCACGTACGGCGAGCGTTTCGAGTTGTAGCGTTTCCAAATCGTGTGGTGGGTTCATGGTGCGCTCGTGCAGAAATGAAAAAACCCGTCCAGCCAGGGGCGGGACGGGTTGATTTCCGGCTCCGCTTTAGCTGCATTTGTAGAGCGCCCGCAAGCTGGAACGAGTCAAATTGGCGCTGGAGCAAAGAATAGCCGCAGCCGGGCGCAGCGTCAAGCAAGCGCGCCTAGCGCGCCCGTGTTCAGGCGCTTTCCTCGCTGGCCGGCACCAGATTGAGATCCAGTTGCGCGGATTCTTCGTCATAAGCGTCGCCGCCGACCAGACGATTCGATTCCACTCCATCCAGATAGGCGCGCGTCACGTCGCCGGTTACGTAATAGCCGTCGAAACACGATGATTCGAAATGCGATATCGAGGGGTTGGAAGCCGCCACCGCCGCCTTGAGGCTTTCCAAATCCTGGTAAATCAGTGCGTCGGCGCCGATTTCCGCGCAAATTTCGGCGTCGCTGCGCTGCGATGCGATCAGTTCCTGGCGCGTCGGCATGTCTATGCCATAGACGTTGGCGAAGCGCACCGGCGGCGCGGCGGAGGCGAAGTACACCTTGCGCGCGCCCGATTCACGCGCCATCTGGACGATTTCGCGGCTGGTCGTGCCGCGCACGATGGAATCATCCACCAGCAGCACGTTCTTGCCGCTGAATTCCTGCGCGATGGTATTGAGCTTCTGCCGCACCGAACGCTTGCGCACCGACTGCCCCGGCATGATGAAAGTGCGCCCTATGTAGCGGTTTTTCACGAAGCCCTCGCGATAGGGCAAACCCAGCACGTGGGCAAGCTGCATGGCCGCAGGGCGGCTCGAATCCGGGATCGGAATCACCACGTCTATGGCCGAGTGCGGCATTACGCGGCGGATTTTTTCGGCCAGCCGCTCGCCCATGCGCAGGCGCGACTCGTACACCGATATGCCATCGATGATGGAATCCGGCCGCGCAAGATAGACGAATTCGAACAGACAGGGCGCGTGCAGGGTGCGTTTGGCGCACTGCCGGCTTTCGAACTTCCCTTGCGGATCGATGAGCACCGCTTCGCCCGGTTCGACATCGCGCAGCAATTTGAACCCCAGGGTATCGAGCGCCACGCTTTCGGATGCCACCAGCCATTCGGTGGTATTGCCGACTGTCTGCCGCCCCACTATCAGCGGCCGTATGCCGTAGGGGTCACGGAAGGCGAGCAGGCCAAAGCCGGAAATCATGGCCACCACGGCATAGGCGCCGCGGCAGCGGCGATGCACCTGCGCCACGGCGCGAAATATGGCGTCGCTGTCGAAACGGCCCAGGCTGCGCATGGCGTCGTGCAGTTCGTGCGCGAGCACGTTGAGCAGCACTTCCGAGTCGGAATTGGTATTGATGTGGCGCAGGTCGGTCTGAAACATTTCCTGTTTCAGCGCTTCCGAATTGGTCAGATTGCCGTTGTGCGCGAGCGTGATGCCAAACGGGGAATTGACGTAAAACGGTTGCGCCTCGGCCGGATTGAAAGCCGAACCGGCGGTCGGATAGCGCACATGGCCTATGCCGACATTGCCTTGCAGATTGCGCATGTTGCGGGTGCGGAACACGTCGCGCACCAGGCCCGAACCCTTGTGCATGTAGAAACGCGACGATTCTTCCGTCACGATGCCGGCGGCGTCCTGGCCGCGATGCTGCAGTACGAGCAAGCCATCGTAGAGCAACTGATTGACGGGACCGCTCGCAACGACACCGATAATTCCGCACATATCAGGCTCCTACTTGAAACGCATTTTTGCGGCAACGGCTTTGGGCAACCAGGGCTTGAGTGCGATCAAGGCGGTTTCCAGGGGCGGCGCCAGCCAGGCTTCGCGCCACCAGGCCTGACGCGGCGCACTGGTGAGGGCGGCGGCCAGGGCCAGCACCAGAATGAGCGCCACGCCGCGCAGTATGCCAAACGCAGCGCCGAGCAGGCGATCCGCCAGCGCCAAACCGACGGCATGCAACAGGGCGCGCAGTGCCAGCCGCAACAAGCCCGCAGCAATCAGCACCAGGATGAATACCAATGCGAACCCGGCCACCATGCGCACGGCTTCGTCGGCCAGCGGCAACATCGCGCCCAGCGCCGGACCGAACAGGCGGGCGATGAAAAATGCCGCCACCCAGGCCACCAGCGCAATGATTTCCGATATGAGGCCGCGCCACGCCCCTAACAAGACCGAACAGCCGAGCACGCCAAGAATGACGTAATCGAGCAGGGTCACGGCGTTTCCATGAGCTTGCCATCGACTCCGGCCTGTTTCAGTTTTTGCCGTGCGCGCTCGGCTTCTTCGCGCGTGGCGAACGGACCCGCGCGTACCCGCGTGGATTTCGTACCTTTCACATCCAATGCTTCGCCCTTGGCAGCCACGCCTTGCGCTTGAGACTTCGCAAGTATGTTGCGCGCATTGGCGGCATCTGAAAAGACCCCCAACTGCAGGTAATAGTGCGCCGCCGGCTGAGCTTCGAGTACGGCGCGTACGCGCTCGGCCTCACGCTGGGACGCTTTTTCGCCCGTTGCGGGCTTGGCGGCAGCGGTTTCGGGTTTGGGCGGGGTTGCCGCTTCCGGCTTGGCGGGTGGCTCGGAGCGCGCCGTGGCGGCGGCCGCAGCGGGCGGCGCCGGCACTTTCGCGCTGGCCTCGGTTGCGCGCGGCTTGATCTCGGGCGCAGGCTCGGGCGGGCGTTTGGGCGGCGCCTCCCGCACTGCCGCCTGTGGCGGCGCGGAACTTTCCGCCGCCGCAGCGGGCTTGTCGCCATCCTCGGGCGGCGGCGTGGGGTGCGCGATGGGGCCCTGATCCTGGCCGGGAATGCGTATCTGGATATCCTGGGCGCTCTGGCGCGGCTCGTGATCCATCACCATGGGCAGCACCACCGCCGCCAGGAGTGCGAGCGCCACCGCGCCCACCAGGCGGCGGCGGGCACGGCGTTTAAGTTCGGGCTGGGATTCGGAGCTAGCCATCGGCTGCAGGGCGGGTCGTCAGGCGCGCAGCACCGGCATGACATCGGCCACGGTGAGGAACGAACCGAAAACCAGGATTCTATCACCCTCCTGAGCATGCGCTTTGGCGTGCAGGAAGGCGTCCGCCGGACGCGGGAAGCACTGCACCGCCGCATGCGCGGTGCAGTCGAGCGCGTCGCGCAATTCGAGCGCGCTGGCGCCGCGCGGGCCGGGCAGATCGGCCAGCAGCCAGTGATCCACACGGCGGGCCAGACCGCGCAGCGTGCCGGCCATATCCTTGTCGCGCAACATGCCCGCGACGGCCCAGGTTTCGGGGTGGAAACCCATATTGGACAAATTTTCCGCCAGCACCGCGGCGGCGTGCGGATTGTGCGCAACGTCCAGCACCACCGTCGGCCGCCCCGGCAGCACCTGAAAGCGCGCCGGCAGATCGACCAATATGAGGCCGCGGCGTATGTCCCCTACCCCGACCGGAATTTTGTCGCGCAGCAATTCGAGCGCGGTAATCGCCGCCGATGCATTGAGCAACTGATTCGCCCCGCGCAGGGCCGGATAGGCCAGCCCGCCGCGGCGCACCAGGCCGCGCTCGCTGCGGCGCCAGTAGCCCCACTGCTGGCGATCGCCGGCAAAGCCGAAATCGCGCCCGGACACGTACAGTTGCGCGCCCGTGGCACGCGCGTGTTCGACCAGACTGTCCGGCGGCATGGGGTCGCCGACCACGGCCGGGCGATCGGCGCGAAATATGCCGGCCTTTTCGAACCCTATGGCTTCGCGCGTTTTGCCCAGCCATTCGGTGTGATCCAGATCGATGCTGGTGACGACAGCGCAATCCGCATCGAAAATATTCACCGCATCGAGGCGCCCGCCCAGGCCCACTTCGAGAATTACGGCGTCCAGCCCGGCGTGCGCGAAATTGTGCATGGCGGCCAGGGTGCCAAATTCGAAATAGGTAAGCGGCACATCCTCGCGCGCCGCCTCGACGGCGGCAAAACCGGCACACAGCGTCGCGTCATCCAGGGCGACGCCCCCCACGCGCACGCGCTCGTTATAGTTCAGCAGATGCGGCGAGCTATACAGACCGACGCGATAACCGGCCTGCAGCAATATGCTCTCGAGCATGGCGCAGGTCGAGCCCTTGCCGTTGGTTCCGCCCACGGTAAATAACACCGGCGGTTTTTCGAGTGCCATGCGGCGCGCCACTTGCGCGACGCGTTCAAGCCCCAATGCGATTTTTTCGGCGTGGACCTGTTCGATATAGGCCAGCCATTCGGCCAGATTTTGCGGCATAAGGTGCGGAAGAAGGCGGGCATCGCCCGTCGCCGGCAGCGCGCCGCGACGCAAGGATGCCCGGATCGGGCTAAGTGGCGGGTTCAGCTCGCCGGGGAAGGTTGTTTTTGCAGCAGGGCCAGCAGTCCTGCCAGGGTATCGCGCAATTCGCGCCGGTCGACGATCAGATCGATGGCGCCTTTTTCCAGCAAAAATTCCGAGCGCTGGAAGCCTTCCGGCAAGGTTTCGCGCACCGTCTGTTCGATCACGCGCGGGCCGGCGAAGCCGATCAGGGCGCCCGGCTCGGCCAACACCACGTCGCCCATGAAAGCAAAACTGGCCGACACGCCGCCCATGGTGGGATCGGCCAGCAAAGTAATGAAAGGCAGGCGTGCGCGCGCCAGCAAGGTAAGCGCGGCGGTGGTTTTCGCCATCTGCATCAGCGAGAACAGGCCTTCCTGCATGCGCGCACCACCGCTGGAGGTGATGCACAGGAAAGGCAGGCGCTGTTCCAGCGCGGTGCGCACGCCGCGCACGAAACGTTCGCCCACCACGGAACCCATGGAGCCGCCGAGAAATTCGAATTCGAAACAGGCCACTACCAGCGGTATGGTTTTTACCGCCCCCTGCAGCACCACCATTGCGTCATATTCGCCGGTGTCGTCGTTGGCGCCATTCAGGCGCTCGGTATAGCGTTTCGAATCCTTGAACTTGAGCGGATCCACCGGCAGCACTTCGGAACCGATTTCAAATCGCCCTTCCGGATCGAGCAACAGATCCAGCCGCGCACGCGCGCGCAAACGATTGTGGTGCGAACATTTTGGGCACACGTTGGCGTTCTTTTCGACGTCCGACGTATAGAGCGTGGCCTCACAGGCCGGGCATTTCATCCACAGCCCTTCCGGAATGGAACGCTTGACGGAAGTTTCTTTGCCCGCAGTGGTCTTGAGCTTGGGCGGCAGCAGTTTCTGAATCCAGGTCATCCCAGTTTCTCCTCAGGCTACGCCGTCCATCGCCGCGCGTATGCCGGCGATAAACTTTTGCACATTGCTTACCACCGTGTCGCGCGAACTGCGCTCTATTTCTTCGATGATGCGCGAGCCGATCACCACCGCATCGGCGATTTCGGCAATAGTCCGCGCCGTCGCACCATCGCGTATGCCAAAACCCACCCCCACTGGCATGCGCACCTGCTCGCGTATTTCCGGTATGCGCCGGGCGACTTCGTCGCGATCCAGGTGGCTTGCGCCAGTCACGCCCTTGAGCGATACGTAATAGATATAGCCGCTCGCCTGCGCGCCTACCGAAGCAATACGCTGCGGCGTGCTGGTCGGTGCGAGCAGGAAAATTGCGTCCATGCCGTGCGCGCGCAGCGCGTCGCTGAATTCGTGGCACTCTTCGGGCGGATAGTCCACCACCAGCACCCCGTCCACGCCGGCGCTGGACGCGGCGCGGCAAAATTCCGCGTAGCCCATGGCCTCGATGGGGTTGGCATAGCCCATCAGCACGACGGGCGTCTGGCCATCGCCGGCGCGGAAGCGCGCGACCAGTTCCAGCACCTTGCGCAAACTCATGCCTTGCGCCAGCGCGCGTTCGGACGCCCGCTGTATGGTGGGCCCGTCGGCCATGGGGTCGGAAAACGGCACGCCCAGTTCGATCAGGTCGGCGCCGCCGGCTACTGCTGCCTGCATGAGCGGCACGGTGGCGTCGGCGTCCGGGTCACCGGCGGTGATGAAAGGAATGAGCGCCTTGCGCCCGGCCGCCTGCAGGCGTTCGAAGGTGTTTTTTATTCTCGACATGGAAACCTAAACTTCCCGCCCCTTGCGGGTAGCGACTAATGCAGCAACTGCGCGCAGGGTGTGCACTAAAAGCCCAATCCGGATTTTTCGCCCACCGTGTGCATGTCCTTGTCGCCGCGGCCGGAAAGATTGACCAGCAGCACGGCTTCCTTGGGCAGTTGGGGCGCAAGTTTCATCGCATAGGCAATCGCATGCGACGATTCCAGTGCCGGCAGTATGCCCTCGGTGCGGCACAGGGTATGGAATGCCGCCAGGGCTTCGTCGTCGTCGATGGCGACATATTCGGCGCGGCCGCTGTCCTTGAGCCAGGCGTGTTCGGGGCCGACGCCGGGATAGTCGAGCCCGGCCGAAATCGAATGGGTTTCGCGTATCTGGCCGTTTTCGTCCTGCAGCAAATAGGTGCGATTGCCATGCAGCACGCCGGGACGCCCCGCGATCAGCGAAGCGGAATGTTTCCCGCTGGCCAGTCCGTAGCCGGCGGCTTCGACGCCGATCAGACGCACGCCGGTGTGTCCGATATAGGGGTGGAAAATTCCCATCGCATTGGAGCCGCCGCCCACGCAGGCAATCACGGCATCCGGCTGGCGGCCTGCCACTTCCGGCATTTGTTCGAGACATTCGCGCCCGATCACGGACTGGAAGTCGCGCACCATCATGGGATAGGGATGCGGGCCGGCCACGGTACCTATGATGTAGAAGGTGTCCGCGACATTGGTCACCCAGTCGCGCATGGCTTCATTGAGCGCATCCTTGAGCGTTTTGGAACCGCTCTCGACCGGAATGACTTCAGCGCCCAGCAGCTTCATGCGATACACGTTGGCGGCCTGGCGGGCGACGTCTTCGCTGCCCATATAGACCACGCAACGCATGCCGTAGCGCGCCGCCACGGTAGCCGTGGCAACACCATGCTGGCCGGCGCCGGTTTCCGCGATCACACGCGGCTTGCCCATGCGGCGGGCCAGCAGCGCCTGGCCTATGCAGTTATTGACCTTGTGCGCGCCGGTGTGATTGAGATCTTCGCGCTTCAGGAAAATTTGTGCGCCGCCGCAACGCTCCGACAGGCGGCGGGCGTGATAGACGGGACTGGGCCGGCCTACGTAGTACTTCAGCTCATAGGCAAATTCGGCCAGGAATTCCGGGTCTTGCGACATGCGCGCATAGGCCGCGCGCAATTCGTCCAGCGCCGCAACCAGGGTTTCCGACACGAACGAACCGCCGTAGCGGCCAAAATGGCCGGCGGCGTCGGGTAAATCATACGGAAGATCGGGCTTCCCCATCTTTTACTCCTGCGATGAACGCCGCGATTTTTGCGCCATCCTTGATGCCCTTTGCCGCTTCGACACCGCTGCTCACGTCCACAGCCCAGGGCCGATAGCGCGCCACCGCGCCGGCCACGTTTTCCGCATTGAGACCGCCCGACAAAATGAGCGGCAGCGGCAGCTCGGACGGGATGAGCGACCAGTCGAAACACTGCCCGCTACCGCCGTAAGCTTCGCTGTGCGCGTCGAGCAAAATGCCGCAAGCGTCGGCAAAGCGAGCCGCGAATTCTACCAGATCGACCCCCGGCTTTACCCGCGCCGCCTTGATGTAAGGACGGCCAAAGCCACGGCAATCGGCGGGCGCCTCGTCGCCGTGAAACTGCAAAGTTTGCAGCCGCGCCGCGGCGCACGCCGTCTCGACGAAGGTGCGCTCGGCATTCACGAACAAGCCGACCACGCTCACGAAAGGCGGCACGCGGGCGGCCAGTTCCGCCGCACGTTCCAGCGTCACGAAACGCGGACTGGGCGGATAGAACACCAGCCCGATCGCATCGGCCCCTGCGCGCACGGCCTCATCGACATCGGCCGGGCGTGTCAAACCACAAATTTTGATGCGCGTACGCATGCCTCTCCTCAATGGAATTGCCACTTACAGCGGTGGAAACGGCAGGCGTACCAGTTGTTCGGCCGGCAGTCCGCACTGCGGCGGATATTCTATCCCGCACAGGTAAAGCCCTTGCGGGCCGAAAGTGGGGGCGCCGAGGCTGCGGTTGCGTGCCGCGAGCAGGTCGTCCATCCATTCCGGCGCCGCCGCGCCGCGCCCCACGCGCACCAGGGCGCCAACAATGTTGCGCACCATGTGATGCAGGAAAGCATTGGCCCGCAGCCGGAACATGATCCACTCGCCGTGGCGCGAAACATCACACGAATGCATGGTCTTGATGGGGGTTTTGGCTTGGCATTGCGAGGCGCGAAAGCTGGTGAAATCGTGCTCGCCGAGCAATTTTCCGGCCGCGCGCTGCATCAGTTCGACATCCAGCGGCCGGTGGCACCAGCCGGAATAGGCGCGCAGCATGGCCGGGCGCACGCGGTGGTTGTGCAGCAAATAGCAATAGCTGCGGCTTTTGGCATCGAAGCGGGCGTGGAATTGATCGTCCACCGCACCCGCCCAGCGCACGCAGCATGCTGCGCCGAGGTGCGCATTGACGCCGCGCACCCAGGCCGAGAGCGGGCGTTCGGCCGGCGCGTCGAAGTGCACCACCTGCACCGATGCATGCACGCCGCGGTCGGTACGCCCTGCCGCGGTGGCACGCACCGGCGCACCGGCCACGGAGCCGAGTGCCTGTTCGAGGTCTTCCTGCACGCTGGGCACGCCGGCCTGCAATTGCCAGCCGTGATAGGCGCTGCCATCGTATTCGAGCAAAAGGGCGATGCGCATGCAAAACCGTCCTGGCGCTGGCTATCAGAGCATCAATACGGCAGCGGCAGCCGCCAGCAGCGACAACCCGCCGACCAGGCTGTCGCGCCCGCGCCAGATGAAATCCGGCACCTGCAGCGGCGGCCCCTCCTGCGGCATTGCCGCGCCGTTCAACCAATCGCGCCAATGCACGGCGGGGCCTTCCACGTATTCCATGACCAGGCACAGGCGCGCCAGCAGGCGTTCATCCGCGCCGCGCACGGGCAGCGCACGGCCGATCAGGGTGGCACAACCGCTGGCCAGTTCAACCGGCGGCAGTAATTCCAGCAATAGCGCCACCATGGACAGCATCGCGACGATGATCGCAACGTGTGCCAGGGCCAGATGCGCCCCCTCCAGGGTCGGCGAAAACGCTCCGGCGGCTGGAAACATGTATTGCCCGGGCGAGGCCCAGGCGAAAACCGCGACCAGGCTGAGCAGCAAAAAGCGCGCGCGCCGGATTAGCCGCACCAATCGGTGTCTGGCCAGTACGAACGCAGCACATAACAATACGAGCAGGGCCAAGGCCAGCGACAGGCCGGACAGGCGCGATAGCGAGGTAGCCAGGGCAAGCCAGGCGAGGATGGTGCTTGCCGGGTGCAGGCCGCACTTCATGCGGATCGCGTCATGGGCGGGATTACCCCCTCGAAATAGCGCGGGGGCACGGAACAGGCCGGGAACTTACTCCGCCGCCCGGCATGCGGGCGGCGGAAAGTCGTGCTTCAACTCAGGCGCTTCAGCATATCGCGCGCCAAATCCTGCTGCGCCGCGCTGCCCTCTTTGAGAACTTCCTGCAGCAGTTCGCGCGCCCCTTCCTTGTCGCCCATGTCCTCATAGGCGCGCGCAAGGTCGAGCTTGGTATCGACTTCGGCCGTGGCGTCGGACGATTCGACGTCCTGCAACAGGTTGATGGGCACCGGCGAGGTCGCCAACATGGCCGCCGTCACGTCCGCGTCGGCGGAGGCCGCGGCTTTCGGAGTGGATGGCGTCGGGGGTACATCCAGCGCACCCAGATCGAGCGAAATGTCCGACAAATCTATGCTGGGCGGTGCCTGGGAAATATCCGGCAGGGGCTCCCCACCCAGGTCGAAATCGAGCATGTTGCCGTCGTCGCTGCGATCCAGCGACAAGACGTCGGTCTTGTCGCGGGTGGCCGCGCTGCCGGCATCGGATTCGTCCAGCAGAAGGTCGAACGGCAAATCGGCCTTGTCGGCAATGCCTTTTTCGAGCACTGCGGTGCGCGCCGGGTCGGAGGCCTGGGGTGCCGAGCCGAAATCCAGACCGAGGTCGAAATCGACGCTGTTATCGGCCTCGCTGGCCGGAACATCCGGCGTGAGCGTGGCGGCGGGACCACTGGCGGCGAGCGCAGGGGCCTCGTCTGGCAGATCGAGATCGAAATCGAGCGAATTGTTGGAAACGCGGTTGATTTGCGTCGCTTCGAGGAAAGGCGCTTCGTCGGCGATGGCGGCAGCGGCCTGTGGACGCAGTTTTTCTTCCGCGGCGGCAACCTGCCCCAGTTCGCCCGGCATGGTCCAGGTGTCGCGCAGCTTGGGCGTATCGAGCGGCGACTGTTCGAGCACCACGGTCTTGTCGGTGGCTGCCACTGCCGCCGCACCGGCTGCAGCTGCGATAGGCACCGGGGCCGCCTGCACGATGGTTTTGATCGTATCTTCCGCCTGCAGCGGCGCTGCCGCCCCGCCGTAGAGCGGATTGGCCGGATCGACCTTGCGCCCCATGCTGGCGGCTTTTTCCCAGTCGGTGCCGATGCCGCCAGTCTGCGCATAGAGCTCGCTGGCTACCGTTTCGAACTGTTTGGCGTTCTTGCGCTGGGCGTAAATTTCCAGCAGTTTCAGATGGATGGCGTGGCGCGAGGGCTCAGCTTTCAGCGCTTCGAGCAGAATTTCTTCGGCCTGGGCATCGCGCCCATAGGCCATATACACATCGGCTTCGGCAACCGGATCGACGCCCTCGTCGGCGTCTATGGCCGACAGCGAAGACTGGCTGAAATCGGTCTGCAAGGAACTGGCGTTGGTGTCCACGCTTTGTCCGCCAGGCTGGCCGAAACCGGACGCGGCAGACAATTCCGACGTTGCCACCATGGCGGAGGTGGTGGACGGCGCCGCTTGTGAGGGCGCATCGGCCGGCGCGGCGGCCCGCTTGCGCTTGTAGGCCAGGTAGCCGACCCCGCCCAGCAACACACCACCCAAAGCCCCCAGCAGCAGGGGGTTTTCCATCAGTTCCGCAAGAAAGCCTTGCGGTTCCGGCGGCGGCTGTACGACGACCAGCTTTTTCTTGGGTTCGGCCGGCTTCGGCTCGGCGGGCTTGGGCTCCGGCGCTTTGACTTCGGGCGCTTTGGCCTCCACTGCCGGAGCCGGCTTCACCTCGGCGGGCGGGGCTTCCGGTTTGGCTTCCGCTTTCGTTTCAGGCGCCGGCTTGGGTTCCACCTTTTGCGCTGGCGGCGGCACCACGACAGGCGGCGGCTCGGCCTTCGCTACTTTGGTTTCTGCTGCGGCAGGTTTGGCTTCTGCCGGCGCCGGTTTGGGCTCCGCTGCAACCGGCGGCGGCAGTGTCGGCGCTTTTCCGGCGGGGGCGCTTGCGCTCTGCACTTCCGCCAGTTTTTTGTTTTTCAGTTCCAGCAGGCTTTGCAGGTCGCGTACATTGCGCTCGAGTTCCGCGACGCGAGAATTGGCTTCCTGCAGGGCTTTGTCTTTGGCGATGGCGTCTTCTTCGAGCGCAGCCACGCGACCGGCCGCAGCTTCGCTACCCTTGCCACCGGCCGATTTGGAAACACGTACCTGATCTTTGGGCCCGCTCGCCCCGGCACCCGCGCGTTCTTCGACCTTGGGCGTAATCTTGCCGCCCGATTCCTGCACGGCGGCTTCTTCGGGTGCACCCGGCGCGGATTCCACGCTGCCTGCCAAACGCTGCCGGTAGGCGTTGAAATCGGACGTCTGGGCGACCACGACACGATGTGCATCGCCGGAACCTATGCCTTGAACGTCGGTGCTTTCCGGCACCTGCAGTATCGCGCCGGCGCGCAGGCGGTTCATGTTCTTGCCGTCGAATGCGTCCGGGTTGGCACGGAACAAAGCCACCAGCATTTGTTCCAGCGTCACGCCTTCGGGGCGAACTTCGGCAGCGATGCGGCCCAGGGTGTCGCCGGATTTCACGACGCGCGTGGTGCCGCCACCGGCCGGGGCCGCTTTTGCCGCGGGCGGTGCTTCCGCACGGGCGCGGCTGCCGCCACGCGGCTCGGCCAATACCGGCGCCGCGGCTTCCGGCTGCGTGCGTTCGGCCGGATCGATGAGCATCGTATATTCGCGCACCAGGCGACCATTGGCCCAGTTAAGCTCGATCAGCAGGTCCAGAAACGGCTCGTTGATCGGGCGCACCGACGATAGTCGCACGACCGGCCGCGGCCCGCTGCGATCGACCACCATGCGCAGGCTGGACAGGATGGCGACATAGTCCACATTGGCTTGGCGGAAAGCACTTTGCGGTGCGACGCGCGCCGTGAGCGAACCAAGTTCTTCGCTCGTGGCGTTGAGCTCGACTTCCGCACGCAAAGGCTGACCGATGTAGCTGGACACGGTCAGCTTGCCCATGCCGGCCGCGCCTGCCACACAGGGCAGCGCAACCAGCAAGGCAGCGCAGAGCTTTTTGACGGGAATATGAATTTTTTGGCCCACCGCGTTCACCTCGCGGACATTTTCCGACAAGTAAAATAACATCATGATGTTAGCCGCGCAAGCTAACAATTTGCCTCATATTGCGTACAAGTCACGAAAAAACCGCCCGCCGGACCGCGTTTACTCCTCGAAACACGGTACCCGCGCGAGCGGCATTTCACGCCTTCAAGCCTCCAGCACGATCCGCAGCATGCGCCGCAAAGGCTCGGCAGCGCCCCACAGAAGCTGATCTCCACAGGTAAACGCCCCCAGATAGGTCGGCCCCATGTTGAGCTTGCGCAGCCGGCCCACCGGCACGGTAAGGGTTCCGGTGACCGCCGTCGGCGTCAGTTCGCGCATGGTTACGTCACGGTGGTTCGGAACCAACTTCACCCAGTCGTTCGATGAACGTATCATGCTTTCGATTTCGTCGAGCGGGACGTCGCGCTTCAATTTCACGGTAAGCGCCTGGGAATGGCAGCGCATTGCCCCCACGCGCACACATATGCCATCTATGGGCACCGTCGTGCTGCCCGCACGCCCGAGTATCTTGTTGGTTTCGGCCTGGCCTTTCCACTCTTCGCGGCTCTGGCCGTTCTCAAGTTCCTTGTCTATCCAGGGTATCAAGGAGCCGGCCAGCGGGACACCGAAATTCGAGGTGGGGAAGTTATCGTCGCGCAATATGCCAGCCACTTCGCGATCGATGTCCAGTATGGCCGACGCGGGGTCTTCCAGCAATTCGCGCGTGACGCGATGCACTTCCCCCATTTGCGACAGCAGTTCGCGCATGTTCTGTGCGCCCGCACCCGAGGCGGCCTGATAGGTCATGGCGCTCATCCATTCCACCAGATCGTTGCGGAACAGCGCGCCCAGCGCCATCAGCATGAGCGATACCGTGCAATTGCCGCCGATGTAATCTTTTACGCCGTTGGCAAGACCGTTCTTGATCACGTCCAGATTGACCGGATCGAGCACGATGATGGCATTGTCCTTCATGCGCAGCGCCGAAGCCGCGTCTATCCAGTAACCGTTCCAGCCTGCCGCACGCAGTTTGGGATAAATTTCGTTGGTGTAGTCGCCACCCTGGCAACTTAGCACGATATCCATGCCCTTCAGCGTTTCCACGCTCATGGCATCGGCCAGCGGCGGAATTTCGCGCCCTACGTCCGGACCTTTGCCGCCGGCATTGGACGACGAAAAGAACACCGGATCGACATGGGCGAAATCATTTTCCTCGCGCATGCGCGCGATCAGTACCGACCCCACCATGCCGCGCCAGCCCACCAGTCCAACTCGTTTCATTCCAGATATCCTCAGCTAAATTGCATTTGACTGAATGGCGTGCCGACGCATGGCCGGCACACCGCCTGCACCAGCGCCCTCACATCGCCGCGATCACCGCATCGCCCATGGCGCGGGTACCCACCCGCGTCATGCCGGGCGCATCGATGTCGCCGGTTCGATAACCTTGCGCGAGCACTTGCTTGACCGCCTTTTCCACACGTTCGGCCGCCTCGGCGGCGCCGAAGCTATAGCGCAACATCATGGCGGCCGAAAGTATCGTGGCGAGCGGATTGGCGACGCCGCGGCCGGCGATGTCGGGCGCGGAGCCGTGTATGGGCTCGTACAGCCCCTTGTTCGCCGCATCCAGCGATGCCGACGGCAACATGCCTATCGAGCCGGTGAGCATGGACGCTTCGTCCGACAGGATGTCGCCGAACATGTTGCCGGTCACGATCACGTCAAACTGGCGCGGGTTGCGCACCAGTTGCATGGCGGCGTTATCGACCAGCATGTGGCTTAGTTCCACCTGCGGAAATTCGGCCGCGGTTTCGATCACCACGTCGCGCCACAATTGAGTGGCTTCCAGCACGTTCATTTTGTCCACCGAGCACAGGCGGCGATTGCGTTTCATGGCCGCAGCAAAAGCCACGCGCGCGATGCGGCGCACTTCGGACTCGGAATAAATCATGGTGTTATAGCCGACGCGCTCGCCGTCGCGCACCTCTATGCCGCGCGGCTGGCCGAAATAAATGTCGCCGGTCAGTTCGCGCACGATCAGGATGTCGAGGCCCGCCACGACTTCCGGTTTCAGGGCCGACGCGCCGGCAAGTTCCGGATAGACGACAGCCGGACGCAGGTTGGCAAACAGTTCGAGATCTTTGCGTATGCGCAGCAGGCCGCGCTCGGGACGCAATTCGCGCGCCAGCCCATCCCACTTCGGCCCGCCCACGGAGCCCAAAAGAATTGCATCGGCCGCGCGCGCCAGATCGCGCGTCGCATCGGGAAACGGATCGCCCGCCGCATCCACGGCGCAGCCGCCCAGAAGGCCCATTTCGGTTTCCAGCGGCAGGCCGTCGCGGCGCAACACGTCGAGCACACGCAGTGCTTCGGCGACAATTTCGGGACCGATACCATCGCCGGCCAGTACACAGATTTTCATGTCGTTTTCTCTTTCAGTCCTTGCGTGTCAGTCGGTCCACCAGCAGCTTTTCGCAGGCCTTGGCGGCAATGTAAAAAGCCATGCTCAGATAACCGTAACCCAGCAGTTCGAGCAATTGCTGGCCGCCACCATCGCCGAACACCATGATGCCATGATCGTAAAACAGCTCGAGGTTGGCGCGTATCGTCACGATGAGGTTCAGCGAGGCGACGCCGAACGCAAAAAATGCAACCCCCATCAGTATGAAACTGAGCCATGCGCGTTCGGCCAGATATCGGACGATACGCGCACGCACCGGGCAATTCCCTTTAAGCGAACAGCCACGGCTGCTCGATGCGGCGGCGCGCCTCGAACTCGCGTATCTTGTCGGCATGGCGCAAGGTGAGCCCGATGTCATCGTAGCCGCCGAGCAGGCAGTAGCGCCGGAACGCATCCACTTCGAACGGAACGGCTTTTCCGTCCGGGCTCAGCACGTACAGGCCGTCCAGATCGACGGTGAGCGTAAAGCCCGGCGTGGCCTGGCAGAGCGCGAACAGGCGGTCTACTTCGGCGGCCGGCAGGCGCACCGGCAGTACGCCGTTCTTGAAGCAATTGTTATAAAAAATATCCGCAAAGCTGGTGCCGATCAGTGCGCGAAATCCGTAATCCTGCAAGGCCCAGGGGGCGTGCTCGCGGGACGATCCGCAGCCGAAATTTTCGCGCGTGAGCAGTATCGAGGCGCTGCGGTAGCGCGCCTGATTCAGCACGAAATCCGGGTTGGGCACCCGCGTCGCGGGGTCCATGCCGGGCTCGCCGTGGTCCAGGTAGCGCCACTCGTCGAACAGATTGGGGCCGAAGCCCGAGCGCTTGATGGACTTCAGAAACTGTTTGGGAATGATGGCGTCGGTATCGACGTTGGCGCGGTCCAGCACCGCTACCAAACCTTCGTGGCGTATGAATTTTTCCATGTGTGAGCGCCTACTTGGCGGCCTTTTCTATCGCTTCGCCGCCCTTTTTGATGTCCTTGCCCACACCGGCGACGGTATTGCAACCCGCAAGCGAAACCATACCGATAGCCACCGCCATCACGGCAGCCAGTCTGCGCAGTAAGTTCATAGCGTTCCTCCCAGGCAATTCAGAGAATTTCGCGCACGTCGGCAAAGCGTCCGGCGATCGCCGCCGCCGCCGCCATTTGCGGACTGACCAGATGCGTGCGCCCGCCCGCGCCCTGCCGCCCTTCGAAATTGCGGTTCGACGTGGAGGCGCAGCGCTCGCCCGGTTCGAGGCGATCGGCATTCATGCCCAGGCACATCGAACACCCCGGCTCGCGCCACTCGAAGCCGGCGGCGCGGAAAATTTTGTCCAGCCCCTCGCTTTCGGCCTGCGCCTTGACCAGACCCGAGCCCGGCACCACCATCGCCAGACGTATGTTGTCGGCTAGGCGACGGCCTTTCACGATGGCCGCGGCGGCACGCAAATCTTCGATGCGCGAATTGGTGCAGGAGCCGATGAAAATTTTGTCCACGCGAATTTCGGCAATCGGCGTGCGCGCGACAAGTCCCATGTATTGCAGCGCGCGTTCGACCCCCTCGCGCTTGACGGGATCGGCAAAATCTTCCGGCGCCGGCACGCGCTCGTTGATGGACGCCACCATTTCCGGCGAAGTGCCCCAGGTCACTTGCGGACCGATGCGGGCGGCATCGATATCGACGCGCCGATCGAAATGCGCGTCGGCGTCGCTCACCAAGCTGCGCCAGTGCGCCGCGGCGCGATCCCATACGTCGCCGCGCGGCGCGAAGGGGCGGCCGCGCAGGTAATCGATGGTGATCTGGTCCACCGCCACCAGGCCGCAGCGGGCACCGGCTTCGATCGCCATATTGCATAAGGTCATGCGACCTTCCATGGACATGGCCCTGATTGCCGGGCCGCCGAATTCGATGGCGTGACCGGTGCCGCCGGCGGTGCCGATCACACCGATCAGGCTCAGCACGATGTCTTTGGCGCTTACACCGCGGCCGGGCTGGCCGGCCACGTGCACCAGCATGGTTTTCGATTTTTTCTGCAGCAGACACTGCGTGGCCAGCACGTGTTCGACTTCCGACGTGCCTATGCCTTGCGCGAGGCAAGCAAACGCCCCGTGCGTGGAGGTATGCGAATCGCCGCACACGACCGTCATGCCGGGCAGCGTGGCGCCATTTTCCGGACCGATCACGTGCACGATGCCCTGACGCGCATCGCGAAACGGGAAATAAGCCAGCGCGCCCACGCTGCGAATATTGGCGTCCAGCGTTTCCACCTGCTGGCGCGAAATGGGGTCCGCAATGCCCTGAGCCCAATCGGTGGTGGGCGTGTTGTGATCCGCCGTGGCGACGATGGAAGACACGCGCCAGGCTTTGCGACCGGCCAGTTTCAAGCCTTCAAAGGCTTGCGGACTGGTCACTTCGTGCACCAGATGGCGATCTATGTACAGCAGCGTGGTGCCGTCGTCTTCGACGTGGACCACGTGTTCATTCCAGAGCTTTTCATACAAAGTGAGTGCCATCGCAAGGTCCGCCCGTGAGTGCAGCCGATAATTATCTCATAGTGCCGGCACTGCTCCCCAGGCCGTGCGCCTTGCGGCGCGGCGAATTGACAGGTATCAGCCGCACTCCGTCGCGTGCCCCTGTACGCGGCGCGGCGCCCCGCCGGTGGGCGCGGCAAAATGCGCCCAGCGCGACGGGAAAATGGCTGAAAATCGCATCTGTCCAGCCCGCCGCGGGCATGCTGCAACCTGACCGCCCACGCCTTCCGTCCCATGCCGCATGCGCCGTTATCCGTAGCAGAAGCAGTGCGTCGCGTCGACGCCCAATTACCTGGCGATCAGGTATTGCTGGCGGTGCTTGCCTTGTCCGACAGCGCACCGGAACGCAAACGGATCGTTGCCTGCCTGAAGGCGGCCGACCTGCGGGACCGTTACGGCCAGCCCTACAACGAGGCGCGCGTCGCCGCCAGTCTGGCCGAATTGCGCAGCGCCGGCCTGGTGGCGGAAACGGCGGGCGGCCTGGATTGTGTCGCCGCGGCGAGTTGCCGCGCGGTGTCCGCCGCCCTGCGCCTGCCGCAATTCGACGCCCTGCTCGCCTGCATACGCCGCAACTGGAATCAGCGCTTTACGCCGCGCGACGAACGCCAGTTGCGCGCCTGGCTGCGCGTCGAATTACTGTCCGGCGGCAGCAGCAATCTGTTGCGGCTGTATGACTTGGCCGGGCACTACCGGCGCGCGGGCCGGCCCCACGTGCTGATCGAATTGCTCGGCCAGCCCTTCGACCCGGCCTATATGGCGCGCGTCGAGCCATCCATGCGCGAAATCGTGCTGTGTCGCTTGTTGCTCAATATCGATCAGCAAGCACCCAGCGCGCCACCCTTGCGTGCCACGGTCGAACACCTGCTGGACCCCACCGACCCGCAGGCAGAACTTGCGCAGGCATTGCAGTTTCATTATTTGCTGTGCGGGCGCGTACAGATGGTACGTGACTGGTGCAAGCAAGCAGGCGACTTCTGGCCCGCTGCCACGCTGAATGCCGCCGCATGCTTGCTGGCTGGCGATACCGCCGCGGCGGTGAAAAAATTCGAAGCAGTGGCGGCGAACTTGCCGTCGGCGCTCCGCGGGCCCCTGCTCAACAACACTTTGCTGCATTGCCTGCGCGTGCTGGCGCTGCTGCGCGCGGGTGGCAGCGCCGAGCGCCTGCGCGCCGAAAAACTGGTCGCCAATCCGCTCGCCGGCGCCGACGAAATGCAGCGCGCCGCAAACGGCCTGCTGCTGCGCCTGATACACGTGCAAAAAGGCAACCTGGCGCCGGACCAGGCCAGGCTGCCGCAGGGCGAGCGATCCGGCATGCTGCGCTTTCTGGAATGCATGCTGCGCTACTGGATGGGCCTCGCCAGACCCGAAACAGACCTGGCCACGCTGGAACAAATCGCCGCCGAATGCGAAGCCGGCGGTATGTACTGGATCGCCGCACAAGCGGCCGAACTGCTGCACCGCCTCGGGCACGCCGGTAGTTTTGCCGACAAGGCGCGCGCCTGGCGCGAAGAATTCGGCTTCGACGACATGGTGGGCTGGTTCGAGCCGCAGCAACGCTGGCGTTCGCAACTGGACGCGCTGATGGACCTGAACCGGCCACGGCCCCCCGCAGCCCCTACGCGCGAAACGCGCCTGGTGTGGCTGATCGATTTCCATCCAGCGCAGGAACAAATCGACATAGAGCCGCGCGAACAGAAGCTGGACGCGCGCGGCTTCTGGACCAAAGGCCGTCCGGTTGCGCTCAAGCGTCTGCACGGCGCAGACCCGCAACTGGCGGCACTGACCGAGCAGGATCGCGCCGTCGCGCGCGCGGTGGTGCAGGAATCCGGCTACGGCCAGCCAACGGTCTATGCACTCGACACGCAACTTGCGCTGCGCGCGATGATCGGCCATCCACTGGTTTTTTTGCGCGACGATGTCACGACGCGGGTGGAAATCGTCGCCGCCCACGCCCAACTGCTGGTCAAACGCATGGGCGACAACATACGCCTCACCATGCCCCTGGCCGAACGCGC
The DNA here is from genome assembly GCA_016791105.1 of Rhodocyclaceae bacterium. Lineage (GTDB taxonomy): Bacteria > Pseudomonadota > Gammaproteobacteria > Burkholderiales > Rhodocyclaceae > JAEUNM01. The sequence goes on along the minus strand of JAEUNM010000113.1, from coordinate 5,721 downwards.
CTTGCAGACCACGCTGGCGGTAGTACAGGAAACCCCGACACGGCTGGCGGTGGTGGAATTCAGCGAGCAATTGCGATCAGTCGCGCGCGTGATCGGCGACGGCGTGACGGTGCCGGAATCCGAACAGCACAAGGTGCTCGAAGCAATGCGCGTGCTGGCGCCGCTGCTCACCGTGCAATCGGACCTGGCGGACGGGTCGGCGAACATGCCGCAGCTTGCCGCCGACCCGCGCCTGCATCTGCACCTTCTGGCCTATGGCAGCGGCCTGCGCATGCAGGCACGGGTGCGCCCCTTTGGCAACGGCGGACCGTATTACGCGCCGGGTGCCGGCGCCGCGGTGGTAATCGCCGAGATTGCCGGCGCCTCGACCCAGGTGCTGCGCGACATCGATGCCGAACTGGCGGCCCTGGGCGCCCTGCAAACCGACTGCCCAGTGCTGCAGCAAGCGCAGTGGTCGCACGACGAGTGGCAAATCCCCGACACCGCCAGCAGCCTGGAACTACTGCTGCAAATTCGGGACTTGGGCGAATCCGTCGTGGTGGCCTGGCCGCACGGCGTGAAATTCCGCCTGGCCCCAGCCCCAATCGCGCAGGGGCTAAAACTGCAGGTACGGCACGACGCGGACTGGTTCGGACTCAGCGGCACGCTGCAATTGGACGCCGGGCGCGTGCTGGAACTGAGCGAACTATTGGCCCGAGCCGGCACCATGCAGGGGCGCTTCCTGCCGCTGGGAAACGACGAATTTCTGGCGCTTACCGACGAATTCCGCCGCCGGCTGGAAAACCTCGCCGCAGTGGCCGAACTGCGGCCCGACAGCACCCGCGTACACGCGCTGGCCAGCCCCGCCATCGCCGAACTGATAGAACTTGCCGGCAAACTCAGTTCCGACGCAGCCTGGCACAAGCAGGCCGCGCGCCTGCGCGAACTGGACCGGCTCGAAGTACTCATTCCAGCCGCGCTCGCCACCGAATTGCGCGAATACCAGCGCGCCGGCTATGCCTGGCTCATGCGCCTCGCGCACTGGGGCGCCGGCGCCTGTCTCGCCGACGACATGGGGCTGGGCAAAACCGTACAGGCTTTGGCAGTACTGCTGGCGCGCGGCGCGGCCGGCCCGGCCCTGGTGGTGGCGCCGACTTCGGTCTGTCTGAACTGGGCGGCCGAAGCCGCGCGCCACGCGCCATCGCTCAATCTGCGGCTATACGGGCCGGGCGATCGCGCGGCCATGCTGGAAGGCCTGGCTGCCAACGACCTGGTGGTGGTCAGCTACGGCCTGCTGCAGATAGACATCGAGCGCTTCGCCGCGCGTCACTGGCACACCATCGTGCTGGACGAAGCGCAAGCCGTGAAAAACCGCGAAACGCGGCGCGCTCGCGCCGTCATGCGGCTGCAGGGCAATTTCCGCATCATCACGACCGGAACGCCGGTGGAAAACCACCTGGGCGAACTATGGAGCCTGTTCGAATTCATCAACCCCGGCCTGCTCGGCACACTGGAACAATTTACCGAACGCTTTGTGCTGCCCATCGAAAAACAGGCCGATCCGGCCGCGCGGGCGCATTTGCGGCGGCTCATACAGCCCTTCGTATTGCGTCGCAACAAGAGCGAAGTGCTGGCGGAATTGCCGCCGCGCACGGAAATCCAGTTGCGCATCGAATTGTCCGCCGACGAACGCGCGTTCTATGAAGCCCTGCGCGTCGCCGCGCTGGAGCGCCTGCAGGACGACGCCGGCGGGCGTCGCAATCTGCGCATCCTGGCCGAAATCATGCGCCTGCGGCGCGCCTGCTGCGACCCCGACCTGGTCGAACCTGGCACCAGCATCACCGGCTGCAAACTGGCCGCTTTTGCCGAACTGGTCGATGAATTACTGGAAAACCGCCACAAGGCCCTGGTATTCAGCCAGTTCGTGGACCACCTGGCCATACTGCGCGCGCACCTGGACGGCCGCGGCGTGAAATACCTCTATCTGGACGGAACCACCCCGGCAGCCGCGCGGCGCGCGCGCGTCGAATGTTTCCAGGCCGGCGGCGCCGACCTGTTCCTGATCAGCCTGAAAGCCGGCGGCACCGGCATCAACCTGACCGCCGCCGACTATGTGATCCACATGGACCCGTGGTGGAACCCCGCCGTGGAAGACCAGGCCTCCGACCGCGCCCACCGCATCGGCCAGACGCGGCCGGTAACCGTCTATCGCCTGGTCGCAGCCGACACGATAGAAGAAAAAATCGTCGAACTGCACCGCCACAAACGCGAACTGGCCGACAGCCTGCTCGCCGGCACCGACGGCGGCGCCCGCCTGTCGGCCGACCAACTGCTGGCGCTGCTGCGCAGCGCCCACGCAGCCGCGCAGTAAAACATTTGCGCGCCCCGACGTCGGACCCAAGTTGCGTGCGACGGAATTCGTAGGGTGGAATTTCGTAGGGCGGAAAAGCGCAGCGCATTCCGCCGTATGGAGACGCCAACCCGGCACCTGCCCCCGACGCCGCAGGCGACGCCAACCCCGCAGCCATTAGCCGGTGATGGATCTATTGCAATATCCCGGACCTGCGCGCCAACCCATCTTCAACCAAGTCCCTGCGCCGGACGGGGCATGTTGCCCCGTCCGCATCGGTTCGCGCATTCCTCTCCAGATCGCCCTTGGCTCATCGCGTTCCGAAACGTTCGGGCCGGGGGAAAGGCATAGAAAGTGCTTGCCCCGTCGGCGGCAATCACCTCGGGACGCAAAGTCCAAAACACGGATGGAACCGGCGCGCGCGCAAATAGCGCGTGGAACTCGGACTTTATTGCCGGACGGGGCATACTGCCCCGTCCGCATCGTTTGGGGCATTTGCGCAGGACCGCACTCTGCCCCCGACTCCCTCGATTCCTGCCCACGCGACGAACCGGCACGCATTCAGACGTGCGCGGCGATTCAACCGCCCCATACGGCGGATTGCGCCTGCGGCTTATCCGCCCTACGCCGCTGGTCGCGTAGTCGCGTAGTCGCGTAGTCGCGTAGTCGCGTAGTCGCGTAGTCGCGTAGGTTGGGGTGAGCCTGCGAACCCCAACAAACTGCGCCGCTCAGTCGGTGCGCGGATTTAGATGCCCCTATTATCGCCTCAAGCCACACACCAACGCAGCCATTCCCACCGTAGGCGTTAAACCTATTCGTGGTACGTCCCCTATTATTCCCCGTCCCCTATTATTCCCCGTCCCCTATTATTCCCGTAGTCGGCTACCGAGTTGATTTCGGCAACGGTGAAGCGGCTTAAGAACGAAGACCAGTCATCGACCCACCGTAGCTTTTCGATTGAAATTTCCCACTTCGCGGCGAACTTGTCATATGCGGCCGCGACAGCAAACTTCACTTCTGTTCGTAACCCTTCTCCATCTCCGAACATCGGCGGCTCCTATGTGGGCTAACGCCGGAGCTCAGGGGCGCGAGCGCAGCGAGCGTCCCTCTGGAGCGAGTTGTTAGCCCGCGGGTCACAGCGAATCATTGCGCTTTGCGCCCCAACGCGCAGTACACGACAAAGCCAGGTTCAAACGAATGTGGATCGCGAAGGAGCTGGATACCGGGCTCGATGTTTACGTTGGGCGGAAGGCGATTCCGAACTGCCTCGACGGTCAAACGGAGGAACTCGGCTTCCGGCGTTCCCCCCTGAATGACGTCAGCGGCTCCAGAAACTTCGATGTCCGTGAGCCCGGCGGCGCGGAACGCCGAGCCAATGCTAAGAGGCCAGATGTAATCAGCATGAGGCATGGCGGCAACGAACGCCTGCCACAGCGCCGCCCAAGCTGGGGTTCGCGAACCGATCATCGGCCCCGAGTAGGGCTCCTCGGCAAGCAAGAACCCACCCGGGCGCAACGCCGCCGTCATGCGTTTAAGGGCAGCGACCTCATTGCCGGGCAAGTGGTGCAATAGCGCCCGGCAGTGGACAAGGTCAAAAGCTTCCGGCTCGATCTCGTCGGTCAGGATATTCGCCTGGCGCGCCTCAATACTAGGCTCGTTCGCAATGAAGCGCGTATCAAGGTCGACGGCCACAACCCGCCCATTCGGACGGACCGCATCGCGAAGCCAACGCGCGATCGACCCATTCCCAGCGCCAACCTCAAGGCAGCGCCAGCCCGGACCCACACCTGCCCGCTTCAACTTTGCAATCGTCGGGGGATTCCAGCACCGCTCTAAGAGGGCGAGCCTGCGTTGCTCATCTGACCAGGTTGGATTGAATCCATACTCGTTCATGGCCACCTCTTGGTTACGTAGGGCTAATCGGGATAGGGAGAAGCCTCGCGGCTCCCCCTCCCACACCACCGTGCGGACGGGTCACGTGTACACGGCGGTTCAGCAGATTGAGTCGGCGAAGTGGCGAGACCAGCGCCGAATACAGCCCTGGACACCCAATCCGCAAACCGGAGCCTCGTTTTCTGTCCGCTCCAAGTCCATGTTCATCCGGTCGGATGCAGTCACAGCCTTAATTGGACAACGATTTCCCCTCTCTTTCAAGTCCCTCGTGGGACACCGTTCGGGCCTTCGCTTGGCTCTCGCGCGACTGGCTTTTTTCGGCGCCATATCGCAGTTCTCCCAGGGTAACGACGGACATGGCAAGTTCGGTGGCGCTACACTGCGCAAAACGCTCCCGCACGCCGGGTGGTGCGCATTTGGCTATATGGATGCAAATGTTGGTGTCCAGCAGATAGCGCGCGGGGCTCACAGATCTTCCCGCTCTTGCGGCGGCGCATCGTCCCGTCCATCGGCCATGAAGTCGGCCGGCAGGCTGGCCAGCGCATCAAAAACCGCGGTGCCGCTGACCGGCAGTTCGCGCAGCACGATTTCGTCGCCGCGCCGAAAAATTTCGACCCGGTCCGACTTCAGTCGAAATTCCTTGGGCAGTCGGACAGCCTGGCTATTGCCGGACTGGAATACGCGGGCGTAGGTCATTTCTGAGCCATCTCGAAACAGTAGATATTTTCAGTCTATACGCTCAAGGCCAATCCCGAACAGCCCGCAGCGCCGTGAACCCTGTTCCGCAATGCAGGAGGCTCGTGCACTAAATACAGGCAGCTTGTTACAAGATCGAGGAAACGAAAGCTCGGGCACGCGTCGGTGTATGCGTGCTATCGGGCGATCGTGGCGATCGCCGGCTGGTTTCCTAAATCCAGTTCACCTCGCACCGGTGCCGCGCCGTGAATACGCGCGACACATTGAACTTCCGCAAGCGCGAAAACGCCCGCTAAGCTTCGCATTTCGTGCAACTGTCGCAATCACGCGACCGGCCCACCCACCGCAATGGTTTCCCTTGCCTTACTTTTGATCGGATTTTCCGTCGTCAGCGCCGTGCTGCTTGGCGTCACCCACTTTCGTGCCAGCCATTACCATGGCCAGGGCAGCGCGCGAACCATGGGCATCGTGCTGATTTTTGCCCTGGCCGGGCTGCAGTGGGCGCATTGGGGTTGCTTGTATCTGGATCGGCCGTGGGTCGCTCAAGTGCCCTACCGCATGCTGCTATTTACCGTTGCGCCGGCATTCTGGGGCTACAGCCAGCCGGTGTTGCGCGCCGATCGGCCCGCGCGCCTGCGCCCCATTCATTTGGCGCATGGCCTGCCGATCGCCATCGCGCCCTGGCTGTCTGCCGAACTGGCTCTGCCGATTGCATTCCTGATCGGCGCCGGCTACCTGCTCGCTTTGGCCCGGAATGTCTATCAACTGCGCGCGCAGCGCGATCAATTTGCCAGGGAAATTCG